>NZ_JBIBCI010000020.1:0-104166 GCF_042901085.1 Streptomyces sp. NPDC012794
CGCCGCCGGTCTGGCCGCACGCTGCGAGGTCCAGGTCGCCTACGCCATCGGCAAGGCAGAGCCCGTCGGTCTCTTCGTCGAGACCTTCGGCACCGCCAAGGTCGACGTCCAGAAGATCGAGGACGCCATCGCCGAGGTCTTCGACCTCCGCCCCGCCGCGATCATCCGCGACCTCGATCTGCTGCGCCCGATCTACGCCCAGACGGCCGCCTACGGCCACTTCGGCCGCGAGCTCCCCGACTTCACCTGGGAGCGCACCGACCGCGTCGACGCCCTGCGCGCCGCCGCCGGCCTGTAAGCGGCGCAGCCCGCCCGACGAACGGCCCCGGACCCTCGTGGTCCGGGGCCGTTCGATGTCAGTGGGGTTTGCTAGAAATGCCTGTGTGAGCAGCGCGAACGAGTCCCAGCCGGAACAGCTCGCCCTGATCCGGGAAATGGTCGCCGAGGCGAAGGCCAAGGCGCCCAAGGCGAAGCCGCGCACCTGGCGGGGGGCCGCCGTGGCCGAGGAGCTGCCCGTCGCCCGGGTCCTCGTGAACAAGGGCGTCCTCCACCTCGACCGGCTCTTCGACTACGCCGTGCCCGCCGAGCTGTCGGAGGCCGCCCAGCCCGGTGTGCGCGTCCGGGTCCGCTTCGGCGCGGGCGGACACCGGGTGCACGGCGGCCGCCGCGAGGGCGGCGGGCTCATCGACGGTTTCATCGTGGAACGGCGTGCCGAGTCCGACTACGAAGGGGCCCTGGCCGCCCTCGCCCAGGTGGTCTCGCCCGAGGTGGTCCTCGGCCCGGGCATGCTGGCCCTCGCCCGGGCCGTCGCCGACCGGTACGCCGGAAGCCTGGCCGACGTGCTCCAGCTGGCCCTGCCCCCGCGCAGCGCCCGGGCCGAGGCCAGGCCCTCGCCCGCACCGCTGCCGCCGCCCCCCGCTCCCGAGCCCGGCGGCTGGACCCGCTACGGCGCCGGGCCCGCCTTCCTGCGGGCCCTGGCCACCGGAGGCACCCCGCGCGCGGTGTGGACCGCGCTGCCCGGTCCCGGCTGGGCCGACGAGCTCGCCCGGGCCATGGCGGCCACCCTCGCCTCCGGGCGCGGTGCCCTCGCGGTGGTGCCCGACGGGCGCACCGCCGCCCGGGTCGACACCGCCCTCACCGCCCTGCTGGGCGAGGGGAGGCACGCGCTGCTGACCGCCGAGTCCGGCCCCGAGAAGCGCTACGGGCAGTGGCTCGCGGTGAGCCGGGGTTCCGTCCGCGCCGTGGTCGGCACCCGGGCGGCGATGTTCGCCCCCGTGCGCGACCTCGGGCTGGTCGCGGTCTGGGACGACGGCGACTCCAGCCACAGCGACGACCACGCCCCCTTCCCGCACGTGCGGGAGGTGCTGGAGCTCCGCGCGGTCAGCGACGGCTGCGGCTTCCTGGCCGGGAGCACCAGCTGTACCGTCGAGGCCGCCCAGCTGGTGGAGTCCGGCTGGGCCCGGCCGCTCGTCGCGGACCGCGAGACCGTACGGGCCGTCGCGCCCCGCATCCGGACCGTCGGCGACGAGCTGCTGGCCCGGGACGGGGCGGCCCGCGCCGCCCGGCTGCCCAGCCTGGCCTGGGAGACCGTACGGGAGGGCCTGAAGAGCGGGCCCGTACTGGTCCAGGTGCCGCGGCGCGGGTACGTGCCCCGGCTGGCCTGCGAGCGCTGCCGGACGCCCGCCCGCTGCACGGTGTGCGCCGGGCCGCTGGAGGCCCCCGACGAGCGGGAGCTGCACTGCGGCTGGTGCGGGCGGGCCGAGAGCGCCTGGCACTGCGAGGAGTGCGGCTCCTTCCGGCTGCGGGCCCAGGTGGTGGGCGCGCGGCGGACCGCCGAGGAGCTGGGCCGCGCCTTCCCCGCCGTTCCCGTACGGACCTCCGGGCGCGACCACGTGCTGGACGAGGTGCCCGACCGGCCCGCGCTGGTGGTGTGCACCCCGGGCGCCGAGCCGGTCGCGGCGGGCGCCGGTTACGCGGCCGCGCTGCTGCTGGACGGCTGGGCGATGCTCGGCAGGCCCGACCTGCGGGCCGGGGAGGACGCCCTGCGCCGCTGGATCGCCGCCGCCTCGCTGGTCCGCGGCGACGGGCAGGTGGTGGTGGTCGCCGAGCCGACGCTGCGGCCCGTGCAGGCCCTGGTGCGCTGGGACCCGGTCGGGCACGCCGTGCGGGAACTGGCCGAGCGGGCCCAGCTGGGCTTCCCGCCGGTGTCCCGGATGGCCGCGGTGGCCGGCCGGGCGGACGCGCTGGAGGCCTTCCTCGAAGCCGCGGACCTGCCGGCGGACGCGGAGGTCCTGGGGCCCGTACCGCTGCCCGCGCGGCGCGGCGAGCCCTCCCCGGGGGAACGGGCACTGGTGCGGGTCCCGCCGGGGAGCGGGGCCGCGCTGGCCCGGGCGCTGAAGGAGGCGCAGGCCGCCCGGCTGGCGCGGGGGGTTCCGGCGGGGGAGGCGGTCCGGGTCCGGATCGACCCGCCGGACATCGGCTGACCCGGCGCACGCACCGGGTCCGGTGGCCCGGAGCGGGAGGGCGCGGGCACCGGTCGGGCCCGGACGTGCGAAACCCCGGCGGGGCGGCCACTGGGCCGCCCCGCCGGGGGTGGGTACCGCGCCGCGCCCGGCCGTCGGGGGTCGGCGTCCCGGCGGAGGCGGGCGGCGGTCAGCCGTTGCGGGGGCCGGGGAAGGCCGAGGTGCGGCCCGCCGGTACGGCCGTGGCGCCGGCCTGCGCATCTTCGCGCACGGGTTGCGGGGGAACCGAGCGCGCCGCCGGGATGGTGGGGACCGGTCCCAGGGTGCGGGTCGTGGTGCCCTCGGACAGCGGCTCCGCGGCCTCGGCGGCCTGCGCGCGGCGTGCGCCGTAGCGGCGGTGCACGGCCTGCTTGGTGACGCCGAGCGCCGAGCCGACGGCGTCCCAGGAGAAGCCGAGGGAGCGGTCGAAGTCCACCGCGGCGGTGACCAGCGTCTCGACGCTGTCCCTCAGCTCCTGCGCGAGCCGGACGGTGGGGGCGGGGGCCCTGCCGTAGACGACGAAGCCCGTGGAGGGCCCTGAGCGGCGCGGACGGTACACGTTTCCGAGCTGGGCCGTGAGCGTCCGCAGCGCGTCCACCTGCCGGCGAACCCGCTCGATGTCCCGCACCAGGAGGTGCAGGCTGGCCCGTGCTTGGGCGTCATGGGTGGCGTGGTCGGCCATGGAGAAGCCTCTCGAACCGGTGCTGGAGAGCGGATCGGGCCGCAGACACCGTTCTTGATCGCGGCCCGTTTCGGTCAATCTCTCTTGACCAACGCGTCAGCGGGCGCCCAGGTCACGCACTGGGGGCGTGTCGGCATATGCGAGGGGCGCGCGTGTGTGCGTACGCCCCCCGATACCGCAGGTGGGCCCGGGTGGGCGTCCCATAGACTGGTGTGCTGCTGACAGCCGAGATAGCGAGGTAGGACCCAGTGAAGCTCGTCTTCGCAGGCACCCCCGAGGTCGCCGTACCCGCCCTGGACGCCCTGATCGCCTCCGGGCGCCACGAGGTCGCTGCCGTCGTCACCCGGCCCGACGCCCCCGCCGGGCGCGGGCGGCGCCTGGTCGCCAGCCCCGTCGCCGAGCGCGCCGAGGAGGCCGGCATCGAGGTCCTCAAGCCGGTCCGGCCGCGCGACGAGGAGTTCCAGGCCCGGCTGCGGGAGATCGCCCCGGACTGCTGCCCGGTCGTCGCGTACGGGGCGCTGATCCCCAAGAGCGCGCTCGACATCCCCCGCCACGGGTGGGTCAACCTGCACTTCTCGCTGCTGCCGAGCTGGCGCGGGGCGGCTCCCGTCCAGCACTCGATCATGGCGGGGGACCAGGTCACCGGTGCCTCCACCTTCCGCATCGAGGAGGGCCTCGACACCGGTCCGGTCTTCGGGGTCCTCACCGAGGAGATCCGCCCGACCGACACCAGCGGCGACCTGCTGACCCGCCTCGCCTTCGCCGGGTCCGGACTGCTGTCCGCGACCATGGACGGGATCGAGGACGGCAGCCTGCGCGCCATGGAGCAGCCCGCGGAGGGAGTCTCCCTCGCGCCGAAGATCACCGTCGAGGACGCCCGGGTCGACTGGAACGCGCCCGCGCTGCGCGCCGACCGCGTGGTGCGCGGCTGCACTCCCGCCCCCGGGGCCTGGACCGTCTTCCGCGGTGAGCGCCTCAAGCTGATCTCCCTCGGGCTCGTTCCCGAGCGCACCGACCTGGCCCCCGGCGTGCTGGCCCCGGCCAAGAACAACGTCCACGTGGGCACCGGCTCGCACGCCGTCGAGCTGCTCTGGGTGCAGCCGCAGGGCAAGAAGCCGATGAAGGGCGCCGACTGGGCCCGCGGGGTGCGCATCGCTCCCGGCGAGCGCCTGGGCGCGCCCGTCGTAGGCTGATCCCGAGCCTCCCCTTCGCAACCGCACCTCGTAACCCCGGAGCACCTTTCACGTGAGCGAACAGCCCCGTCGTCGTCCCGCCCCCAAGACGGGCGCCGGCAAGCAGGCCAAGCCCTACCGCCGGCCGCAGAAGGACCCCGTCCGGCTGCTGGCCTTCGAGGCGCTGCGGGCGGTGGACGAGCGCGACGCGTACGCGAACCTGGTCCTGCCCCCGCTGCTGAAGAAGGCCCGGCAGGACGAGCGGTTCCAGGCGCGCGACGCGGCCCTGGCGACCGAGCTGGTCTACGGGACCCTGCGCCGGCAGGGCACGTACGACGCGGTCATCGCCGCCTGCGTGGACCGGCCGCTGCGCGAGGTGGACCCGCCGGTCCTGGACGTGCTCTCGCTCGGCGCGCACCAGCTGCTGGGGACCCGCATCCCCACCCACGCGGCGGTCTCCGCCAGCGTGGAGCTGGCCCGCGTGGTGCTCGGCGACGGGCGGGCGAAGTTCGTCAACGCCGTGCTGCGCAAGATCGCCGCCCACGACCTGGAGGGCTGGCTGGAGCGGGTCGCGCCGCCGTACGAGGAGGACGCCGAGGAGCACCTGGCGGTCTACCACTCCCACCCCCGCTGGGTGGTCAGCGCCCTGTGGGACGCGCTGGGCGGTGGCCGTGCCGGGATCGAGGACCTGCTGGAGGCCGACAACGAGCGGCCCGAGGTGACGCTGGTGGCACGCCCCGGCCGGTCCACGCCGCAGGAGCTGCTGGAGGCGGTCGGCGAGGACTCGGCGCTGCCGGGGCGCTGGTCCCCGTACGCCGTCCGGATGGCCGAGGGCGGCGAGCCCGGCGCGCTGGAGGCGGTGCGCGAGGGGCGCGCCGGTGTGCAGGACGAGGGCAGCCAGCTGGTGGCCATGGCCCTGGCGGCGGTCCCGGTCGAGGGCCGTGACGAGCGGTGGCTGGACGGCTGCGCGGGTCCGGGCGGCAAGGCGGCGCTGCTGGGCGCGCTGGCGGCGCGGCGCGGGGCGTTCCTGCTGGCCTCCGAGAAGCAGCCGCACCGGGCGCGCCTGGTCGAGCGGGCCCTGTCCGGGAACCCGGGTCCGTACCAGGTCATCACGGCCGACGGCACCCGGCCGCCGTGGCTGCCGGGCTCCTTCGACCGGGTCCTGATGGACGTCCCCTGTTCGGGCCTGGGGGCGCTGCGGCGCCGTCCGGAGGCCCGCTGGCGGCGTCGCCCGGAGGACCTGGAGGGCTTCGCGCCGCTCCAGCGGGCCCTGCTGCGCGAGGCCCTGTCCGCCGTGCGCGTGGGCGGTGTCGTGGGCTACGCGACCTGCTCCCCGCACCTGGCGGAGACGCGGGTGGTCGTGGACGACGTCCTCAAGGGCCGGGGCGCCGGGGCGCAGCCGGTGGCGGCCGAACTGATCGACGCCCGTCCGTACATGGAGGGCGTACCGGCGCTGGGCGACGGCCCGGACGTCCAGCTGTGGCCGCACCTGCACGGTACGGACGCCATGTACCTGGCCCTGCTGCGCCGGACGGCCTGAACTCCCGGGCGGCGGTGGTCACCCTTCCACGGAGCGCCGGCCGCGGATCGGCGACAGCAGCGTCGGTACGAAGGAGAGCGCCAGGAGGGCCGCGCCGGCCCAGAGGGTGGTGCGCAGGCCGGCGAGCTCCGCGAGGAGACCGGAGGCGGCCGAGCCGAGGGCGATGGCGCCGGTCAGCATGAACCGGAAGGTGGCGTTCATGCGGCCGAGGAGCGGGTCCGGGGTCAGGTGCTGGCGGAGGCTGACGCCCAGGACGTTGCCGCTGCCGATCGTCACGGTGGACACGAGCCAGCCCGCCCCGGCCGCCCACAGCCACGGCCCCCGGTCCGCCATCGGGACCAGCAGGGCCGCCGGCGTCAGGCTCAGGGTCAGGGCGGTGCCGTAGCCCGCCCGGGCCGCGAAGGGCCGGGCCAGCCGGGCGCCGCACAGCAGCCCGGCCCCGCCCGCGGCCCAGAACAGGCCGAGCGCCCCGGCGGAGAGGCCGAGCTCGGCCACGAAGAGCACCGGCAGCATGGCGTTGATCATGGAGCCGCCCAGGTTGTTCAGACTGGCCGTCAGTGCCAGGGCACGCAGCTCGGAGTGGCCCAGTACGTGCCTCAGCCCCTCGGAGATCTGCGCGCGCAGCGGGATCCGCGCGGCGGCGGGCGGCTTGGGGACCGGACGGACGCTCAGCATCCGCAGGCCGGAGCCGAGGTGCCCGAGGGCCGCGCAGGCCAGCGCGACGGGGGCGGTCAGCAAGGCGATCAGGGCGCCGCCCGCGCCCCGGCCCGCGATGTTCGCGACGGCCATCAGGGTCGCCAGGGCGGCGTTCGCGCGGACCAGGCCGCCCCGGCCGACGAGCTGGGGCAGGGCGCTCTGGGAGCCGACCTCGCCGAACACGGTGGCGCAGCCGGTGAGGAGCACGACGGCGTACAGCTGGGGCAGGGTGAGCACGTCCAGCCACCAGGCGAGCGGGAGCGAGGCGACGAGCCCGGCCCGGGCGAGGTCGGCGGTGATCAGGACCCGGCGGGTGCGCAGGCGGTCCACCCAGGCGCCGGCCGGGAGGCCGATGAGCAGGAAGGCGGCGGTGGACAGGGCCGCGAGGGCGCCGACCTGGGCGGGGCTCGCGTCGAGGGCGGTCAGGGCGAGCAGCGGGACGGCGATGTATCCGGTGTTGGCGGCGAACTGGCTCAGGGCCGCGGCGCCGAACAGGGCGCGGAAATCGGGATTGCGCCAGGGGCCGTCGTCGGCGGGGGGAACGGTGGGGGAACCGGTGGCGGGGGCGGTTGTCATGTACGTAACGGTGACCGCGACCCACCGCGAAGGACAAGCGAGTATCGGTGTCTTGATCAATTAAGCTGTGCTACGAGAACGGCGAGTTCCGGGGCCGTGGCCGGAAGTGTCCGGGAGCATGGCAGGCTTGGGGCATGGCCGTTCAGATCAATCCCAGCATCCTGTCCGCCGACTTCGCCCGTCTCGCCGAGGAGGCCAGGGCCGTCGAGGGGGCCGACTGGCTGCACGTCGACGTCATGGACAACCATTTCGTCCCGAACCTGACCCTCGGCGTGCCGATCGTGGAATCCCTCAGCCGGGCCACGGACATCCCGCTGGACCTGCACCTGATGATCGAGGACCCGGACCGCTGGGCGCCGCAGTACGTGGAGGCCGGGGCCGGCTCGGTTACCTTCCACGCCGAGGCCGCCGCGGCCCCCGTGCGCCTCGCGCGGGAGATCCGGGCCAAGGGCGCGCGGGCGGCCATGGCGCTCAAGCCCGGCACCCCGATCGAGCAGTACGAGGACATCCTCCCCGAGCTCGACATGGTGCTGATCATGACGGTCGAGCCCGGCTTCGGCGGCCAGTCCTTCCTCGACATCATGCTCCCCAAGGTCCGCCGGACCCGGGAGCTGATCGCCAAGCACGGGCTCGACCTCTGGCTCCAGGTCGACGGCGGGGTCTCGGCCACGACGATCGAGCGGGTCGCCGAGGCCGGCGCGGACGTGTTCGTGGCGGGCAGCGCGGTCTACGGGGCGGTCGACCCCGCCGCCGCGGTCCGCACCCTGCGCGAGCAGGCGGGCGCGGCCATCGCCGCCGCGCCCTGGGCCTGCGACCACTGAGGCGGGCGCCAGGGGACGGCTCGGTGAACGGAAGCCGTCCAGGCTGATCAATGGCCGTTGGATCTGACAGGATGAACGGCGAGTCGAGAGTGTGAACACGACAGTGTGAACAGCAGTGAGGAGAGCGCGGTGTCTGCAATGTCGGCGGGACGGTCAGCCCTGCGGATGGGACCCGCGGAGCTGGTGCAGGCGGCGGCCATGGCGCGCCGCTTCTACCTGGAGGGCAAGTCCAAGATCCAGATCGCCGAGGAGTTCGGCGTGAGCCGCTTCAAGGTGGCCCGGGTCCTGGAGACCGCCCTCGAACGCGACCTCGTACGCATCGAGATCCGGGTACCCGCGGAACTGGACGCGGAGCGCTCGGACGCGCTCCGCGCCCGCTACGGGCTGCGGCACGCCGTCGTGGTGGAATCGCCCGCCGACGCGAGCGAGGACGCCCCGGACCCGGAGAACCTCGGCGCGGTGGCGGCCGACCTGCTCGGTGAGCTCGTCAACGAGGGCGACGTGCTCGGGCTGGCGTGGGGGCGGTCGACCATCCACATGGCCGCCTCCCTGCACCGGCTGCCCCCCTGCACCGTCGTCCAGCTGACCGGCGTGTACGACGCCGGGACCGCCGAGCGCGGCTCGGTGGAGGCCGTACGCAGGGCCGCGCAGGTCTCGGGCGGGGACGCGCACCCGATCTACGCCCCGATGCTGCTCCCCGACCCGGCGACCGCGGCCGCGCTGCGCAGCCAGACCGGGATCGCGCGGGCCTTCGAGTACTTCGACAAGGTGACCGTCGCGGCCGTGTCCATCGGTTCCTGGGAGCCGGGGATCTCGACCGTCCACGACATGCTGACCGACGAGGAGCGGGCCCACTACGCCTCGCTCGGCGTCGCCGCCGAGATGTCCGCCCACCTCTTCGACAAGGAGGGCCGCCGGGTCGGACGGGACCTGGGCGAGCGCTGCATCACCGTCGAGGCGGACCGGCTGCGCCGGATCCCCGAGGTCGTGGCGATCGCGGGCGGGTTGCGCAAGGCCTCCGCCATCGGCGCGGTGCTCCGCTCCGGGCTGGTGACCAGCCTCGTCACGGACACGGCGGTCGCCGACTACCTGCTGACCGAGTCCGAACCCGGGCTGCGGCCGGCCCTGGACCGGGCCGACCCCGACGACTGACGGGGACGCCCGGACCGGGCCGGCGCCGACGGCAGACGGGCGCGTTCCAGCCGGTGCCGCGGGGGCGTCCGGGGCGAAGGGTGCGCAATCGAGACCTGCGCATGGGGCCGCGGGGCGCTCCGGGGGCGCATACTGGTTGTGATGACCAAGTCAGCAGTACCTCGCCGTCATTTGCCGTCAAGCCCGTTCAAGGCCCCCGCTGAGCCGCCCCTGAGGCGGTTCGACGTCGGCGACCGGGTCAGTCACGACGAGCACGGCCTCGGCCGTGTCGTCGGTGTGGAGGAGGGGGTCGCCGTCCTCGTCGACTTCGGATCGGTCCAGAAGCGCATCCTGAGTCCTTACTTCAAGATGTCCGCACTCTGACACCGCCTGGCTGTTCGCCACCGGATCGGATATTTGGCACGATCGGGGCATGATCCTCAGGAGCGTGCCCCGATCGTTGACGCGTGCGCTCGGAGCTCTGTTCCTGTGCGCCGCGCTGACCGCTGCCCTGGCGGGCTGCGGTGCCAAGGACGCCCCGGCGCGGCTCCCGTCCGCGGCGAGCACCGCCGCCGCCCCCGCGTGGGCCGAGGGAATGCCGACCGTACGGGCCGACGCGCTGCCGCCGCAGGCCCGCGAGGTGCTTGCGCTCATCGACAAGGGCGGCCCGTACGCCCACCGGCAGGACGGGACCGTCTTCGGCAACTTCGAGAAGGTCCTGCCGAAGCGCGAGCGCGGCTATTACCACGAGTACACGGTGCGCACGCCGGGCGAGCGCGGCCGCGGGGCGCGGCGGATCGTGACGGGTCAGGGCGGGGAGTTCTACTACACGGACGACCACTACGAGACCTTCAAGGCGGTTCTGCGATGAGCCTCGACCCGCGGCCGCTCGCGCCCGCCCTGGCCGCCGCGCAGGAGGCCGGCTGGAGCGTCGTACGGCTGGACCTCGACGGCGTGCGGAGCAAGGCGGCGCTGATGCGGCGCTGCGCGCGGGCCCTGCGGGCGCCGGAGTGGTTCGGCGGGAACTGGGACGCGCTGGCCGACGTGCTGGCCGACCTGTCCTGGCTGCCCGAGGCGCCCGGGCGGCTGCTGGCGGTGACCTCGTGGCGCGGCTACGCCGCCGACCGGCCGGACGACTGGGACACCCTGAGGGAGATCCTGGAGGGGGCGGCGGACTTCTGGCGGGAGCAGGACGGCGCTCCCGCGCTGACGGTGCTGCTGGCCGGGCCGGAGCCGCACTGAGGCACCGGCGCCTGCGCACCGGCGCGGAACGGGCCCGCCTGCTGGTCGACGTAGGACGCCGAGCGGTTCGCCGCCAAGGGGGTGCCCGCCGGATCGGTGGTCACCGCCCTGCTGGTGCCCGCGGCCGGCCCGGCCGCCGCCTTCGAGAAGGCCGCCGACCGGGCCACCCGCTGTGCGCCGCCGCCGTACGGATCACCCCCGACGGGCCGCGCATCGCGGTCACCGGAGCGCCCCCCGCCCCCTGCGCCTGCGCGGCGTCGAGGACCGGCTGCGCGGGGGCCCGTACGGGACGGGGACGGTGCTCGCGGCCTTCCGAGCCGAGCCCCGGGAACTGTTCGTCCCCGGGCGCGGCACCTTCGGCCGCATACCTGGGCCACCTCGCGGGCGTGCTCACCGCCCGCGCGCGCTGGCCCGGGCGGCCCTGATCACCGCCTGACCGCCCGCAGGGGACGCCAGGAGGAGGGGAGTTGCCCAGAGTGCCGGAACCGGCCGGGACGAGGACCGCCGGAGGGACCGGGCGGCGGTGTGCCGCCCGCGCCGCGAGAGCGTCCGGCTTCCCGTGCGGGTGCGGTGTACGGGCCCGGTTTGTGGCGGCCGGTGCCGCCGAAGGAGACGGGCAGGGAGCCGTCGACCTCCCCCTCCACACCCTCTGAAGGGGAGTCGAACACGGTCAAGCGCCGAGCCCGCCCAGGCCGATGTCCACGGCCGTCCCGGCGCTGTCGGCCTGGGCGCCCAGTGCGGGAACTGATCGACTCGCTGCGCTCCCGGCGGCGGGTCGTCGAATGGACCCGCCACGGCCGCACCGAGGGTGCGGTGACCCTGCTCACCTCGGCCGCCATCCCCGCCACCCCCGGAGAGGAACGCCCCGCGACCGCCCGGTCCGTCCCGGCCGCCCCGCTACCAGGGCCCGGCCCCGGCGGCGCCCGGCCGCCGGCCGTACTGCCGCCCCGGCCGCTGATCCCCGGGCAGTCGGCGCGCCGCGCCCACATCCCCTGACGCCCGCCGGCACCACCGGGGCGGGCCCGGTGCCCGAGCCGGGCCCGGGCCCGGCCCCCCGGCCACCGAACCGACGGCTCCGCCGGGCTACCCGGCCCCGCCCTTCACGTGGTCGATGACCTCGCGGAACTCCGCCGTCGGGGAGAACTCCACGAACTCGGTGTCCTCCAGCGCCACCGGGACGTGCCCGGGCGACCAGTAGTAGGCGTCCCCCGCCCCGTACTCCTCGTCCCCCTGGGCGGTGCGCATCCTGAGGCGGCCCTTGAGGATGTACCCCCAGTGCGGACACTGGCACATGTCCTCCGGCATCCCCTTGAGGGGCTCGCTCATGTCCGTCCCCTCGGGAAGGCGGAAGAACCCCACGGTGAGGTCCCCGCCGATCTCCTTGAGCCGTATCTCCAGGCCGTCGCCCTCCAGCTCGAGGGGCGTGCCTTCCCGCGTCGTCTTCGCCATGGGTCCTCCCGCCAGACCGGTGGAATCGTCCTCCTCCCACTCTCCGTCCGGCGGTCCGCGCCCGCCCGGCGGGACGGAGGTCCCGTAGGAAACGACCAGGCGGCCCGGAATGTCCTGGACGATCGGCCGGGGCGGCATGAACGCCAGGTCGTGGGAGAATGAAGTACGTGCGTTTCCTCGGCTGGCTGCCCCGTCGAGGCCGTAGAAAGATCCTTCGATCGACTGGGATGTTCAGCACGTGCGTTTCCTCAATGACCTGAAGCCGCCGTACGACCTGACGTACGACGATGTGTTCATGGTGCCGAGCCGCTCCGCGGTCGGCTCCCGCCAGGGCGTGGACCTCTCTTCGCCCGACGGCACCGGCACCACCATTCCCCTCGTCGTGGCGAACATGACCGCCATCGCGGGCCGCCGGATGGCCGAGACCGTCGCCCGCCGGGGTGGAATCGTCGTCATCCCCCAGGACATCCCGATCGAGGTCGTCACCGACGTCATCTCCTGGGTCAAGACCCGCCACCTCGTGCTCGACACCCCGATCACGCTGGCGCCCACCCAGACCGTCGCCGACGCGCTGTCGCTGCTGCCCAAGCGGGCCCACGGCGCCGGCGTGGTCGTCGACGCGGACAACCGCCCGGTCGGCGTGGTCACCGACCACGACCTCACCGGCGTGGACCGCTTCACCCAGCTCTCCGAGGTCATGTCGAAGGAGCTCTTGCTCATCGACGCCGACATCGACCCCCGCGACGCCTTCAACCAGCTCGACGCGGGCCACCGCAAGCTGGCCCCGGCCGTCGACGAGGACGGCAAGCTGGTCGGCATCCTGACCCGCAAGGGCGCCCTGCGCGCGACCCTCTACACCCCGGCCACCGACGCGAACGGCAAGCTGCGCATCGCGGCCGCCGTCGGCATCAACGGCGACTTCGTGGGCAAGGCCAAGCAGCTGCTCGACGCCGGCGTGGACACCCTCGTCATCGACACGGCCCACGGCCACCAGGAGTCGATGATCAACGCGATCAAGGCCGTCCGCGCCCTGGACCCGAAGGTCCCGATCGTGGCCGGCAACATCGTCGCCGCCGACGGCGTCAAGGACCTCATCGAGGCCGGCGCCGACATCATCAAGGTCGGTGTGGGCCCCGGCGCCATGTGCACCACCCGCATGATGACCGGCGTGGGCCGCCCGCAGTTCTCCGCGGTGCTGGAGTGCGCGGCCGAGGCCAAGAAGTACGGCAAGCACGTCTGGGCCGACGGTGGCGTCCGTCACCCGCGCGACGTGGCGATGGCGCTGGCCGCCGGCGCCTCCAACGTCATGATCGGCTCCTGGTTCGCCGGTACGTACGAGTCCCCGGGCGACCTCCAGCAGTCCGCCGAGGGCCACCTGTACAAGGAGTCCTTCGGCATGGCCTCGGCGCGCGCCGTGCGCAACCGCACCTCGGAGGAGTCGGCCTACGACCGCGCCCGCAAGGCGCTGTTCGAGGAGGGCATCTCCACCTCGCGGATGTTCCTCGACCCGGCCCGCCCGGGCGTCGAGGACCTGATCGACTCGATCATCGCGGGCGTCCGCTCCTCCTGCACCTACGCCGGTGCCGGCTCGCTGGCCGAGTTCGAGGAGAAGGCCGTCGTCGGCATCCAGTCCGCCGCCGGCTACGCCGAGGGCAAGCCGCTGCACGCCAGCTGGAGCTGACAGATCCCGTACCCGTGGCCCCCTTCCCCGCCGTGCCGGCGGGGAAGGGGGCCACGGGCGTTTCCCGGGAAGGAAGGGTCAGTCCTGCCGGGGGTCCGGACGCCCCGGACCCGGCGCCGAGGTGTGGACCCCCGGGCGGTACTTGGGGATCCGGACGGTGACCTTCATCCCGGCCCCGACAGCCGTCTCCACGACGAGCCCGTACGCGTCCCCGTACACCTGGCGCATCCGCTCGTCGACGTTGGGCAGCCCGATCCCCGAGGCGGACCCCGCCCGGTCCCCGGCCAGGATCCGCCGCAGCCGCTCCGGATCCATCCCCACGCCGTTGTCCTCGATGGTCAGCACCGCCTCCGCGCCCGCGTCCCGCGCAGCGATGGTGATCCGGCACTCCTCCGTGGAGTCCTCCACCCCGTGCTTGACGGCGTTCTCCACCAGCGGCTGCAGACACAGGAACGGCAGCGCCACCGGCAGCACTTCAGGCGCCACCTGCAAGGTCACCTTCAGCCGGTCACCGAACCGGGCCCCGGCCAGCGAGAGATACCGCTCGATCGACCGCAGCTCCTCGGCCAGCGTGGTGAACTCCCCGTGCCGGCGGAAGGAGTAGCGCGTGAAATCGGCGAACTCCAGCAGCAGCTCCCGCGCCCGCTCCGGATCCGTCCGCACGAACGAGGCGATCGCCGCGAGCGAGTTGAAGATGAAGTGCGGGGAGATCTGCGCCCGCAGCGCCTTGATCTCCGCCTCCATCAGCCGGGTCCGCGCCCGGTCCAGCTCCGACAGCTCCAGCTGTACGGAGACCCACCGCGCCACCTCCGTCGCGGCCCGCACCAGCACCGCCGACTCCCGCGACCCGTACGCGACCAGCGCCCCCAGCACCCCGTCCTCACCGGTCAGCGGCGCGAACACCGCCCACTTCAGCGGGCACCCCGGCCGCTGGCACTCCGTGCGCAGGCTCTGGCTGCGCCCCGACTCCAGCATCACCGCCACCCGGGCCATCGCCCGCCGCTCGTGGTGGTCGGCGCCCGGCCCGTCCCAGGCCAGCACCGTCTCCCGGTCCGTCAGGCACAGCGCCTCCGTCCCGAGCAGCGACCGCAGCCGCCGCGCCGCCTTGCGCGCGGCGTCCTCCGTGAGACCCGCCCGCAGCGGGGGAGCGGCCAGCGAAGCGGTGTGCAGCGTGTGGAAGGTGGCCCGCTCGACCGGTGTGCCCAGGTCCAGCCCCGCCACCCGCTCCCCGCGCCGCGCCTGCCACCGGCCCCCGGCCCAGCCCGCCCCCAGCAGCAGCGCCGCCCCCGCCACCGCCGGCACCAGCTCCGCCGCCCCCGCACCCGTCACCGGGCACCCCCCGCCGCCCGTTCCCCGGCCACGCCCTCGGGCAGGTGCAGCCGCGCCAGCGCGGCCGCCGTCCCCGCCGGAACCCGGGACCGGGTCGCCAGCGACACCAGCACCATCGTCAGGAACCCCAGCGGCACCGACCACACCGCCGGCCAGGCCAGCAGCGCGTGCGCCCACCCCCTCGGCGCGACCCCGCCCCGCGTCAGCAGCACCGCGCCCAGCGCGGCCCCGCCGCCCGTGAGCAGCCCGGCGACCGCCCCCGGCGGGGTCAGACCCCGCCACCAGATCCCGAGCACCAGCAGCGGGCAGAACGAGGACGCCGACACCGCGAACGCCAGCCCGACCGCGTCCGCCACCGGCACCCGGGTGCTCACCGCCGCGCCCGCCAGCGGCACCGCCATCGCCACCACCACCGCGAGGCGGAAACTCCCCACCCCGCGCCGGGGCAGCACGTCCTGGTGTAGCACCCCCGCCACCGCCATCGTCAGCCCGGAGGCCGTCGACAGGAACGCCGCGAAGGCGCCGCCGGCCAGCAGCGCCCCCAGCAGCTCCCCGAGCAGCCCGCCCAGCACCCGCTCCGGCAGCACCAGCACCGCCGCGTCCGCGTCCCCGGTCAGCGCGAGCTCGGGCGCGTAGATCCGGCCCAGCGCCCCGTACACCTGGGGCAGCAGGTAGAAGACCCCGAGCAGTGCCAGCACCACCAGGGTGGTGCGCCGGGCGGCCCGCCCGTCCGGGCTGGTGTAGAAGCGCACCGCGACGTGCGGCAGGCCCATCGTGCCGAGGAAGGTGGCCAGGATCAGCCCGTACGTGGCGTACAGCCGGTACTCGCCGTCGCCCCCGGACAGCGGCTGCGGCCGGCCCGGCGCGTCCGGTGCCGCGCCCGCCGGCGAGGCGGTGTCGGGAACCGCCGTCCCGGGCCGGAACTCCAGCCGGGCGCCCGCCTCCACCGTGTGCCGGCCGGGCGTCAGGGTCAGCGGGGCGTCCGCGTGGTCGCGCCCGTCCACCCGGCCCGTCACCGTCACGGCAAGCGGCGCGTCCACCGACAGCCGGACGTCGTGCCCGAGGGTGACGGCGGTGTGCTCCCGGAAGACAGCCGGGGCGTCGAAGGAGGCGCGCGGCGCCCCGTCCCCGGCCCAGGCCGCCAGCAGGAAGAAGGCCGGCACCAGCAGGGCGCAGAGCTTGAGCCAGTACTGGAAGGCCTGGACGAAGGTGATGCTGCGCATCCCGCCCGCCGCGACGGCCGCCGTGACCACGGACGCTACGACCACCCCGCCCGCCCAGTGCGGGGCCCCGGTCAGGACGGTCAGGGTCAGCCCCGCCCCCTGGAGCTGCGGCACCAGGTACAGCCAGCCCACGCCGAGCACGAACACCACCGCGATCCGCCGCACGGCCCGCGACTGGAGCCGGCCCTCCGCGAAGTCCGGCAGCGTGTACGCGCCCGAGCGCCGCAGCGGAGCCGCGACCAGCACCAGCAGCACCAGGTACCCGGCCGTGTAGCCGACGGGGTACCAGAGCATCCGCGGTCCCTGGAGGAGCACCAGCCCGGCGACGCCGAGGAAGGAGGCGGCGGAGAGGTACTCCCCGCCGATGGCCGCCGCGTTCAGCCGGGGGCCGACGGTGCGCGAGGCCACGTAGAAGTCCGAGGTGGTCCGGGATATCCGCAGCCCCAGCGCGCCGACCAGCACCGTCACCACGACGACGGCGGTGACCGCGGTCAGCGCGTACGTCTGGTTCACCGGAGGGTCCTTCGACGGGGGAGGGGATCCCGGGGAGTCTACGCAGCGCCTCCGCGCGGCGACAGGCCCGTTCCGACCCGCGCCCCTGTCCGTTCCGCCCGGTGCGCGGGCGCGCCGTCACACGGCCGGATCGCGGTGTTCCGCGCAGTCGCGCAGGGCGATCTCCAGCTCCACGTACGACTCCTCCGCGCGCCGGAAGGCCAGGATCAGGGACGCCTCCGCACGCGGCGGGAGCCGGTGACGGGTGCCCTCCTGGGCCTCGTACAGCACGTCGGCCCAGCGGGCGGCCGCGCTGCGCAGCCCGGCGAGCAGCTCCTCGGCCTCGGCGGGTCCCGGGGGCGGGGTGCGGGGCAGTCCGCTCAGCGCGTCCAACAGCGCCTCGATCTCGGACATATCGCTCCTCCCGGGCCGGATGGTCCACGATATGCCCGCCCGGCTCCCGCCGTGGGTCACTCCGGGAACCCCTGCGGCCGACGGGCCCGGCGGATCGCCGTACGCCCCTCCCGGCGCGACGAACGGCGCGCCGGCACGCCGGGCGGTCGCAGGGCGGCCTAGCCCGTCGCCTGGCGCATCAGCAGGTCCCGGAGCTGGCGGGCGTGGCGGCGGCTGACCTGGAGTTCGGCCGGGCCCACGCGGACGCTGGTGGTGCCCGCGTCCAGCCGGAGTTCGTCGATCCGGCCCAGCGCCACCAGATGCCGGCGGTGGATCCGTACGAAGCCGTGCGGGGCCCAGCGTTCCTCCAGGGCGGACAGCGGGATCCGCACGAGGTGGCTGCCCCCGTCCGTGTGCAGCCGGGCGTAGTCCCCCTGGGCCTCCACGTACGCGATGTCCGCGATGGCCACGAACCGGGTGACCCCGCCGAGTTCGACGGCGATCTGCTCCGGGGTCCGGTCGGTGGCGGGCGCCCCGGGAGCCGGCCTGCGCGGCGCCGGCACGGCCTGCCGCTCCGGCGCCTCCTCCCGGGCGGGCCCGGCGAGCAGCTCGCGGGCCCGCCGGACCGCCTCGGCCAGCCGCTCCGGCCGCACCGGCTTGAGCACGTAGTCCACGGCCTTGAGGTCGAAGGCCTGCACCGCGAAGCCCTCGTGCGCGGTGACGAACACGATCAGCGGCGGCCGGGCGAAGCCGGCCAGCAGCCGGGCGATGTCCAGCCCGGTCAGCCCGGCCATCTGGATGTCCAGGAAGACCACGTCGATGGCGTCGGGCCCGTCCGGCCCGCTCTCCACCGCGCGGGTGATCCGGCGCAGTGCCCCGGTGGCGTCCGAGGCGCCTTCGGCGCTGCGCACCCGGGGGTCGGAGCGCAGCAGGTAGAGGAGTTCCTCCAGGAGCGGCTTCTCGTCGTCGACGGCCAGTACGCGCAGCATGGGCCGAGTCTAGGTCGTCTCTCGCGGGCCTCGCCGGTCAAGCCGGGCACGGGCCGTGCGCGGGCGAACGGTGCGCGGCCCCCGCCCGGGGGGAGGGAGGCGGGGACCGCGCGGTTCCGGGTGGGGGCGGGGCTACGGGGCGCTGATGAGCGCCCCGTCGGGGGCGACGGCGTACCAGGTGCCTCCGACGCCCTGCCCGTTGGTGTCGCCGGGCTTCTTGTCGCCGGCGAAGGTGTAGAGGGGCCAGCAGTTGACCGTCTGCTGCTTCTTGCCGTCCGGGCGGTCCAGGACCAGGTAGTTCTTCTCGGTGATCCCCTTGGTGTCGGCCCGGTCCACCGGCGGTACCACCGGCCACTTGGCCAGGCAGTCCCCAGTGCACTTGGAGACCATGGGCCAGGCGGTGTCCGGCTTGAAGCGGTAGACGGTCATGCCGTTGCCGTCGACGATGTGGTCGCCCAGTACGGGGTCCTTGGCCACGGTCAGGGCGGCCGGGGCCCGCCCGGCCGCGGGGGGAGCGGCAGCCGCCGCCTTCGCGGCCTTCTTCCCGTCGGGGGCGAAGGCGAACCAGGTGCCGCCGACGCCCTGCCCGTTCAGGTCTCCGGCCTTGGTGTCCTTGGCGAAGCGGTACACGGGCCAGCCCGCCACCGTCAGCTGCTTGCCGCCGTCCTTGCGGACCACCTCGCCCAGCAGGGCCGGGTCCATGCCGGAGGCGGCCGTGACCTCGCCCGCCGCCACCACCGGCCAGGCCTTCGCGCAGTCCCCTTCGCAGGTGGAGGCGGGCGGCTTGGCGGTGTCCTTGTCGAAGCGGTACAGGGCGAAGCCCGCGCTGTCGGTGAGCACCTGCCCCAGCTGGTCGGTGGCCGCGATCGCCAGCTGCCCGGCCGGCTTGGCGTCGCCGGCCTCCTGGGCGGCCTGCTGTCCCCCGGCGTAGGGGTCGGCGGCGGGAGCCTGGACGGAGGCGGCCCCGGCCGGCCGGGTCGCGCCGTCCTTTCCGTTCGCGCCGCAGGCGGTCGCCGCCAGGGTGACGACGACCGCGACGGCGGCCAGGGAAGTTCCGCGCTTGATGCCCATGGTGTTCACTCCCACGTATGTGTCCGCCGGGTCCGCGACCTGTCCGGTGCGTCCGCGTCGTCGCGTCCTCGGACCCCGGCTGCTTGTGGGGGACACGGCGCCGCGGGGGCGCCCTGTTCAGCGGGAGCGGTATGGCGTGTTTCACTCACCGGGCGTCGAACCCGGCCCGTCGCAGGGCCGTGACCACAGCGAGGCCGAGCACCTGGTGCCCGGCGTCGTTGGGGTGCAGTCCGTCCGCGAGGTGCTCGGGTCCGAGCACGTCCCGCCCCGGCAGCAGCGCCAGCCGGCCGTCCCCGGCGGCGACCCGGTCCCGGACGGCCCGCTCCATGGCGTCCCGGAGCGCGCCCAGGGTGGCGCCGACGCGGTTGGGGGCGCGTTCGGCGTCGGGACGCAGCACGGGGGACAGGAGCAGCAGGGGGGTCCGCGGGTGGCCCTGTCGGACCAGGTCGAGGAACACGCGCGTGGTCTCGTACAGCAGCGGTGCCGTGAAGGGCACCCGGGACCAGCAGTTGGTGCCGAAGGCGAGGGTGAGGACGTCGGCCGGGAGCGCGGCGATCTGCTCGGCGGTGGCGAGTTCCCCGCACGCGGCGCCCGCGTAGCCGAGGTTGACGGTGTCGAAGCCCAGCTCGCGGCCCGCGACGGCGGGCCAGCCGTGGGCGGGGCGGGTGGACCACCAGCCCTCGGTGATGGAGTCCCCGTGCACCACCCAGCGCGGGGCCGCGGGGGCGGGGACGAGCTCGCCGCCGATCCCGCGCAGCCCCAGGACCAGCGGGGACTGTCCCTCGGGCGGGTACAGGGTGAAGGGGCCCCGCTGCCGGGGCAGGTCGAGGCGCACCACGGATTCCGCGGCGGGCTCGGTGAAGACCTCGGTGAGCGGCCCGTGCCGGTTCCACAGGGCGAAGCCGTGCGCGAGGTCGCGCAGCGCGTCGGCGGGGCCGGGCACGGTGGCCCGGTAGCGGACCTCCACCGCGTGCGCCGTCCGCGTCGTGAACTCCAGCCGCACCCCGATCGGGAGGGTGGCCCGCTCGCCGGTGTCCCAGGGCAGCCGCATGGTGTCGGCCGGGTCGGCGCGCACCGGGCGCCCGCCGTCCAGCCAGGCGACCCCGCGCAGGAAGGGTCCGGGGTCCTGCCACGGCCCGTCGGGGCCCAGTGGTGCTCTCACTCCGCGTCTCCGATCGTCGGGTACGGGGACGGCGCGCCGTCCCCGCCGTCCACGACCGGCGTCTGCCCCGTCGCGGCCGGGGCAGCGGCGGGGCGGGGAGGTGCGGGGCGCGGGCGGTGCCGGCGGTCCCGGCGGCCCGGGCCGGCCCGGCGGGGTGCGGGGGTGATCCAGTGGAACGGGTTCGGGTCCAGGAGGCACGCTGCGACAGATCTGACGAGGTGTCAAGAAAGGCGTCCCGAGGGGGGCCGTGCAGCGATCGATCATCAGTGCGCAACAAACGTCCATGCCGGACGGATCCGCGCAACGATCGTCCGCCAATGTGCAAGGATGGTGCATTACGGGCGGTATCACTCAGCTCGTAGGCTCACCCCCTGTACGTGGAGTGGCGCAGACCGCCTGCTCGGCGGTCCCCCCATGCCCAGACGGCCCGAACCCGTCTGTCAACTGCTCCGGACCGCTGCGGTCGACGCCCGACCCGTCCCCATCCGCAGTGTCAAAGGAGTCCCCCGTGCTCGACCAGGGCCAGGCACCCCCGCTCTCCCCGGAGACGCGCAAGCCCGTGAACCCGCTGCTGCGCCGCAAGCCCGTCGAGCGACTCGTCGCCGAGGGCGGCCAGGGCGAGGGCGGCACGCTGCGCCGCTCGCTCACCATGTGGCAGCTGACGATGATCAGCATCGGCGCCACCCTGGGCACCGGCATCTTCGTCGTCCTCGGCACCGCGGCCCCCAAGGCCGGCCCCGCCGTCACGATCTCCTTCGTGATCGCGGGCCTGACCGCCCTGTTCTCGGCACTGTCCTACGCGGAGCTGGCCGGCTCGGTCCCGGTCTCCGGCTCCTCGTACTCGTACTCGTACGCCACCATGGGCGAGCTCGTCGCCTGGATCTGCGGCTGGTGCCTGATCCTGGAGTACGCCGTCTCCGTCGCGGCCGTCGCCGTCGGCTGGGGCCAGTACCTCAACGAGTTCCTCGACGGGACCATAGGCGTCACCATCCCCGAATCCGTCTCCGCCCCGCTGGGCGAGGGCGGCCTCATCAACCTGCCGGCGCTGGTCGTCGTCCTGCTGTCGATGGTCTTCCTGATGCGCGGCGCCAAGGAGAGCGCCACCGTCAACTCGATCATGGTCGCGGTGAAGATCGTCACCCTGCTGCTCTTCATCGGCATCGGTGTCCTCGGCATCAAGGCCGGCAACTACACCCCGCTCGCCCCGCTGGGCATGACCGGCATCGCCGCCGGTGCCTCCACCCTCTTCTTCTCCTACATCGGTTTCGACGCCGCCTCCACCGCCGGTGAGGAGGCCAAGAACCCGAAGAAGGACCTGCCGCGCGCGATCATGCTCTCGCTGGGCATCGTCACCGTCCTCTACGTCCTCGTCGCCTTCGTCGCCGTCGGCGCCATGCCGTGGCAGGACTTCGAGGGCACCGAGGCCGCGCTCGCGCAGATCATGACCGACGTCACCGGCACCAGCGTCTGGGGCGTCGTCCTCGCCGCCGGCGCCGTCGTCGCGATCTTCTCCGTCGTCTTCGCCGTGCTCTACGGCCAGACCCGCATCCTCTTCGCGATGTCCCGCGACGGCCTCGTCCCCAAGGTCTTCGCCAAGGTCGACGAGAAGACCGGCGCCCCCCGCGCCAACGTGGTGATCGTCTCCGTGTTCTGCGGCGTCCTCGCGGCCTTCATCCCGCTGGGCAAGCTCGCCGACGCCACCAGCATCGGCACCCTCTTCGCCTTCGGTCTGGTCAACGTGGCCGTCATCATCCTGCGCGTCAAGCGCCCCGACATGCCGCGCTCCTTCAAGGTGGCGCTCTTCCCCGTCACCCCGATCCTGGGCTTCCTCGCCTGCGGCTTCATGATGTTCAGCCTCGATATGGCCACGTGGATGGTCTTCGGTGGCTGGATGGTCGCGGGCCTCGTGTTCTACTTCCTGTACGGCATCCGCCGCTCCCGACTGGCCATCGAAGAAGTGGCCACAGCAGAGAAGTGATCCGCCCGCAGTGCGACTGAACGATCTCGACGAACGCATCGTGCACGCCCTTGCCGAGGACGCCCGCCGCTCCTACGCGGACATCGGCTCCGAGGTCGGGCTGTCGGCCCCGGCGGTGAAGCGGCGCGTGGACCGGCTGCGGGCCGAAGGCGCCATCACCGGCTTCACCGTCCGCGTGGACCCCGCCGCGATGGGCTGGGAGACCGAGGGCTTCATCGAGATCTACTGCCGCCACAACACCTCGCCGGACGACATCCGGCGAGGGCTGGAGCGGTACCCCGAGGTGGTGTCCGCGTCGACCGTCACCGGCGACGCGGACGCCCTCGTCCAGGTCTTCGCCTCCGACATGAGGCACTTCGAGCGCGTCCTGGAGCGCATCGCGGGCGAGCCCTTCGTGGAGCGCACGAAGTCCGTACTCGTCCTGTCCCCCCTGCTGCGCCGCTTCACCTCGGGCGCACCCGCCTGACCGAGGCCGTCAGCGCGGCTGTCACAGGCCCGTGCCAGGATCCGGCACATGAAGATCCAAATCCCGCCGCCGGCCGACCCGCGCACCTCGACCGTCTACGCCGACTGGGCCCGGGCCCACGACCCGGCCGCCGGGCCGGCGGCCGCCGCCCTGCTCGACGAGGTCGGGCGGACGATCCACCGGGCGTACGAGAAGCCCGGACGGTTCGTCGACGGCCTCGAACGGCGGGTACGGGAACTGGCGCCGGCCCACCTCCCCTGGTTCTGGGACACCGTCGGGCACCGGCTGGCCGCCTGGCACCTGCGCTCCGCCGCCCGCGCCTACGCCCTGGCCCGCAAGGCCGAGGACACCCACCGCCTCCCCGTCGACCCCGACTGGCACCGCGCCAACGTCCTGCTGTACGCCCGCGCCGGGGCCCTGCCCACCGCCGCGCTCAGCGCCCACCAGGCCTGGCTGGCCGGAGCCCTGGAACCGGGCGCCGCGCACGAGGAGTACGTACGGGTCCTGCACGCCTGGGCCGCCTCGCCCGGGCAGCTCCCCGCCGACCTGGCCCGCCGCGTCCGGCTCTCGGCCCGCGCCGCCGGCCTGGACGCCGCCGAGGAGGCCCGCGTCCTGGGCCTCGTGCTCGCCGCCGCCCGGGGCAAGGAGATCCCCGACCGGCTGCTGGACGCCGCCACGCCCCTGCTGACCGCCCACCCCCCGGCGCCGGACGCCGCCACCCTGCTCCTCGACCTGTTCCCCGAGAGCCGCGGCGACGCCTCCTCCTGGCTGCGCCTGCTCCTCGGCTGCGGCGCCGCCGAGGCCGCCGCCGCCGGGCGGATCGCCCCCGAGGGAGGCCTCACCGGCTGGTTCTCCCGGTACGCGGGCTGCTACGCCCACGGCCGCAGCGGCGGCGGGGTCATGCGCCAGCCCATGCCCGCCGAACTCTTCGCCCTGCTCGCCCTCTTCGCCCCCCGGCTGCGCGCCTCCGGGACCCCGCTGCGGCTGCACGAGGACCGCTACCGCTACCGGGGGCTGGACGCCGACCTCCTCGACGCCTGCCTCGCCGAGGGCATCGCCGTCGAGGACCCCGGAGTCGCCGTCGAGCTGGTGTTCTGGGGCGGCCGCTCCCGGCGCGACCTCAAGACCCTCGCGGCCGACCCCGTCTTCGGGCCCCGCCTGGAAGGCACCGTCCACGCCGGCCTGCGCGGCACCGGCACCGCCATCAGCCGCCTCCCGCACAACGCGGGCATCGCCGCCGAGGTGCACGGCCGCGTCGAGAACCTCCTCGGCGCCCTGCGCGGCGGCGGCCTCGCCGCGGCCGACGAAGCCGTCGACGAACTCCGCACCCTCCTCGACCGGCCCACCGCCCGCGCCCTGGACGGCATCGACGAAGCCCTCGCCGCACTCGACCTGACCGGCCCGCTCGGCCGCGCCCTGCGCGCCGGACTCCCCGAGGAATACGGCTGGCACGCCCTCGAAGAGGCCGTCGCCGGCCTCGGCGGCCCCGCCGCCGTCACCGGAGTGACCTGCACCTGGCCCCTCCTGACCGTCTACGGCCCCGACCGGGCCGTCACCGTCGACCACGCGGGCCCGCGCGCCTCCTGCTCCTTCCGGGCGCCCGAGGGCGCGAGCGCGCTCACCGTGCACTACGTCGGCGGACGGTTCCTCGTCGCCTGGACGGACAAGCCCAAGGGCACCTTCGGCGAGCTCGCCTTCTGGACCGACCGCCCCCACGAGGTCTTCGAGCCCGAGCAGAAACTCGGCCTGCGCCGCTACGGCGGCATGATCCAGGGCGGCCTGGGCTACCACTTCGAAACCCCGGACGGCGGCGGACGCCACGAGGGCGGCTCCGTCCTGCGCCCCGGCGGCCGGGAGGGCATCGGCTCCTACGACTTCCAGATGACCGACGGCCGCCACTACTGGAGCACCGGCGGCCTCGGCCGCCGCCGGGAGGCCCTCACCCGCGTCGACCCGCACACGGGCGAGCCCCGACCGGACACCGCGCCGCCGGACTTCCACGCCCGGGCCGAGCTCCCGGCCGGCACGGAACGCTTCGAGGACTCCTGCCAGACCCTCGCCGTCCTGCCCGCCGGCGCCCCCGCGTCCCCGCTCGGCCAGGACGGCCGCCTCACCGGCTTCCGCGTCCTCAACCGCACCCCCTACCCGGGCCCCTCGCCGACCGAGTTCCTGCTGGAGGGCGTCGACGGCCGCCGCGCCGCCTACCGCAGCCGGCGCCCGGGCCGCAAACCCTGGGCGGTGCTGCGCATGCCCCGGGGCGGCGAGGACGCCGTGCTCGTCGGCCAGGAGTCCATCCGCTGCCACGCCGCCGAGGACAACTCCCTCCTGTGGCAGGTGCACGGCTTCCCCGGCTCCGACCGGCGCCGCACCCCCGGCTTCGGCGAAGCCGCGGGCCCCGTCCCGCCCCCCGCCTTCTGGCACTTCCTCACCCCGCGCTGCGAGACCTCCTCCACGACCCTGCGCGCCCTGGACGACACCGCCGTACGGGCCCTGCTCGACGCCGCCGTCGCCGGGGACCCGGCCCCCGCGCTGCCCGGCGGGCTCGAACCGCGCATCGCCGCCGGTGCCGGGCGGGCCGCCCTGCTCGCCGCCGACGTCCTGCGGCGCCTGGGCGAACTCGCCCGGCGGGTCGCCGTGATGCGCGCCGAGCCGGTCGTCTCCCTGTGCGCCGAAGTCCCCGACTCCGTGCTCGTCCCCGCCCTCCACCAGCTCGTCCCGCACCGCCCCCGCCGCTACGACGAGCCCGCGCCCGCCCCGCGGCCCGCGCTGCTCACCGCCGTCGCCGCCGACGGGCGCCACCTGCGCGGCGAGATCGGCGACGAGGCGCGCGTCCTGGCCCGGCCCGCCGCCCCCGGGACCTGGGAGCCGCTGGTCGGCGGGATCGGCGCCGTCGCCTGGCGGGCCGCCGTCGCGACCACCCCCGACGAGGAGCGGACGGCACTGGCCGCACTGCTGGAGACCTGGAGCGGGCAGCCCTTCGCCGAGGCCGGCGGCACCTGGCGAACCGGCCGGGCCGGGGAGGCGGCGCTGGCGGCCCTCCGGGCAGCAGGGCAGACCCTGGCCTCCGGAGCCGCCCGCGACGGCCTGGCCCCCTTCCTCCAGCGGGCCGCGGACCCCGCCCCCGCCGACGCCCGGGACTGCGTGACCGCCACCGTCGAGCACGACGACTCCGTACGCCTGCCCCGGCTGCTGGAGCTGCTCGCCGGGCGCGGCCCGCTGGCGGTGACGCCCGCCGCCCGGGAGGCCTTCGCGCGGCTGACCGGAGTCCGGGTCCCGGTGGCGGGCCTGGTCCTCGCCGGGTTCCCCGGCCGCGAGGACCACCGCGCGCACCTCGCGCTGCTGGCCTCCGTTCCGTTCAAGGCCGGCCGGACTCTCGCCGAGGAGTACGACGCCCTCTGCCGCCGCCTCGGCGACGCGGGCCGGCGCGCGGTCCTCGCCGCCGGCGTCCCGGCGGACCCGGCCGAGCTGTGGGAGCCGGACGGGACGCTCCGGGCCGCCGAACGGATGGCCGGCGCCTGGACCGGGCTCCTGGGCGCCGAGGAGTACGTGGACGAGGAACTCGCCGCCTCCCTGGAGGCCGAGCTCGGCCTGCCCCCGGCCTGGGCCCGCGCCCTGCCCGCCGGACGGGCCCCCGCCGGGGCGTCCTTCGGCGAGGACGGCCTGGTGCTCGCCGGTACCCGGACCGGCGGGATCCACCTGCACCACGCCGGGCCGGACGGCGCCGCCGGGGACTGGATCGACGCCGGGCGGCCCGCGCACCGCGAGGCCGCGTCCGTGATCGCCTGGGCGCTGACCGAGCGGCCCGTCGGGGACCCGGCCGCCCGGGGCGCCCTGGCCCTGTACGGGCGGCTGCGGGCCCAGCTGGAGGGTCCCGGCGCCCTCGTCCCCCTCGGCGGCTTCTTCGACGAGCTGGCCGGCATCGCCCGGACCGACCCGGAGTTCACCCCGTACGCGGGAGCCGTCCTGCCCTCCCCGCAGCTCCCGCGGGAGGGGGTGGCCGGGCCCTCCGCCCTCCTGGACGACGGGCTGTTCGTGGTGGCCGTGCCCAGCGGCGACAGCTTCCTGCGGCCGGCCGCCCTCGCCGACCCGCGGCGGACGGCCCGGGCCGAGCGGCTGGCCGCCACGGTGCGGGAGGGCTACCTGCTGACCGTCCTGCGACGGCACCGGGACCTCTTCGACGGCCTCGCCCGGCTGGCGGCCCGCGCCACGGACACACCGGTCCCCGAGGGCCGCTACGAGGCCGATCCGGCCCTCAGCGCCCCCGAGCTCGTCGCGGAGGCCGCCGAATCCCTCGGGGTCGGGCCCGACGCCGCCGCCCTCTACCTCCAGCTGCTGGCCCTGGCCCGACCCACGGACCGCGCCGTCCGCCGCTGGAACGGCTGGACGGCGGCGCGGCACAAGGCCGCGCAGGCGGAGCTGGCGGCGTCCGGCGCCGTGGAGAGCGGCAAGCGGCCCCGCGCGGGACGCACCCTGTTCGTCCCGGGCGGGTGGACGGAGCTCAGGGCCCCGCACCTCCCGGTGGAGCACGCCAAGCTGGCCGCGCACCTGGCGTCGGCCTCCGGTACGACGCTCCACGCCCCGCTGCTGCGCCTGCTCGCGCCACTGCCCCCGCACGAGCTGTTCGCCCGGGCCTGGGCGGCGGCGGCCGCCGCCGGAGGGGCGCTCACACGGTGACGGGGTGCTGTGCGGCGGGGCCGGTCAGCGCGCGGCGCTCCTCCTCGGTCAGCCCGCCCCAGACGCCGAAGGGCTCGCGGGTGCGCAGCGCGTGCTCCAGGCAGGCCGCGCGGACCGGGCAGCCCGCGCAGACCTGCTTCGCGGCGCGGTCCCGGTCCTCGCGTTCCTCACCCCGCTCACCGGCGGGGTGGTAGAACCGGCTGGGTCCGAGCGCCCGGCAGGCGGCCCGGGACTGCCACTGCCAGTGGTGGAGGGCGGCGCCGGGCAGACGTGAGAGGTCGGTCATGGTGGCTCCTTCCAGTGGCCTCGTCCCGCGTCTGACCGCTCGGAGCGCACTGAAACCCGCAACCGCCGCACCGGCGGGAAGCGGGAGCGCGGCGGCGGTCCTGACGACCGCTGATCTGCTGCGTGTTCATCGCCACGGCCGTCTTCCCGCCGCCCGCGCTCCCGTCCCGCCGACGCTACGGACACCTGCGGCGGGACTCAATGAACCCCGTGTTAAAGCGTGTTACGGATGATCGTTTCCTGCCTCGGGGAGCGCACGCCGATGAAGACCGGCTCGCGGCGCAGGGTGAAGCCCATCGACTCGTACAGCCGGACGGCGCCCGTGTTGTCCGCCATCGCGTGCAGGAAGGGCAGGTCGCCGCGGTCCCGGATCACGGCCGCCACCGACCGGATCAGCCGTCCCGCCAGTCCCCGGCCGCGGAAGTCCGGGTGGGTGCACACCGCGCTGATCTCGGTCCAGCCCGGCGGCCGCATCCGTTCCCCGGCCATCGCCACGAGCCGGCCCTCGTGCCGGATCCCGAGATAGGTACCCAGCTCGACGGTGCGGGGCAGGAAGGGGCCCGGCTCGGTCAGCCGCACCAGCGCCGTCATCTCCGCCACGTCGCCGGGGCCGAGCCGGACCGCCTCCGGCGCGTGCTCCGCCCGTACCGCCCGGCCGTCCAGCTGGACCCCGGGGATGCGCAGCACCGTCTCCCAGTCCGGCGGCGGGGTCGGCAGACCGGTCAGCCAGACCTCCTCGCCCGGGCCGGTCAGCGCGGCCAGGTCCGCCCAGGCGGCGGGGTCCTCCGGGTCGGCGAGGGAGGCGAAGGGGTTCACCTCCGGGAGGTAGCGGGCGGCCCCGCGCCCCGAGTACTCGGCGAAGGCGCGGTGCGGGCCGTTCAGGGCGGCCCACACCGGGTTGTCGAGCGGGGAGGCTGGGTTCTCGGCGGCCATGCGGTGCGGGATCCTTCCACGGGGGGTCGGCCGCAGGCTACGCTCCCGGGCCCCGCCCGGGCAGCCGGTTCGTCCCGCGGCCGTCAGCTCCCGCACCGCCCCCACCGGCCCTCCCGCACGCCCCCACCGGCCCTCCCGCACCGCCCCCACCGGCCCTCCGGGACCGCCTCCAACGCGCCGCGCAACGAATCTCCGCACATCGGGCGGAAAGCGCAACGAATCGATGCGCCCAGCGCAACGCTCAAGGCTTGTCCAGGTCGAACGTGCGAACGTACCGTTTTACGACCCCCACCCCACCTGTCACAGAGGTACGCCCATGCCCCCGCTGCGCACCGCACTCCTCCAGAGCTCCGGACGGCTCGGCGACACCGCCGAGAACCTGAAGCGGCTCGACGAGGCCGCGGCGCGCGCCGCACAGGGCGGGGCCGGGCTCCTCGTGACCTCGGAGATGTTCCTGACCGGCTACGCGCTGGACCTCCAGGAGGTGCCGGGGTACGCCGAACCGGCCGACGGCGAGTCCGCCCACGCCGTCGCGGGCATCGCCCGCCGCCACGGGATCGCCGTCCTGTACGGCTACCCCGAGCGGGACGGCGACACCGTCTACAACTCGGCGCAGCTGATCGGCCCCGACGGCGTCCGGCTGGCGAACTACCGCAAGACCCACCTGTTCGGCTGCTTCGAGCAGGAGGCCTTCACCCCCGGCGACACCCCCGTCGTGCAGGCGGACCTGAACGGCCTCCGCGTCGGCATCATGATCTGCTACGACGTGGAGTTCCCCGAGAACGTACGGGCGCACGCGCTCGCCGGGACCGACCTCCTCCTGGTCCCGACCGCGCAGATGCACCCCTTCCAGTTCGTCGCCGAACAGCTGGTCCCCGTACGGGCCTTCGAGAACCAGATGTACGTCGCGTACGTCAACCGGACCGGCCCCGAGGGCGAATTCGAGTTCGTCGGCCTCAGCTGCCTGACCGGCCCCGACGGGGTCACCCGCGCCCGGGCCGGCCGCGGCGAGGAAACGGTGTTCGGGGAGGTCGATCCCGAGCTGCTGAAGGCCTCGCGCGAGACCAACCCGTACCTGCGCGACCGCCGCCCCGGGCTCTACGCCTCCCTCGCCTAGGCCCTCCCGCTCCCCCTCCCCGCCCTCCCGCCCCGCCCGCCCTGCCGCAAGGAGACGTGCCCCCATGACGTCCACGGTGCCCACCACCGCCGTTCCGCACAGCGACGGCCAGCCGCCGATCACCATGTTCGGGCCGGACTTCCCGTACGCCTACGACGACTTCCTCGCCCACCCGGCGGGCCTGGGCCAGATACCGGCGACCGAGCACGGCACCGAGGTCGCCGTCATCGGCGGCGGTCTGTCCGGCATCATCTCCGCTTACGAGCTGATGAAGATGGGCCTCAAGCCCGTCGTGTACGAGGCCGACCAGATCGGCGGCCGCCTGCGGACCGTCGGCTTCGAGGGCGCCGGCACCGAGGGCCTGACCGCGGAGATGGGCGCCATGCGCTTCCCGCCGTCCTCCACCGCGCTCCAGCACTACATCGACCTCGTGGGCCTGCAGACCCAGCCCTTCCCGAACCCGCTGGCCGAGGCCACCCCCTCCACGGTCGTGGACCTCAAGGGCGAGACCCACTACGCCGAGACCATCGCCGACCTCCCGCAGGTCTACCGCGACGTCGCCGCCGCGTGGAACGCCTGCCTCGACGAGGGCGCCGACTTCTCCGACATGAACACCGCGATGCGCGAGCGGGACGTCCCGCGCATCCGCGAGATCTGGGCCAAGCTCGTCGAGAAGCTCGACGACGAGACCTTCTACGGCTTCCTCTGCAAGTCCGAGGCCTTCCAGTCCTTCCGCAAGCGCGAGATCTTCGGCCAGGTCGGCTTCGGTACCGGCGGATGGGACACCGACTTCCCGAACTCCATCCTGGAGATCCTGCGCGTCGTCTACACCGAGGCCGACGACCACCACCGCGGGATCGTCGGCGGCTCGCAGCAGCTGCCGCTGCGCCTGTGGGAGCGCGAGCCCGAGAAGATCCTGTACTGGGCCCAGGGAACCTCCCTGTCCTCCCTGCACGACGGCACCCCGCGCCCGGCGGTGACCCGCCTGCACCGCACGGCCGGCAACCGCATCACCGTCACCGACGCCTCCGGCGATATCCGCACCTACCGCGCCGCGATCTTCACGGCCCAGTCGTGGATGCTGCTGTCGAAGATCGAGTGCGATGACACGCTCTTCCCGATCGACCACTGGACGGCGATCGAGCGCACCCACTACATGGAGAGCTCGAAGCTGTTCATCCCGGTCGACCGGCCGTTCTGGCTGGACAAGGACGAGGAGACCGGCCGCGACGTCATGTCGATGACGCTCACGGACCGCATGACCCGCGGCACCTACCTGCTGGACAACGGCCCGGACCAGCCGGCCGTGATCTGCCTGTCGTACACCTGGTGCGACGACAGCCTGAAGTGGCTGCCGCTGTCCGCGAACGAGCGGATGGAGGTCATGCTGAAGTCCCTCGGCGAGATCTATCCCAAGGTCGACATCCGCCGCCACATCATCGGCAACCCGGTGACCGTGTCCTGGGAGAACGAGCCGTACTTCATGGGCGCGTTCAAGGCGAACCTGCCCGGCCACTACCGCTACCAGCGGCGCCTGTTCACCCACTTCATGCAGGACCGCCTCCCCGAGGACAAGCGCGGCATCTTCCTCGCGGGCGACGACATCTCCTGGACGGCCGGCTGGGCCGAGGGCGCCGTCCAGACCGCCCTGAACGCGGTCTGGGGCGTCATGCACCACCTCGGCGGCTCCACGGACGCCGCCAACCCGGGCCCGGGCGACGTCTACGACGAGATCGCCCCGGTCGAGCTCCCCGAGGATTAGTCCCTCTTGCCGCACCGCTCGCGCGGTGCGGCGCCAGGGCGCCTTACCGGCTTCGCGCCGCTGCGCCGGACTCCGTCCGGCGTGTGCGGGGCGGGGCCGGTTCGTGCGTCCGGGGCCGGTGGGCCGTGTGCGGGTGGCCGGCCGCCGCGCGGGGCTCGCCTCAGTCGCCGGCACATCCGGCCCCGCCGGCGTTTGAGGCGCGGGGGTCTGGGGCCGGAGCCCCCCCCAGGAAGGGGTCCGGGCGCGGCCCGGGGAACGGGCTAAGGGCGGGTGGGGGAACTCCGCCCGCGCAGCGGCTCGGCCCGGTGGCAGGCGACCGGCGGGGTCACCAGCCGACACGGCCCCGCGCAGCGAGCCGGCGGGGTCACCAGGCGGTCGGGCAGCACCGCGCAGCGGATCGGCGCTCCGTCGGGGTCAGCAGGCAGCGGCCCACCAGCCCCACACCGGCGTCGAGGGACTCCTCGAACTCCTCCGCCAGGTCGGGGGAGCGCCGCAGGGTCCACAGCAGACGGGCCGAGGCCCAGGCGCCCGCCCGGGCCCGCTCCAGGCTCCAGGAGCCCAGCAGGTGGGTGAGCGGGTCGGCGACCTCCAGCAGGTCCGGGCCGGGCATCAGGTCCTCCCGGATGCGTTCCTCCAGGGAGACCAGGGTGTCGCCGACCTGGTGGAAGTCGGCCTCGAGGGCCGAGGGCGGGCAGTCCAGCACGCGGCAGGTGGACACCACCGCCAGCGCCAGGTCGTGCCCGATGTGGGCGTTGATCCCGGCCAGCGCGTGCTGGAGGGGGCGCACCCCCGGGTGGCGGCGGTACTGGAGCAGCGGGCGCCAGCAGGCCGGAGCCCGGTCCGCCTCCACCGCCGCCAGGTACCGCTCCGCGAACCGGACGGCCAGCGTCTCGGCCCGCCGGGGTGCCGGGAACTCCCCCTGCCCGATCCGCCGGTACAGGGTGTGCGTCACGGTCATGTACACGCGGTTGAAGACGGCCACACCGTCCTGCGCGGGCAGCCGCTCGTCCAGGGCGCGCATTCGCGCGAGTACCGCTTCCATGTCAGGCAGCGTCCCAGCCGGGACGGCCCGCGCGGGGAACTTGGCCGTGCGCTTCGCCGGTTCGGGCGAAGACCCGTCAACCCCGCTTGTCGACCCGGGTGTCGTAGTCGGAGGTCCCGGAGTCGAGCAGGGGCTCCTGCTCCTTCAGGTGCGCGGGGGCGAAGTAGCGCAGCGCGTGGTAGCCGGTGATCACCACGATGGTGCCGAGCGCGATGCCGCCCAGCTCGAAGCTGTCGGTGAAGTGCAGCTCGACCCCGCCGACGCCGATGATGATGCCCGCCGCGGCCGGGACGAGGTTCAGCGGATTGCGCAGGTCCACCCGGCCGCTGTGCCAGATCTGCGCGCCGAGCAGGCCGATCATGCCGTACAGGATCACGGTGATGCCGCCCAGCACCCCGCCGGGGATCGCGGCCACCACGGCCCCGAACTTCGGGCACAGGCCGAAGAGCAGGGCGAAGCCGGCCGCCGCCCAGTAGGCCGCCGTGGAGTAGACGCGGGTGGCGGCCATGACGCCGATGTTCTCGGAGTACGTGGTGTTCGGCGGGCCGCCCACCGCCGTGGACAGCATGGACGCCGCGCCGTCGGCGGCGATGGCGGTGCCGAGCTTGTCGTCGAGCGGGTCGCCGGTCATCTCGCCGACGGCCTTGATGTGGCCGGCGTTCTCGGCGATCAGCGCGATCACCACGGGCAGTGCGATCAGGACGGCCGACCACTCGAAGGCCGGCGCGTGGAAGGACGGCAGCCCGATCCAGTCGGCCTTGCCCACGCCGGAGAGGTCGAGCCGCCAGTGGTCCACGGCCTCGGGTCCGCCCACCGTGGAGTGGATCTTCCCGAAGGCCAGGTCGAAGACCCAGGAGACCGCGTACCCGAAGACCAGGCCGAGGAAGATCGCGACGCGCGACCAGAACCCGCGCAGGCACACCACCGCGAGCCCGGTGAACAGCATGGTCAGCAGGGCCGTCCACTGGTCCTGGGGCCAGTACGTCGAAGCCGTCACCGGCGCCAGGTTGAAGCCGATCAGCATCACGACCGCGCCCGTCACCACCGGCGGCATCGCCGCGTGGATGATCCGCGCCCCGAACCGCTGGACGGCCAGACCCGCCAGGAACAGCGCGGCGCCGACGACGAAGACCGCGCCCGTGACCACCGCGCTGTCCCCGCCGCCCGCCCGGATCGCGGCGGCGACACCCACGAAGGAGAGCGAGCAGCCCAGGTAGGAGGGGACCCGGCCGCGCGTCGCGAGCAGGAAGATCACCGTCGCGATGCCCGACATCATGATCGCCAGGTTCGGGTCCAGGCCCATGAGGACCGGGGCGACGAAGCTGGCGCCGAACATCGCGACGACGTGCTGGGCGCCGAGCCCGGCGGTGCGCGGCCACGACAGCCGCTCCTCCGGCCGCACCACCGCGCCGGGAGCGGGCGTCCGCCCGTCTCCGTGCAGGGTCCAGCCCACGCCGAAGCCCATGTCCCACCACTTCCGTTCCGTCGGCCGATCAAGGATCCTGGCCGCCTGCCGTACGTTCACCGCAGCGGGCCAGCGCATATATTAAGGCCGTATAGGGGCTGGTTCGTCCCGATTGGCGGATCCGTCCGCTCCCGGTAGCCGCCGGCCCCCCAGGGCCCCCGCCCCCGCGGTCAGCGCGCACGCCAGCAGGGTCACCAGCCCGAACGAGACCACCAGCGAGCTCGCGTCCGCCACCGCGCCGATCGCCGACGGCGCGATCAGCCCCGAGGTGTAGGTGATCGTCGCCACCCCGGCGATGGCCTGCGCCGGAGCCGGGCCACTGCGCGCCGCCGCGGCGAAGGCCAGCGGCACCACCACCGCGATGCCGAGCCCGATCAGGGCGAAGCCCGCCATCGCCGCCACCGGATGCCGGACGCCGACCACGACCAGCCCGCCCGCGACGGCCAGCGCCCCGCCCGCCCGCACCGTGCGCACCGCCCCGAAGCGGTCGACCACCCGGTCCCCGGCGAGCCGGGCCAGCGCCATGGTCAGCGCGAAGGCGGTGGTGGAGGCGGCGGCCGGGCCCGCCGCCGCGCCCAGCACGTCCCGCAGGTACACGGCCGACCAGTCCAGGCTCGCCCCCTCGGCGAAGACCGCGCAGAAGCCCACCCCGCCGATCAGCAGGGCCGCCCTCGGGGGCCGGGCGAAGCGCGGCGGGGCCTCCTCCTCGTGCCCGGCGCGCAGGTCGAGCACCCCCCGTACGGCGAGCAGTCCGGCGGCGGTCAGGGCCAGCGCCGCCACCAGGTGGTGGGCCCGGGCGTCGGCCCCGGCGTGGGCGGCGGCCGTACCGGCGGCGGAACCCAGCAGCGCCCCCACGCTCCACATGCCGTGCAGCGAGGACATGACCGAGCGGCCGAGCCGGTTCTCCGTCTCCACCCCGAGGGCGTTCATCGCCACGTCCGACATGCCGGAGGTGGCCCCGTACACGAAGAGCGCCCCGCACAGGGTCCACAGGTCCGGCGCCAGCGCCGGCAGGGCCAGCGACAGGGTCCACAGCGCCAGCAGGACGCGCAGGGCGGGGCGGGCGCCGAAGCGGTGGCTGATCCGCCCGGCCAGCGGCATGGCGAGGGCCGCCCCCAGGGCGGGGAAGGCCAGGGCCAGGCCCAGGGTGCCCGCGCCGAGCCCGGTGTGCTCCTGGATCCAGGGGATGCGGGTGGCGAAGGAGCCGGTGACGGCGCCGTGCACGCAGAAGACGGCGGCGATCGCGAAGCGGGCGCGGCGCAGCCGCGCGGGGCTGAGGTCGGATTCCCCGGTCATGGGAGGTAAACTATCAGGGAGCCTGCCTGATAGTTAGTGGGACCGCCTCCCTAGGATGGGTGCCGTGACCCCTGCCAAGGTGCTGACCCCCGCCGCGACGGCCGTGCCGTCCCCCGCCTCGCCGAGCACGGCCCGGGCCATCAACGACCGGCTCGCCCTGGAACTCCTCCAGGAGCAGGGCCCCCTGACGGCGGCCCAGCTCAAGCGGCTGACCGGCCTGTCCCGCCCCTCCGTCGCCGACCTGGTCGAACGGCTCGGCGCGGCCGGGCTGATCGAGGTCGTGGGGGAGTCCGGCGCACAGCGGCGCGGCCCCAACGCGCGCCTGTACGGGATCGTCGCCGGCCGGGCCCACCTGGCCGCCCTGGACGTACGGACCGACAGCGCGACCGCCGTGGTCACCGACCTCCTCGGGCACCCCCTGGCGCGGGCGGCGCTGCCGGTCGACGCGGTCGGCGAGGCCGTGGCCCGCCTGGAGGAGCTGGCCCGGGAGGCCGGCGCGCGGCAGCTGCACACGGTGGTCGTCGGCGCCCCCGGACTGGTTACCCCGGAGAGCGGCGACCTGCGCGACACCGGCGGGCTGCCCGCCTGGCACCGGGAGCTGGTCGCCGCCCTCCAGCGGAGGCTGCCCGCCGAGGTGGTGGTGGAGAACGAGACCAACCTGGCGGCCCTCGCCGAACAGCGCGTCGGCGCGGCCACCGACCTGGACTCCTTCGTCCTGCTGTGGCTCGGCGCGGGCGTCGGCGCCGCCGTCGTCCTGGACGGGCGGCTGCGCCGGGGCGCCTCCGGCGGGGCCGGGGAGATCGGCTTCCTCCCGGTACCCGGCACCGCCGGGCTGCCCTCCGCCACCGACTGCGGCGGCGGCTTCCACTCCCTGGCCGGCCGCGCGGCGGTGGCCGCCCTGGCGGCGGAGCACGGTTTCACCGGGCCCGTGGAGGAGGCCGTGGCCGGCGCGGCCGGGGAGGCCTTCCTGGACGCCCTCGCCGAGCGGCTCTCCCTGGGGGCGGCGGCCGTCGCCGCGGTCCTGGACCCGGGCTGCGTGGTCCTCGGCGGGGAGCTCGGCCGTGCGGGCGGCCCCGGCCTCGCCGCCCGCGTCGAGCACCGTCTGGCCGCCCTGACCCCCGTCCCGACAGCGGTCCGCGCCACCGCCCTCGGCGGCCCGGCCGTCCTGGAGGGCGCCCGCCTCGCCGCCCGGGCCGCCGCCCAGGACGACCTGTTCGGAGGCTGAGCGGCGCGCGGTCCGAGCCCGCCGAGGCGGCCGCCGGCGCCCCCGGAACCCCGCCGAGGCGGCCGGCCGACGCCGCCCGGCTCCCCGGAGCTCAGACCCGCCGCGCCAGGAACTCCGCGTACGTGCCCCGCCCCACCGCGTGTGCCGGTGCCAGGTTGGCGCCGCGCCGGAAGGCCGCGTACGCCTTCCCCGCGAGCGGCAGCGCCACCACGCGGCGCCTGCGCCCGGTCGCCGCGAGGTGGAGGCGGCCCCACTCCACCAGCGTGCGGGTCTCGGGGCCGCCCATGTCCGGCACCCGGCCCGCCGCGACCGGAACCGCCAGCCGCGCCAGCCGGTCCGCGACCTCCTCGACGGCGATCGGCTGGACCCGTACCCCCTTCGGCAACGGCACCACCGGCAGCCTGGCCGCCATCCCCACCACCTGGGCCACCAGGTCGTGGAACTGGGTCGTACGCAGGACCGTCACGCCGAGCCCGGACTCCTCCAGCAGCCGTTCCACCGTGTGCTTCATCCGGTAGTAGCCGAAGGGGATGACGTCCACGCCGACGATCGAGATGTAGACGACGTTCGTGACGGTCCCCGCCCGCCGGGCCGCCCGGACCAGGTGCCCGGCGGCCAGGTCGTCGCCCTTGCCCGCGCCGCGCGTGTTGCTCGCGCAGTGGACCACCACCTGCACGCCGGCCATCGCCGCGTCCAGCCCGCTGCCGTCCCTCAGGTCGACGGGGTACTGGGCGGAATGCCGGCTCAGCGCCCGGACCTCGTGGCCCTGCTCGCGCAGCCGGGTGACGAGCGGGGCTCCGAGGGTGCCGGTGGCGCCGGTGACGAGGATCGTGCTCATGGTGCGGGGTCCTTCCCTGTCGCGGTGTCTTCGTACAGGTGACAGGACGGCCCGCCGGAATGTGACGGGCCCGGCGGGGAAGTTCCGTACGCGGGAGGACCCGGTGGCCGCCGGGCCACCGGGTCCTCGTGTTCACCGCGCTCGGCGGGGGAGGGTCAGCAGGCGCCCTGGTCCTTCCAGACGCCCCACTGACCGGTGGTGCCGGGCTCCTCGTTCTGCGTCCACCACTGGGCCTTCCAGGTGTGGCCCTTGTGCGAGACCACGCTGCCGGAGTTGTAGACCGTGCCCGCGACGTACGCCGGGCTGGTGCACGTCCCCGGGGTGGTCGGCGGGGTGGTCGGGGGAGTGGTGGGCGGGGTGGTCGGGGGAGTGGTCGGCGGCTGGGTGCCGCCGGGCTCCGCCGCCGTGGTGCCGCGCGCCAGGTCACCGGTGAGGGCGTAGGCGGTGCCGGAGATGTTCACCGTCCAATTGGAGGGCGTGGACACCGGCAGGTAGTAGTTGAACGCGAGGTCGACCGAGGCGCCCGGGGCCAGCGTCTGCCAGGCCGGGAGCTTCAGGGAGACCCGCTGGAAGTCGCCCTTGAGGCCGCCGACGTTGTTGCCGCTGTGGCCGGTGGCGATCACCTTGGTGCCGAAGCCGGACTGGTCCGAGGCGTTTGCCGGGGCCGAGGTGCCGTAGTCGAACTGGAACTCGGTGCCGCCGGGCAGCGTCGTCCTGGTGTTGTTGGTGATCTTGAGCTTGGGGGTGATCGGGTAGTTGGAGTCGCCCAGCTTGAACTCGGTGAACTCCGCCTTGATGTCCACGGCCCGCGCGGGCAGCGCGGCGCCCGCCTTCTTGGCGCCGTACGGGGTGGCCGCCTTGAACTTGTCGTACATCAGGGAGGTGAGCGTGTCGCCCATCTCGTACTGGCCCTTGGCCGCGTTGTAGGAGTAGTCGCCGGCCAGCTCCCAGACCATCGTGCCGCCGATGCCCTTGTCGATCACGTAGTCGGCCTTGGCCGCCACCGACTGCTCGTCCTCCGTCGACAGGAAGACCTTCTTCTGCGCGTTCCACAGCCACGGCGCCACCAGGGTGGAGTCGTACTTGCGGGCGTAGCTGCCGGTCAGGGTGGTGTTCGCGGGGAAGCCGTACCTGGTGACGTAGTCGCCGACGACGCCCTTCTCCAGGTTCTTGGCGTGCCACATCGGGTTGGAGCCCGCCGGGGACTCGGCCCCGTTGGCGTCCTTGTCGTGCCACAGGTTGTCGATGCCGACCGCGCCGTCACCGCACTTGGTCAGACCGGCGCCCGCCGGGCAGCTGGTGGCCGGGGCCTTGCCCCACAGGCCGTCCGTTCCGCCCTGCACGTTCTTGAAGCCGCGGGTGTAGTACGGCAGGCCGATGTTGATCCGGCCCGACGGCATCGAACCGCGGAAGTAGTGGTAGGCCCAGTCGGTGTTGAGGTAGCCGACTCCGCCGTACTGGGAGGTGGAGTAGACGCCGGCGGCGGCCAGTTCGGCGTCCTTGCCGTCGTCGAAGAGGGAGGCGTTGGGGCCGACGTACTCGTTCCAGGCGCCGTGCAGGTCGTAGGACATGATGTTGACGTAGTCCAGGTACTTCTGCATCTGGAACGTCTCCATGCCCCGCAGCAGGTAGCCGGAGGAGGGGGCGGCGACGGACAGCAGGTAGTGCTTGCCGTCGGCGGCGCCCGCGCGGTCGAGCTTCTCGCGCAGGGTCCTCATGAGGACGTCGTAGCCCTTGACCAGGCCGGCGCGGCGGGCGTTGGACAGCTGCCAGTCCAGCGGGTTGCCCGCGTCCTTCATGGTGGTCGGGTACTCGTAGTCGATGTCGACGCCGTTGAACCCGTACTTCCGGATGAACTCGACGGAGGAATCCGCGAAGGTCTCGATGCCGGCCGTGTTGACGGAGCCGTCGGCGTTGGTGGCCATCGAGTAGAACCCGCCGGAGGCGACCCGGTTGCCGTCGTCGCCGAAGTAGCCGCCGGTCTCGGCCCAGCCGCCGACCGAGATGAGCGTCTTGACGTCCGGGTACTGCTTCTTGAACTTGTTCAGCAGGTTGAAGTGGCCCTTGTAGGGGAGGGCCGGGTCCATCTCGGCGCCCGCGACGCCCGGCCAGGTCATTCCGGTGGCGGCGTTGTTCGCGTTGTCCGCGCCGACCGAGAGCTTGTTGTCGGCGCCGACGTGGGCGAAGGCGTAGTTCAGGTGGGTGACCTTGGACCACGGGACGTTGTTGACGAGGTAGGCGGGGCTGCCGTCCTTGCCTGTGCGCCATCCGGTGAAGTAACCGATGACGCGGCGCTGGTGGTCGGCGCCCATCTTCTCGCGGCCTTCGGAGTCGTAGACCGAGCAGTACGGGACGTCGACACCGGTGGTCTTGTACAGCCCGTCCGGGCGGCAGCTCTCGTGGTCGGCGGCGTGGGACACGCCGGCCGAGAGCCCGCCGGCCAGCAGACCGGCGATCGCCGCGCCGGATGCCAGCAGCATCGCTCTCGTACGTGTGGGGGACGGCATGGTGCCTCCTGGGGAGGGGAGGGTGGCGGGGCCAACGTGCGGCAACAGGCAGGAAGGTGGCGCTGGTTGGCCCGTGACGTGCGCACGTCGACAGGCCGGCTCCCGGGGAAGATGAAGGGAACGTTAAGAGGACTAGACCAACCCGTCAATAGGTCTGGACCAAAGTGCCGAGGGGTGGGATCGCGGCACCGCCGGCACTGGAGCGGCGCGCTCGAGAACGGCTCGCTTGTGAGCCAGGCCACAGCGCTTCACCCGCATGGCCGCCGAGCGCCCGTGGCACACTGGCCCTAGTACCAGTAGCAGCGCACTCCGGGGTCGGTGTAATTCCGAACCGGCGGTATAGTCCGCGACCCGTCCGCATCCAGCGGCCGGTTGACCAGGTGAGATTCCTGGACCGACGGTTAAAGTCCGGATGGGAGGCAGTGCGCGGCGGGCCAGTCACCGGTACGCCGCCGTCGGCGGTCCATCGGCGTATCCCCAGCGGATACGTGTCGGACGGACCGATTCCCCGGCCCCGGCGTTCCCGCGTGCCACCCGCTTCATCTGTCGTATCCCGACAGGCCCCGGAGTCCGTGCCCGATGAGGCAGGAGGACCCGGTGGCGACACACGCCGCGCAGGCAGCACCCGACCCGAGCATCACCGCGATGCGCCGGGCCATCGAGCTGGCCTCCCGCGGACTCGGCTCCACCAGCCCCAACCCCGTCGTCGGCTGCGTCATCACCGACCCCGCCGGCGCCGTCGTAGGCGAAGGCTGGCACGAGCGGGCCGGCGGCCCCCACGCCGAGGTCCACGCCCTGCGCGCCGCGGGACCGGCCGCCCGCGGCGGCACCGCCTACGTCACCCTCGAGCCCTGCAACCACACCGGCCGGACCGGTCCCTGCGCCCAGGCCCTCATCGAGGCCGGCGTCGCCCGCGTGGTCTACGCCGTCCCCGACCCGAACCCGCAGGCCAGCGGGGGCGGAGCCACCCTGCGCGCCGCCGGGGTCGCCACCGAGGCCGGGTTCCTCGCCGACGAGGCCGAGCGGGGCAACGCCGCCTGGCTCACCTCCGTACGGCTGGGCCGCCCGCACGTCACCTGGAAGTACGCCGCCACCCTCGACGGCCGCAGCGCCGCCGAGGACGGCAGCAGCCGCTGGATCACCTCCGCCGAGTCCCGCGCCGACGTCCACCGGCTGCGCGCCGAGGCCGACGCCGTCCTCGTCGGCGGCGGCACCCTGCGCGCCGACGACCCGCACCTGGCCGTACGGGGCATCGAGGGGGCCGTCCAGCCGCTGCGCGTCGCCGTCGACACCCGCGCCGGCCTCCCGCCGACCGCCCGCATCCTCGACGACGCCGGCCCCACCCTGATCGTCACCGGCGAGGACGCCGACACCTCGCAGCTGCCCGGCGCCGACGTGCTCCGGCTGCCCCTGCACGACGGCCGCGTCGCCGTCCCGGAACTCCTGGAGCGGCTGTACGGGCGCGGAGTGCGCTCCGTCCTCCTCGAAGGCGGCCCCACCCTCGCCGGAGCCTTCCTGGAAGCCGGGGCCGTGGACCGGGTCGTCGGCTACATCGCCCCCGCCCTCCTCGGCGCCGGACCGGCCGTCCTCGCCGGCGCCGGCATCACGAACATCGCCCACGCGGTCCGCCTCGAGATCACCGAGGCCGTCCGCACCGGCACCGATCTGCGCATCACCGCCGTTCCCGCCAACGCCCCCAAGGAGCACTGAGTGTTCACCGGAATCGTCGAAGAACTGGGCGAGGTCACCGCCGTCGAGCAGCTCGCCGAGGCCTCCCGCTTCCGCCTGCGCGGCCCCGTCGTGACCGAAGGCGCCAAGCACGGCGACTCGATCGCCGTCAACGGCGTCTGCCTGACCGTGGTGGACACCGCGGACGGGGAGTTCACCGCCGACGTCATGCAGGAGACCCTCAACCGGTCCAGCCTCGGCGCCCTGACCGCCGGCTCCCGGGTCAACCTGGAGCGCCCCATGGCCCTCGGCGGACGGCTCGGCGGCCACCTCGTGCAGGGGCACGTCGACGGCACCGGCCGGATCGTCTCCCGCACGCCCTCCGAGCACTGGGAGATCGTCAAGGTCGCGCTGCCGGAGAACCTCGCAAGGTACGTCGTAGAGAAGGGCTCTATCACTGTGGACGGCGTCAGCCTCACCGTGGTCGAGGCCGCCGCCGACTACTTCACCATCAGCCTCATCCCCACCACCCTCGCGCTGACCACCCTCGGCATCAAGCAGAGCGGCGACCCGGTCAACCTCGAGGTCGACGTCCTCGCCAAGTACGTCGAGCGCCTGCTGGCCGCCGGCGTGAACCCCCTCCACGCGAAGGAGACGGAGCAGTGACCGCCCTGACCTGGCTCAACGCCCAGGCCTTCGAGGTCTTCGGCCAGAAGGTCATCTGGTCCGACATGATCGGCAACCTGATCGGCCTGGCCGCGCTCGCCCTCGGCTGGCGCCGCTCCATATGGACCTGGCCCGCGCAGCTCCTCTCCGGCCTGATCCTGGTCGCCGCCTACGCCTCCGCCCACCTCGCGGGCGGCGTCGGCAAGCAGCTCCTGGTGATCTCGGTCGCGGTCTGGGGCTGGCGCGCCTGGCAGCTCGGCCGGCAGAAGGCCCAGGACGGCTCCATCGCCGTGCGCACCGCCACCTGGCGGGAACGCGGACTGCTCCTCGCCGGAGCGGCCGCCGGCACCCTCGCCGTGGGCGGCCTGTTCACCCTCTACCCGAACCTGTCGTGGAGCCCGTGGGCCGACGCCTACATCTTCGTCGGCACGATCGTGGCGATGGTGGCCCAGGCCCGCGGCCTCGTCGAGTTCTGGTTCGCCTGGCTCCTCGTCGACCTCGTCGGCGTCCCCCTCGCCTTCAACAGCGGCCTGGCCTTCTCCGGCCTCGTCTACGTCGTCTACTTCGCGCTCGTCCTGTGGGGCGCCTACGACTGGTACCAGCGTTCGCGCACCACCCCCGCCACGGCCCTCGAAGGAGCAACGGCATGACCACCATCCTCAAGTCCGTGCCGGACCCGGCCTCACCGGACGCCCAGGAGACCTTCCTGCTCGACCCCGTCGAGCAGGCCATCCGCGACATCGCCGCCGGCCGCCCCGTGGTCGTCGTCGACGACGAGGACCGCGAGAACGAGGGCGACCTCGTCATCGCCGCCGAGAAGGCCACCCCGGAGATCGTCGCGTTCATGATGAGCGAGTGCCGGGGCCTGATCTGCGCGCCGATGGAGGGCGACGAGCTGGAGCGCCTGGAGCTCCCGCAGATGGTCCAGAACAACACCGAGTCGATGAAGACCGCCTTCACCGTCTCCGTCGACGCCGGCGCCGAGCACGGCGTCACCACCGGGATCTCCGCCGCCGACCGCGCCACCACCCTGCGCCTGCTGGCCAACGGCACGTCGCAGCCGGGCGACTTCGTCCGCCCCGGCCACGTCTTCCCGCTGCGCGCCAAGGCCGGCGGGGTCCTGGTCCGCAACGGTCACACCGAGGCCGCCGTCGACCTCGCCCGCCTCGCGGGCCTGCGCCCCGCGGGCGCCATCGTGGAGATCGCCGGCGAGGACGGGGTCATGCTGCGGCTGCCCGAGCTGATCCCCTTCGCCCGCAAGCACGGCCTGACGATCATCTCCATCGAGGACCTGATCGCCTACCGCCGCTCCTCCGAGCCGACCGTGCGCCGCGAGGCCGAGGTCAGCCTGCCGACCGCCGTTGGCGAGTTCACGGCGTACGGCTACCGCTCCACCGCCGACGGCGTCGAGCACGTCGCCCTCGTCCACGGCGAGGTCGGCGACGGCGAGGGCGTCCTCGTCCGGATGCACTCCGAATGCCTGACCGGAGACATCTTCCAGTCCCAGCGCTGCGACTGCGGCCCGCAGCTCCAGGCCGCCATGGCCCGCATCCAGGCGGAGGGCCGCGGCGTGGTCGTCTACCTGCGCGGCCACGAGGGCCGCGGCATCGGACTGCTGTCCAAGCTGCGCGCCTACGAGCTCCAGGAGCTCGGCCGCGACACCCTGGACGCCAACCTGGAACTGGGCCTGCCCGCCGACGCCCGCGACTACGGCGCCGGCGCCCAGATTCTCGCCGACCTCGGCGTCCGGAGCGTGCGGCTGCTGACCAACAACCCCGACAAGTCGGCCGCCCTCGTCCGCCACGGCATCGCCGTCTCCGGCCGGGAGTCCATGCCCATCGAGGCCGGCGAGCACAACCTGCGGTACCTGCGCACCAAGCGGGACCGGATGGGCCACGACCTGCCCTGGCTGGAGGGTGCCGTGCACACCTCCGCCTGCGGCAACCAGTAACCACCCAGACACACCACTCGTACACACCAGCGGAACGAAACACCGAGGAGCAGAGCTGTGAGCGGCAAGGGCGCACCCGAACTGAGCGTGAAGAACTGCGGAGACCTCCGGGTGGCCGTGATCGCGGCCCAGTGGCACGAGAAGGTCATGGACGGCCTCGTCGACGGCGCCCTGCGGGCCCTGCACGAGCTGGGCATCGACGAGCCCACCCTGCTGCGCGTCCCCGGCAGCTTCGAGCTCCCGGTCGTCGCGAAGGTCCTGGCCGGACGCGGATACGATGCCATCGTCGCCCTCGGCGTGGTCATCCGCGGCGGCACCCCGCACTTCGACTACGTCTGCCAGGGCGTCACCCAGGGCCTGGTGCAGGTGTCGATCGACACCGGCGTCCCCGTCGGCTTCGGCGTCCTGACCTGTGACAACGACGAGCAGGCGCTGGACCGCGCCGGCCTCGAAGGGTCGAACGAGGACAAGGGGCACGAAGCGGTCACCGCCGCCGTCTCCACCGCCATGACCCTGCGCACCGTCAGCGAACCCTGGCGGTAGTCCACGGAGTGAACCCCGGCACCGGGGGCCCCGGGTGAACCCGTACCCTGAAGGCATCATGGCGAACACACCCACCAAGAGCTTCGAAGAGCTCTTCAGTGAACTCCAGCTCAAGGCCGCCAACGGCGACCCCAGCACCTCCCGCACCGCCGAGCTCGTCGGCAAGGGCGTCCATGCCATCGGCAAGAAGGTCGTCGAGGAGGCCGCCGAGGTCTGGATGGCCGCCGAGTACGAGAGCAAGGAAGCCGCCGCCGAGGAGATCTCCCAGCTCCTCTACCACGTCCAGGTGATGATGGTGGCGCGCGGGATCTCCCTCGACGACGTCTACGCGCACCTTTAGGCCGGAGCCTTTCGCACCGGGGCCCCCGGGGCCCCGCCCACACTTTCGCACCTACGCACCAAAGGAAGCCCATGCTGCGCATCGCCGTCCCCAACAAGGGTTCACTCTCCGGACCGGCGTCGGCGATGCTCCATGAGGCCGGCTACCGCCAGCGCAAGGAGTCCAAGGAACTCGTCACGGTCGACCCCGACAACGAGGTCGAGTTCTTCTACCTCCGCCCGAAGGACATCGCGATCTACGTCGCCTCGGGCAAGCTGGACATCGGCATCACCGGCCGCGACCTGCTGCTGGACTCCGGCGCCAACGCCGAGGAGATCCTGCCGCTGAACTTCGGCCGCTCCACCTTCCGGTACGCCACCAAGCCCGGCACGGCCAAGGGCCCCGAGGACTTCGGCGGGATGACGATCGCCACCTCGTACGAGGGCATCGTCGCCAAGCACCTCGCCGACCAGGGCATCGACGCCTCCGTCGTCCACCTGGACGGCGCCGTCGAGACCGCCATCGAGCTCGGCGTGGCGCAGGTCATCGCCGACGTCGTCGAAACCGGCACCAGCCTGCGCAACGCCGGCCTGGAGGTCATCGGCGAGCCCATCCTCAAGTCCGAGGCGACCGTCATCCGCCGCACCGGCGCCCCCGCCGACGACCCCAAGGTCGCGCAGTTCCTGCGCCGCCTCCAGGGCGTCCTGGTGGCCCGCAGCTACGTGATGATGGACTACGACTGCCGCGCCGAGCACCTGGAGCGCGCGGTCGCCCTCACCCCGGGCCTGGAATCCCCGACGGTCTCCCCGCTCCACAACGAGGGCTGGGTCGCGGTCCGCGCCATGGTCCCCGCCAAGGACGCCCAGCGGATCATGGACGACCTGTACGAGCTCGGCGCGCGGGCGATCCTCACCACCTCGATCCACGCCTGCCGCCTCTAGCGGACCGCCGGCCGGGTCCGTCCACGGACCCGGCCCGCCGCCCCGTACGGCGCGCGACCCCCGCGCCCTCCCTCCCGCACGCCCCGTCCAGAAGGCCCAGCGCACCATGAGCGAGTCCGCCGCCCAGCCCGCACCCCCCGCCCTGCCGGTCACCTTCCGGCCGAACCGCACCCGGGCGGTGCTGCTGAGCGTCGGTGCGGCGATGTTCGCCACGATCACGGCGATCGCCCTGCTCCTGGAGAGCCTCGGCCCGGGCGAGCGGATCAGCTTCGTCTTCACCGCCGTCCTGCTGAGCTCCGTCCTCGTCCTGCTCAGCCGCCCCAAGGTGGTCGCGGACGAGAGCGGCGTCACCGTGGTGAACCTCACCACCACCCGCCGCCTGGCGTGGGCGCAGATCCTGCGCGTCAACCTCCGCCCCGGCGACCCCTGGGTGTTCCTCGACCTCAGCGACGGCACCAGCCTGCCCGTTCTCGGCATCCAGCCCGGCATCGCCCGGGCCCGCGCCATCGCCGACGCCCGCGCCCTGCGCGCCCTCGCCGAAACCCGCGGAACCGGCGCGAACGGCCACTGACCCCGACGTGCCGCGGCCGCTGCGTCCCATTGCGGCGATCTCAATGACTACCCTGGTGGCGGGGCGCGCCCGTGCGCCCTCCCACCGCCCCGGGACCCCGTGGCCCGTGGGCACCTGCGACCAGAGGAGTGACTCCCTCCAGCAATGGACGGACCGTCCGGTAATATCCGCGCCGCCCTCCCCACGGAGGCGGCGGCATGACCATCCCGCTACTGCTGCTCGTGGCGGCCTTCGCACTGATCCTCGCCAACGGTTTCTTCGTGGCGGCCGAGTTCGGCCTCGTCACCGTCGAGAAGCCCGAGGCCGAGCGCGCCGCAGCCGAGGGTGACCGCCGTGCCCGCACGGTCGTCGAAGCCCTGCGGGAGCTGTCCTTCCAGCTCTCCGGCACCCAGCTCGGCATCACCATCACCTCCCTCGTCGTCGGAATGCTCGCCGAACCGGCCCTCGCCGCCCTGCTGTCGGGGCCCCTCACCGCCACCGGCCTGCCCGCGGGCGCCGTCTCCGGCGTCGCCGTCTTCATCGGCATGCTGCTCGCCTCGGCCGTCCAGATGGTCGTCGGCGAGCTCGTCCCGAAGAACTGGGCGGTCTCCCGGCCGCTCCAGGTCGCCCGCTTCGTGGCCGGCCCGCAGCTGGTCTTCTCCCGGGCGTTCCGGCCCGTCATCGCAGGCCTCAACTCCGTCGCCAACCGCCTCGTGCGGGCGCTGGGCGTCGAGCCCGCGGAGGAGATGGCCTCCGCCCGCACCCCCGGCGAGCTCGTCTCCCTGGTCCGCCATTCCGCCCAGGCGGGCGCGCTCGAACAGGACACCGCCGACCTCTTCGTACGGACCCTCTCGCTGGGCGAGCTCACCGCCCAGCACGTCATGACCCCCCGGGTGAAGGTCAGCGCCCTCCAGCACACGGCCACCGCGGCCGACGTGCTGAACCTGACCCGCGCCACCGGCCTGTCCCGCTTCCCGGTCTACCGCGAGCGCATCGACGAGGTCACCGGCGTCGTCCACCTCAAGGACGCCCTCGCCGTGCCCGAGTCCGAACGCGCCCGCACCTCCGTCGGCCGGATCTGCGTCGCCCCGCTGCTGGTTCCCGGCTCCCTGCCGGTGCAGCCGCTGCTGGAGCGGCTGCGCAGCGAACAGCCGATGGCCGTGGTCGTCGACGAATACGGCGGCACCGCCGGCGTGGTCACCCTGGAGGACATCGTGGAGGAACTCGTCGGAGAGGTCCGTGACGAACACGACCTCGCCGAGGACGACAGCCCCGAACTGGCAGCCGTACCCGCCGAGGACGGCCGGCCCTCCTGGGAGGCCGACGGCAGCTGCCGTGTGCACACCCTGCGCCGGATAGGCCTCGACGTGCCCGAGGGGCCGTACGAGACCGTCGCCGGGCTCGTGGCCGACCTCCTCGGCCGCATCCCCGCCCCCGGGGACCGCGCCGAGCTGCCCGGCTGGAGGCTGTCCGTACGCCAGGTCCGGCGCAACCGCGCCGAACGGGTGCGGCTGGTCCGCCTCGGCTCGGTACCGGCCCCCGCGAGCGCCCAGCCGGCCGCCCAGCTCGAAGGCGCCGCCCGGTGAACGCGCTCCAGCTGCTCTTCGCCCTGCTCCTCGTCCTGGCCAACGGCTTCTTCGTCGGCGCCGAGTTCGCGCTCGTCTCCGTACGCCGCAGCCAGATCGAGCCCCTGGCCGGCGAGTCCAAGCGGGCCCGCCAGGTGCTGTACGGCCTGGAGAACCTGCCGCGGATGATGGCCGCCGCCCAGTTCGGCATCACCCTGTGCTCGATCACCCTCGGGGCGGTCGCCGAGCCCACAGTGGCCCGGCTGCTGGAGCCGGCCTTCCACGCCGCGCACGTGCCCGAGGGCCTGATCCACCCCCTCGGCTACGTGGTCGCCCTGTCCGCGGTGGTCTTCCTGCACCTGGTCATCGGCGAGATGGTCCCCAAGAACCTCGCCATGGCGGCCCCCGAAAAGGCTTCCCTGTGGTTCAGCCCCGGACTGGTCGCCTTCGCCCGCCTCTGCGGCCCCGTCACCACGGCCCTCGGGGCGTGCGCGGTGCTCGTCCTGCGGCTGTTCAAGGTCGAACCGAAGGACGAGGTGGAGGCCGTCTACACCAGCGCGCAGCTGGGCCGGCTCCTCAAGGACTCCCGCCGGGCCGGGCTCCTCGAACCGGTCGAGCAGGAGCGCCTGGAGGACGCCCTGGAACTGGGCAGCCGCGCGGTCACCGACGTCCTGCTCAGGCGGGACCGCCTCGTCACGGTGGACCCGGCCGTCACCCCCCGCCAGATCGAGCAGCTGACGGTGCGCACCGGCTACTCCCGCTTCCCCGTCCGCTCCGACACCGGGGCCTTCATGGGGTACCTCCACGTCAAGGACGTCCTCGACCTGGAGGACCGCGAGCGGGCGGTGCCGCAGCGGGTGTGGCGCCGGATGACCACGCTGTGCTCCACCCTCCCGCTGGACGACGCCCTCAGCGTGATGCGCCGCGACGCCACCCACCTCGCCCAGGTGGCCGACCCGTCGGGCCGGATCCTGGGCCTGGTGGCCCTGGAGGACGTCCTGGAGATGCTGGTGGGCGAGGTCCGCGACCCGGCCCACCGCCCGCACGCCCGCGCCTGATCCCCTCCGGCGCGGGCGGGCCCCGGCCCGCGCCGGGGCTCAGGCGGGGATCAGCGCCTCCCACTCGTCCCGGCCCGGGCCGTCGTGCGCCGGGGAGAACTCCGGGCGGGCGGCCAGCCAGGCGGTGACGTGCCGGTCCACCTCCTCGGTGGCGTAGGCGTCTGCGGCGGGCCGCAGGAGGTGGCGCACCTGGGCCCGGGCCCTCATGACCACGGGGTCGTCGAAGGCGCAGGCGCCCACGGCAGCGGCCCGCCGGTCCGTGAGCGGTGCGCCCTCGGCGAGGCGCTGCTCGTTGCCCCGGTCGGCCGTGACCTGGGCGTCGAACCAGGGGCGCAGGGCCTCCACCGTCCAGGCGTGGTAGCCGGCCGGGTCCGCGGCGATCCGGTCCGCGTGGGCCGCGAGGTGCTGGGCGGCGCGCAGCCCCAGGGCGGCGCCGTGCCCGAGGGTCGGGTTGGTGTGGATCAGGCTGTCCCCGGCGTTGACCAGCCCGGTGACCACGGGCCCGGCATCGTCGGTCAGGGAGGTCCAGCGGTTGTCCAGGCCCGCCATCGCCAGGACGGGCGACCGCGGCTCGGGGTCCAGGCCGAGCCAGGCGGCAGCGGCCGGAAAGCGGCGGGCGGCGGCCTCGAACACGGCCGGGTCGGTGAGCGCGCCACGGGTCGGATCACCCGTCGAGACGACGAGGTGCAACGCGAAGGTGTCGTTGTCGGAGGGGAAGACTCCGGCGAGCGCGAACGGTGAGGCGGAGCCGGTCTTCACCCTTCCGGGGTGGCGCGGGCCGTCGGCCCGCAGCTCGTACCAGCGGCACAGGTAGGCCAGCCCTGTGCGGTGGCTGTCGACCACCGGAGGGCGGCAGCCGGCCGCGGTCAGCCACGCGGGGACCGGCGAACGCCGGCCCGAGGCGTCGACGACGAGGTCCGCCGGGTGAGTCCGTTCCCCCACCCGCACGCCGGTGACCCGGGGCGGACCGCCCTCCTCGAAGACGAGGCCGCTCACCCGGGCGCCCCGCCGCACGTCGACCCCGGGCTCGCGCCGCACGGCGGCGGCCAGGGCTGCCTCCAGCACGATGCGGCGGGTGCGCAGGGTCACCAGCTCCTCGTCGCCGGGCCGGTGCGGCGGATGCTCGCCGAACCAGTCGAACTCGTGGTACTCCCGGGCGCCGCGCGCCAGCACGTCCGCGTACACGTCGGGGGTCTCCGCGCGCAGGACGGTGCGTACGGGGGCGAGGAACGAGTGCGGCTGGACGGCTTGCGGGACCCGGGGTCGCTCCCAGTGGAAGAAGTCCCGGTCGAGGTCCTCTCCGGCCTCCCGGGAGTCCTGTTCGTACAAGGTGACCGGATGGCCCCGCCGCCCGAGCATGAGGGCCGTTCCCAGCCCGCTGATACCGCCGCCGATCACTGCAACCCGCGCCATCGAGGCTCTCCTTCGCGCCGTGTTGCGGGTCGAGCCTACCGTCCGATGATCTTTGGCCGGACCGGGGTCCCCCTCCCCGGTCCCACCGGTCCGGCCGCAGCGGCGTCGCGTCGCCGCGCGTCGCCGCGCGGCGCGTCAGGACGGGCTCGGGCCGCGGCCCGAGAGGACCTCGCCGTAGGCCTGCATCAGGTCCGGCAGGCGCAGCGTCGCCAGGTCCTCCCGGGAGGGCTCACCGGCGAAACCGGCCAGCCGCAGGTCCCGGTACGCGCAGCTCTTCTCGTACAGGGTCCGCAGGAACCGGCCGTTGCCGAGCTCGTCGATCCAGCCCTGCTCCACCACGTGGCCGCTGATGCTGCGCAGCTCCTCCCGCGCCTCCTCGTCCCAGCAGTCGCCGTTCGCCTCCGCCAGGACCCCGCCGATCGCGGTCAGTTCCGTCGGCCGGTAGCTCGGGAAGTCCACGCGGGTCGTGAACCGCGAGGACAGTCCCGGATTGGCGGCCAGCAGCCGGTCCATCCCCGCGGGGTAGCCCGCCAGGATCACCACCAGGTGGTCCCGGTTGTCCTCGGCCCGCTTCAGCAGCACCTGGAGGGCCTCGTCGCCGTACGCGTCCCCCTTGCTGTAGCCCGAGTTGGACAGGCTGTACGCCTCGTCCACGAACAGCACCCCGCCAATCGCGGAGTCGATCAGCTCGTTCGCCTTGACGGCGGTCTGCCCGAGGAACTCCCCGACCAGGTCGGCCCGTTGCGCCTCCACCAGGTGGTCCCCGCCCAGCAGCCCCAGCGCGTAGAAGACCCGCCCCAGGATCCGGGCCACCGTGGTCTTGCCCGTGCCCGAGGGCCCCGAGAAGACGAAGTGCCGCTTCGGCGGCTGCACCGGAAGCCCCTGGGCGGCCCGCAGCCTGGCCATGTGCAGCTGCGCCGAGAGGGCCTTCACCTGCCGCTTCACCGGCTCCAGGCCCACCATCCGCTCCAGCTCCGCCAGGGCCTCGGCGAGCAGGGCCGGATCGGCCGGCCCCGCCGGGATTCCGGGCGGGGCGCCCTGCGGGGGCACCGGAAGCCGGTGCCGTACGCCTTCCACCCGGCCCGTCCCCGGCGGCTCTCCGGGCGTCGGCGGATCGGCCTGCGCCTGCCCGTCCGGCGCGATGTCCTGGACCGGCCCCCCACCGCCGCCGCCCCCGCCGCCCAGCGCGACCGCCGCGTAGTGCCCGGCCGAGCCCTCGCTCAGGTGGCCGCCGTAGCCGCCGTAGCCGAAGGCGTCGGCCATTCCCGCCATGTCGTCGGGGTCGGTGCTGTCCTCGATGGCCGTCAGCCGCGCCGCGGTGTCCATGAACGCCGGGTCCACCCGGTGCACCGCCCGGTACAGCGGCAGCGCCGCCGCGCTGCGCCCGGTGCCCTCGCGGGCCCTCGCCAGCCAGTACCGCAGCTCCTTGCGCTGCGGCTGCTCGCTGCGGCACCGCATCAGCGCGGCCGACAGCATCGGCTCCGCCTGCCCGTACATTTCGAGCCGGACCCGCGCCATCCCGCCGAAGAGCCCCGCCTCGATTCCGAGGAGCGGGTCGAGCACCAGCGGCTCGGTGTGCCGTACGAGCTGCTCCCAGTCCTTGACCAGGTAGGCCCGGCAGGCGTGCAGGAACCGCACCTGGGGGTCGGTGTCCACCGGCGGCAGCGCGGCGAGGGCCTGGTCCAGCTCGGGCACGTGGCGGCCGTCCAGCCAGTGCGAGGCGTGGGCCAGCAGCAGGTCCCGCCGGCTCTCCAGCACTGGCTGTACCCACCAGCCCAGCCAGTACCAGGAGTTGAGGGTCCGCCGGTGCCGGGCGCGCTGCTCGCCGAAGCGGTCCCGGTGGGCGTACATCCGCAATAAGGCGTTGGTGGTGTCCACCCGCAGCGCGTGCAGTCCCAGCCAGGCGTCGGCCATCGCGGGATCCAGCCCGACGGCCGTGCGGAACTCCTCCTCGGCCTGCGGGTAGGCGCCCATCGTGCAGGCGTCGACCCCGCGCAGCCAGGCCAGTTCGGCCGGAGCGTGTGCGCTGCCCGGCATGCCGAAGTCCATCACATCCCCCACAAGCATGCCCCGTGGTGCGCGCCGAACTCCGCGCCGCGCACGCGAGTTGCCGACCCCGCCGATGAAATCAGGGCTGCATCGTACCTGCGGTGACGCACCTTACCCAGGGTGCGGTGGACACGGGTCGGGGACGTATCCGGGAGGCGCGGGGTGACTCAGGGTGAGGAGCGGTGGGCGGAGCGGCACGTGCCGCACCCGGTCCGGGACAGAGCGAAGCCCCCGATCACGGGGGAACAACCGGGGGCTTCGCGTCCGCGGCGGCCTTCGCAGACCGCGCATTCAGAACGTACGGCGGCGGCCGGGCCCGGGTCAAGCGGGTCGGGAAAGCCCCGCGCCGCCATCTGCCCGGGCCCGCTCAGGCCTGGGGGAGTCCGTGACGCTCCGTGTCCGAACGGGCCGTTCCCGGGGTCGCAGAAGCCCCGGAAGTCCACTCGTATCCCGTACCGCTCTGGCGTACCAAGGTGTCGGCGAAGGGGCGTGAAGGGTCGTCCGAGAAGTGCGCGCGCTCCGCGCGCTCCCATCCGTCCCAGAAGCCGGACAGTTCGCGCCCGTCCCGGTTCCGTCCGCGTCCCCAGGACACCTCGCGGGGGGTCTCCATCCACAGCAGCCGCGCCAGATGGGGTCGCAGCGCCCGCCGGCCCGCCCCCACGCCCTCGACGAGCAGCACGGGCGCCGGTTCCAGTACCCGCTCCGGACCGAAGCGGCGCTCCACCCAGTCGTACGCGGCCCAGTGCGCGGCCCGTCCGGCGGCGAGCGGCTCCAGCACCTGCGCCCGCAGCCGTTCCGGCCAGCCGAACGGCTCCTCGTGGGTGGCGACGTCGTCCAGGTGCAGCACCGGCGCGCCGCCCAGGGCCGCCGCGAGCCGCTCGGCGAAGGTGCTCTTGCCCGAGCCGGCGTGCCCGTCGATCCCGATCAGCCGAACGGGACCGAGGGAGGGCGGCAGGGCGGCGATCTCCCGCGCGAGTGGTTCGAGTGACTGCTGAGGCTGCACCCGGCCAGGGTAAGGGCCCCGACACGGGCCCCGGGCTTCGCCGTCGCGCGGCCGGGAACTGGAAAGGTGGAGCAGCCGCACCACCAGACCGATCCCCTGGGGGAACACGCCGATGACCGCACCCACGCCACGCAGGGCCCTGCTGGCCGTCGCCCTCGCCGCCGCCACCGCGGCCACCGTCCCCGGAGGCCGGGCCTCGGCTGCCGACCCGACGGCCGCATCCGACCCCACCGGCGCATCCGACCCGACGGGCGCCGCGTCTCCCGAGCGGACCCCCGGGGAAGCCGCGGGCGGCGGCGCGGCCGCGGCCCGGACGGTCGACAACCGGTTCTGGTACACGTACGCCCACTGGCAGGCCGGCACGCACCGCGGCACCACCGCCGTCGCCGGTGCCCGCCCGGGCCTGGAGATCGCGACCCCGGCCGGCCGCACCGAGTACACCGACCCCCACACGGCCCGCAAGTCCACCTGGGAGTACGCCACTTGGACTTCGCCCGTGCACCGCTCCACCGTCCCGGCCACCGAGGCCGTCGCCTCCTGGAACGCCCGCACCCCGGCCGGCACCTGGGTCCAGACCGAGCTGCGCCCCGCCTACGGCGACGGCACCCGGGGCCCCTGGTACGTGATGGGCCGCTGGGCCGCCGGGGACGGCGACATCCGGCGCACCTCCGTCGACGGGCAGACCGACGGCCGGACCACGGTCTGGACCGACACCCTGGCCGTGGACGCCCCGGCCGCGGGCCTGCGCATCACCGGCTGGCAGCTGCGCCTGACCCTCCACCGCAAGCCCGGTGCCGCCCGGGGCCCGAGGGTCTGGCTGGCCGGGGCGATGGCCTCCGCCGTCCCGGACCGGTTCACCGTCCCGGCCACCGCCCCCTCGGGCCGGGCGCACGAGCTGAAGGTGCCGCGCTACTCGCAGGAGGTCCACGCCGGCCGGTACCCCGAGTACGACAACGGCGGCGAGGCCTGGTGCAGCCCCACCTCCTCCCAGATGGTCATCGAGTACTGGGGCCGCAAGGCGAGCGCGGCCGCCCTGAGCTGGGTCCGCCCCGGATACGCCGACCCCCAGGTCTGCCACGCGGCCCGCTCGACGTACGACGCCGCGTACAAGGGCTGCGGGAACTGGCCCTTCAACGCCGCCTACGCGGCCACCTACCGCGACATGGCCGGGGTGGTCACCCGGCTGGCCTCCCTGGCCGAGCTGGAGACCCTGGTCCGGGCCGGGATCCCGGTCATCACCTCCCAGTCGTTCCTCGCGCAGGAGCTCACCGGGGCCGGCTACGGCACGGCGGGGCACCTGATGGCCGTGATCGGCTTCACCGCGGCCGGGGACGTGATCGCCAACGACCCGAACTCGGCGGACAACGCGTCGGTGCGCCGGGTCTACAAGCGCCGGGAGTGGGAGAACGTGTGGCTGCGCACCAAGCGCCGCAACGCCGCCGGGAAGACCGTCTCGGGCAGCGGCGGCGTCTGCTACCTCTACGCCCCGGCCCGGCCGGGGGCGGACCAGGTCAGGGCGCTGCGGGAGGTCGGGGTGCTTTGAGGGCGGATTCCGGGAAAGCCCGTCGGTTCGAATGGCTGAATGGGTGAAATGCGGGCATAAAGGTCATATAAGGCTTCTCTAGGAGGCAGCCCACTATGACCACCCATTCGAGCATCGAACACCACCCGGACCTCGCCGAGATGCGGAATCGGTTCGAGCGAGTGACGAGCACTCCCGCCGCGCAGGCCGTGGAGGCGCTGGCCCTGATCACGGGCCTCTACCTGGCGGCTTCGCCATGGATAGCCGGGTTCAGCGTGCTGGGCCCGCTGGCCATCAACAACCTGATCGCCGGTCTGGCCTTCTGCCTGTGCATGGGCGGGCTGGGGACGGCGTACGAGCGCACACACGCGATGGCCTGGACGGCGGTCGCGATCGGCGCCTGGACCATCGTGGCCCCCTGGGTCATGGCCGGTGAGATGGACACGACCCGCAGTGTCGTCAGCAACGTCATCACCGGCGCGGTCGCCCTGTGCCTCGGACTGGCCATGGTCGCCATGGGCGGTCGCCAGCGCACGGGGAACGCGGCGCACGCGGCGCGTACCACCCGTACGACGCCCTGACCGGGAGCGCATCCCGCCGCCGGGCCCCGGCAGCGCCTCCGAGCTCCGGAGGCCGCCGGGGCCCGGCGGCGTGACCGGTGCCACCAGTGACCGTCGTCATATACCGCGAAAGCCGTGAACGCTGGCACATTGGACGGCATGACCGCACACACCGCAGCCCTCACCGCCCACGCCCGCCGCCTCGTCGCCACCGGCGGCCCCAAGGAAGACTCCGCCTGGCTGGAGCACGTGCTCGGCTGGACCCTGGTGGTGGTCGTGGCCATGTTCGTCACGCAGCTCGGCTGGCTGTGACCGTCGCGTCCGCCCCTCGCCGCGTCCGCCCCCGCCGCGCCCGCGCCGAGGTTGGCACCGAGCGCGATCGGGGGGTTCGTCCCCGGCTGTCCCACTCCTCGAGTCCTTCCCGAGGAGCCCGCGAGCGCACCGGATGATCATGGCGATCCCGCACCGGTGACGTAAAGCGCCTGATCGGGCATACTCAAGCCGCCGCAGCCGCTGTTCGAGCCCTTCCGCGATCCGGGAGGGCAGCATCGGCTGTGAGAGCACCGAGACCCGGCGGCGCGTCCCACACCTCACGCGTCGCCGCCGTGCCCGACGAGGGAGGAGAGCGCCGCCATGACAGACCGCGCCCCGCAGCCGGTGGACCGTCAGCTGCCCACCGAGGAGTCCCGGGACCTCCTCACGCTCGTACGAGAGATCGCCCAGCGGGAGATCCGCCCGCACGCCGCCGACGAGGAGGAGACCGGCCGGTTCCCCCGCGAGGTCTTCACCCTGCTGTCCGAGTCCGGTCTGCTCGGGCTCCCGTACGGCGGCGAGTTCGGCGGCGGCGACCAGCCCTACGAGGTCTACCTCCAGGTGCTGGAGGAGCTCGCGGCCGCCCGCCTGACCGTCGGCCTCGGCGTCAGCGTGCACTCCCTGGCCTGCCACGGCCTCGCCGGATACGGCACCAAGGAGCAGAAGGCCGCCCACCTGCCCGACATGCTCGGCGGCGGGCTGCTCGGGGCCTACTGCCTCTCCGAGCCGGCCGCCGGCTCCGACGCCGCCTCGCTCACCACCAAGGCGGTCCGCGACGGCGACGACTGGCTGATCACCGGCACCAAGGCCTGGATCACCCACGGCGGCGTCGCCGACTTCTACACCGTCCTCGCGCGCACCGGAGCCCCCGGCGCCAAGGGCATCACGGCCTTCCTCGTACCCGGCGACGCCCCCGGCCTCACGGCGGCCGTCCCCGAGAAGAAGATGGGCATGAAGGGCTCGCCCACCGCCCAGCTGCACTTCGACGGGGTCCGCGTGCCCGACGCCCGGCGGATCGGCGAGGAGGGCCAGGGCTTCACCATCGCCCTCGCCGCCCTCGACGCGGGCCGGCTCGGGATCGCCGCCTGCGCCATCGGCGTGGCCCAGGCCGCGCTGGACGAGGCCCTCGCGTACGCGCTCGGCCGCAAGCAGTTCGGGCACCCGATCGCGGACTTCCAGGGGCTGCGGTTCATGCTGGCCGACATGGCCACGAAGATCGAGGCGGGCCGGGCGCTGTACCTCGCGGCCGCACGGCTGCGGGACGCGGGCAAGCCCTTCTCCCGGCAGGCGGCGATGGCGAAGCTCTTCTGCACGGACGCGGCGATGGCCGTCACCACGGACGCGGTGCAGATCCTCGGCGGCTACGGCTACACGGCGGACTTCCCGGTGGAGCGGCTGATGCGCGAGGCGAAGGTGCTCCAGATCGTGGAGGGCACCAACCAGATCCAGCGCATGGTCATCGCCCGCCACCTGGCGGGCCCCGAAACCCGCTGACGCCGGACGCGTGACGGCTCTCGGCCGCCGAGGTGAACCCGCGGGGGTTCTGCCGTGTCGCCGAGAGCCGTCCGGGCCGGGCGGAGAAGATCATGGGCGGTGATCCGTCCCACGCGCTCCGGACCGTTCCTGCCGTACGTGCTGCTGGTCGCTCTGCTCGCCGTCCTCGCCGTGCAGGCCGGAGGAGGGCGGGCCCGGGCCGCCGGGGCGGTGGACTCCTGCCGAGCGGACCAACTGCGCGGGGCCAAGGTCACCGCATCGGCGGCCTTCGCCCACCGCGGCCGTGACGACACCCTTCTCACCAGCGTGATGGAAGTGCGGGCTCCGAGGAGCTGGGAGCGCGCTCCGGACCTGCTCCTGGACGCCCGCTCACCGCGTTACCGATCCGCGCTGCGCTGCCTGCTGGGGAAGGTCACGCAAGAGAGCACCTACAAGGTCTCCGAGTGGCGGCTCAAACCGCTGACCGTGACGGCCGACGGCACCTGGACCACCGTCCACTACGAGGCCGTCGCATGGGTTCAGCAGCTTGACTCCTACCCCGTGGGGCCCTGGCAGCTCGACGCCCGCAGGAACGAGTGGACCATCGCCTTGCGGCCGCCGCCGAATCTCGCCGGGGCCACCTGGGAGGAGGTGCGGGTCCGGCTGGGCGGCCCCGGTGCCATGTCGGTCACCCCGGCGCCGGCCTTCGGGGAGAAGGGCACCGAACTGAAGTGGCGGAACCTGAAAGGCGAGCAGACCTTCCGGGTGGCGTTCCGTCCGCCCCCGGCACAGCAGTGGCTTGCCATCACCTGGACGGAGGGCGAGTTCTGGGAGACCTTCGGCCTCAGCAGTGCCTCGGGTGCCTTCTGGTACCTGCAGGCGAGTGCGTTGCTGCTGCTCTGTGCGAGGAGGCTCCGGCGCGGTCTGGGCGACGATCCGACGCCGAGGGAGGAACAGTCGCTCAGGCTGATGAAGACCTGGGCGCTCCTACAGGCGTTGTTCGTCCTCGTGGTCTACCTGGGTGACAACGCCTACCGCTTCATCCGCGGGCAGATGTCCTGGGCGGGGTATTACGATTCGGGCCTCTGGCTCTTCACGACGCTGGCGCTCGGGCTCGTCCTGTGCTTCCTGGGCAGGGTGGGGAAGGCCTTCCTCACCGGGGTGTGCGCCTTCACCCTCTGTCTGGCGGCAGCCCACGTCTATGTCGAACGGTCCGAGTCCACCCTGCTGACCAGCAGCGACGCCAAGATCCAACCACCCGGCTCCTGGATCGTGCCGCTGGTCCTCCTGGCGGTCGTCTTCGTGTGCCTGCTCGGGCTGGTCTCGTCGGGGCAGAGAGTCCTGCTCATGGGCGACGGAGGGCTGACGCGCCGGCTGATGGCATCGGTCGCCTTCGTGGTGGCGGCCTCGGTCGTCCTGTGGGCCTTCGTCGCCTTCGAGCGGGACTGGGAACACCGCAGCTGGCTCGCCGACCCCGGCTGGCAGACGTACGGACAGCAATGGGACACCGCCTACGACGAGTGGTGGTGGCGGTTCCCCAGCGAGGCTCTCTTCTCGCTGACGCCGCTGGCTTCCTACCTGACACCGCTGGTCCTGGTGGGGGCGCTCCGGGTCTGCCGTTCCGAACACCGCGAGGAAGACTCGTTCACGCCCGACCGGGCCGAGAAGTTCCTGCTGGTGGTGCTGTTCGTGCTCACCGCGGTACCCAGCTACGCCTTGTACTACGGTTTCTCGGGCGACATCGTCGTCTTGGCCGTCAGCCTTGCCGCGGCCTGGGGGCTGCTCGCTCTGGGACAGGCCAGGTCCGTGCTGGAGCAGCCCTCGGCGGACAACACCCCGCTCGGGAGGACCGTGTCGAGGACCGACCGCTCCGACTTGCTGCGCCTGGCGCGACGCTTCCGGCAGCTCCAGTCGCGGCTGCAGCGCGCGGGCGCCGGCCAGTCCGCCGAACGCACCCCGACACAGGAGTCGATCGAGCGCGAGATCGACGCGTTGGACCGGTGTCTGCCGGAAGGGGTGCGGCCGGTTGACCTGCCGTTCGCCTGCGGGCCCATGCCCACGTGGTGGGGCAATGCCTGCCGGGGCGCACTCGTCGCGTGCTGGGTCGGCCTGCCCGCCACCGCCCTGATGTACTGGACGGAGATGATCCGCAACGAATCGTGGCTCGTGATCACTCAGTCCGGCAGCGGCTTCCTCGACATCCTCTCCGAGGTCCTGTTCTGGCACTCCACCTGGGTGGCCGGAGGGTTCTTCCTCGGGGCTCTGTGGCGCGACCTCCCCGGACGGCACGGGCCGAGCAAGGCATTCGGTGTCGCCGCGGCGTTCGCCGTTCCGGTCGCGGCCCACCAGGTGATCGCCCAGACCATCGGTCAGAGCATGCAGGGGACGACCCCGGCCATGGCCGCCTTCGCCTCGGTCATGACGTTCACCGGCCTGGTCATGGACGTGCAGACGTTCCAGAGCGAGCGGCGCTACTGGCCCACCAGCGCCGGCCTCGTCGCGTACGTCTACCAGATGCGCTTCGCCTCGCTGGCGTTCTGCCTGGCGCAGCTCGTGGCGGTCGTCACGATCTGGAAGACCCTGCGCGAAGGGGGACCGCTGACCCCCCCACCCCGGTGAGCCGGCCGGTACGCGTCCGCTCAGGATTCGTACAGCGGGCCGCTCGGCCAGATCGGGGAGGTGGCGATCCGGGACCACTCCGGGTCGCGGTGCCCCGGCAGGGTGCGGCCGTCGGCGGCCCAGCGGGCCAGCAGGTCGCCGTAGATCGGCGGGTCGGGCTGGCGGGGCCGGCCGTGCTGGCGGGCCGGCTGCGGAACCGCCTGCTGAACCGATTCTTCGTACCCCGGCGGGGTGGGGCGCCGCCTGCGCCCCGCCCTCGCCGACGGCGTTTCGAGGGTGGTCATGCACCGCCAACGCCCGATCCGACGCACGGGTAACCCCTCCCCGCCCGCGCCCATCCGTTCGAGCCGTCCCACGCGCGCGGGGTCGTGCGCCCCGCCCCGCCGTCCCGCGCGGCACGGTGGCCGGGAGTGCCGGGCCGTCAGGGCGTGCCACGGCTCTGGCCGGGAGCGGGATATCTGACGTACCGTCATATCCGCTCAGCAGCCCTGCCCGCCCCCGCGCTCCAGGAGGTTTGCCGTGCCCGCGGACCGCCCCGTCGCCCTGGACGAATACCCCGTCCACCAGGCCCCGTTGTCGATGAAGCACCACGTCAGCGGGGACCGCAACGCCTACGACCGCTGCATCTTCCACGTCTTCGACCACGCCGGCCGCGCCGTCCTCGTCCTCGGCCTCGGCGTCTACCCCAACGCCGGGGTCATCGACGCCTACGCCACCCTGCGCCTGGGCGAGGAACTCCTCGCCGTCCGCGCCTCCGACGCCCTCACCGACGACCGGATGAACCTCTCGGTGGGACCCCTGTCCATCACCGTCGACGTACCGCTCAAGCGGCTCACCCTGCGCTGCGACCCCGACCCGGCGGACCCGCGCGGGCTGTCGTACGACGTCACCTGGACCGCGGAGTTCCCCGCCGTCTGGGAGCCCCACCACGTCCAGCGCCGCGGCGACCGGCTCATGCTCGAAGGCCGCCGCTTCGTCCAGGCGGGCGGCGTCACCGGCACCGTCCGGGCCCGGGGCGAGGAGTTCACCGTCACGCCGGGGGAGTGGACCGGCACCCGCGACCGCAGCTGGGGAGTGCGCCCGATACCCGGCGAGGACGGCGGCCGCGCCGCCGAGGAGCACCGCCCCGAGGGCTTCCACTGGCTCTGGATCCCCGTCCGCTTCGAGGACCGCTTCCTGATGGTCATCGCCCAGGAGGACGCCGACGGCCACCGCACCCTCAGCGAGGCCGTCCAGGTCTTCCCCGAGGACAGCGGTCGCCACGACGTCCAGCTCGGCTGGCCGCACACCGAGATCCGCTACCGCCCCGGCAGCCGTCATCCCGAGAGCGCCGTCGTCCACCTCACCGAGCCGTCCCGCAAGCCCCTCGAACTCGGCGTGCGGATCCTCAACTCCTCCCCGCTCGCTATCGGCGCCGGCTACCCGCCCGCCACCGACTGGCAGCACGGCACCTGGCAGGGCCGGGGCTGGACCGACCGCCGCGCGTACGACCTCTCCGACCCGGCCGCGCACCCCATGGCCGCCTTCGGCGTCACCGACCACTCGGCCCGCTTCACCCTGGACGGGCGGACCGGCTTCGGCATCTTCGAACACGGCAGCTTCGGCCGACACGACCCCAGCGGCTTCGCCGACCACTCCTCCGTCGCGCCCTGACCCCCACCAGAGAGGAAGCGCCGCCCATGGCCACGGCACCCCGCCCGCGCACCTCCACCCGCGAGCCCGAGGAACTCGGCCGCCGCCTCGCGGCCTGGCTCGACGGCCGCCTCCCGGGCGCGAAGGTCGTCAACACCTCCGTCCCCGGCTCCAACGGCATGTCCAGCGAGACCCTGCTCTTCGACATCGAATACCCCGACGCCCCCGTCCGCGGCTGCGCCCTGCGGCTGGCCGCCGACCCGGCCGCCTACACCGTCTTCCCCACCTACGACATGCCGCGCCAGCACCGGGTGATGAGCCTGGTCGCCGAGCACACCGACCTGCCCGTCCCGCGCGTGCTGTGGCTGGAGGAGGACCCGGCACCGCTGGGGGCGCCCTTCTTCGTGATGGCCCGAGCCGAGGGCCGCGTACCGCCCGACGTCATGCCCTACACCTACGAGGGGAACTGGCTGCACTCCGCCACCGACGCCGAGCGCGCCGCACTCCAGGAGGCGAGCATCTCCCTCCTCGCCCGGCTGCACGACCGGTTCCCCGCCGAGGAGGCCGCGTTCCTGCTCCCGGCGGGCGAGGGCAGCCCGCTGCGCCGTCACGTCGACGCGCAGCGCGCCTACTACGAGTGGGTGGTGTCCGGCCTGGCGCGCTCACCGCTGCTGGAGCGGGCCTTCGACCGGCTGGAGCAGCTCTGGCCGGCCGACGAGGGCGAACCGGTCCTGAACTGGGGGGACGCCCGCATCGGCAACATCGTCTACGACGGCTTCCGGCCGGTGGCCGTCCTCGACTGGGAGATGGCCGCCTACGCCCCGCGCGAGGTCGACCTCGGCTGGACCGTCTACCTGCACCGCTTCTTCCAGGACCTGACCGTGAGCTTCGGCCAGCCGGGCCTGCCGGACTTCCTGCGCCGCGAGGACCTGGAACGCCGCTACGCGGAACTCACCGGCCACACCCCCGCGCACATGGAGTTCCACACCCTGTACGCGGCCCTGCGGCACGGGATCGTCATGCTCCGCATCGCCTACCGGCAGGCGTACTTCGGCGAGGTGGAGGTCCCCGCCGACCCCGACGGCCTGATCCTGCACCACGCCGGCCTGGCCGGCATGGTGCAGGGCACGTACTGGTAGGCGCGGACGGCGGACGCGAGCCCGCTCAGGCGGCCTGCGCGTGCTGGCTCTTGCGGGGCAGCGGGGCCGCCTCCGGCCGCACGGGACGCGAGCCCGGCCCGCCGACGTGCGAGAACGGCTGCGTCCGCCAGTCCAGGCCCTGCGGCAGGTCGAGGTGCACGACGGCCTCCAGCTCCTGCTGCTCCGGCAGGAGCGCGCCCAGCGTCGGCAGCGCGTCCGCGACCGGGCGGCCGGTGCCGGCGCACACCGTGAGCCCGAACGGGTTCCACGGGGTCAGGCACAGCGCGTGCTGCGGCAGGTGCTCCTCGTCGGCGACGAGGGCGATCGACTGCCCGCAGTCGGGGCAGACCGCGTGGTGGACGTCGAAGTCCTCGGCGTCGCCGGGTTCGAGGTACTCCCCGTCGTCCGCGTAACCGGTTCCGACGGATTCCAGGGGCTCCGGCTCGGTACGGCCGGCGCGCTTGGTGTTCTGCATGGATGTATTCCCCCTTGGGTGGGCCGGGCGGGCAGGTACTTCGGCCACGGCCACACCAAGCACTTCCCGTCGCGCGGCACGAGTAACCACCAGAGCGGGATGTACGCCCGTACATGCCTGTGGCTTTGGTCACATGCCCGCCGCAGGTGCCACTTCTGCGTGGACACCGCTGTGCCTGGAGCCGCTCGGGGCAATAGGTTGTGCGGCTATGAGCGCAATGGAGGAGCTGGACCGCCAGATCGTGGATCTGCTCGTGCGGGACGGGCGGATGAGCTACACGGACCTGGGCAAGGCCACGGGCCTGTCCACGTCGGCGGTCCACCAGCGAGTACGCAGGCTGGAGCAGCGCGGCGTCATCCGGGGGTACGCGGCCGTCGTGGACCCCGAGGCCGTCGGGCTGCCCCTGACGGCCTTCATCTCGGTCAAGCCCTTCGACCCGAGCGCCCCCGACGACATCGCGGACCGGCTGGCGGGCGTACCCGAGATCGAGGCCTGCCACAGCGTGGCCGGCGACGAGAACTACATCCTCAAGGTCCGCGTGGCCAGCCCCCTCGAACTCGAGGACCTCCTCGGCCGGCTGCGCGCCCTGGCCCACGTCTCCACCCGCACCACGGTGGTCCTCTCCACCCCCTACGAGGCCCGTCCGCCCCGCGTCTAGGGGGCCTCCGGCGGACCTCGAGGCGCGGCGCCCCCTCGCGCAAGGCCCCCGTCCCGCGCGACGGCCCCCGGTACAGCCCGCGCCCGCGCACGGCCGCCCGCCCCCACCCGGGGAAATCCGCGGCGGGCGGAGGGGCGAGACTGGTCCCCATGACCGACCGCACCTCCTCCGCCGACGCCGCCGGAGCCCACGCCCCCACCGCCGGAACCACCCGCACCGTCCTCCTGCGCGGAGGCGAGGTGCACAGCCCCGCCGACCCCTTCGCCACCGCGATGGTCGTCGAACGCGGCCGCGTCGCCTGGGTCGGTTCCGAGGGCGCCGCCGACGCCTTCGCGCAGGGCGTGGACGAGGTCGTCGACCTCGGCGGGGCGCTCGTCACCCCCGCGTTCACCGACGCCCACGTCCACACCACCTCCACCGGCCTCGCCCTCACCGGCCTCGACCTGACCGGGGTCCGCTCCCTCCCCGAGGCCCTCGGCCTCGTACGGGCGTACGCCGCACGGCGGCCCGCCGACCGGGTGCTCCTCGGCCACGGCTGGGACGCCGCCCGCTGGCCCGAGCGCCGCGCCCCGCGCCGCGCCGAGCTCGACGAGGCCGCCGGGGGCCGCCCCCTGTACCTGAGCCGGATCGACGTGCACTCCGCCGTGGTCACCACCGCCCTGCTGGACCTCGTCCCCCAGGTGCACCCGCACGGCGACGAGCCGCTGACCAAGGACGACCACCACGCCGTGCGGCGGGCCGCGCTGGACGCGCTCGGTCCCGCCCAGCGCGCCGAGGCGCAGCGCGCGGCCCTGGACCGGGCGGCCTCCCTCGGCATCGGCTCCGTGCACGAGTGCGGCGGGCCGGACATCTCCTCCGCCGAGGACTTCGCCGGGCTGCTGGAGCTGGCCGCCGGATACCCCGGCCCACGCGTCCACGGCTACTGGGCCGACCGCGACCTCGCCCTCGCGAAGGAACTCGGCGCGGTCGGCGCCGCCGGTGACCTCTTCGTGGACGGCGCCCTCGGCTCGCACACCGCCTGCCTGCACGACCCGTACGCCGACGCCCCTCACACCGGCACCGGCTACCTGGACGCCGCCGAGGTCGCCGAGCACGTGGCCGCCTGCACCGGGGCGGGGCTCCAGGCCGGGTTCCACGCCATCGGCGACGCCGCCGTCGCCGCCGTGGTCGAGGGTGTGCGCGCGGCCGCGGAGAAGGTGGGCCTGGACCGGATCCGGGCCGCCCGCCATCGCGTGGAGCACGCCGAGATGATGACCCCGGACACCATCGCCGCCTTCGCCGAGCTCGGTCTCACCGCCTCCGTGCAGCCCGCCTTCGACGCGGCGTGGGGCGGGGAGGACGGCATGTACGCCGACCGGCTCGGTGCCGGCCGCGCGCGCACCCTCAACCCCTTCGCCGCCATGCTCAAGGCCGGTGTCCCGCTGGCCTTCGGCTCGGACGCGCCCGTCACCCCGCTCGACCCCTGGGGCACGGTCCGCGCCGCCGCCTTCCACCGCACCCCCGAGCACCGGATCTCCGTGCGGGCCGCCTTCGCCGCCCACACCCGGGGCGGCTGGCGGGCACTGGGCCGCGACGACGCAGGCACCCTCGTGCCCGGCGCCCCGGCCGACTACGCGGTCTGGCAGACCGGCGAACTGGTGGTCCAGGCCCCCGACGACCGGGTCGCCCGCTGGTCCACCGACCCCCGCTCCGGCACGCCCGGCCTGCCCGATCTGAGCCCGGGCGGCTCCCTTCCGGTGTGCCTGGCGACGGTGGTCGGCGGCCGGGAGGTATTCGTACGGCCACAGGGGTGATCCACCCCGTCTCGGTGCGGTACCGGCGGCCCGGCCCGGATAGGTTCGGCCCGGTGCACCACAGGACGTCCCCGCCGGACCGCTCCGTCCGCTCTGCGCGCCCGCGCTTGGTGGGCGAGGGAAGGTTTCACCGGCGGGGGCACCCCCGGCGACAGCCGGGGGAGGGGTGGCCCCGGACCGGGCCCGGCGGCCCAGTAGACAACGGCTCGGCGCCCGCGGCCAGCGGGAGCCGGTCCGGCCCGAAGGGCCGCCGGTCCCGGTCGCCGGCTGTTCTAAACTCATCCTGCTGTGACGGGATGTACGAAGAACACACAAGGGGACCCAGTGAGCGACGGCGGACAGCGGACCTACGGGCCCCTCGGCACCACCCTGGTGATCATTCCGACGTACAACGAGGCCGAGAACATCGGCCTGATCACCGGCCGCGTCCGCGCCGCCGTCCCCGAGGCCCACATCCTGGTCGCGGACGACAACAGCCCCGACGGCACCGGCAAGCTCGCCGACGAACTGGCGGCCGCCGACGACCACGTCCACGTCCTGCACCGCAAGGGCAAGGAGGGCCTCGGCGCCGCCTACCTGGCGGGCTTCGCCTGGGGCCTGGAGCAGGGCTACGGCGTGATCGTGGAGATGGACGCCGACGGCTCCCACCAGCCGGAGGAGCTGCCCCGGCTGCTCACGGCGCTGGGCGGCGCCGACCTCGTGCTCGGATCCCGCTGGGTGCCGGGCGGCCGGGTCGTCAACTGGCCCAAGAGCCGGGAGATCCTCTCCCGCGGCGGATCCACCTACTCCCGGCTGATGCTGGACGTCCCGATCCGTGACGTGACCGGCGGCTACCGCGCCTTCCGCCGCGAGACCCTGGAGGGGCTCGGCCTGGACGAGGTCGCCTCCGCGGGTTACTGCTTCCAGGTGGACCTGGCCCGCCGGGCCGTCCGCAAGGGCTTCCGGGTCGTGGAAGTGCCCATCACCTTCGTCGAGCGCGAGCTCGGCGACAGCAAGATGAGCAAGGACATCGTCGTCGAGGCCCTGCTCCGGGTCACCCAGTGGGGCCTGAAGGAGCGCGCCGCCAAGCTGGGCGGCAGGCGCCGCGCCTGACCCGTGCCGCTGGGCCGACCGACCCCTAGGGGATGCCCGGTACCTCCGGCTGAGACCGCTTTTACGCGGCTCCGGGCACACTGGAGGGTATGACGACCGGCACTGGTTCACTGAGGACCGGCACTTCGACGGCCCCCCGGCGGCGCTCGCCCGCCCGTACGTTCATCCCCCTTGCGGTCGCCGCCTGGCTGATCCTGGAGATCTGGCTGCTCGGCCTCGTCGCCCGGCAGGCCGGCGGTCTCGCCGTCGCGGCGCTGCTCGCGGGCGGCCTGGTGCTGGGCGTGGTGGTCATCAAGCGGGCCGGCCGCCGCGCCTTCAAGAACCTCACCCGTAGCTTCCAGCAGGCCCAGGAGCAGGCGATGGCAGGCGCGGCACCCTCAGCGCCGCGGCCCCAGAAGGGCTCGGGCAACGCGATGACGATGCTGGCCGGGCTGCTGCTGATCATGCCCGGTCTGCTCTCCGACGTGGCCGGCCTGCTCCTGCTGCTGCCTCCGGTACGGGCCTTCGCCGGCCGCCGCGCCGAGCGCACGCTGGAGCGGAAGATGGCCGCGGCCACCGCGGGCGGCTTCGGTGACGCCTTCACCCAGGCCCGGATCCACTACCCCGACGGCAAGGTCGTCCAGGGCGAGGTCGTCCGGGAGGACCCGCCCGGGCGGCAGCCCGGCCCGGACGCGGACCGCCGGCCGCCGCTGGCCCCGTAGTCCGGAGCCCGGAGCCCGGAGCCCGGAGCCCGCAGTCCTCGGGCGGGCCGTAAGACGACGGGGACGACGCGGACGCGAAAACGCCGAGGGGCCCCGCCACATCAGTGGCGGGGCCCCTCGGCTATTGCGCTGTGTCCGCGTCTCAGGCGGACTTGCGGCTGTCGCGCGGATGCACGGCAATGTTCATGGCGCCGGAGCGCAGGACGGCCAGCCTCTCGGCCAGCACCTCCTCCAGCTCCTCGCGGGTGCGCCGCTCCATGAGCATGTCCCAGTGCGTTCGCGCAGGCTTGCCCTTCTTCTCTTCGGGCCCGTCCCCGTCCACCAGGAGTGCCATGGCGCCGCACGCCTTGCACTCCCACTCCGGCGGAATCTCTGCCTCAACCGAGAACGGCATCTCAAATCGATGTCCGTTCTGGCATGCGTACTCCACCGCCTGGCGCGGGGCCAGATCGATGCCGCGGTCCGTCTCGTAGCTGGTAACCACGAGCCGCGTACCGCGGAGAGCTCGCTCACTCATGAATCGTGCCTCCCGGGCTTGTCGCCCACAGGACAGGTGTCGCTGTCGTCGTCATCCGGTCAACGTCCGGTCGGCGGTATAGATTCCCGCTCCGGGTCACGCGTCGCCCGTCGTGCCGCCCCTTGTTGTACCCACCAGTGCCCGTTTTGTCACATCTGGCAGCAGATGTCACCCAACGTCTATACTTCTTATGCGCGCAGTAACGGTCCGCCTGGCAGGCCAAAGGCGTACACTACCGGCCCTTTGCCGCAACGTCGAAATTCGTTCGGAATTCGTTCGTGAGTCCGGGGCTCCGACGGGCGGCGGGCGGGCCGGACCGGGGCCCTGACGGGCCCCGGTCCGCGTTTCAGAGGCGTACGGGAACAGGATTCCCCGCCGCCTCCACCGCGCGCCGCACCGGCACCCGCGCCAGCAGCACGAAACCCAGTGCGAAGAAGACCACCAACGAGATGATCGCGTCCCGGTAGCTGCCGGTGACCTGGTACGTCAGGCCGAAGACCAGCGGTCCGACCCAGCTCAGCCCCCGGTCGCTCATCTCGTACGCCGAGAAGTACTCGGCCTCCTTGCCCGCCGGCACCAGGTGGGAGAAGAGCGAGCGCGACAGCGCCTGGCTGCCGCCCAGCACCAGCCCGATCATCGCGGCCAGCGCGTAGAACCACATCGGTGTCCTCGCCGGCAGGAAGTAGCCGGCCGCCAGCGTCAGCGCCCACGCGGCCAGCGAGCCGAGGATCGTCCGCTTGGCCCCGTACACCCGCGCCAGCCGGCCCATCGCGAGCGCGCCCGCCACCGCCAGCACCTGCACCAGCAGCACCGCGCCGATCAGCGTGGACTGCTCCAGCTCCAGCTCCTCGGAGCCGTAGATCGAGGCCTGGGAGATCACCGTCTGCACGCCGTCGTTGTAGATCAGGTACGCGAGCAGGAACGACAGGGTCAGCGGGTAGCGCCGCATGTCCTTGAACGTGGCCACCAGCTGCTTCCAGCCGCTCACGGCCGGGGCCCCTCCCGCCCCCTCCTTGACCACCGCCCGGTCCCTCAGCCGGCGCAGCGGGATCAGCGCGAAGGCCCCCCACCACAGGCCCGCCGAGGCCAGGCAGATCCGTACGGCCTCGCCCTGGGAGAGGCCGAGGGAGTCGTGGCCCAGATAGAGGGCGAGGTCCACCACCAGCATCAGCGAGCCCGCCGTGTAGCCGAAGGCCCAGCCCCGCGAGGAGACGGCGTCCCGCTCGTCCGGGGTGGAGATCTGCGGAAGGTAGGCGTTGTAGAGCACCATCGACACCGACAGGGAGGCGTTCGCGACGATCAGCAGCAGCCCGCCCAGCAGATAGCGCTCACCGCCCAGGAAGAACATCGCCGCCGTCGCCGTGGCGCCGGTGTACGCGGCCACGGCCAGCAGAGGCTTCTTGCGCCCCGTCCGGTCGGCGACCGCCCCCGCCAGCGGCATGACCAGCACGGCGAGGATCACCGAGGCCGAGACCGAGTAGGCGAAGAAGGAACCGGCGCGCACCGGCACGCCCAGCGGGTACACATAGCCCCCCGCGTCCGCGGCGGCCTTGGCCACCGAGGTGAGGTACGGGCCCAGGAACACCGTGAGCACGCTCGCCGAGTACACGGACACCGCGAAGTCGTAGAAGTACCAGCCGCGCTGTTCGCGCTTGCGTGCGGCGGCCGCCGCGGCGGACGGTCTGCCGTCCTCGGCCCCGGGCTCCGCCTCGTCCGTCGTCTGCGCGCTCATCCGAGAGCCCCCTCGCTGGTCCCCGTACCGCACGGTCCCGGGCACCGCGCGCGGCGGCCGGGGGTGTCAGGCCCAGGCCCCGCGCCGGTCCAGCACCGTGCGCAAGATGTCGATCCGGTCGGTCATGATGCCATCGACACCCAGGTCGAGGAGAGCCTCCATGCGTTCCGGTTCGTTCACGGTCCACACGTGCACCTGGAGCCCCCGCTCGTGCGCGGTCCGCACGAAGCGCCGGTCCACCACCCGGACGCCCCCCTGGGTCTCCGGGACCTGAGCCGCCACCGCGCCCGCCCGCAGGGCCGCCGGGATCGCGAAGGACCGCAGCCGCAGCCCCAGCACCCCGCGCACGCCGTACGAGGTCGCCAGCCGGGGCCCGGCGATCCGCTGCGCCCGGGCCACCCGGCTCTCCGAGAAGGAGCCCACGCACACCCGGTCCCACAGACGGGCCCGGGCGATCAGGTTCACCAGCGGATGCAGGGCCGACTCGTCTTTGACGTCCACGTTCCAGCGGGCCTCCGGGAACTCCTCCAGGAGGTCCTCGAAGAGGGCCAGCGGCTCGCTGCCCGCCACCCGCGCCTCGCGCACCCGGCTCCAGGGCAGCTCACGGATCCTGCCGCGCGTGCCGGTGACCCGGTCCAGGGTGGGGTCGTGGAACGCCACCAGCTTCCCGTCCGCCGTCGCGTGCACATCGGTCTCGAAGTACCGGTAGCCCGCGCCGGCGGCCCTGCGGAAGGCGGCGGCGGTGTTCTCCAGCCCGTCCGCGGCCCCGCCCCGGTGGGCGAAGGGGATCGGAGCCGGGTGGTCCAGGTAGGGGTGCCGAAGGCGTACGTCAGTCACGGCGGCAGTATGCCCGCTGCCTGCGCCACCCGTCTGGCCGGTGCGGACCGCCCCATGACAGTCTGGACCCGCACGGCCAATCCAATACCGGCTCCGGAATCCCGATCCCGGGGCCAATTCGACGAAGGTGGACCGGACACCATGGCCCAGTGGACCTCAGCGGTCGGTGCCGCGCAGCTCGCCCGGCTCATCGCCTCCCAGCAGGAACGGCCCGCGCCGCCCGGAGCCCGCAAGCCGCCCGCGTACCGCACCCTGGCCGACGGCATCCGGCTGCTCGTCCTCGAAGGCCGCGTCCCCGTCGCCGCCCGGCTGCCCGCGGAACGGGAGCTGGCCGTGGCCCTGTCGCTGAGCCGCACCACCGTCGCCGCCGCGTACGAGGCCCTGCGCGGCGAGGGCTTCCTGGAATCGCGCCGGGGCGCGGGCAGCTGGACCGCCGTGCCGGCCGGGAACCCGCTGCCGGCCCGCGGCCTGGAACCGCTGCCCCCCGAGTCCCTCGGCTCGATGATCGACCTCGGCTGCGCCGCCCTCCCGGCGCCCGAACCCTGGCTGACCAAGGCCGTCCAGGGCGCCCTGGAGGAACTCCCGCCCTACGCGCACACCCACGGGGACTACCCGGCGGGCCTTCCCGCGCTGCGCCGGATGCTCGCCGACCGCTACACCGAGCGGGGCATCCCCACCATGCCCGAGCAGATCATGGTGACGACCGGGGCGATGGGCGCCATCGACGCCATCTGCAGCCTCTTCGCGGGCCGGGGCGAGCGGATCGCCGTGGAGTCCCCCTCCTACGCCAACATCCTCCAGCTCATGCGCGCCGCCGAGGCCCGCCTGGTGCCGGTGGCCATGGGGGCGCGCCTCGGCGGCTGGGACATGGACGTCTGGCGGCAGGTGCTGCGCGACTCGGCCCCCCGCCTCGCCTACGTCGTCGCCGACTTCCACAACCCGACCGGTGCCCTGGCGTCGGAGGACAAGCGCCGGGCGATGGTCGAGGCGGCCCGCTCCGCCGGGACCGTGCTGATCGCCGACGAGACCATGGCGGAACTCCAGCTGGACGCGGACCTCGTCATGCCCCGGCCGGTCTGCTCGTTCGACCCGGCGGGCTCCACGGTGATCACCGTGGGTTCCGCCAGCAAGGCCTTCTGGGCGGGGATGCGGATCGGCTGGGTCCGGGCGGCTCCCGACATCATCCGCAGCCTGGTCGCGGCCCGGGCGTACGCGGACCTCGGCACTCCGGTCCTGGAGCAGCTCGCGGTGAACTGGCTGATGCGCACCGGCGGCTGGGCGGAGGCCGTCGGGCTGCGCCGCGACCAGGCCCGGGAGAACCGGGACGCGCTCGTCGCGGCGGTGCGCCGGGAGCTGCCGGACTGGGAGTTCGAGGTGCCGCGCGGCGGGCTCACGCTGTGGGCCCGGGCGGGCGGGCTGTCCGGGTCGCGGCTGGCCGAGGTGGGGGAGCGGGTCGGCGTCCGCGTCCCCTCGGGCCCCCGGTTCGGCGTGGACGGGGCCTTCGAGGGGTACGTCCGGCTGCCGTTCACGGTCGGAGGGCCGCTGGCCGAGGAGGCCGCCGCCCGCCTGGCGGCCGCGGCCCGCCTGGTCGGCACGGGGGCGGGGGGCAGCGGGGCGGAGCCCCCGCGCACCTTCGTCGCGTAGGCCGTCCGGCCCCGCTCCCTACGGCGCCTCCGCCGGGACCTCGGGGGTCTCCGAGGCGTCGGCCGAGGACGGCTGCGGCCGGACCGCCCGGAGCGGCCGGGCGGGGACCGCCGGACCCTCGCCGCCCTGCACCGGCGCCTGCCGCTCCGGCAGCAGCTCCAGCACCGCCTGGCGGTGCCCGGGGTGCGAGGCGTCGTCGTAGGGGTCCGGCGTGGCCGGTACCTGGAGGCGGTGCACCGGCCCCGTACCGAGCCGCGCGTACCCCCGCCCCGGCGGCAGCTGCTGGGGCGGCGTTGTGTGCGGGGGGAGCCCGAGGACGTCGGCGACCTGCTGGACGGGGGCCGCTCCGAGCACGACCCGGGCGCGGGTGTGCTGCCAGACGGCGTCGTTCAGCAGCTCCAGGTGGTCGAAGTGCTCGGCGACCACCACCGTGACGTGCGCGGCCCGCCCGTGCCGCAACGGCACCTGGAGCTGGGCGAGGGGATCGGGGCGCCCTTCGGCGGCCGCCAGGTGCGCGAGCACGCTGGGCCGGTCCAGCAGCATCCACAGCGGGCGCCGCGCGTCCTCGGGCGCGGGGCGGCCCGCCTCGCGGGCCCGGTGCGTCGCGATCAGCCGCCGCTCGGTCTCGTGCGCCGCCCACTCGACGGAGGCCTCCGCCCCGGCAGGGCCGCACTCGACGGCGAGGACCCCGGCGCGGCCGGCCAGGCAGGCGTACTCACCGCTGCCGCCCCCCTCGACGATCATCACGTCGCCGCCCTGGCGCAGGGCCTGGAGGGCGATCGACCGCAGCAGGGTGGAGGTGCCGCTGCCGGGCTGGCCGACGGCCAGCAGGTGCGGCTCGGCGGAGCGGGGGCCGGTCCGCCAGATGACGGGCGGCACGTCGGCCGGCTCCTCCCCTTCCAGGACCGGCACGGTGCGCTGGACGCCCCCGGCGTCGGTGAAGCCGAGGACGGTCTCGCCCGGCGCGGTCACGAACGGCTGGGCGGCGATGTCGGTGGGCAGGGCCGCCAGCACCCGCAGCCGGAGCCGGTTGCCCTCCTCGTCCCAGTCGAAGCGGTACTCCCGGCCGCGCCCGGCCTTGGCGTGCAGCAGGGCCTCGATGCGGGCCCGCGAGGCGGGTTCTCCATCCGTGAAGTAGGCCGGGTAGCGGATGCCGAGCCGGACGACCCGGCCCGCCGCGTCGAACTCGTAGTCGCTGAAGGCCTCCTCCCACGCCCCGCCGTGGGCGAAGAGCGGGCTGGGGTCCTCCGGTGCGGAGAAGTACGGCACGAGCGCCTCGTACAGCGAGCGCAGCCGCTCGGCCTCGGCGTCGCCGGGCCCGGACGCGGCCGGGGAGCGGTCGCGTCCGTGCCAGGCCGCGACCGCCATGACGGTGATCAGGGCGGCGAGGGGTCCGTAGGGGACGACCGCCACCACGAGCACGCAGGCGGCCCCGAGGAAGAGCGCCGGACCGCGCTTGTCCTTCGGGGTGGAGGCCCATCTGCGCCGCCCGGCGGAGGCCAGGACGCGCAGGCCGCGTCCGATGACGATGAGCGGGTGGAGCACGTCGGTGGCGCTGTCGGCAGCCGTGCGGGCGAGGTCGCGGCCCCGGGTGAGCGACGCGTTGCCGCTGCTGAGGATGCGGGGGAGTGGGCGCCGGGCCACGGTCGTCTCCTGGAGTCGTGGTGGTGCGGGACTGGGGTGTCGGGGGGCCCGGGCGCTGCCGGACCGGGCGGGAGCCGGGGGCAGGGGCCGCGGGCCTGGTCGTAGGTGTACGGCTGGGCGTGGAGGGGCCCGGGCGGGGCCGGAGCCCGGACGGAGCCGGAGCCGAGCGGGGCCGGAACCCCGGCGGGGCCGGGACCGGCCGTGGTCCGCCGGACGGCCCCTACAGCTTGATACCGCCGAGCAGGCTCGCGAGGCTGGCCGTACTGGCCGTGATGCTCGGTGCGATGGCGGAGCCGGCGAGGAAGAAGCCGAAGAGCGCGCAGACGAACGCGTGCGAGAGCTTCATCCCGTCCTTCTTGAAGAACAGGAAGCAGATGATGCCGAGCAGGACGACACCTGAGATGGACAGGACCATGACGTTCTCCTGATGAGTCGGGGCTCCTGGTGGGTGGGGACGGTCACCATCAGTTGTTCCAGGCTCACAGGAAGTATCAATGCGATAAAAGCTGCATACGGGTGAATCCCGGCTTTTTTCACTTGACCGGACGCGCCTGACTGGCGCGCCCGGCTCCCGCGGTGTCGCGGCGCCGCCGCCAGGCATCCTTGCCTCGGACCGGCCCCGCCGTGTCCCCGGGCGGGCGCTACCCTGGCGATTCACCCGTACGGACGCAGTGCCGTGCGCCGTCCTGCCCTCCCGGCCTGGGGAAACTCCTCCCGGAAGGGGACGTTCACGCGGCCCGGACGGTGCGCCGCGGGTGGCGCCGACAAGCCAGAGACCGAAAGGCGGTACGACCGATGAGCGAGCACCAGGACGTCCCCGACGAGGATGTCGTCGAACTGGCCGGCAAGATCTTCGACCTCGCCCGCCAGGGTGAGGCCGCGATGCTGGCCGCCTACCTGGACGCCGGGGTTCCGGCCAATCTCACCAACGACCGCGGCGACACCCTCGTCATGCTCGCCGCCTACCACGGCCACGCCGAGGCCGTCACGGTCCTGCTGGAGCACGGCGCCGAGGCGGACCGCGCCAACGACCGCGGCCAGACCCCCCTCGCGGGCGCCGTCTTCAAGGGCGAGGAGGCCGTCATCCGCGCGCTGCTGGCCGGCGGCGCCGACCCGGCCGCCGGTACCCCCTCCGCCGTGGACACGGCCCGCATGTTCAACAAGGCCGACCTGCTGGAACTGTTCGGAGCCAAGTAGTCCGCTTTTTCCCGGGCGCCGCCCGGTCCCGAGGGCCCCGCCACCTCACGGCTTGGTCACGGCGCCCTTAAATGTGGTCGCGGCGCACAAACCGCCTGGGTCATCATGGCGTCGGATTCGATTCGCGGACATGACGGACGGGCAGGAGCGGGCTGGACACGACACGGGTGTCCACACCGGCCCTGCCGCACCGGCCGCCGTGGTCACGAAGCACCGACGAGAGTGAGAAGGCAATGGTCTACATCGAGCGGAACCAGACGGCGGACGTCCTCACATGCTGTTACGCGGCTCTGTGAATCCCGATTCCCGGTCGCGTCCCCAGCTTGATTTGAGGCCATTCCCATGTTCGAACCAGTCATAGCGCCGAGCGGTACCCTGCTCGGGCTCCTCCAGCGAGGCCGCGGCGACGGCACCCTGCACGCGCTCGCCGCGCCCAGACCGGAGGCCCTCGCGGCACTGAACCAGTGCGTGCTGCGCGACCCGCGCCAGGACTGGCAGGTGGAGAACCGCTCCCTGTACTACGCACGCCTGTACCTCGACCTCGACGGCCCCCTCGGCGAGATCGAGGCCCACCTCTTCGGCGCCGACGACCTCGTCGACGAAGAGGAGCACCGGACCGGCCTCGCCCTGTCCGTCCTCGGACACCTGGCCTCCTACGGCCGCGACGACGCCCTCATGCTGCTGCGCCGCTACGCCGCCTCCGGGGCCAACTGGGCCTGGGCCCTCGACGAACTCGCCCTGCGCGACGACGACGGCGGACTGCGGTCCCTCGCCGCCCCCGTCCTCTCCCGGTTCCCCGCCACCGCCGAGGGCGAGGCCCGGCTGGCCGCCGCCGTCCGCGACGCCTACGAGCCCCGTCCGTGGGCCCTGTGGGAGGAGCTGCCCGCCTACGCGGAGCGCCTGCGCGCCGCCCGCCAGCAGGGCTCCTTCGACCGCTGGCAGCGCCAGATGACCCCCGGCGGACCCCGCCCCGGATGGGGCGTCCAGGCCGTCTTCGACTGGGCCGCCGACGGGCTGCGCCGGGGCACCCCCCTGCACGTGCCCGCGGCGCGCTGCCTGGCGGCCGTCGCCGCCCCCGAGGACCGCTCCGCCATCCTCGCGGCCGCCGCCGGAGCCTGCGGCGAGGCCGCCCGGGCCACCGCCCTGCACCACCTGGTCCTCGCCGAACCGGAGAACCCGGCCGTCCTGGACCTGATCGAAGCCGCCGGGGACGAGCCGGCGGTGGCCGCCTACGAGCGCATGAGCGGCCCGGCCGCCCTCGACCGGGCCCGCCGCTGGATCCACCGCCCCGACGCCCTCGGAGCGGCCGCCGCCGCCCTCCTGGCCGCGGGCGGCGGCGCCGACGACGCCGGACTGGTCCTCGGCGCCCTCCGCAACACCGTCCGCGCCGCCGGCCCGGACTCCTTGCGCCTCTTCGCCCTCGTGGACGGAGCCGGCCGGCTCTCCATCGGCTGCGCCGCCCCCGTCCTGCGCCACGTCTACCGCGAGACGGCCTCCTCCCACCTGCGCGGCCGCACGGCCCGGGCCCTCGCCGCCACCGACCCCACCTTCGCGGCGGGCTTCGCCGTCGAATGCCTCTGGGACTGCGAGGAGACCACCCGCGAGGTCGCGGCCCGCCACGCGGAGACCGCCGACGCCCGCGTGGCCCCGCGCCTGCGCCGCCTGGCGGCTGACCCGGCGGAGGAGGAGGACGTCCAGTCGGCGGTCCGCAGCCGCATCGCCCCCGAGTCTGCGGTATAGCCCGGGGCGCGTCCCCAGCAGCCGGACCCCGCCCCCGCGCGGTGGCCCGGCCCGGGCCCCGTCAGCGCGCCGGCGCCCGGCGGGGCCGCCCTTGCGTCGCGGGGACGAAGCGGACCGGCAGGCCCGGCCGGGCCTGCGCGGCCGCGTCCAGGGCCGGCCCCGGGGGCACCACCCCGACCACCGGGTAGCCGCCCGTCACCGGATGGTCGGCCAGGAAGACCACCGGGAACCCGTCCGGCGGGACCTGTACCGCACCCAGCACCATCCCCTCGCTCGGCAGCTCCCCGCCCCGCGCCCGGGCCAGCGCCGGGCCCGCCTCCGTGCGCAGGCCGATCCGGTTGGACGCCGGGGACACCCGGTACGCCGAGGAGAGCAGCGCCGCCAGCGAAGCCCCCGTGAACCAGTCGGCCCGGGGGCCAAGGAGCAGCGGCAGCATCAGTTCCCCGACCGGCGGTCCCGCCGGGGCCACCACGTCGGCCACCGGGACCGGATCCGGGCCGGCCGGGCCCACCGCCAGCACCGACCCCGCCGTCGGCACCGGCGGCCCGAGCCCCGCCAGCAGGTCCGTCGAGCGGCTGCCCAGCACCGCCGGCGCAGCGAAACCTCCCCGCACCGCGACGTAGCCGCGCAGCCCGTGCTCCGCCCGGCCCACGTCCAGCTCCGCCCCCGCGCGCAGCCGCACCGGCGCACCCCAGGCCGCCGGGTGCCCGCAGACGCGTACCGCGCAGGGCGCGCCCGTCACCGCCACCGTCACCGGCGCCAGTGCGCGCAGCCGCACCCCGTCCAGGGTCGTCTCCAGCGAGGCGGCGCCCGGCGGGTTGCCCAGCAGCCGGTTGCCCAAGGCGTGCGCGGCCGAGTCCAGCGCCCCCGACCGGGGCACGCCCAGGTGCGCGTACCCGGGCCGGCCCAGGTCCTGGAGGGTGGTCAGCGCCCCCGCCCGCAGCACCAGCAGCCCGCTCACGCGCCCGCCTCCCCGACGAACCGCACCCGCACCCCGGGCGCGAACAGCGCCGCCGGCTCCCGCGCGGGGTCCCACAGCACCGCGTCGGTCGACCCGATCAGCTGCCAGCCGCCGGGGGAGGAGCGCGGGTAGACCCCCGCGTACTCCCCGGCCAGCGCCAGCGAGCCCGCCGGGACCGCCGTACGGGGCGTCGCCCGCCGGGGCAGCCACAGGTGTTCCGGGAGCCCGGTGAGGTAGCCGAAGCCGGGCGCGAACCCGCAGAAGGCCACCCGGAAGACGATCCCCCCGACCAGCTCCGCGACCTCCCGCTCGGCGACGCCCCACGCGCCGGCCACCTCGGCCAGGTCCGGGCCGTCGTAGCGCACCGGGACGGTCACCAGCGGCCCCCGCGTCCCGGCGAGCGGCGGCACCTCCCAGCGGGCGATCCGCGCCGCCAGCGCGGCCGGCTCCGCCACGCCGTCCAGCAGCACGGTCCGCGCGGCCGGCACCACCTCCCGTACGCCGCCCAGCTCGCCCGCCTCCCGCCGGCGTAGCAGCTCGGCGTGGAGCGCCGCCACCTCCCCGGCCGAGTCCACCTCCACCAGCAGCGCCTCCGAGCCCACCACCAGCGTCCGGCGGCCGCTCACGCGAAGGCCTCCACCCGCACCCCGGCACCCTCCAGCGCCTCCCGCACGCGCCGGGCCAGTCCCGCCGCCCCAGGGGTGTCCCCGTGCAGGCACAGCGAGCGGGCGGCCACCGCCACGGCGGAGCCGTCGGAGGCCGCCACCGTCCCTTCGGCGGCCATCCGCACCGCGCGGCCGACCACCGCGTCGGGATCGTCCAGCACCGCCCCCGGCCCGCCGCGCGGCACCAGCGTCCCGAGCGGGGTGTACGCCCGGTCGGCGAACGCCTCCGGCACGGCCTCCAGCCCGGCATCCCGGGCGGCCGCCAGCAGCAGCGAGCCCGGCAGGCCCAGCACCGGCAGCCCGGCCTCCCCGGCGGCCAGCCGGACCCCGGCGACCACCGCGGCGGCCTGGCCGGCGTCGTGGACCGTGCGGTTGTACAGCGCACCGTGCGGTTTCACGTACGACACGCGGGATCCGGCCGCCCGGGCGAACACCTCCAGCGCCCCGATCTGGTAGGCCACCTCCGCGGCCAGCTCCCCGGGCGGCACGTCCATCGACCGCCGTCCGAATCCGGCCAGGTCCCGGTAGGAGACCTGCGCGCCGATCCGTACGCCCCGGGCGGCGGCCAGCTCGCAGACCCGGCGCATGATCGACGGATCGCCCGCGTGGAAGCCGCAGGCCACGTTGGCGCTCGTGACCACCGACAGCAGGGCGTCGTCGTCGGTCAGCGTCCAGCGTCCGAAGCCCTCGCCCAGGTCGGCGTTCAGGTCGATCAGAGGTGTGATCATGGAAGCCATGCGGTGAGCGTAGAACAGCGGCCGCGCCGCGCCGCCCGCCGCCGGGACCCGATCCGGCGGAAACCATGCCGTTTGGGATGTTGTCCCCGACACCGCCTACTCTTTCCGTCGTGACTCTCCCAGCCCCGGCGAAACCCCTTCCATCCCCGGCGCCGGGCCCCGCCGCCGACGAGGGCCTCGCCCGCCGGCTGCGCGCCCTCGCCTGCACCGCCCCGCTGCACGACCTCGACGTACGCAAGGCCAATCTGGCGGGCGAGTACGGGGTCTACGCGATGGCGGAGGTCGCGCTGTCCGCGATCGACCTGGTTACGCTCAACATGGACTTCGACACCGGCGCCGACCACGAGCAGATAGTGGCCCGGCTGCTGCCGCGCGTCGCCGCCCAGGCCCCCCGGCGGCCCGCCGCCGAACACGAACGGGTCGCCCGCTGGGTCCTGGAGAACCTGATCAACGTCGGGAGCGTGGACCGGGGCTTCCGCGCGATCTACGGCACCTTCGGCCCCGACGGGGTGTACGTCCGCCGGGACTACGACTTCAAGCTCATCGAGGAGGTACCCGGTCACGGCGGCGCGGTCTACCTGCGGACCACCGACGAGGCGGTCAACGTCCTCGTCGGCGCCCTCGACACGGACGTCACCAGCGCCCAGATCGCCGCCGAGGTCAAGCTGGAGGTGCTGATCAGCCGCGGCCGGCTGGCCGACGCCCAGCTCGCCGCCGAGCAGGCCCGCTACCGGACCGTCCAGTACGCCGAGACCCTGCGCCGCACCCTCGACGCGACGCGGCGCAACGTCCGCGCGGTCGACTGGCTCCAGGCCGTCCCCGACATGATCGCCGAAGCGCTGGAGCACGTCGCCGACCGCTACCGGCACGAGAACGCGATCCTGACGAACATCCGCAAGGCCCGCGACGAAGCCGAGGACCCCGAGAACAAGCGGCGCGCCGCCGAACTCGTCGACATCGTCAAGGACTGCATCCGCCGGCACACCCAGCTCCAGTCCCGGCTGCTGGACGCCGGCCCGCTCTTCCGCGCCGAGCAGGACCGCCAGGCCTTCGCCGCGCCCGCCCGTCGCGCCGGCATCGACCTCTACGGCCAGCTCGTCGCGCCCCTGCTGCCGCTCCCCGTGGAGCACGCCGCCCGGGTCACCGACGCCTTCTTCGCCGCCGGCACCGGCCTGCGCACCCCCGTCTCGGTGCGGGTCGCCGACCTGGTGGAGATACTCCTCACCCCACCCGTGGAACGGGAACACCTCGGCGCGGAGATGCCCGAGCCGGACCTCATCGCCACCCCCGACGACAGCCGCTTCAGCGAGGAGCAGCTCGCCGCCGCGACCCAGCTCCTGGACCTGCCGCACGACGCCCCGCGCAGGCTCTCCGGCCTCCTCGCCGAAGCGCGCCGCGCCGACCCCGAACTGCCCTACCTGGTGGCCCTCCTCGCCGTCCACGCGGCGAGCCCGGCCGTGGGCACGGCGTACCGCCAGGGCGAGGAGAGGCTGCTGTTCGCGGTGGACGACGGCACGCAGCTCGACGACCCGGAGTTCGGCGGCGCCGACCTGATCGTCGGCACGGCCCTCCTGGACGCCGCGGGCATGGCGGCGGCCCGCTCGGAGGCCGTATGACCCCGCCGGTTCCGGTGGCCGTGCCCGCCGCCCGCCCGGCGTACGGCCCGCCCACCGGCGGTACCGCGCGCGGGCGCGGGCCCGGGCCGGCCGCACCCGTACCACCGTTCGAGCACCACCGCACCGCCGAGGAGACCCACCCGTGAGCGACCACCACGCCGAGCACCCCGCGTGGAGCGAGCCCGACGGCCCGTCGGCCCCCGCCGCGCCCGCCCAGGCCGCCGCCGCCCTCACACCGGCCGACGCCGCCGACGCGGCCCGGCTCGTCGGGTTCGGGCTCCAGCCCAAGCTGCTGCCCGCCCGGGACGCCGAGTACGCCGAGCTGCTGCGCCGCTACCGCGAGGACCCCGCCTTCGGACGGCTCGCCGACGCCGTCGCCACCGGCCTCGGCCTCGTCGTCCTGGAGGTGTCCCCGCGCGCCGGAATGGCCGTCGCCGCGGGCGAGGATTCCGTCTTCGCCGTCCGCATGGGCGACTACGCCCGCCGCACCTCCGCCGACGGCGGCGACCGCTTCCTGCACGGCCTCGCCCACCTCGCCGTCGCCGCCCTGGCCTTCCCCCGCCCCGAGGACCTCGCCGACGACGGCTACATCGGCCGCGTCACCGTCAACGGCGTCGACGCCTTCGTCCGGCAGACCTGCCGCCGCCTGGAGGAGCGCGCCGAGGAACTCGGCGAGAACACCGACCCCGCCTCCGACGCCCCCGGGCTGGAATCCGCCTGGCGGGTCTACTCCCGCCGCAGCGCGACCGGCGCCACCAAGGACGCCCGCCGGCTGGCCGGCTCCACCACCGGCATCGTCGGCAAGGCGGCCGCCTTCCTCACCGAATCCGGCTTCCTCCAGCGCACCGGCGACGACGCCGGCGGCACCTACCGCACCACCCCCCGCTACCAGCTCCAGGTCCGCGACATGGCGGGCACGGCGGCCATGGCCGAGCTGCTGGAACTCGGCGTGGTCCCCGTCAGCGACGGCTCCGCCACCCTCCTGCCGCCGCCCGAGGGCGACGACCTGGAGCTCGCGGCCGACGCCGGCCTGCCGTTCCACGCCTGATCCACCCGCGTTCCACGTCTGATCCAGCCGCCGTTCCGTACCGAGAACGCACCGAGAACACCGAGAAGCAACGAGAGTCCGCCGCCATGTACGAGCTGTCCCGGATCCGCCTCTACTCCATCGGGCCCGCCGGCGCACGCTACGCCGACACCGTGCTCGACCTGCGCGGAGTCGGCGAACCGGTGCCCCACCCGGCGCCCGCCCAGGCGGAGTTCTTCGAGGACGAGCCCACCGGCCCGCCCCGGCGCCCCGCGCCCGCGGGCGTGCTCTTCCTGGAGAACGGCGGCGGCAAGTCCGTCCTGCTCAAGCTGATCTTCTCGGTGATGCTCCCCGGCCACCGCAACACCCTCGGCGGCGCCAGCTCCGGCGTCCTGCGCAAGTTCCTGCTCGCCGACGACTGCGGCCACGTGGCCCTGGAATGGCAGCACACCCAGACCGGCGAATGCGTGGTCGTCGGCAAGGTCAGCGAATGGCGCGGCCGCCAGGTCTCCAACGACCCCCGCAAGTTCGCCGAGGCCTGGTACTCCTTCCGCCCCGGGCCGGGACTGAGCCTGGACAGCCTCCCGGTCGCCGAGGCCACCTCCGTCCGCCCGCCCGTCGAAGGCGCCTCCGGCGCCCAGGGACGCCGCCGCACCATGAAGGGCTTCCGCGACGCCCTCACCGAGGCCGGCAAGGCGTACCCGCACCTGGAGGTGTACTGGGAGGAGATCCACGACCGCTGGAACGAGCACCTCACCGAACTCGGCCTGGACCCCGAACTCTTCCGCTACCAGCGCGAGATGAACGCCGACGAGGGCGAGGCCGCGGGACTCTTCGCGGTCAAGAAGGACTCCGACTTCACCGACCTGCTGCTGCGCGCCGTCACCGACACCCGCGACACCGACGGCCTCGCCGACCTGGTCCACGGCTTCGGCAACAAACTCGGCCGCCGCGCCGAGCTGATGGCCGAACGCGACTTCACCGCAGGCTCGGTGGACCTCCTGAACCGCATCGTGGAGGCCGCCGAGACCCGCTCCCGGCTGCGCGACGTCCACGCCGGAGCCGAGCGCCGCACCCGCACCCTCGCCCGGCGGCTGTCCGCCCGCGCCTCGGAGGAACGCGGCCGCGCCGCCGACCTCGCCCAGCGGGTCACCGACGCCGCCCACGCGGTCACCGCCGCCGAGTCCCAGCGCGCCCGCAGCGCCGCCGTCTCCGCCGAACTCGCCTACCGGCACGCCTCCCTGGCCCTGACCGTCGCCGACAAGGCCGCCGCCGCCCAGCGCCGCGAGCTCCTCGAAGCGCGCACCCTGCACTCGGCCTGGCAGGCCGCCGAGACCGTACTGCGCCACCGCGCCGCCGCCGACCGCTCCGCCCGCGTAGCCGCCGCGATCCTCGAGGCCGAACGCGACGCCGCCCCCGCGCTGGCCGCCCGCGCCACCGCCGCCGCCGAACTGGTACGCGCCCTGCACACCGCCGCCGAGCAGGGCGAACGGGCCGCCAACGAGGAGGAGGAACGCTCCGCCGAACTGCAGGCCGTCGGCGAGACCGCCCACCGCGACGCCACCTCGGCCGCCACCGCCGCCCAGCGCGCCCGCAGCGAGGCCGAGCACCTGCGCGCCCGCCTCGCCGAGGTCGAGCAGGAGACCGCCGACGCCGTCCGCGCCGGCTGGCTCGACGACACCGCGCCCGACGCCGACCCGGCCCGCGCCGCGCTCGCGGCCAGCGACGCCGAGAAGGCCGCCGTGGCCGCCTGGGACGAGGCCCGCGAGGCCGCCCGCAGCGCCGCCGAGGCCGCCCGCGAGGCCGCCTCCGCAGAGTCCCGCGCCGAACTCACCGCCGCCCGCGCCGCCGACGCCGCCGACGCCGCCGAGGCGGCCCACGCGGCGGAGGACCGCGCGGCCGCCTCCCTGGCCGCCTCACCGCGCCTGGCGGAGCTCCTGGGCCTCCCGCCCGTCCCCGAGACCTTCCTGCCGCACCCGCGCGCGGGCCGCGCCGCCGACTCCGCCGCCGGGTCCGTGGCGGCCCCCGCGGGTTCCGGTACGCCGGGCGGGGCGGCGGGCGGGCCGTCGGGCCGGGGTGCCGCCGAACCCGTCCCGGCCGCGAGCGGCGGCACCCCCGGCCGCGCGGGCGCCACCACCGCGACCGCCGGCGACCCCGGCCGCCCCGGGGCGGCCGGACCCACCGCCGGAGGACTCACCGCCGAGGACCTCGACCGCAACGCCGACACCCTCCGCGAACTGCTGGCCGACACCGTCGGCTCCGCCGAACGCCAGCTGTTCGAGCTGCGCACCGCCGCCGCCGACGACGCCCGCATCCTCGGCGCGCTCGGCGACGGCGGCCTGCTGCCGCCCGGCCCCGACGTCCTCGCCACCGTCGAGTACCTCGGCGAGCACGGCATCCCGGCCCTGCCCGGCTGGCGCTACCTCGCCCAGTCCGTGGACCCCGCCGACCACGCGGCCGTCCTCGCGGCCCGCCCCGAACTCGTCGACGGCGTCGTCATCACCGACCCCGACACGCACACCCGCGCCCGCGAGGTGCTCTCCGGCGCCGCCCTGCTGCCCCGCTCCACCGTCGCCGTCGGCACGGCCGCCGCCCTGCTGGCGCCGGTCCCGCCGGCCGCCGGTTCCGACGACGCCGTCTTCCTCGTACCGCCGAACCCGGCCATGCACGACGAGCACGCCGCCGACGAGGAGCGCCAGGCGCTGCGGGCCCGCGCCACCGCCCGCGACACCGAGATCCGCGACCTGGCCGCCCGCCTCGCCGGAGACCGGGAGCTCGCCGCCCGGCTCGCCTCCTGGCGCACCGGCTGCCCGCCCGGCCGTCTCGCCGAGCTGGCGCGACAGGCCGCCGCCGCCCGGACGTTCGCCGAGGAGGCCGACGCCGAGCTCGCGGAGGCCCGTACCGCACGCGCCGAGGCGGACGAGGCCGCCGCGGACGCCGCACGCGTCCGCGACGAGCGCCAGGACACCGCCCAGCGCGCCCGCCGCGCCGCCGACGCCCTCGCCGGCCTCGCCCACCGCCTGCGCGAACGCTCGGGCTGGCAGGCCCGCGTCCGTGAACTCGCCGAGGAGGCCGCCGAGTCCGAGGCCCGGGCCGAGGCCTGCCTCGACCGCGCCCGCGCCGCCGACGAGGACCGCCGCGCCGCCCAGCGCGCCGCCGACGACGCCCGCCGCACCGCCCGCGCCCTGCGCGCCGAACGCGCCGAGATCGCGGGAGCCCCCGAGCCCCTCCCCGAGGACGACGGCTCCGACGGGCACCGGCCGCCGCTGCCCGACCTCCGCGAGGCCTACCGCGCCGCCTCCCGGCTGTACGAGAAGGTCGGCGTGGGCGCCGACCTGCGCGCCGAACAGGCCCGCGCCGAGAGCGACGAGAGCGCCGCCCTCGCCGAACTCGACCGGCTCACCAACAAGGTCCGCACCCGGGCGGCCCAGCTCCTCGAGGGCACCGACGGAGCCGACGGCCCCTCCCGGCAGGCCGCCGCCGCCCGCGCCGAGGCCCTCGTCCAAATGCTGGAATCCCGTGCCTCCGCCGCGAGCGAGCAGCTCGGCCGGCTGCGCGGCGAAGCCGAACGGCACGCCCCCGCCGAGGGCGACGCGCACACCGAGCTGCCCGAGGAGCTGGTCCCGGCCGACGTCGAACAGGCCCAGGGCCTGCTGCGCACCGCCACCGCGCAGCTCGCCGCGCACTCCGCGGCCGTGGAGTCCGCCCGGGCCGCCCACGCCGACCTGCTGCGCGCCCACCGCGCCGCCGAGGACGGCGCCGGAGGCTTCGACGAGACGGCGGTCCTCCTGCGGGACCTGCTGCGCGACCAGAACCACCCGGAGGACGAGCAGGAGCCCGCGGCCCACGCCGGCACCCTGGAGGAGGCCCGGCAGTCCGCCGCCGAGGCCCGGCGCTCCCTGCGCGCCTGCGCCGCGGACCTCTCCGCCGCGGAGTCCGCGGTGCGCGAGGCGAGCGACGTCCTGGTCCGGCACGCCAACGCCAACCGCTACGAGCAGGTACGCACCCCCGCGCGCCAGCAGATCCGGGAGCTGCCCGCTTCCGCCCTGCCCGAGCACGCCGCCGCCTGGGCGGCCGCGTTCGCCCCGCGCCTGCGCGTGCTCACCGACGAACTCGCGCAGCTGGAGCGCAACCGCGACAGCATCGTCGACCGGCTGCGCGGCCTCGTGGAATCCGCCCTGGCCACCCTGCGCTCCGCCCAGCGCCTCTCCCAGCTCCCCGAGGGCCTCGGGGAGTGGTCGGGCCAGGAGTTCCTGCGGATCCGCTTCGAGGAGCCCGACCAGGCGACGCTCACCGAGCGGCTCGGCGAGGTCATCGACGAGGCCACCCGCACGGCCGTGAAGAAGAACGCCGCCTTCGGCGAGGGCCGCCGCGACGGCATGTCCCTGCTCCTGAGGGGCGTGCAGGCCGCCCTCGAACCCAAGGGCATCTCCGTCGAGATCCTCAAGCCCGACGCCGTGCTGCGCGCCGAGCGCGTACCCGTCGGCCAGATGGGCGACGTCTTCTCCGGCGGCCAGCTGCTCACCGCCGCCATCGCCCTCTACTGCACGATGGCCGCGCTGCGCAGCAACGACCGGGGCCGCGACAAGCACCGTCACGCGGGCACGCTGTTCCTCGACAACCCGATCGGGCGCGCGAACGCCACGTACCTGCTGGAGCTCCAGCGGGCCGTCTCGGACGCCCTCGGGGTCCAGCTGCTGTACACGACGGGCCTTTTCGACACCACGGCACTAGCCGAGTTCCCGCTGGTCATCCGGCTCCGCAACGACGCCGACCTGCGCGCGGGCCTGAAGTACATCAGCGTCGAGGAACACCTGCGCCCGGGTCTGCCGCAGCCGTCCCCGGAAGGCGAGACGATCCACGGCGAGATCACCGCCACCCGCATGTTCCGCCGCACGGGAGCGGCCTCTTCCGCATGACGCCCTCCCGGGCCGGGGCGACTACCCCGCTTCCTTCCGCATGACGCCCTCCCGGGCCGGGATCACCCCCGGCCCGGGGCCGTCAGGCGGCCCTCGTGGCCCGGTATGCGGCCCCGGCGGGGTTCGCGCGCCGCGCTGCTCGGTTCCGACAGGACGCCGTGGCGCTGGTTCCACATCTGGCGGGTGATCCACACGTCCAGCACCGCCCAGGTGGCCACGATGGTGGCCGCTATCCCGATGAGCACCATCGGGAAGGCCAGCCAGGACCCGGTCAGCGCGAGGAAGAACGTGATCGTGGCCTCCGTCAGCGTCACGGCGACGATCAGCACCGCCCGCACCGCCGACGACCGCACCGGGTCCGGCATGCGGCGCCGCCGGGCCGGCTCCTCCACCCACAGGCCCCGCCCCGGCACCCCGGCCGCCGCGCCGTCCTCTTCGTACATCCTCATGGTCCGCTCACTTCCCGGCCGCCGCTCCGCCATGCCGCGCCACGCGCCCGCCCCGCACCGCCATTCCCTGCCCTGTCCGTCAGACGACGGGGAGCACCCGGAAAGTTCCGTATACCGGACCCGGAACGCAGAATTCCAGCCATCCGTTCGAACAAGGGACCTGATACCCCACCACGTGTCATCTGCCACATATCGGCGCGGACTTGACCGGAGGTATCGGACAACTGGTGATCTTCGTCCGGCGGGCAGGCCGAAAACGTCCGGACACCCCTGCGTAGCCGCTCCATGTCAGTAGTAGGCTCACGCCGTTTAAATGACGGAACACCGACCCCTGACAACGGGGTTGAGCTGGGGGAGGCTGGGGAGGCCATGCGCTTTCGCGGGAAGTCCATCCGCCGGAAGATCGTGGCGTTGCTCCTGGTGCCGCTCGTCTCCCTGACCGCCCTCTGGGGCTTCTCCACGGTCATCACCGGCCGGGAGGCAGTACAGCTGCTCGACGTCGCGTACGTCATCAAGAAGGTCGGCTACCCGATGGAGGACGTCGTACGCGTCGTCCAGAAGGAACGCAGGCAGACCCTGGTCGTCCTCGGCGATCCGCGCGCCGCCACCGCCACCGCGGAACTCACCAAGAGCCGCACGGCGACCGACACGATGGTCCGCTCCATCACCGCGAACGCCCTCGACCCCCAGGTCACCGACGAGCTCAGCCCGCAGGCCCGCCAGCGCCTGCGGTCGATCACCGAAGCCTTCCGGGGCATCACCGCGCTGCGCCGCTCCGTCGACCAGGGCTCGCTCAGCCCCGCCCAGGCCCTGGACCTCTACAGCCGGCTCGTCGACCCCTGCTACGAGTTCCTGATGAATCTCCACGCCCTGGAGAACGTCGAGATGGACCAGCAGGGCCGCGCCCTCGTCGGCATCACCCGCGCCCGGGAGACCCTCTCCCGCGAGGACGCGGTCGTCGCCTCCGCCCTCGCCGCCGGCAACGTCGCCGCCGGCGACGTCCGCCGCGTCTCCGACTTCGCGGCCAACCGCGGCCTGCTGTACGAGTTCAACCTCGCGATCCTGCCGGCCGAGGACCGCAAGCTCTTCCAGCAGTACTGGAACGGCCCCCAGACCAAGGCGCTGCGCGACGCGGAGGAACGGTTCATCACCGGCGGCGCCGGCAAGAACCCCCGCATCACCGCCGCCCAGTGGGACGAGGCCGCCACCAAGGTCCTGGGCGACCTCGCCACCATGGGCACCGCCGCCGGCGACCGCTACCAGAAGCGCGTCGAGCCGATCGCCGTCGGCGTCCTCGTCCAGGCCGCGGTCGCGGGCGTCCTCGGCTTCCTCGCCCTCGCCTTCTCCCTCGTGATGTCCGTGCGCATCGGCCGCGACCTCATCCGGGACCTCTCCCGGCTCCGCAAGGAGGCCCACGAGGCCTCCGGCGTCCGGCTGCCCAGCGTGATGCGCCGCCTCGCCGCCGGAGAGACCGTCGACGTCGAGACCGAGGCACCCCGCCTGGAGTTCGAGAAGGACGAGGTCGGCCAGGTCGGCCTCGCCCTCAACAGCCTCCAGCGCGCCGCCGTCGAGGCCGCCGTCAAGCAGGCCGAGCTGCGCCGCGGCGTGTCCGAGGTCTTCGTCAACCTCGCCCGCCGCAACCAGGTGCTGCTGCACCGCCAGCTGACCCTGCTCGACACCATGGAACGGCGCACCGAGGACACCGAGGAACTCGCCGACCTGTTCCGCCTCGACCACATGACCACCCGCATGCGCCGCCACGCCGAAGGCCTGGTGATCCTCTCCGGCGCCGCGCCCTCCCGCCAGTGGCGCAAGCCCGTCCAGCTCATGGACGTCGTACGCGCCGCCGTGGCCGAGGTCGAGGACTACGAGCGGATCGAGGTGCGGCGCCTGCCCCGCATCGGCATCGAGGGCCCGGCCGTCGCCGACGTCACCCACCTGGTCGCCGAACTCCTCGAGAACGCCACGGTGTTCTCACCCCCGCACACCGCCGTCCAGGTCCACGGCGAACGCGTCGCCAACGGCTTCACCCTGGAGATCCACGACCGCGGCCTCGGCATGAACCCGGAGGCGCTGCTCGACGCCAACCTCCGGCTCGCCGAGACCCCCGAGTTCGAGCTCTCCGACACCGACCGCCTGGGCCTGTTCGTGGTCAGCCGCCTCGCGCGCCGCCACAACGTCAAGGTCGTCCTCCAGCCCAGCCCGTACGGCGGCACCACCGCGGTGGTCTTCCTCCCGGCCGACCTCCTCACCGAGGCCCCCGACACCAACGGCAGCGGCATCCGCCTCGACGCCGTGAAGGGGGTCCGGGGCGTCAGGACCGGCCCGGGGGCCAAGAGTTCCGCGCGGCCCGGGCGGACCGCCGTCGACCGGGCCCAGTCGGCACGCCGGCTGCCCGCCGGCGTCCTCAACGGCCCGGTCGAGCTGGAGGACCCCCTCGGCCCCCTCGGTCTCCTCGGCCCGGACGGTCTCGACGACCCCGCCGGACTCGACGAGGTCGCCACCGGATTCACCGGCATCACCGGCCTCACCGGTGTCGGCGGCCGCCCGCCCATGGCCACCCTCGACGACGAGACCCCGCCCGGCGGGATCCCGCGCAGCGCCCTCCTCGGCACCGACTCCGCGGACCGGCCCCTGCGCGGCCACCCGCACGGCGCGGGGCGCGCCGAGCGCGGCCCCTGGAAGCCCGACCGCGACCGCGAGCGGGAGCCGCTGCCCCCCACCGGTCCGGTCCGCCTGGAGAGCTCCCGCCCCGAGCCGGCCCACCCGGACGGCCCCCGGGCCGGCGGAACCGTCCCGCTGCCCCGGCGGCGCCCCGCGCCCACCCTGGTCGCCGAGCACGGCCGCCGGGTGGAGCCCCGCCCGGCCGCCGTCAAGGGCCCGGCGCGGCCGCGTACCGCCCCCGAGGAGCCCGCCGCGGCGGGCGGCCCCGCGCCCGGCCCCGGAGGCTTGCCGCGCCGGGTCCGCCAGGCGAACCTCGCACCCCAGCTCAAGAACGCCAAGGCCCCCGCCGCGGCGCAGCCCTCCGACGACCCGGTGACCGACCGGGACGCGGAGGACGTACGCACGCGCATGTCCGCCCTCCAGCGGGGCTGGACGGCGGGCCGCGACCAGCACGCACAGCAGCAGTCCGAGACCGAGGCCGGCCGCTCCGGCGCCGGTCCCGCGCACGAGAACGAAGGGGACGGTCGATGACCGCACCGCAGACCGTAAACGACACCAGGGGCCGCGGCTCCGGCCCGCTCAACTGGCTCCTCGACGAGCTCGTCGACAAGGTCGGCAGCATCCGCAAGGCGGTGGTCCTCTCGGGCGACGGCCTGCCGACGGGCAGCTCCAAGGACCTGACCCGCGAGGACAGCGAGCACCTGGCCGCCGTGGCCTCCGGCTTCCACAGCCTGGCCAAGGGCGTCGGCCGCCACTTCGACTCCGGGCGGGTCCGCCAGACGGTGGTCGAGCTCGACGAGGCCTTCCTCTTCGTCATGGCCGCGGGCGACGGCAGCTGCCTGGCCGTGCTCTCCGACTCCGACTCCGACGTGGGCCAGGTCGCGTACGAGATGACGCTCATGGTCAAGCGCGTAGGCGACCACCTGGCGACCGCCCCGCGCTCCGGACTGCCAGCCGGAGGGTGAGACGGACGGCATGAGCGATCCAGGCCAGGACCACCCCACGCCCGACCGTCCGACGCCCGAGACCGGTCACCCGCACTGGTTCGACGACGAGGCGGGTCCCGTCGTACGCCCGTACGCCATGACCCGCGGCCGGACCAGCCACGCCGCCCAGCACCGCCTCGACCTGATCGCCCTCGTCGTCGCCGAAGCGGCGGCCGACGATCCGGTCTGGGACATGACCCTCTCCCCGGAACACGCCCACATCCTCGGGCTGTGCCGGGAACGCCCCCAGTCGGTCGCGGAACTCGCCGCGGACCTCGACCTCGCCATCGGCGTGGTCCGGGTCCTGATCGGCGACCTCGTCGACGAGGAGCTGGTCCACGTGACCCGGCCGGTCCCGCCGGCCGAACTGCCCGATGAATCCATTCTGCGAGAGGTGATCGATGGCCTTCGGGCGCTCTAGCCGCACCGGCGCGATGCATGCCGTGTCGCCGGTCGAGCCGCTGACCCTGAAGATCCTGGTCGCGGGCGGTTTCGGGGTGGGCAAGACCACCCTGGTCAGCGCGGTCAGCGAGATCCGCCCGCTGCGGACCGAGGAGCGGCTCTCCGAGCCGGGTGCCGCCATCGACGACACCGGGGGAGTGGAGGGCAAGAGCACCACGACCGTGGCCATGGACTTCGGCCGCATCACCCTCCGCGAGGACCTGGTGCTCTACCTCTTCGGCACGCCCGGACAGGACCGCTTCTGGTTCCTGTGGGACGAGCTGGCACAGGGCGCCCTGGGCGCCGTCGTGCTGGCGGACACCCGCCGGCTCGCCGACTGCTTCGCCGCCATCGACTACTTCGAGCGGCGCGGCATCCCTTTCCTCGTCGCGGTCAACTGCTTCGACGGGGCCGACCGCCACCCGGTGGTGACCGTACGGGAGGCGCTCGACCTCGACCCCGAGGTGCCGGTGCTGCTCTGCGACGCGCGCGACCGGGAGTCCGTCAAGGACGTCCTGGTGGGAGTCGTGGAGCACGCCATGTCGCTGGCCCGGGCCCGCCGCCGGACCATGAGCGCCTCGTCCGAGGTCCTGTCGTCAAAGTAGCGCCGCCGGGGGGGGGACTCCGACGGCAAGGCCCGGCCGGGTCCCCGCGTGGAGGCGGCCCGTACCCCCGCCGACTGGGGTACGGGCCGCAGCTCTCATGGGGGGTCGGGGGGTCCCGGTCGCGCGGGACCGTGGAGCGAGTGTGAACCCGCCGCCCGGGGCCGTCAAGCACCCTGACGGCAGCATTTCCCCGCGCCGCTCACCGCACGGCCACCACCGCCGAACCGTGCCCGAACAGCCCCTGGTTGGCGGTGATCCCGGCCCGTGCCCCCGGCACTTGACGGGCGCCGGCCGTACCCCGCAGCTGCCAGGTCAGCTCGCACACCTGGGCGATGGCCTGCGCGGGCACCGCCTCCCCGAAGGAGGCCAGCCCGCCGCTCGCGTTGACCGGCACCCGCCCCCCGAGCGCCGTCGCCCCTTCCCGTACGAGCTTGGCGCCCTCGCCCTCACCGCACAGCCCGATGTCCTCGTACCACTCCAGTTCCAGCGCGGTGGACAGGTCGTACACCTCGGCCAGCGACAGGTCCCGCGGCCCCAGCCCCGCCTCCTCGTACGCGGCACGGGCGATCGAGGCCCGGAAGGAACCGGCCTCGGGCACCACGGCGGCCGCCGAGTCGGTCGCGATGTCGGGCAAGTCCAGCACCGTACGCGGATACGTGGGCGTCACCGTCGACACCGCCCGGATCCGCACCGGGGCGGCCACCCCGCGCGCCCGCGCGAAGTCCATGCTGCTCAGCACCAGCGCCGCGCCCCCGTCCGAGGTGGCGCAGATGTCCAGCAGCCGCAGCGGATCGGCCACGAGCGCCGAGGCCGCCACCTCCTCGGCGGTGACCGCCTTGCGGTACCGGGCGTTCGGGTTGTGCGCCCCCGCCGCCGAGTTCTTCACCTTGACCAGCGCGAAGTCCTCGGCCGTGTCCCCGTGCAGGGCCATCCGGCGGCGGGCGTACAGCGCGAAGTAGGCGGGGTTGGTCGCCCCCAGGATCCGGAACCGCAGCCAGTCGGGATCGTCCGGCCGGTCGCCCCCGGCCGGGGCGAAGAACCCCTTGGGCGCGGCGTCGGCACCCACCACCAGCACCACGTCCGCCAGCCCGGCGAGGATCTGCGCCCGGGCCGCCCCGATGGCCTGGGCCCCGGAGGCGCAGGCCGCGTACACACTGGTGACCCGGGCTCCCTGCCAGCCGAGCGCCCGCGCGAAGGTGGCCCCGGCGACGTAGCCCGGGTAACCGCCGCGCACGGTGTCGGCGCCGACGACGGACCGCACGTCGGTCCACTCCAGCCCGGCGTCGGCGAGCGCGGCCCGGGCGGCGGCCCGCCCGTACTCGACGAAGCCGCGGCCCCACTTGCCCCACGGGTGCATGCCGGCCCCCAGGACGGCCACGTCCTCGCTCACCGCGCCCCCTCCACCGGCTTGAACCACCAGGTCAGCCAGGTGGTCGCGGCGTCCTCGTCCAGCACGCCGGGGACCACCTCGACCTCCATGCCGACGGTCAGGTCGGCGACCGTCACCCCGGGCGCCGCCTGCCCGAGCACGACCATCCGCTCGGCCTCCAGCTCCACCGCGACCAGGGTGTACGGCTCCCAGGGCGCGTCCGGGTCGGAGACGTAGGGGGCGGGCGGGCGGTACCGCCCGTCGGTGTAGGACCAGACCCGGCCGCGCGGGGACAGCGGTACCTCGGCGAGCTCGCCGCCGCCTGGGCAGTGCGGATTGCGGCAGTACGCGTCCTCGCGCGGGAAGAACACCGTGGTGCAGGCGGAGCACCGGGTGCCGAGCAGGCGGAAGCCGCCTCCGGCGCCCGCATCGGTGAACCACCCGCTCACCACGGGTGTGCGTGTGCGTTCCAAGTCCCCTCCCGGGCAGCGTGATCTGACGGAGCGTCAGAAGTCTGCCACGGGCCGTCCCGCCGCGACAGAGACCGGGAAGTCGAAGGCGGTCTCCGGGAACGCCTCCGGCCGCAGGGTGAAGTGCCACCACTCCTGCGGCAGGTTCACGAAACCCTGCCCCTGCAGGACCCGCCGCAGCAGCAGCCGGTTCTCCCTCGCCGCGCCCGTCACCCGCGGATCGTCCGTGTTCGACAGCGGCCCGAAGAAGTCGAAGGCCGTCCCCATGTCCAGCTCCCGCCGCGCCGGCAGCGCCACCAGCGTCACGTCGACCGTGCTCCCGCGGCTGTGCGAGGACCTCGCCGCGATGTACCCCTCCGGAATCAGCCGCTCCTTGTCCAGGTCCGGGTAGTACTCGGCCTTCGTCGACTGGTCGGCCGGGTCGCCCGCCCAGCGCACGAACCGGTCCACGGCGCGCTGCGGCCGGTAGCAGTCGTACACCTTCAGCGCGTACCCGGACCGCAGCAGCTCCCGCTGCGCCCGCCGCAGGGCCGCGGCCGCCGGACGGGCCAGCAGGCACACCGGCTCCTCGTAACCGTCCACGGCGGCACCCGTGAAGTTCCGCGGGCCCGCGTACCGCATGTCCTCCACGATGCTCGGATCCACGTCCCGCAACGCCACGAACCCCGGCACCCCCGCCGAGGCCCCCGGCACCCCCGCCGAGGCCCCCGGGAGCACCGCCAGTACCGCCGCAACCACCAGCGTCCTCATGCCCCTTGGCATACCATCGCCGCATGCCGGCACAGCTGAGGGACGCGCACTGCTCCACCTGCGGAGCTCCGTTCGACACGGACTCCTGGCCCCGGACGTGCCCCGCGTGCGGCGCCGTCACCTACCGCAACCCGCTCCCGGTGGCCGTGGCCCTGCTCCCCGCCGAGGACGCCGCCGGCACCGGCCTGGTGGTCGTCACCCGCAGCATCGAGCCGGCCCTGGGCGGCATCGCGCTTCCGGGCGGGTTCGTGGACTTCGGCGAGGACTGGCGCACGGCCGTGGTCCGCGAACTCCGCGAGGAGACGGGCATCGAGGCCCCCGCCGCCGACGTGGCCCTCGCCGACGTCCTCAGCTCACCGGGAGGCCACCTCCTCGTCTTCGGCCTCCTGCCGACGCGGCCGGCCTCGGCCCTCCCCGCCTCGGCCGCCACGGACGAGACGACGGGCTGGCACCTCCTGCGCTCCCCGGCGGAACTGGCCTTCCCCCTCCACACGCGCGCGGCGGCCGCCTGGTTCGCGGGCCACTACGCCCGGCAGGGCGCCTGAGGACGGCGGCCTCGCCCGGCAGCCGCTTCCACCGCTCGGCGACCGGCTGCCGGCCTGCCCCAGGGGCACGACGCCGTGTCCCCCCACGCGCCCTGACCGCGAACGGCCCGGCGGCCGGCGCCACGGCGCGTACGCGGGCCGGGCACAGGGGTCCGCCCCGCACGGGACCCGCCCCCGAGCCCCTGCTACACGGGCAGCTCCATCAGCAGCGACGCCAGCCCGACCACCCCCACCACCGTCCCGGCGACCACCGCGCCCCGCGCCCACAGCGCCCCCGCGGGTAAGGGCCGCGCCCGCTCCCGCAGCACCGCCCCGACCGCCAGCGGCAGCAGCGCACCCGCCGCGCACCCGGCCCACACCACACCGAAAACCGGGACGGGAACGCCCTGCGTCCCCAGCCACCACCGCACCAGGGCGGCCGCCGGCGCCGACACCGGGGCCACCAGCACCCCCACCGCGACCGGCCGCGGCCACGCGCTCACCCGGGCGGTCCAGCGCCCCAGCGCCGCGAGGGCCTTGACCAGCAGCAGGCCGTGCAGGAACCCCGCCACGCCCAGCAGGGCAGCGGCCACCCCGAGCTCGGAAGGCGAACCGGCCGGAACCACCCCGGTGACCAGCAGCAGGGCCCACACCGTGAGCGGCTGCCACGCCCCCACCACCTCGGAACCCGGCACCCGGTCCCATCGCCGCACGGTGGCCAGCACCCGCCGGCCCGGCGCCAACCGGTCCGGCGCGTACGCCCGCGCCGGGCTCGTCAAGACCATCACACACTCCCTGCTCAACCGGACCGGCGACGGCGGACCCGCCGCCGCCCGCAGGATCCCCGGCCCCCCTCCACCGGAGCTATACGCCCCATGGTCCCGATTCGCCCTACAGGCCCCGCACCTCCACCCCGCTCACCGCACCCCCCGCCTCGTCCTCCACCACCACCGCCCCACCGGCCCACCGCACGGTGTACCGCTCCACCTCGCCCGCCTCGAACCCCGGCCCCGGATCCCGGATCACCACCCCGCCACCCGTCCGCCCCCGGGCCGGGGCCCACGCCTCCAGGCCCACCTCCCCGTTCCCCCGCCGCACCGGAAGCACCGCCCCCGCCCGCGCCAGCACCGGCATCCGCCCCGGCGGGGCGTCGAACAGCACCTGCCCGGGCCCCTCGTACGCCACCCCCGTGGCCGTGTCGTACCAGCGCCCCCGCGGCAGCCGCACCGCCCGCCGGTCCGCCCCGCACTCCAGCACCGGCGCCACCAGCAGCGCGTCCCCCAGCAGGAACGCGTCCTCGCAGTCCCGCAGCCGCCGGTCCTCCGGCGCCCCCCACCACACCGGCCGCACGTACGGCGCCCCCGTCCGCCGCGCCAGATGGGCCAGCGTCACGAAGTACGGCCGCAGCCGCTCCCGCTCCGCCAGCACCGCCCCGGCCCGCTCCGCGACCTCAGGCCCGAACTCCCACGGCTCCCGCCGCCCCGCCCAGAGCGCCGAATGCGTCCGGAACAACGGCAGGTACGCCCCCAGCTGCAACCACCGCAGGTACAGCTCCGGCGACGGAGACCCCCCGAAGCCCCCCACGTCCGGACCCGAGTACGGCACCCCGCACAGCCCGAGCCCCAGCACCAGCGCCAGCGACGCCCGCAGCCCCTCCCAGCTGCTCTCCACATCACCGGACCACGTGCCCCCGTACCGCTGCATGCCCGCCCACCCCGACCGGGAGAACAGGAACGGCCGCTCGGCCGGCCGCAGCCGCACCAGACCCTCCCATCCGGCCCGCGCCATCAGCAGCCCGTACACGTTGTGCGCGGCCCGGTGGTCCCCGCCCGCCCCCTCCAGCGCGTGCCGTGCCGACCGGGGCAGCGTCGCGTCCCCCCACGGCGCGAACGACACCGGCTCGTTCATGTCGTGCCAGAAGCCCGCGAAGCCCTGCGCCAGCCGCTCCTCGTACAGCCCGCCCCACCACTCCCGCGCCGCCGGGTCCGTGAAGTCCGGGTACGCGCACTCGCCCGGCCAGACCTCGCCCCGCACCTCCCGCCCCCGCGCGTCCCGTACGAACGCCCCGTGCGGCCCCACCGCCCGGCCCGAGGCATGCACCGCGTCCCCCGCCTTCACCGCCGGGTCGACGATCGACACCAGCCGAACCCCGCGCGCCCCCACCTCCCGCGCCAGCCCCCGCAGATCGGGGAACGCCTCCCGGTCCACGGTGAACACCCGGTGCCCGTCGAAGTGGTCGATGTCCAGGTGCACGGCCGACAGTGCCAGCCCCCGCTCTTCGTACCCGGCCACCACCCGCCGCACCTCGGCCTCGCTCCCGAACCCCCACCGCGCGTGCTGGTAACCCAGCGCCCACTCCGGCGGCACCGCGGCCGCCCCCGTGAGCCCCGCCCACCCCTGCATCACCCGCGCCGGCGTCCCCACCAGCACCCAGCACCTCGGCGGCCCGCCCTCCAGCCGCAGCTCGCTCACCCCCGGCCGGTCCGGCCCCGAGCCGGCCCCCTCCTCACCCCCGCGCAGGACGACCAGCCCCTCCCAGGGGTTGTCGTAGAACGCCAGGTGCGTCCCCGCGTCCGCCACCACCACCTGCACCGGCATCGTGATGTACAGCGGATCCGTGTCCGGCCCGAACCCGCCCTTCGGATCCGTGTTCCACAGCCGGTACTCCCCGTCCCGCAGCCGCGGCCCCCGCGCCCTGCCGCCCAGCCCGAAGAACCGCGCGTCCGCCGGCACCTCCGCCCGCTGGAGCCACCGCGAACCGCCCTCCGCCGGCCCCCGAGCGCCCTCCGCGCCGTCGCCGCCCTCCGCCGGGTCCCACCAGCGCGGCGGCAGCTCCCGCCGCAGCACCGCCCCGCCCGGCGTCCGCACCTCCACCGCACCGTGCCGGGACACGGCCACCGTCACCCGCTCCGACACCACCCGCCAGCCGCCGCCCGTGTCCGGCTCCAGCACCGCCCGCGCATCCGGCTCGGGGCCGGTGCCCACCACCGCGTACGACGGCACCGGCTCGGCCCCGTCCCAGCCCCAGAACACCGCACCGCCCACGGTCACCCGTACCAGCAGCTCACTGCGCGCGAACCGCAGCACACCACCGCCCGGCCGGGCCTGCGTACCCGTCAGCAGGCCCGGCACCCGGGCCCGCTCCGCGCCCCGGCGCGGCAGCCCCTCGGCGTCCGCCCGCCGGTGGCGCCACGCCGAGCGCCAGGCCCGCCGTCCGCGCGCCGTACCGAGTTCCCTCACCGCACGCACCAGACCACGACCGTCCATGCCGGTCACCCTGCCACCGGACCCCGGCCGCGCGGGCGGGGTTCAACTGCCGTTCACCCGGAAAACGATCAGCCCGTACGCTCCGGGACGGCTCTGGTGCGGATGTCGATCACATGGCATGGTCCCTGTGAGCCGCCGCGCGCACACCGACGCCGCGACGGCGCCGTACGCACACGAAGCGCGAGCGCCAGACTTGACCGGGAGCCGACCCATGACCTCTGCCACCCAGCCGGAACCCCTCTGGTCCCCGAGCCCCGACAGGATCGCCGGAGCCCAGGTCACCCGCTTCCAGGACTGGGCGGCCGAACGCTTCGGCGCCCCCGCCGACGGCGGCTACCCGGCCCTGCAGCGCTGGTCCGTCGACGAGCTCGACACCTTCTGGCAGGCCGTCGCCGAGTGGTTCCAGGTCCGCTTCCACGCCCCCTACCAGGAAGTCCTCGCCGACCGCTCCATGCCGGGCGCACGCTGGTTCACGGGATCCACCCTCAACTACGCCGAGCACGCCCTGCGCGCCGCCGAGGACCCGGCCCGCGCCGACGACCCCGCCCTGCTCCGCGTCGACGAGACCCACGAACCCACCCCCGTCACCTGGGCCGAGCTCCGCCGCCAGGTCGGCTCCCTCGCCGCCGAGCTGCGCGCCCTCGGCGTGCGCCCCGGCGACCGGGTCAGCGGCTACCTCCCCAACATCCCCGAAGCGGCCGTGGCCTTCCTCGCCACCGCCGCCGTCGGCGGAGTGTGGACCTCCTGCGCACCCGACTTCGGTGCCCGCAGCGTCCTCGACCGCTTCGAGCAGGTCGAGCCCGTCGTGCTGTTCACCGTCGACGGCTACCGCTACGGCGGCAAGGAGCACGACCGCCGCGAGACCGTCGCCGAGCTCCGCGAAGGGCTCCCCTCGCTGCGCGCCGTCGTCCACGTCCCGCTGCTGGGCACTCCCGCCCCCGAGGGCACCCGCGCCTGGTCGGAGCTGACCTCCTCCTCCGCCGAGCCCGTCTTCGAGCCGGTCCCCTTCGACCACCCGCTGTGGATCCTCTACTCCTCCGGCACCACCGGAGCGCCCAAGGCCATCGTCCAGTCCCAGGGCGGCATCCTCCTCGAGCACCTCAAGCAGCTCGGCCTCCACTGCGACCTCGGACCCCACGACCGGTTCTTCTGGTACACCTCCACCGGCTGGATGATGTGGAACTTCCTCGTCTCCGGTCTGCTCACCGGCACCACCGTCGTCCTGTACGACGGCAGCCCCGGCCACCCCGACACCGGCGCCCAGTGGCGGATCGCCGAGCGCACGGGGGCCACCCTGTACGGCACCTCCGCCGCCTACGTGATGGCCTGCAAGAAGGCCGGCGTCCACCCCTCCCGAGACTTCGACCTCTCCGCCGTCAAGTGCGTCGCCACCACCGGCTCCCCGCTGCCCCCCGACGGCTTCCGCTGGCTCCACGAGGAGGTCGCCGAAGACCTCTGGATCGCGTCCGTCAGCGGCGGCACCGACGTGTGCAGCTGCTTCGCCGGCGCCGTCCCCACCCTCCCCGTCCACATCGGCGAGCTCCAGGCCGCGTGCCTCGGTACGGACCTCCAGTCCTGGGACCCGGCCGGCAAGCCCCTCACCGGCGAGGTCGGCGAGCTCGTGGTCACGGCCCCCATGCCCTCCATGCCGATCCGCTTCTGGAACGACCCGGACGGCAGCCGCTACCGCGACAGCTACTTCGAGATGTTCCCCGGCGTCTGGCGCCACGGGGACTGGATCACGATCACCGACCACGGCTCCGTCGTCATCCACGGCCGCTCCGACTCCACCCTCAACCGGCAGGGCGTCCGGATGGGCTCCGCCGACATCTACGAGGTCGTCGAACGCCTCCCCGAGATCAAGGAATCCCTGGTCATCGGCCTGGAGGAGCCGAACGGCGGCTACTGGATGCCCCTCTTCGTCCACCTCGCCCCCGGCGCCACCCTCGACGAGGCACTGCGCAAGAAGATCGCCGCGACCATCCGCGAGCAGCTCTCGCCCCGCCACGTCCCCGACGAGGTCATCGAGATCCCGGCCGTCCCCCACACCCTGACAGGCAAGCGCATCGAGGTCCCCGTCAAGCGCCTGCTCCAGGGCACCCCGATGGACAAGGCCGTCAACCCAGGCTCCGTCGACCACCCGGAGCTGCTCGCCTTCTACGAGGAGCTCGGCCGCACCCGGAGGTGACTGTCAGTGGCGGTGGTTACCGTGAGTGAGCAAGTGATCGCACGCTCAGGGGGAAACCATGAACGCCACGCCCGACACACCGCACACCACGAACCGCAGGACCACCACCTCGCGCCGCCGTGCACTGCGCCGCGAGGTCCCCAGCACCGTCGGGCTCCTCACCGACCCCGGGGACTTCGCGGCCATGCGCGACTACCGCACCTTCGGCTTCGACCAGCACGAGGAATACGCCGACTACCTCCACCACGTCGACGCCCTGCTGCGCTCCCTCGCCGCCCAGGGCATCCACACCACCGTCGCCCTCTTCGACCCCGGGGAGTACGCCGACTACTGCGCGGAACACGGCCTCGACCCGGACAGCCCCCGCACCCGCACCCGCTTCACCGCCGAGCTCGCCGGCGGCCCGACCCTGCCCTACGCCGGCCAGCCCGTCGAGGAACTCGTACCGCTCCTCGTCGACGAAGCCGTCCGGCAGTCCACCTGGGAGTACGCCACCGAGCTCCTCGCCGGCGTCGGAGCCTGTGCGGACTGCGGCGAGGACATCGGCAAGGCCTCCTTCGAACGGGCCGCCGACATGCTCGAACGCCTCGTCGCCGGAGCCGGCCCCGGCCACCACCACCTGGTGTGCAGCGTCCCCGCCGAGGAGCAGCAGCTGATCGCCGTCCTGCACGCCGAAGCGGCCGGCCGGCCCGGAGGCCGCCCCCGCGTCCAGGGCCGTGAAGGCCTGGACTTCGTGACCGTCCTCGCCGCGGGCCTCGCCCTCGGCGGCGCCGGGGGACTGGTCCTGCGGAGCACCACCGACGGCTTCCGCGACCGGGTCCACGGCTGGCGCCTGGACCGCGGCCGCCTGGTGGCCCTCACCGCCGCGGCCGTGTTCGACGCCTACTGCACGGACGCCGACACCGGCGACCCCGTGCCCCCGGAGCCTGGAGTCGAATACTGCCCCGGCTACGAGGTGGACGTCCCCGGCCCGCACCGCGAGTAGACCGCCCGGCACCCGCACCGGGAACGCCCGAGGGGCCCCCGCCACCGGCGAAGGCCCCTCGGACGCCCAGGCGTACCGCCCGCTACTCGCCGGACAGCACCGCCTGCGCGGCCCCCCGCGCCTCCTCGGCGCTGTCGGCGGCGCGGGCGGCGGCGGCCGCCCGCTCGCACTGCGCGAGGGTGTACTTGGCGAGCGTCGCCCGCACGTACGGAATCGAAGCGGCGCCCATCGACAGGGAGGTGACCCCCAGACCCGTCAGGACACAGGCCAGCAGAGGATCCGAAGCGGCCTCACCACACACACCGCAGCTCTTGCCCTCCGCGGCGGCGGCCTCGGCCGACATCGCGATCAGGTCGAGCAGCGCCGGCTGCCAGGGGTCCTGGAGCCGCGACACCGCACCCACTTGCCGGTCGGCGGCGAAGGCGTACTGCGCGAGGTCGTTCGTACCCAGCGACAGGAACTCCACCTCCTGGAGGATCGAGCGCGCCCGCAGCGCGGCGGAGGGGATCTCCACCATCGCCCCGAACTTCGCCACCACACCGGCCTCGCGGCACGCGTCCGCGAATGCCTTCGCGTCCTGGCGGTCGGCCACCATCGGGGCCATGACCTCCAGGTAGACCGGCAGCCCCTCCGCGGCCTTCGCCAGCGCGGAGAGCTGCGTGCGCAGCACCTCGGGGTGGTCCAGCAGGGTGCGCAGACCGCGCACGCCCAGCGCCGGGTTCGGCTCGTCCGCCGGCGTCAGGAAGTCCAGCGGCTTGTCGGCTCCCGCGTCCAGCACCCGTACGACGACACGCCCCTCGGGGAACGCCTCCAGCACCTTGCGGTACGACTCGATCTGCTTCTCCTCGGACGGCGCCTTCTTGCTGTCGTCCAGGAACAGGAACTCCGTACGGAACAGGCCCACGCCCTCGGCCCCGGCCTCCACCGCGGCCGCCACGTCCGCCGGCCCGCCGACGTTGGCCAGCAGCGGCACCTTGTGGCCGTCGGAGGTCGCACCCGGACCGGAAGAGGCGGCCAGCGCCGCCTTCCGCTCCGCCGCCGCGGCCGCCAGCTGGGCCCGCTTCTCCGCCGTGGGCTCCACGTACAGATCACCGGTGCTGCCGTCGACGGCGATGACCGTACCCTCGGCGATCTCACCCGCACCGGGCAGGGCCACGATCGCCGGCACACCCAGCGCCCGCGCCAGGATCGCGCTGTGACTGGTCGGGCCGCCCTCCTCGGTCACGAACCCGAGCACGAGCGTGGGATCCAGCAGCGCGGTGTCGGCGGGAGCCAGATCACGGGCGATCAGCACGTACGGCTCGTCACTGTCCGGCACGCCCGGCATCGGCACGCCCAGCAGCCGCGCCACGATCCGGTTGCGCACGTCGTCCAGGTCGGCCACCCGCCCGGCCATGTACTCGCCGGCCCCCGCGAGCAGATCGCGGTAGGACGCGAACGCGTCGTAGACAGCGCGCTCGGCGGTGCTGCCGACGACGATGCGCCGGTCGACGTCCGACATCAGCTCGGGGTCAGTGGCGATCATCGCCTGGGCCTCGAGCACGTGCTGGGCCTCGCCGCCGGCCAGCTGGCCGCGTGCGATCAGGTCGGCCGACACGGCCTCCACGGCCTGACGGGCGCGCCCCTGCTCGCGCTCCGCCTCGTCCGCGGCGATCTGCTTCGCCGGCGGCTCGAGCACAGCCGTACCCATGTGCCGGACCTCGCCGATCGCCACACCGTGGCTCACGCCGACGCCTCGCAGCGTTGTCTCCATTTCACCCGTCTCCGATTGAGCGGCGGATCCAGCCGCCGCGATGGATATCCGACTCCGGCCCGCCCGTGCGGGCGGGCACGTCACTGCCAGCTGAAGAGCTGGTCCCCGGCCTTGACGTCGTCGTCCTCCATGACGCTGCCGAGGGAGTCGGCCGTGGCCTCGAGCGCCACGACCGGGCAGATCGGCGACTTGCCGGCGGCCTCGACCGCGGCGGGGTTCCAGCGGATGACGGCCTGACCGCGGGTGACGGTGTCGCCCTTGTTGACGAGCAGCTCGAAGCCCTCGCCGTTGAGCTGGACGGTGTCGATACCGAGGTGGGTGAGAACACCGTGGCCCTCGCTGTCGACGACCACGTACGCGTGCGGGTGAAGGGAGACGACCACACCGTCGACGGGGGACACCGCCTCCGACGCCTCGCGCACGGGGTCAATGGCGGTGCCCGGTCCCACCATCGCGCCGGAGAACACCGGATCGGGCACTGCCGCGAGTCCGATGGCGCGCCCGGCGAGTGGGGACGTCACGATGGTCATGGGGGCCTCCCAGGGGGTGGGGCTTCTTGGTGCCGCCGTCACTACGTGTTGCGAACGGCGTACTCGTCAGAAGGATATGTCACGGGTTGTGCGGGTTCGCCCGATGTTGATCCCGATCCGGGCTGGACCCTTCCGCACGGAGACTAGTGGACTAGACCGGTGGACTAGACCATACGCGGGATTCGATTTGCCCGCTCCCCCGGGGAGATGTACAGTCGTGAGTCCCGCCAGGACGGACCGCGTAAACACCTCGCGAACAGTCGGGACGGGATTCCTCCTCAACCAGTGATCGCTTCCATCTCCACTTGATCCTTTCCGTATGCCCTCAGGGCGAAACGGCAAGCGGTCGGAGAGACGGAAATTCGCTGATAGAGTCGGAGCCGCCGGAAAGGGAAAGCGCGAAAGCGCAGAACACTCGAAGGCGCCGAGGAAATCGGACACGAAAGAGTCTGATAGAGTCGGAAACGCAAGAACGAAGAACAGAACGAAAGCCCGGAGGAAAGCCCGAG
>NZ_JBIBCI010000021.1:0-96445 GCF_042901085.1 Streptomyces sp. NPDC012794
GAGCAAGCCACGGTCGAGGACGCCAAGGAATACGTCCACACCGCGCTGAGCACCAACAGCCGCGCCACCCTCAACCACGCCAAGAACTACGCCGAACGCACCCGGAACAAGGACTGATCATGGCTGGGGACTACACCGAAACCCAGGTGATCGTGGTCGGCGCGGGCCCCGTCGGGCTGCTGCTCGCCGGGGAACTGCGGCTGGCGGGGGCGGACGTGGTGGTCCTCGACAAGCTCACCGCGCCGACCACCGAATCACGTGCTTCCACCCTGCACTCCCGGACCATGGAGATCCTCGCGACCCGGGGACTGCTCGACGGACTGGGCGACATCCCGAACGACGCGGCCGGCCACTTCGGGGGGATCCCCTTCGGCCTGGGCCTCCCCGGCCCCTACCCGGGCCAGTGGAAGGTCGCGCAGACCCGCCTGGAGGAAGTGCTCGGCGAGTGGGCCGCGGACCTGGGCGCGGAAATCAGGCGCGGCCACGAACTGACCGGGATCACCGTCGCCGGGGACCTGGTCACCGCCGAGGTGCGCGGCCCGGACGGGACGGCCACGACCGTCCGGGCCGCGTACGCCGTCGGCTGCGACGGCGAGAACAGCGCCGTACGCCGGCTGGGCGGCTTCGCGTTCCCGGGCAACGACGCCGGGCGCGAACTGCTCCGGGCGGACGTGACGGGCATCGACATCCCCAACCGCCGCTTCGAGCGGCTGGAGGGAGGCCTCGTCGTCTCCGCCCGGCGGCCCGACGGCGTGACCCGGGTGATGGTGCACGAATTCGGCGCGGAACCCCGCCGGGGCCAGCCCTCCTTCGAAGAGGTCGCCGACACCTGGAAGCGCATCACGGGCGAGGACATCAGCGGCGGAACCCCGCTCTGGGTGAACTCCTTCGGGGACGCGTCCCGGCAGGCCACGAGCTACCGCCGGGGCCGGCTCCTGCTCGCGGGAGACGCGGCGCACCAGCAGATGCCGATCGGCGGCCAGGCCCTGAACCTCGGCCTCCAGGACGCCTTCAACCTCGGCTGGAAACTGGGGGCCGCGGTGGCCGGGCACGGCCGCGAAGAACTGCTCGAGAGCTACCACGAGGAACGGCACGCTGTCGGGCAGGCCGTCCAGAGCAACATCAGGACACAGGCGCTGCTGCTGCTCGGCGGCCCCGAGGTCGACGCGGTCCGCGAGGTCTTCGCGGAACTGACCGGCCACGAGGACGTACGCGCCCACCTGGCCGGGATGATCTCGGGCCTGGACGTCCGCTACCCGGCGGACGCGGGCGGCACCCCGCTGCTCGGCATGCGGATCCCGCAGGCCGACGCGGTGGGCGACGAGGGCCCGGCCACGACCTTCGAACTGCTGCGCCGGGGCCGCGGCCTGCTGCTCCTCGCGCCCGGTGACGAGGACCGGGGCAGGGAGCTGCGCACCGCCGCCGGGCCGTGGACGGACCGGGTGCGTGTCGCCACCGCCGCCGCGGCGGACCCGGCGTCCGGAGTGGGAACCACGGCCCTGCTGGTCCGGCCGGACGGTCACGTCGTCTGGTCGGGCGACGCGCCGGACGGTGACATCACGGCCGCCCTGGAGCGGTGGTTCGGTCCGTTGTCGTCCGGCACCCCGGAGCAGGCCGCTCCGCGCGGCCGGGTGAGGGCGTTGCGGTCGGTACCGGCACCGAGGGACCGGAGGAACGGTATGGACAGGCTCCTGGGAAGGACCGCCCTGGTCACCGGGTCGAGCCGGGGCATGGGCCGCGCGGCCGCGCTGCGCCTGGCGGAGGAGGGCGCGCTCGTCGCCGTCCACTACACCCGGGACGAGGCGGCCGCCCGCGAGGTCGTCGCCTCGGTCGAGAGGGACGGCGGCCGCGCCTTCGCGGTGCGCACCGAACTCGGCGTCCAGGGCGACGTGGACACCCTCTTCACCGCGCTGGAGGCCGACCTGCTGGAACGCACCGGCAGCACCGACCTGAACATCCTGGTCAACAACGCCGGAGTGATGGGCGGCGTCGGGGCGGACGAGGTCACCCCGGAGCAGTTCGACCGGATCTTCGCGGTCAACGCGAAGGCACCGTTCTTCCTGATCCAGCGGGCACTGCGGAACATGCCCGACGGCGGCCGGATCATCAACATCTCCTCCGGCCTGACCCGCGTCGCCAACCCGGACGAGATCGCGTACGCGATGAGCAAGGGCGCGCTCGAACAGCTCGCGCTGCACTTCGCGAAGGCGCTCGGACCCCGGCGCATCACCATCAACTCGGTGGCCCCCGGGATCACCCGCAACGACAATCCGGTCTTCGGCATCCCCGAGGCCGTCGAACACATGGCGTCGCTGTCCGCCTTCAACCGGATCGGCGAGCCCGAGGACGTCGCCGACGTGGTGGCCTTCCTCGCCACCGACGAGGCCCGCTGGATCACCGGCTCCTTCGTCGACGCCACGGGCGGCACGCTGCTCGGCTGAGCCGTCCGCGAACCGCCCGGAACCCCCTGGACCGCCGGCACAACCCACGCCACGCCGGCGACGGGGCGGGGGGGGGGGGGGGGGGGGGGGGGGGGGGGGGCCCGCCCCCCGGCCCCCCCCGCCCCTCACCCTCCTCCTCACCGAGCGGAACGCGCGCATGTTGACCTCGACGACAACTCCGCCGGGCGTCGAGCGGCCCGGCGCCCGATGGGCCCTGGTGGCCGTACTCGCCGCGAACATGCTGGTCGACGCGCTGGAGGTGTCCGCGACCCTGGTGGCGCTGCCGGCCGTCGGCGCCGGCCTCGGGCTCTCCGTCCCGCAGCTCCAGTGGACCGTCAGCGGCTTCGCCGCCGGCTTCGGCGGGCTTCTGCTCCTGGGCGGCCGCCTGGTCGAACGGCTCGGCCGACGCGGGGTCTACCTGGCCGCCCTGTTCGTCTTCGCCGCCGCCTCGCTGGCCGGTGCCCTGACGGACAGCGCGGCCCTGCTGACCGCCACCCGTGTGGTGAAGGGCTTCTGCGTCGCGCTGACCGCTCCCACCGGACTGGCCATCATCACCTCGACCGTCCCGGAGGGCGCCGCCCGCCGCCGGGCCGTGTCCCTCTACTCCTTCTTCGGAGCCGCCGGTTTCTGCGCGGGGCTGCTGTTGTCGGGCCTGCTGACCGGGATCAGCTGGCGCTGGACCCTGGCCTTCCCGGCCCCCGTGGCCCTGCTGCTCCTGGCGGCCGGTCTGCGGCTGATACCGCGCGACCGGCCCGCCGCGCGGCCCCGCGCGCCCGACTGGCACGCGCCGACGGGCGGCCTCAGCCTGACCGGCGGCCTCCTGCTGCTCGCGTACGCGCTCGCGAACCTCGCCGGCTCCGGCCGCGAGCGGCTCCTCGCGGCGGCCGCCCTCGCCGCGGCGCTGCTGCTCGGCGCCGTCTTCGTCACGGCCGAACGCCGGTCGCCGCGACCGCTGGTGCCCCCCGAACTGCTGCGGCAGACGGCGCTGCTGCGCTCCGCGCTCGGCGCCGCCGCGCTCAACGGCTCGTACGTCGGCTTCCTCCTCATCGCCACCCTGCACCTGCAGGGGGCCGGCCGCAGCGCCTGGCAGACGGCGCTCGCGTTCCTGCCGGCCGCCGTCCCGCTCGCGCTGAGCGCGCTGTACTCCGGCCGGATCGCCGTCCGGCTGGGCCCGGCGCGAGCGGTCGCCGCCGGAGCGGTACTCGCGCCGATCGGCTACGCGCTCTACCCGAGGGCGCCGGGCGCCGAGCCGGGCACCGCCGGTCTGCTGCCCGCCATGGTGTGCGTCGGCGCCGCCTTCGTCCTCGCCTTCACCGCCCTCCACCTCCAGGCGACGGGCTCGGTGCCGGCGGAGCTCCAGGGGGCGGCGGGAGGGCTCTACCAGACCTGCGTGCAGGCAGGCGCCGTGCTGACCACGGCGTCCGTCTCCGCGCTCTCCACCGTGGGCCGGGCTTCGGCGCTCTGGCTGGTCACCGCAGTCGGAGCGGCCGGGGCGTGCGTCGCCCTCGGCGGCCTCACCCGCTCCGCCCACGTTTCCTCACCAACAACCCGTTCATGAAAGGACCCACCATGTCGAAGGAACCCCTGCGGCTGGCCGTCGTCATCAGCAGTGTCCGCGAGGGCCGCTTCGGGCCGGTGCCCGGCCAGTGGTTCGCCGAGCAGGCCCGTCAGCGGGACGACCTCGTCGTCGACGTGATCGACCTGACGGAGCACGACCTGCCGGCCGCCCTGTCCCACAGCCCCTCCCCGGAGACCGCCGAGGCGCTCGCCACGATCTCGCCGCGCCTCGAAGAGGCCGACGCGTACGTGATCGTGACGCCGGAGTACAACCACAGCTTCCCGGCTTCCCTCAAGCACCTCATCGACTGGCACTACACCCAGTGGCGCGCCAAGCCGGTCGGCTTCGTCTCCTACGGCGGTCTGGCGGGCGGCCTGCGGGCGGTCGAGCACCTGCGCCCGGTCTTCGCCGAGCTGCACGCCGTCACCGTCCGCGACGGCATCAGCTTCCACTCGGCGTGGGAGCAGTTCGGCGAGGACGGGCAGCCCAAGGAGCCGGAGGGACCGCAGAGCGCGGCCAAGGTCCTGCTCGACCAGCTCGTCTGGTGGGGCGCGACCCTCCGCGAGGGCCGCGCAAAGAACCCCTACCAGGCCTGACGCCCGGCCCCGTATGCCCGACCACGGGCGGACGGGGGAAGCCCCGTCCGCCCCGACCCGGAAAGCATCATGAACACACTTCACATGTCACAGACGTACGAGACAGACAACGGCCTGGTCCACATGACCCCGCCCGACATGGCCGTCCTGGCGACCGCCGGGCCGCGCGAGCGCACCCGGATCCTCGAGCAGTACGTGCGCGAGGAGCTCGGCCGGATCCTCGGCATCGAGCCGCACCTGGTCGACACCACGGGCCGCCCCATGGGCTGCCTCGGGATCGGCTCGATCTCCGGCATCGAACTCCAGTACCGGATGGAGAACACGCTGGGCGTCGAGGTGAACCTCCAGCGGCTGCTGCTCGCCAACAGTGCCCAGGAACTCATCGACTGCCTCGTCGGCCAGTTCGGCCCCGAGGCCCACCTGCACGGGGCAGCGGTGCCGGCATGAGCACTACGACCCTCCTGCCGGCCGTCCGCCCGGTCGTCAACCACCAGGGGCTCGACCGGCCCGACTTCACCCTCTCCGCCGACCGCGTCGACCTCTGGCTGATCCGCCGTCCCACCGGGGCGGACGCCGAGGCGCTCGCGATCGGCGAACTCGACGAGCAGGAGCGCAAGCGCACCGACTCCTTCATCCGCCGGTCCGACGGCCTGCTGTACGCCGCCGCCCACGTGGCGGTGCGCCGACTGCTCGGACGGTACACGGCGACCCTGCCCCAGGACGTCCGCTTCATGCGCGAGCCCTGCCCGGGCTGCGGCGAGCCGCACGGCCGTCCCGCCCTGTCCCCGCCGCCCCCGCCGCTGCACTACTCCCTCTCGCACAGCGGGGGCGTGGCCATGGTCGGCGTCGGCACCACGCCGCTCGGCGTTGACGTGGAGAAACTCCCCGGCGCCGAGACGGTGGACATCTGCTCCAAGGCGCTGCACCCCGACGAGCAGCTGGAGATAGCCGAGGCCGAGCAGGGCGAGGAGCGCCGGCAGCTGTTCGGCCAGATCTGGACGCGCAAGGAAGCGTTTCTCAAGGGGCTCGGTACAGGGTTGAGCCGATCGCCCGCCGAGGACTACCTCGGCACCGACCACGGCCGCCACCCGGACGGCTGGACCATGGTCGGCGTTCCGGCCGACTCCACGCACGCCGCCGCGGTGGCGGTGGCGGGGCCGGCTCCCAAGGTGGTCGACGTCAGGTGGGTGCCCGACACCTGGCTGGCCGCGGGCAACACCGTGTGCGGCGCCGCCGCCCCCGGACCGCACCACACGGTCCTCGCCAGTTGAACGCAAGTAAGGACGTGACCGGATGACCACCGCCTTCGTCTTCCCCGGCCAGGGCTCCGAATGCGCCGGCATGGGCAGGGAGCTGCTCGCCCTGCGACCCGACCTCGCCGACACCTACTACCGCACCGCCGACGACCTGCTCGGGTTCCCGCTGACCCGGCTCTGCCTGGACGGGTCCCCCCGGGACCTGGAGGACCCGGCGGTGGCGCAGCCGGCGATCTTCCTGACGAGCCTGGCCGTACTGGAGGTGCTGCGCGGCGAGGGCCTGCGGCCGGACGCCGTGGCCGGGCACAGCCTGGGCGAGTACGCGGCGCTGGTGGCCGCGGGCGTCCTGGAGTGGACCGAGGCGCTGTGGCTGGTCCGGCTCCGCAGCGAGCTCGTCGCGACGGTCGGGGACCGCATCGGCAGCGCCACCGCGGCGGTCATCGGCCTGGCCCGCACCGACCTGGCCCGGATGTGCGCCGAGGCCCGGGCGGCCACCGGCCAGGTGGTCGAGGTGGCGGGGGACAACGAGCCCCGTCAGACCGTGGTCTCCGGCCAGGCCGGGGCGGTGGCCCACGCCGCCGACGCCGCCCGGGCGGCCGGGGCCCGGGTGGAGTGGCTGCGCACCGGCGGCCCGTTCCACTCCAGCCTGCTGGGCGAGGCCGAGGCGGAGTTCACCGAGACGCTCATCGCGACGGAGTTCCGCGATCCGGCCGTGCCGCTGGTGTCCGGCGTCACCGGCGGGTGGGTGACGTCGGCCGCCGACGCCGTCGTCGCCCTGCGCGGCCAGCTCACCAGCCCGGTGCGGTGGACCGAGGCGGTCGGGACGCTCGCGGCCTCCGGCGCCGACCGGTTCGTGGAGGTGGGGCCGGGCCGGGTGCTCGGCGGGCTGGTCCGGCGGATCCTGCCGGGCGCCCGGGTCCACTCCACGGACACCGCGGACCGGCTGGCCGGGGCCGTGAACGCCTTCACCGGCACCGCAGTCTGACCATCGACCCCCACAGAAAGGGTGCACGACATGCCCCGAGCGGAGGACACGATCCGGTCCCGGATCGACGAACTCAACGGGATCAAGGAGTCCGCGCGCAACGGTGACCAGGGCGCGACCGAACGCCAGCACGCCAAGGGCAAACTGACCGCGCACGAGCGGATCGCGCTCCTGCTGGACAAGGGGTCCTTCACCGAGGTGGAGCCCCTGCGCCGGCACCGGGCGACCGGTTTCGGGCTGGAGGCGAAGAAGCCCCACAGCGACGGTGTCGTCACCGGCTGGGGCACGGTCGAGGGCCGCACGGTCTTCGTCTACGCGCACGACTTCCGCATCTTCGGCGGCGCGCTCGGCGAGGCCCACGCCAGCAAGATCCACAAGGTGATGGACATGGCCGAGGCGGCCGGCGCCCCGCTGGTCTCCCTCAACGACGGCGCGGGCGCCCGTATCCAGGAGGGCGTCTCCGCCCTCGCCGGCTACGGCGGCATCTTCCAGCGCAACACCAGGGCCTCGGGGGTCATCCCGCAGATCTCGGTGATGCTCGGCCCGTGCGCCGGCGGAGCCGCGTACTCCCCGGCCCTGACGGACTTCGTCTTCATGGTCCGCGAGACCTCGCAGATGTTCATCACCGGCCCCGACGTGGTCAAGGCCGTCACCGGCGAGGAGATCAGCCAGAACGGGCTGGGCGGCGCGGACGTCCACTCCGCCACCTCGGGCGTCGCGCACTTCGCGTACGACGACGAGGAGACCTGCATCGCCGAGGTCCGCTACCTGCTGGCGCTGCTGCCCTCCAACAACCGGGAACTGGCCCCCGTGGAGCGCTCCGGCGACCCGGCCGACCGGCTCAACGAGGCGCTGCTCGACCTGGTGCCCCTCCAGCCCGGGCAGGCGTACGACATCCGCAAGGTCATCGAGGAGGTCGTGGACGACGGGGACCACTTCGAGGTGCACCCGGCCTGGGCGCCCAACCTCGTCTGCTCCCTGGCCCGCCTCGACGGGCACGTGGTGGGCATCGTCGCGAACAACCCGGCGGCCATGGCGGGCGTCCTGGACATCGAGGCCTCCGAGAAGGGCGCGCGGTTCGTCCAGTTCTGCGACGCCTTCAACATCCCGCTGGTCACGCTGGTCGACGTGCCCGGGTTCCTGCCGGGCGTGGACCAGGAGCACAACGGCATCATCCGGCGCGGGGCCAAGCTGCTGTACGCGTACTGCAACGCGACCGTGCCGCGCATCTCGCTGGTGCTGCGCAAGGCCTACGGCGGCGCGTACATCGTCATGGACTCCCGTTCGATCGGCGCCGACCTGGCGCTGGCCTGGCCCACCAACGAGATCGCCGTCATGGGCGCCGAGGGGGCGGCCAACGTGGTTTTCCGGCGCGAGATCGCCGCCGCCGAGGACCCCGAGGCCGTACGGGCGCAGCGGATCGCGGAGTACAAGGACGAACTGATGCACCCCTACTACGCGGCCGAGCGCGGCCTGATCGACGACGTGATCGATCCCCGTGACACCCGTGCGGTCCTGATCCGCTCCCTGGACATGCTCCGCGCCAAGCACGCCGACCTGCCCGCCCGCAAGCACGGGAACCCGCCGCAGTGAGCACCGGCGGCACACCGCGAGACGAGGAGAGTCCTGTGGAGACCACGGAGTCCGGCCACCTCATCCGTGTGGTGAAGGGAAAGCCCGACGCCGAGGAACTGGCGGCGCTGACCGCCGTCGTACTCGCCCGGGCGGCGGCGTACGAGGGCGAGCACGGCGGCACGGCCGGCGGCGGGCCCGTCCTCGCGGGCTGGCGCCGTCCCGAGCGCGTGCGCGGCTTCCTCGGTCCGCGCACCTGGCGCGACAACTCCGCCGAGGCGCGGTCCGCCTGACGGCGTCCGCTTCCTTCCACCTCCCACCCTCTTTCCTTCTTTCCAAGGAGAAACGACATGTCGGACCTCGTCCTCGGACGGACGCTCTTCGAGGAGGCGGTATGAGGCTGCTGGTCACCGGCGGCGCCGGCTTCATCGGCTCGCACTTCGTCCGGACCGTCCTCGACGGCGGATACCCGGGCCACGAGGAGGACCGGGTCACCGTCCTCGACAAGCTCACCTACGCGGGCAACCGGGAGAACCTCCCGGCCGCCCACCCCCGGCTGGACTTCGTCCACGGCGACATCTGCGACGAGGCACTGCTGCGCGAGCTGCTGCCCGGCCACGACGCGGTGGTGCACTTCGCGGCCGAGTCGCACGTCGACCGCTCCGTCCACTCGGCGGCCGAGTTCGTCCGCACCAACGTCGGCGGCACCCAGACCCTGCTGGACGCCGCTCTGGCCACCGGGGTCGGGCGCGTGGTCCACGTCTCCACCGACGAGGTCTACGGCTCCATAGCCGAGGGCGCCTGGACCGAGGAGTGGCCGCTCCAGCCGAACTCCCCGTACGCCGCGTCCAAGGCCTCCTCCGACCTCATCGCGCGCTCCTACTGGCGCACGCACGGGCTCGACGTCTCCATCACCCGCTGCTCCAACAACTACGGGCCCTACCAGCACCCCGAGAAGCTGATCCCGCTCTTCGTCACCAACCTGCTGGAGGGCCGGCAGGTCCCGCTGTACGGCGACGGGCGCAACATCCGGGAGTGGCTGCACGTCGACGACCACTGCCGGGCCATCGCCCTGGTCCTGGACCGGGGCCGGGCCGGCGAGGTCTACAACATCGGCGGCGGCAACGAGCAGACCAACCTGCACATCACCGAGCGGCTGCTCGCCCTGTGCGGCGCCGACGCTTCCGCCGTGCGCCGGGTGGCCGACCGCAAGGGCCACGACCTGCGCTACGCCCTCGACGAGACCAAGATCCGCGAGGAGCTGGGGTACGCGCCGCGCGTCCCCTTCGAGCAGGGCCTCGCCGACACCGTCGCCTGGTACCGCGACAATCCGGGCTGGTGGAAGTCCGTCAAGCACCGCACCGACAACTCCGGCCCCGAGGGCCGTGAAGGGATCCCGTCATGAACGTCCACAAGGGACTCATCCTCGATGAGACCGCGAAGTTCCACCAGGACACCCAGAACGACGGGCCCTTCGTTCCAGGCACCACGGAGATCTGGCCGGCCGGCGCGGTCCTCGACGAGCGCGACCGCGCCGCCCTGGTCGAAGCGGCCCTGGAGATGCGGATCGCCGCCGGACCCAGCTCGCGCAGGTTCGAATCGCGGTTCGCCCGCAAGCTGGGGCACCGCAAGGCCCATCTGACCAACTCCGGTTCCTCCGCGAACCTGCTGGCCATGACGGCCTTCACCTCGCACCTGCTGGAGGACCGGCGCCTCCAGCGCGGCGACGAGGTCATCACGGTCGCGGCGGGCTTCCCCACCACCGTCAACCCGATCATCCAGAACGGCCTCGTGCCCGTCTTCGTCGACGTCGAGCTGGGCACCTACAACACCACCGCCGACCGGGTGGCGGCCGCCATCGGCCCCAAGACCCGCGCCATCATGATCGCCCACGCCCTCGGCAACCCCTTCGAGGTCGCCGAGATCGCGCAGCTCGCGCAGGAGCACGACCTGTTCCTGATCGAGGACAACTGCGACGCCGTCGGCTCCACCTATGACGGGCAGCTCACGGGCACCTTCGGCGACATCACCACGGTCAGCTTCTACCCGGCCCACCACCTCACCATGGGCGAGGGCGGCTGCGTCCTGACCTCCAACCTGGCGCTCGCGAGGATCGTGGAATCGCTGCGCGACTGGGGCCGGGACTGCTGGTGCGAGCCGGGCGAGACCAACAAGTGCCTCAAGCGCTTCAAGTACCAGATGGGCACCCTCCCCGAGGGCTACGACCACAAGTACATCTTCTCCCACGTGGGCTACAACCTGAAGGCGACCGACATCCAGGCGGCCCTGGGCCTCACCCAGCTCGACAAGCTCGACGACTTCTGCGACGCCCGCCGCCGCAACTGGCGCCGGCTGCGCGACGGCCTCGAGGGCGTACCGCACCTGATCCTGCCGGAGGCCACCCCGCGCAGCGACCCGAGCTGGTTCGGGTTCGCGATCACCGTGGACCCCGAGGCGCCCTACACCCGGGCCGCCCTCGTGGACTTCCTGGAGGACCGCAAGATCGGCACGCGGCGGCTGTTCGCCGGGAACCTGACCCGCCACCCGGCGTACATCGACCAGCCGCACCGCATCGTCGGCGACCTCACCAACAGCGACATCATCACCGACCAGACCTTCTGGATCGGGGTGTACCCGGCGCTCACCGACGAGATGCTCGACTACGTCATCGCGTCCGTCAAGGAGTTCGTGGGAGGCCGCTCGTGACGGCTCCCACCGTCTCCCCCGCCCCCGTCGCACCCGCGCTGCGGCCCCGGCGCGACGCGGAACTCCCCTCCCGCTTCACCCGGTCGGCCGCCGCCCGCACCGGCCTGGTGCGCGACACCGCGGACGTCCACTCCTGGCTGGAGGAACGCCGCCGGGCACACCGCTTCCGGGTGGACCGCATCCCCTTCACGGAGCTGGACGGCTGGTCCTTCGACCCGCGGACGGGCAACCTGGGGCACCGCAGCGGGAAGTTCTTCACCGTCGAGGGCCTGCGGGTGGCCACCTCCACCGACGGCCGGGAGCAGCGGTGGCACCAGCCGATCATCCGCCAGCCCGAGGTCGGCATCCTCGGCATCCTGGTCAAGGAGTTCGACGGCGTCCTGCACTTCCTGATGCAGGCCAAGATGGAGCCCGGCAACCGCAACCTGCTCCAGGTGTCGCCGACGGTGCAGGCCACCCGCAGCAACTACACCAAGGCCCACAAGGGCGCCGACGTGCGCTACGTCGAGTACTTCACCGATCCCCGCCGCGGCCGGGTCCTCGCCGACGTCCTCCAGTCCGAGCACGGCTCGTGGTTCTTCCGCAAGAGCAACCGCAACATGCTGGTCGAGGCCATCGGAGACGTACCGGAGCACGACGACTTCCGCTGGCTCACCCTCGGCCAGATCGGTGAGCTGCTGCTCCAGGACAACGTCATCAACATGGACGCGCGGACCGTGCTGGCCTGCGCCCCCTTCCCCGACGCCGAGGGCGTCAGCCTCCACTCCGACACCGCGCTGCGGTCCTGGTTCACCACCGAGCGCGCCCGGCACGACGTCAGCGCCGAACGCGTCCCGCTCGCCGGCCTGCCCGGCTGGGTGCGGGGCGAGCACTCCATCGACCACGAAGAGGGACGCTACTTCGGCGTCGTCGCGGTCGGCGTGCACGCGGGCAGCCGTGAGGTCGCCAGCTGGACGCAGCCCCTGTTCGAACCGAAGGGCGAGGGCGTCACCGCGTTCCTGACGCGCAGGATCGGCGGAGTTCCGCACCTGCTTGTCCACGCCCGTGTCGAGGGCGGCTTCCTCGACACGGTGGAGCTCGGGCCCACGGTGCAGTACACCCCCTCGAACTACGCGCACCTGCCGCCGGCCGAGCGGCCCCGCTTCCTCGACCTGGTCCTCGGCGCCGACCCGGCACGGATCCGCTACGAGGCCCTGCACTCCGAGGAGGGCGGCCGGTTCCTGAACGCCGAGAGCCGCTACCTGTTCGTCGACACCGACGAGGACCAGGCCCCGCTCGAGGCGCCGCCGGGCTACCTGTGGGCCACCACCGGTCAGCTCACCGCCCTGCTGCGCCACAACCACTACCTCAACGTGCAGGCGCGCACACTGCTCTCCTGCCTGACCTCGGGAGCGGTGCGCCTCTGATGGACCCCGTCCGTATCGGCGTGCTCGGCTGCGCCGACATCGCCCGCCGCCGGATGCTGCCCGCTCTGCGCGCGGCCCCGGGAGCCCGGCTCGTCGCGGTCGCCAGCCGCGACGCCGCCAAAGCCGGCGCCACGGCCGCGGAGTCCGGCTGCGAGGCCGTCACCGGCTACGCGGCCCTGCTGGAGCGGGACGACATCGACGCCGTGTACGTCCCGCTCCCGGCCGCCCTGCACGCCGAATGGGTGGAGGCGGCGCTGCGCGCGGGCAAGCACGTCCTCGCCGAGAAGCCCCTCACCACCGACCTCGCCTCCACACGGCGGCTCATGGCCCTGGCCGAGGGGACCGGGCGGGTGCTGAGGGAGAACGTCATGTTCGTCCACCACTCCCAGCACGCCGCGGTACGGGCGCTCGTGGCCGACGGGGCGATCGGTGAACCGCGCTCCTTCCGGGCGGAGTTCTCCATCCCCCGGCTGCCCGACTCCGACATCCGCTATGACGCCGCGCTCGGCGGCGGCGCCCTGTGGGACACCGGCGTCTACCCCGTCCGCGCGGCCCTGCACTTCCTCGGGGACCGCCTCGAGGCCGAGGCCGCCGTACTGGTCCGGGGCGGCCCCGGCCGCGGCGTCGACACCGGAGGGACGGCGCTGCTGCGCACCCCCGAGGGGGTCTGCGCGCAGCTCGCCTTCGGCCTGGACCACGGCTACCGGTCCGCCTACGAGATCACCGGGAGCGAAGGGCGCATCACCGTCGACCGGGCCTTCACCCCGCCCGCCGGCCACCCGCCCCTGGTCCGGCTCGAACGCCGCACCGGCGCCGAGGAGATCGTCCTCGCCCCCGACGACCAGGTGCTGGCCGCCGTCACCGCGTTCACCGCCGCCGTCCGCACGGGCACGGCAGCCCCGGACGGCCCGGCCCTGCGCCAGGCGGAGCTGGTGGAGGCGGTCCGCGGCGGCGCCCGCGTGCTCTGAACGCACCAGCGGTGGGGCGCCGGGTCCGCCCGGCGCCCCACGCCCATGAAGTCCGCCATCTGGAGAGGCCATGCCTTCGACCCATGACGACATCGCGGCCCTGCGCGACCAGATCCAGGTCTTGCGCGACCGTGCCGAACTACGCGAACTCTTCGACCGCTACATCACGGCCCTCGACACCCACGACGGAACCGGCGACGACGAGACCGCCTTCGCCGCGCTCTTCACCGAGGACGCGACCTTCGCCTTCCCGATCGGCGTGTGCACGGGCATCGAGGCCTTCGCCGCCTTCCAGCGTGAGGCCCGGCAGCGGTGGGCACGTACGCACCACCTGAGCACCAACCACTCCGTGGTCCTCGACGGCGACCGGGCCACCCTACGGGCCCAGCAGCTCACCACCCACGTCCACCACGGGGCGGACGGCCCCGAGGCCCGCTTCGACGTCGGCGGCTACTCAGAGGCCGGCGCCGTACGCACGGAGGCCGGCTGGCGGCTGAACCACGTCGCGTTCCACGTCGTATGGGACTCAGGGGTCCGCCTGCCCGAGCTCACCGGAGTCCAGCTGTGAGCACCCGGTGAACGCCGTTCAGATCGCCGGCTACTGGGTCCCCGCGCGGGACCCCGTACGCGCACACGCACACGAGTCGCTGCGGCTCCCCGCCCCGCCCCTGGCCACGCTGCTGCGCCGCCGGGCCGTCTGGGCCCTCGCCGTCGCCCGGAGACGGGCCGCGCGCCACGGCCGCTGAGCCCGTCCCTACCCAGGAGAGAACCCGCATGCCCTCCTCACCGTCCCCCGGCCCGCCTCCCGTCCGCCCCGTCATCCTCGACGCGGACGGGATTCCGCTCTCCGGGCTGCTCGCCCTGCCCGCGCAGCCGGCGCCCCGGGCCCTCGTGGTGGCCCTGCACGGCGCGGGGATGAGCGCCGGCTACTTCGACAGCCGGGCCCGGCCCGGGCTCTCGCTGCTGGAGCTGGGCGCCTCGCTGGGCTACGCCGTACTTGCCCTGGACCGGCCCGGGTACGGGGCCTCGGCTGCCGTCCTGCCCGAGGGACAGGACCTCGCCGGGCAGACCGCGACCCTGCTCGCCGCTCTGGAGGGCTTCGCCCGCCGGCACGAGCTGGGCGCGGGCTGCTTCCTGGTGGCCCACTCGAACGGCGGTCGGCTCGCGCTGTCGGCCGCGGCCGCCGCGGCGGGCGACATCGCCCCGTTCGGCGTGGACGTCTCCGGCATCGGCCGGCGCTTCGCCGTAGAGCCCTGGCGCCTGCCGGGAGCGGACCTGCCGGGCGAATGGCGCCGGCACTGGGGGGCGCTGCGGTTCTACCCGCCGGACGCCTTCCGGCTCGGGCAGCGGCTGCTGCGGCCGGTCCCCGCCCGGGAGGCTCGGGAGACGCTGGAGTGGCCGGAAATGTACCCCGCCGTGGCGGCCGGGGTGAGGGTGCCCGTGCGCTTCACGTTCGCCGAACAGGAACTGTGGTGGAGACATGACGGGGAGGCCCTGGAGGAACTGCTGACTCCGCTGATGGCGGCCTCCCCAGAGGTGGCCCGGCAGGCCCATGCTGGGCACAACATCAGTCTGGGCTGGGCCGCCCGCTCCTACCACCTGAGGGTCCTGTCCCACCTGGAGGAATGCCTGCTCGCCCGTGGCGTGACGATTGGCCGGGCCGTGACGCCGCCTGACCGGGATCTGCAGAAGGTTGACGCATACGTGACATAGGGCCCGTTGACCCACGGACCGCGACCTACGAGCCTTTTGATGAGCATCCAGAGATGACCGGCGAAACCTTTCATACGGGACACCTCCGCACGGTTCCCGGCGGGTTTCTGATCATCTGCCTCATCCCACAAAAGGAACGCGCATGAGTGACGTGAAGGACCTGGTGCAGGTCGCCGGCATCATCGACGCCGAGGAGGCCAAGCTCCTGGCCGAGGAAGGCTGCGACTGGTTCGGCTTCCCGCTCCGCCTTCCGTCGGGCAAGGACGACATCTCCGAGGCCGCGGCCACGGAGATCATCGCGGGCCTGACCGCACCTCAGGAAGGCGTCCTGATCAGCTACATGACGGACGCCGACGAGATCAGCGCGTTCACCACGCAGCTCGGCGTCAAGGCCGTCCAGCTCCACGGCGACGTCGAGCCGGAGCAGCTGCGCAAGCTGAAGGCCAACCGTCCGGACCTGTACGTGCTCAAGAGCCTGGTCGTGAAGGAGGACAACGCCGAGGAGCTCCTCCAGCTCGTCGACGAGGTCGCGGAGGTGGTGGACATGTTCATCACCGACACCTTCGACCCGGCGACCGGCGCCAAGGGCGCCACCGGTCTCACCCACGACTGGAACGTCAGCGCCGAACTCGTGCGCCGTTCGCCGAAGCCCCTCATGATGGCCGGCGGCCTGAACGCGGACAACGTCGCCGACGCGATCCGCTTCGTCAAGCCCGCCGCCGTCGACGCCCACACCGGCCTCGAAGGTTCTGACGGGCGCAAGGACCGGGCGAAGGTGGCGAAGTTCGTGGCGGAGTCGCGCAAGGCCTTCGCCGAGATCGCAGGCTCCTGACCTCGGCACCCGACCACACGGTTGCGGTATCCGGGCCCCCTGGGCCCCGGCTCGGCCGCAGCCCGTCTCCACGACCGACCAGGAACAGGTTTCCCATGGCGACCGGCCACCACAACGTCCACCCGCTGCCGCAGACCAACCAGCTCCGGGCCATGCACACGATCATCCGTGACCGCAGTGCGTCCCGCGCGGACTTCGTGTTCTACTCCAGGCGCATCATCCGCCTCCTGATCGAATCGGCGCTCGACCGGCTGCCGTTCGACCAGCACGATGCCGTCACGCCGGTCGGGGAGACGTACGACGGACTCAAGTTCGGCACCAAACTGTGTGCCGTACCCGTGATCCGGGCCGGTGACTCGATGCTCGACGAGCTGCGCCAGGTCATCCCCGACATCACCGTCGGCAAGGTGCTCATCCAGCGGAACAAGGTCACCAAGCTCCCGCACCTCTACTACAAGAACTTCCCCGAGGACATCGCCGACCGGCACATCCTCGCCCTGGAGCCGATGCTCGCCACCGGCGGCAGCGCCAACGCGGCCATCGACGTCCTCCTGGAGGCCGGCGTGCGCGAGGAGCGCATCGTCTTCGTCAACCTCCTCGCGGCGCCCGAGGGCATCGCGGCGGTCCACGCCAAGCACCCGGCCGTCACGATCGTCACCTCGTCGATCGAGGAACGCCTCAACGAGAACGCGTTCATGATCCCGGGCATCGGCGACTTCGGGGACCGCTACTTCGGCACGACCGACTCGGCAGCGGCCTGATGAGAAGCAGCCGAACGCTCGCGGACTCCGCGCTCACCGCGCTCGCCCCGGCGGTCTGGGGGTCCACCTACCTGGTGACCACGGAGTTACTGCCCGAGGGCAGGCCCCTGCTCGCCTCGCTGCTCCGTGCCCTGCCCGCCGGCCTCATCCTGGTGGCCATCGGCCGGACGCTGCCGAAGGGCATCTGGTGGTGGCGCGCCCTGGTGCTGGGCGTGCTGAACATCGGCGCCTTCTTCTACCTGCTCTTCGTGGCCGCCTACAACCTGCCGGGCGGTGTCGCGGCGCTGGTGATGGCGATCCAGCCGATGATCGTGCTGTTGCTCGGCGCCGTGCTGCTCAAGGAGAAGATCAGGCGGATCCACCTGGCCGCCTGCGCCCTGGGCACGGCCGGTGTGGCGCTGCTCGTCATCCAGCCGAACGCCGGGCTCAACGCCACCGGTGTCGTCGCGGGTCTGCTGGGCGCGCTCAGCATGGCCTCCGGCATCGTGCTGACCAAGCGCTGGGGACGGCCCGAAGGGGTGGGCCTGCTGCCCTTCACGGGCTGGCAGCTCACCGTCGGCGGCCTGGTCCTGCTGCCGGTCGCGCTGATCGGCGAGGGCCTGCCCGCCGAGATCACCGCCGAGAACCTCTGGGGCTTCGCCTATCTGGGCATCATCGGGGCCTTGGTCGCCTACGCGATCTGGTTCCGCGGTGTGCAGCGGCTGCCCGCCCTGGCGGTGTCCTTCCTGAGCTTCGCCTCGCCCCTGACGGCCACCCTCCTCGGCTACTTCGTCCTCGACCAGGCGCTCTCACCGCTCCAGATCGTCGGAGCGCTGACGGTGGTCGCGTCGGTGGTCCTCGCCCAGCCGAAGACGGGCAAGAAGGAGCCCGGGCCGGAGCCGGCCCGACAGACCTCGCGGGAATCCGTCAGAACGTAACGCGACGGATCCCCGCCCACGACTCCCCGCCCGGCCCTGCCCCCCGGGAGCAGGGTGGGGAGCGGTGGTGGCACACCGCGGCCTCCCCCGTCCGCGGTGTGCCACCCACCCCCCAGACACCCAGACCGTGGAAGGACCGAGTCCGTGCCCCACATCCACATCAGGCACTACCCGAGGGACTTCACGGCCGAACAGCTGAGGGCGATCGACGAGGCGGTGACCGCCGCCGTGACACGGACCTTCGCCACCGGCGAGGACACCGTCTCCATCTCCCTGGAGCCGGTGGCACCCGAGGACTGGGACGCCCAGGTCCTCACCGAGATAGCGGCCCGCCGCGACCTCCTGGTCAAGCGGCCCGGCTACTGGAACGAGAGTTGAGAGACATCCCGATGAGCGCGAGCAGCGGCATCCCCGTCGTCTACACCGAGGAGGTCCGAGAGGCCCTCCACGAGGGCAAGGCCGTCGTCGCCCTCGAGAGCAACGTCATCACCCACGGCCTGCCCTACCCGGACAACGCCGCCACCGCCCGCAAGGTGGAGGACGCCGTACGGTCCGGGGGCGCCGTGCCGGCGACGATCTGCATCGAGGCCGGCGAGATCCGCGTCGGCATGTCGGACGCCGACATCGAGCGCTTCGCCTCCCTGCCGGGCATCCCCAAGGTGTCCAGCCGGGACCTGCCCGTCGTCCTGGCGCAGGGCGGCCCGGGAGCCACCACCGTGGCCTCCTCGGTCGTGGCGGCCGAGCTCGCGGGGATCCCGTTCTTCTCGTCCGCCGGCATCGGCGGCGTGCACCGGGGCGCCCAGGAGACCTGGGACGTGTCATCGGACCTGATCCAGTTCACCCGCTCCAAGGTCGCCGTCGTCTGCGCGGGCGCCAAGATGATCCTGGACCTGGGCCTGACCCTGGAGTACCTGGAGACGCAGTGCGTCCCCGTCGTCGCCTACCGCTCGGACGACTTCCCCGCGTTCTACTGCCGTACGAGCGGCCACAAGGCCCCCCACCGCCTGGACGACGAGCAGGTCATCGCCCGTGCGATCGAGGCCCACTGGGCCCTCGGCAACAACAGCTCCTTCCTGATCACCACCCCGGTCAGGGAGGAGGACGCCATCGACTCCGCCGAGGTGGACACGGCCATCCGCGCCGCCGTCGCCGAGGCCACCCGGGACGGCGTTTCGGGCCAGGCCATCACCAAGTACCTGATGCGGGCGGTCGACGCCGCCACGGACGGCCGCTCCGCCAAGGCCAACATGGCCGTCCTCGCCTCCTGCGCCGAGGCCGCCGGCCGCCTGGCCGTCGCGCACTCCGCCCACCTCGCGGAGCTCGCGGGCCGCTGAGCGCACACGAACCGCCCCCGCACCACGTTGACCTCAGTCTGGAGAGACACACACATGTCCGAGAAGCTGTTCGAGCCGGTCAATCTGGGGAAGCTGGCCCTGAGCAACCGAGTGGTCATGGCGCCCATGTCCCGCAACCGGGCCACCGGCGAGGGTCTGGCCACCGAACTGATGGCCACCTACTACGGTCAGCGTGCGGGGGCCGGCCTGATCATCACCGAGGGCGTCCAGCCGTCGGTCACCGGTCAGGGCTTCGGCAACAGCCCGGGTCTGCACACCCGTGAGCAGGCCGATTCCTGGAAGCCGGTCACCGAAGCCGTGCACGCCCGCGGCGGTCTGATCGCCGCGCAGCTCATGCACTGCGGCCGCATCGGCCACCCCTCGCTGTACCCGAGCGGCCACCGGTCGGTCGCCCCGTCCGCCGTCACCGCGGCCGGCCAGGCCTACGGCCCCGAGGGTCCGCTTGACTACCTGGAACCGCACGCCCTGACGGCCGGGGAAATCGCCGGGATCGTCGAGGAGTTCGCGGACTCCGCCGAGCTCGCGATCGAGGCGGGCTTCGACGGGGTCGAGGTCCACGCGGGCAACGGGTTCCTGCTCCACCAGTTCCTGGCGGAGAACACCAACCAGCGCACCGACGAGTACGGCGGCTCCGTCGAGAACCGCGTCCGCTTCCCGGTCGAGGTGATCGAGGCGGTCTGCGAGCGCATCGGCGCCGACCGCGTCGGCGTGCGCATCTCGCCCTCGAACCCGTTCAACGACATCGTGGAGGGCGACACCCACGCCGTCTACGAGGCGCTCCTCGCGGCCCTGCCGCCCCTCGCCTTCCTGCACGTCCTCGAGCTCGGCAACCGCGATCACATCGCGGCCCTGCGCCCGCGGTGGAGCGGCGCGGTCATCCTGTGCCCCCACCCGGAGAACGGCGTCGTCAACGCCCGGACCGCCACCGAGGCCGTGGAGGCCGGCCTGGCCGACGCCGTCGCCTTCGGCGCGTCCTTCATCGCCAACCCGGACCTGCCCGAGCGCATCCGCACCGGCGCCCCGCTGGCCGAGGCCGACCAGAGCACGTTCTACGGCGGCGACCACACCGGCTACACCGACTACCCGACGCTCGAAGGGGCCGGCGCCGCGTGAGCTCCCGACAGATGCTGCTCTTCTCGGGGCGCGCACACCCCGAGCTGGCCGAGGCCATCGCGGCCGAGCTGGGCACGACCCTGGTCCCGACGAAGGCGGTCGACTTCGCCAACGGCGAGATCTACATCCGCTACCACGCCTCCGTGCGCGGCGCGGACTGCTTCGTGATCCAGAGCCACACGGCCCCGATCAACAAGTCCATCATGGAACAGCTCATCATGGTCGACGCGTTGAAGCGGGCCTCGGCCCGCAGCATCACGGTGATCCTGCCGTTCTACGGGTACGCCCGCCAGGACCGCAAGCACAGCGGCCGGGAACCCATCTCGGCCCGCCTGGTGGCGGACCTGCTCAAGACTTCCGGCGCGGACCGGATCCTGACGGTCGACCTGCACGCCGACCAGATCCAGGGCTTCTTCGACGGTCCGGTGGACCACCTGTTCGCCATGCCGGTCCTCGCGGACCACATCGGCTCCAGGGTGGACCGGGACGACCTCACCGTCGTCTCGCCCGACGCCGGCCGCGTGCGCGTGGCCGACGGCTGGTGCGACCGCCTCGGCGCTCCGCTGGCCATCGTCCACAAGCGGCGCGACAAGGACGTGGCCCACCAGGTCACGGCCCACGAGGTGGTCGGCGAGGTCCGCGACCGCGTCTGCGTCCTGGTCGACGACATGATCGACACCGGCGGCACGATCTGCGCCGCCGCCGACGCCCTGTTCGCGCAGGGTGCCCGGGACGTCATCGTGGCGGCCACGCACGGGGTGCTCTCGGGCCCCGCCGCGGACCGCCTGAAGAACTCGCGCGTCAGCGAGTTCGTCTTCACCGACACCCTTCCGGTGCCCGCAGCACTCGGCATCGACAAGGTGACCGTCCTTTCCATCGCCCCGCTCATCGCGGGTGCCACCAGGGAGGTGTTCGACAACGGGTCAGTAACCCGGCTCCTGCGGAGCCGGTGATCGCCCGGACGGGCGGCCCGGGGAGGGCCCGTCCGTCCGTAGGGGGAGGCGGCCGCACGCACCGCGCCGTTCCGGTCTTTCCGGGTGGTGAGGCTTTGCCCTTGCGCCCCTCAGTTCTTCGGTTTCATCCGGCCGAGCAGTCGTCTCGGCCACTGACGCCGCACCGCTTCCGCGGTGTCCGCCCCGCGCGGACACCGCCCCCACGTTGGCGGTGAGGCGTCGCCCACCGGGCTCGCTGCCTCGCGGAGCCCGGCCTGCGGGGGCGGCCGACGCACCCGCTGCTTCACAAACGGAACTTAAGGAAGCGGGAAATGACTCTTCAGGAGACCAGCGTGCTCGAGCCCACCCTGCGCGGCACCAACACCTTGCCCGGCCTGCTCGCGGAGCGCGTGGCCGAGCACCCCGACGCGGTCGCCGTCGCCTACCGGGAGGAGAAGCTCACCTTCCGTGAGCTGGCTTCCCGGAGCTCGGCCCTGGCCGAGTACCTGAGACACCTCGGTGTTTCCACCGACGACTGCGTCGGCCTCTTCGTCGAGCCTTCCATCGACCTGATGGTGGGTGCGTGGGGCATCCTCGGCGCCGGAGCCGCCTACCTGCCGCTCTCCCCGGAGTACCCCGAGGACCGGCTTCGCTACATGATCGAGAACAGCCAGGCGAAGATCATCCTGGCGCAGCAGCGCCTGGTGTCCCGCCTGCGCGAGCTGGCCCCGCAGGACGTCCGGGTCGTCACCCTGCGCGAGTCCGAGGCGTTCGTCCTCCCGGAAGGCCACGAGCTCCCGGCCGCCGAGGGCGCCCGGCCCGACTCCCTCGCGTACGTCATCTACACCTCCGGCAGCACGGGCAAGCCGAAGGGCGTGATGATCGAGCACGGCAGCATCGTCAGCCAGCTCGGCTGGCTGCGCGAAACCTACGCGATCGACCGCAGCAAGGTCGTCCTGCAGAAGACCCCGATGAGCTTCGACGCCGCCCAGTGGGAGATCCTCTCCCCGGCCAACGGTGCCACCGTCGTCATGGGCGCCCCGGGCGTCTACGCCGACCCCGAGGGCCTCATCGAGACCATCGTCAAGCACGGCGTGACCACCCTCCAGTGCGTCCCGACGCTGCTCCAGGGCCTGCTCGACACCGAGAAGTTCGGCGAGTGCGTCTCCCTCCAGCAGATCTTCAGCGGTGGCGAGGCCCTCTCCCGCCTGCTGGCGATCCAGACCACGCAGGAGATGCCGGGCCGGGCGCTGATCAACGTCTACGGCCCGACCGAGACCACCATCAACTCCTCCTCCTTCGTGGTGGACCCCGCCGACCTGGAAGAGGGACCGCAGTCCATCTCCATCGGCCGCCCGGTGCACGGCACCACGTACCACATCCTCGACAAGGAGACCCTGAAGCCGGTCGGCGTCGGGGAGATCGGCGAGCTGTACATCGGCGGCATCCAGCTGGCGCGCGGCTACCTGCACCGCCCCGACCTGACCGCCGAGCGCTTCCTCGAGATCCAGCTCGAGGAGGGCGCCGCGCCCACCCGCCTGTACAAGACGGGCGACCTGGGCCAGTGGAACCCGGACGGCACCGTGCAGTTCGCCGGCCGCGCCGACAACCAGGTCAAGCTGCGCGGCTACCGCGTCGAGCTGGACGAGATCTCCCTGGCGATCGAGAACCACGACTGGGTCCGCAACGCCGCCGTCATCGTCAAGAACGACGGCCGCACCGGCTTCCAGAACCTGATCGCCTGCGTCGAGCTGAGCGAGAAGGAAGCCGCCCTGATGGACCAGGGCAACCACGGCTCCCACCACGCGTCGAAGAAGAGCAAGCTCCAGGTCAAGGCGCAGCTGTCCAACCCGGGCCTGCGCGACGACGCCGAGCTGGCCGCCCGCCAGGCCTTCGACCTGGAGGGCTCCGCGCCCACCCCCGAGCAGCGCGCCCGGGTCTTCGCCCGCAAGACGTACCGCTTCTACGAGGGCGGCGCCGTCACCCAGGACGACCTGCTGAAGCTGCTCGGCGCCAAGGTCACCGCGGCCTACTCCCGCAAGGCGGCCGACCTGGCGCCGGCCGAACTGGGCCAGATCCTGCGCTGGTTCGGCCAGTACGTCAGCGAGGAGCGGCTGCTCCCGAAGTACGGCTACGCCTCCCCGGGCGCGCTGTACGCGACGCAGATGTACTTCGAGCTGGAGGGCGTCGGCGGGCTGCAGCCGGGCTACTACTACTACCAGCCGGTCCGTCACCAGCTCGTGCTGATCAGCGAGAAGGCCGCCACCGGCAAGCCGACCGCGCACATCCACTTCATCGGCAAGAAGAGCGGCATCGAGCCGGTCTACAAGAACAACATCCAGGAAGTCCTGGAGATCGAGACCGGCCACATCGTCGGCCTCTTCGAGCAGGTCCTGCCGGCCTACGGCCTGGACATCCAGGACCGCGCCTACGAGCCGGCCGTCCGCGAGCTGCTCGACGTCGCCGACGAGGACTACTACCTGGGTACCTTCGAGCTCGTCCCGAACGCGGGCGAGCGCGAGGACCACGCCGAGGTCTACGTCCAGACGCACGGCGGCAAGGTCGCCGGCCTGCCCGAGGGCCAGTACCGCTACGAGAACGGTGCGCTGAATCGTTTCTCCGACGACATCGTCCTCAAGAAGCACGTCATCGCGATCAACCAGTCGGTGTACCAGGCCGCCAGCTTCGGCATCAGCGTCTACAGCCGGGCGCCCGAGGAGTGGCTGCACTACATCACCCTCGGCAAGAAGCTCCAGCACCTGATGATGAACGGGCTGAACCTGGGCTTCATGTCCTCCGGTTACAGCTCCAAGACGGGCAACCCGCTGCCGGCCTCCCGCCGCATGGACGCCGTCCTCGCCGAGAACGGCGTCGAGGGCGGTCCGATGTACTTCTTCGTCGGCGGCCGCGTCAGCGACGAGCAGCTCGGCCACGAGGGCATGCGCGAGGACAGCGTCCACATGCGCGGTCCGGCGGAGCTGATCCGCGACGACCTCGTCAGCTTCCTCCCCGACTACATGATCCCCAACCGGGTCGTGGTCTTCGAGCGGCTGCCGCTGTCGGCCAACGGCAAGATCGACGTGAAGGCGCTGGCCGTCTCCGACCAGGTCAACGCCGAGCTGGTGGAGCGTCCCTTCGTCGCCCCGCGCACCGAGACCGAGAAGGAGATCGCGGAGATCTGGGGCAAGGCCCTGCGCCGCGAGAGCGTCTCGGTCCAGGACGACTTCTTCGAGTCGGGCGGCAACTCGCTGATCGCCGTCGGCCTGGTCCGCGAGCTCAACTCGCGGCTGGGCGTCTCCCTGCCGCTGCAGACCGTCCTGGAGTCCCCGACGGTCGAGAAGCTCGCCCGCCGCCTCGAGCGCGAGGTCGCCCAGGAGTCCTCGCGCCTGGTGCGCCTGCACGCGGAGACCGGCAAGCAGAAGCCGGTGCTGTGCTGGCCGGGCCTGGGCGGCTACCCGATGAACCTGCGCACCCTGGCCGGCGAGATCGGTCTCGGCCGCTCGTTCTACGGCGTCCAGTCGTACGGCATCAACGAGGGCGAGACCCCGTACGAGACCATCGTCGAGATGGCCAAGGCGGACATCGAGGCCATCAAGGAGCTCCAGCCGACCGGCCCCTACACCCTGTGGGGCTACTCCTTCGGCGCCCGCGTGGCGTTCGAGACGGCCTACCAGCTGGAGCAGGCGGGCGAGAAGGTCGACAACCTCTTCCTGATCGCCCCGGGCTCGCCGAAGGTGCGCGCCGAGAACGGCAAGGTGTGGGGCCGCGAGGCGTCCTTCGCCAACCGCGCCTACACGACGATCCTCTTCTCGGTGTTCACCGGCACCATCTCCGGCCCGGACCTGGAGAAGTGCCTGGAGACCGTGACGGACGAGGCGTCCTTCGCCGAGTTCATCAGCGAGCTCAAGGGCATCGACGTCGACCTCGCCAAGCGGATCATCTCGGTCGTGGGCCAGACCTACGAATTCGAGTACTCGTTCCGCGAGCTGGCCGAGCGCACCCTCCAGGCGCCGATCAGCATCTTCAAGGCCGAGGGCGACGACTACTCGTTCCTCGAGAACAGCAGCGGCTACTCGGCCGAGCCGCCGACGGTCATCGACCTCGACGCCGACCACTACAGCCTGCTGCGCGAGGACATCGGCGAGCTGGTCAAGCACATCCGGTACCTGCTCGGCGAGTAGGAACAGGTAATTTCGGAAAACAGGTAGTCCGCACAAAGGCGGCCGCCCTGCCGGATTTCTCCGGCAGGGCGGCCGCCTTTTTTGCTTTCCTGGCTCAGGTTCCGCGAATCCGGGGAAATGCGGCGCAATTCTGACGCAAGTTGACGGCGCCCTGACATTCGGTTGGTTGACGTGCGTCGGAGACCTGGAAGAGACTTCTTATAACTCAGGCGGACTGCCTATCGCATTCCAAACTCCGTCGATGACCGTTCGGAAATTGCCGCTGTCTTGCTGACGAGGAGCTACCATCCATGCGTTTCAATCTCATTGGACCCTTTGAGATCGTCACGGACGACGGCAGGGCCTACCGCCCGGGAACCCCCAAGGTCTGCCAGACGTTGGCCCTGCTGCTCACGAGACCCAACGAAATCGTCACGGCCGACGCGCTCATACGGGAACTGTGGGGCGAAAAACCGCCGCGCAGCGCCGTGACGACGCTGCAGACGTACATCTACCACGCACGCCGGATGTTCGTGAACGAACGGCTGGTACCGGCGGACCGCCCACTGATCATCACCAGCCCGCCCGGTTATGCGATCCGTGTCGACGATTCCGAGACGGACATCCGGATATTCGAGGGGCTCGTCTCCCAGGCGCGCGGAGAGCTGAGCCAGGGGGACCCGCTCACCGCGCTGCGGACGGTGCGCGAGGCGCTCGACCTCTGGCGCGGGCCGGCCCTGTCGAACTTCCCCGCGGGCGACCTGCTCGCCGGGCACATCGTGCACCTGGAGGAGCTGCGCATCCGGGCGTTCGAGATCCGCATCGCCTGTGAGGAGCAGCTCGGCTGGCACCGCGAGTCCATTCCGGAGCTGCGGAAGCTGATCAACCAGTACCCGCTCAACGAGTGGTTCCACAGCCAGCTCATCGGCGCCCTCGGCGCGGCGGGTCGGCGCGCCGAAGCCCTCCAGGCCTACCAGGACGTACGCCGGCTGCTCGCCGACGAACTGGGCCTGGAGCCCTCCCTGGAGCTCAAGCAGCTTCAGGCCCGCCTCCTCAGCCCCGTCCCGCAGGCCTCGCCCCCCGCCGCCCGGGTCCCCGCCGAGGACGGCGCCGCCGGCCGGCCGCGCACGGCCGCCCCGTCGGGCGCCTGACGTCCCCGGACACGGAAGAGTCCCGGTACGGCCTGTCGGGCCGTACCGGGACTCTTCCGTGTGCCGCGCGGGTCACGCCCCCGCGCGGGTCACGCCCGGTCGTTCACCTCGGCGAGGGAGCGCAGGATCGCCGTCTGCTTGGCGTCCCGCTCCCGCACGTGCTCCTCGTACGTCTTCGAACCGTACGCCGCCTCGGCCTGCTCGATGAGCGAGCGTATGGTCTCGTCGTCCATCGGGGGACGGCCGAGCCCCTCCCAGCCGCGCTCCAGGTTGGAGCCGAGCGTGCCCAGCCACTTGCGCAGGCCGCCCTGGCCGCCGCCCAGGTGGAAGGCGAGGAACGGCCCCACGGTGGCCCAGCGCAGCCCGATGGAGTGGGTGACCACCTGGTCGAGCTCCTCCAGCGTGACGACGCCCTCGCGCACCAGGTGCACCGACTCGCGCAGCAGCGCCGACTGGAGCCGGTTCGCGGCGAACGCCATGATCGGCTTGTGCAGGACGACGGGCTTGCGGCTGACCGACGTGAAGAAGGCGACGGCCTCCTCCACCGCCCGCGCGGAGGTGCGCTCGCCGGCCACGACCTCCACCAGCGGCACCACGTGCGGCGGGTTGAAGGGGTGCCCCACGACCAGTCGGCTGGAGTCGGCCATCCGGGCGCCCATGTCGTCCGGGTTCAGGGTGGAGGTGGACGACAGGAGCAGCGCGGAGGCCGGGGCCGCCTTGCCGATCCGCTCGTACAGCTCCTGTTTCAGCTCCAGGTTCTCGGGAGCGTTCTCGACGATGACGTCGGCGTCCGCCACCGCCCGTTCCAGGTCCGGCTCGAAGCTGAGCCGCTCGGCGAAGCCGGCCGGGTCCGCGCTGCCCTCCGGCAGGTACGGCCCGAACAGCTCCAGGCCCTCGGCCACGATCCGCGGGGCGTCCTCGCGCCGGCTGTTGACCCGTACGTTGAGCCCGTGGCCCAGGAACAGGGCGATCCAGCCCAGCCCGATCGTTCCCGCACCGATGACCGTGACGACGCGCTCGTCCTGGCTCACGCGCCCGCCCCCAGCTTCGGGATGACCTGCTCGGCCATCAGCCGCATCGTGGTGGCCGCGTCCTCGAAGGACAGGTGGCCCGAGTGCACGCCGAGGCTGATGGTGATGTCGTCACCGAACCACTCGGAGATCTGCTCGAGCTGCGCCCGTACCTGGTCGGGGGCACCGATGAGCAGCTTCTGCTGCTCCATCTTGCTCTCGAAGTGGGAGGTCCTGGTGGCCTCCACCAGCTTCTCGTAGCCCGGATAGGCCTCGGAACGGGTGGTGCCCCAGGACGCGACGGCGTCCCGGATGGCCGCCGAGTTGCGGTCGTCGTCGAGACGGCCCTTGACGCGGGCCTCCTCGCCGTCCTCGGAGACCACGCAGGGGTAGCTGAAGTGGATCTGCTCCGTGCCGGGCGTGCGGCCGGAGGCGGCCCACTCGGCGCGGTACAGCGCCAGCCGGCTCTGCAGCTCCTCGGTGGACATGACGTTCGGCACGGTCTGCAGGTTGTGGCCGTTGCGGCCCGCCTCGGCACAGGACTCGGCGCTGCGCGCGGTGGTCACGAACACCGGCGGGTGCGGGGCCTGCACCGGCCGCGGCAGCAGCGTGACCGGGCCGAACTGGTGGAACCGGCCGTCGAAGACCACGTTCTCCTCGGTCCACAGCCGCTTGATGGCCTCGACGCCCTCGACGAAACGGTCCTTCGACTCGTCGATGTCGATGCCGAACGCCTTGAACTCGTCCGGCAGGAACGCCCGCCCGAACGCGGCGTCGACCCGGCCGTTCGAGATGTTGTCCAGCATCGCCAGCTTGCCGGCCAGCTTCACCGGGTGCTGGAAGGCGGGAATGGTGGCACTGGTCCCCAGCCGCACGCGCTTGGTACGGCCCGCCGCGGCGGCGAGGAAGGTGACCGGGTCGGGGCTGTAGCCCCCGTACGAGAAGAAGTAGTGCTCCACCATCTTCACGTGGTCGAAGCCCAGCTCCTCCGCGAGGTCGACGAGGCGCAGCGCCTCGTCGAAGTACTGCTGGGCGGACTTGTCGGCGGGGCCGACAGTGGGGAAGAAGACGATCCCGAATTTCACGAAAGCTCCTCAGCCTCGTCAGTCGCGGCCGGAGCCGTCGTGGTGGAGGTCCCGCTCGGCGACCTTCCAGGTGCCGTCGACGAGGACCAGGCGGTCGTGGCACACGACACTGGCGAAGATGTCGAGCTCGCCGCCGGTCCTCGTACGCATCGCCAGCGCGTAACTGCGGGCGTGCAGAGAGCCGTCCGCCTGCGGGCGCACGTCGAGCATCCCCAGCCAGTGCCGGAAGTCGATCTTGTCGGCCTCGAGCCGCTTCTTGCGGGCCCGGGAGGAGTCCCGGATGGCGACGCGGCCGCGCAGGGGCTCGTCCAGACGGCTCGCCTCCTGGAAGACGGCGTCCTCGGTGAACGTCTCCGCCCACGCGTCGGGGAAGCCGTCGTCGAGGAGACCCATTTGCCGGGCGTAGAACTGCTGCACCTGCGTGTAGAGCTCGGCGGAGACGAAGGGCTCCGCCGCGGTGCGCGGGGTGCTGGGGGTGGAGTCGCTCATACGAGCTGCCTTTCCTGGATCAGCCGGCGTGCCGGCATCGCTTGCGTCGTCGTCTGGGTCATGGGGCGCCGAGCCCGGCGGTGGAGGACAACAGCCGCGACCCGTAGGCGCCGGCGGCCGGATCGAACCGCAGCGCCACATGGCTCGCGAGGCTGTGCACGTCGCGCCAGATCCGCTGCATCGGGTGGGCGGCGAGCTGGCCGGAGCTGCCGGACGCGCGCAGCAGCCGCTCGACGACCTCCACCGACTGCTCGACGGCGTACGCGCAGTCGGCCGGGTTGCGCACCAGCTCGAGCGCCGTCGCCGTGGGAGCGTCGGCGACGCGGGCGGCACGCTCCAGCAGCAACTCGGCGGCATCGACGGCGATCACCGCGCGGGAAGCGGCCGTACGGAGACCGAGGGCCTCCTCCTCCGCACCCGTCCGGCAGTCCTCGGCCCATACGCGCAGGGCGGCGCGGGCCGCGCCCAGCGCGGGGGCGCCGAAGAGCAGCCCGCTCAGCAGGCGCAGCGGGGCGGTGTGGCAGCGGGCGTCCGAACCGACGCTCCGGCCCTCGATCATGTCCTGCCGGGTGAAACCCCGGTGGGCCGGCACGAACACGTTGTCGGCCACCAGGGTGTTGCTGCCGGTGCCGCGCATGCCGATCGAGGTCCAGGTGTCGGCCACCCGGTACTCCTGGCGGGGCAGCGCGAAGAACCACGGAACCTGCGCGCCGTCCTGCGGAACCAGCGCGCACACCAGGGCCCAGTCGGAGAAGCCGACCCCGCTCGTGAAGTCCCACTCCCCGGACACCCGCCAGCCGCCGGTGACCGCGGTGGCGGTGCCGCGCGGCATCAGCGCGCCCACCACGGCGGTGTCCGCGCCCTTGGCCCACAGCTCCTGCTGCCCCTCCTCCGGGAGGAAGGCGCCCATCCGGCCGGCACCGGCGATGACCGAGGCGCACCAGGCGGCCGAGGTGCAGCCCTGCGCGAGGGCGGAGACGGCGTGCAGCAGCTCGGTCGCGGTGCCGTCCCGCCCGCCCCAGCGGGCGGGCACGAAGTGCCCGGCGAAGCCGGCGTCGACGATCCCGTCGGACACGGTGCGCGACAGCGCGCGATCGGCGTCGGCCCGCTCCGCGTACCGGACGGCCACGGAAGCCAACTCCTGTGCTCTGACATGCAGATCCGTGTCCGATGACGGGAAGCTCGGCATCAGTACCACTTTCCTCGCTCGTTCGTGGCGGCGCGCCATCCGGTGGCAACGGAGTCACCCTGGCGGCGGCGGATCCAGCGCCGCTGGAAAGGCGCTCGACGGCCGAGGCGGCGGACACCGTCCCGGCCCGCCTCGACCCGTCCTCGACCGGCGCCCGGCAGCCTTGGGCGGCCGCGGGCCCGTGCGGCCACGAAGCCGAGACGACATGAGGTGGCGAGCAGTGAAGGGAATCATCCTGGCCGGAGGCAGCGGCACCCGGCTGCACCCCATCACCCTGGGGGTGTCCAAGCAGCTGCTGCCCGTCTACGACAAGCCGATGATCTACTACCCGCTGTCGGTGCTGATGCTCGCCGGCATCCGCGACATCCTGATCATCTCGTCCCCCCGCGACCTGCCGCAGTTCCGCACGGTCCTCGGCGACGGCAGCGCGCTCGGCCTCACCCTCTCCTACGCCGAGCAGGACGAGCCGCGCGGCCTCGCGGAGGCCTTCACCATCGGCGCGGACCACATCGGGGACGACTCCGTCGCCCTGGTCCTCGGCGACAACATCTTCCACGGTCCCGGTTTCGCCCGGCTGCTCCAGCAGTACATGCCGCACACCGAAGGCGCCCTGCTGTTCGGCTACCCGGTGCGCGACCCGGAGCGGTACGGAGTCGGCGAGGCCGACGAGGAAGGACGCCTGATCTCCCTGGAGGAGAAACCGGCCGAGCCCCGCTCCAACCGCGCCATCACGGGCCTGTACTTCTACGACAACGACGTGGTCTCCATCGCCCGCGCCCTGAAGCCCTCGCCCCGCGGCGAGCTGGAGATCACCGACGTCAACCTGGAGTACCTGGCCCGGGGCAAGGCGGGCCTGGTGGACCTCGGCCGCGGCTTCACCTGGCTGGACACCGGCACCCACGACTCACTGCTCGACGCGGGGCAGTACATCCAGACCCTGGAACGCCGCCAGGGCATGCGCATCGCCTGCGTCGAGGAAGTCGCCCTGCGCATGGGCTTCATCGACCCCGAGCAGTGCCACCGGCTCGGGACCCTCCTCGGGAAGTCCGGGTACGGGCGCTACGTCATGGAGGTCGCCGACTCGCTGCGCGACACCCCGCCCGAGAGGCGCTCCGGCTCGCTGGCCCGGGCCTGAGACGCGGCCGGGGCCCGGCGGACGGTCATTGTCCACCGGGCCCCGGCCGTCCGCGCGGAGCGGTCAGCCCTCGTACGGGCGCGCCTCGCGGCCGTCCCGCAGGGTGACGCCCCACCAGGCCAGCTGGTCCAGGAGCACGGTGGCGGCCTTCGAGCTGCCGTCCTCGTCGTGCGGCCGGCCGTCCTCGCCGAACCGCTCCCACGCGTTGTGGAAGCTCACGGTGTCCCGCATGGTGACGGCGTGCAGCTCGGCGAAGACCTGCCGCAGCTGCTCCACGGCACGCAGGCCGCCCGCCATGCCGCCGTACGAGACGAAGCCGACCGGCTTGGCGCGCCAGCCGCTGTACACGTAGTCGACGGCCAGCTTCAGCGAAGCCGGGTAACCGTGGTTGTACTCCGGCGTGATGACGACGTACGCGTCGAGCCCCTCGATCCGGGAGGCCAGGGCGGGAGCCTCCCCGGGGGTGCCCAGCGGGTCGAGGTTCAGCTTCAGCTCCTCGACGAGCGCCGGCTCCGACAGGTCGATGACGTGGATCTCCATGTCATCGCGGCGGCCGGCCTCGGAGACGAACCAGTCCGTGACCTTGTCGGCGAAGCGGCCGGTGCGGACGCTGCCGACCAGAACGCCCACCTTGAGCGGGTTGCCGGACATCGTGGTACCTCATTTCAACAGGGAATGCGTCGGGAAAGGGCGGTGCGGTGCGCCGCGGCCGGGCCCCACGTCAGAACGTAGAACCTCAAGCCGAGTCGAGGTCAAGCCCGGTGCCGCGAGGGGCGGTCAGGCAGCCCCGTCACGCCGCAGGGTCCGTTCGCTTACCCGCCACCGGCCGTCCTCCTCGACCAGGCGGTCGCGGCACACCACGCTCGCCGTGATCCGCAGCTCCTCGCCGCGCACCGTGCGCGCGGTCAGCACGTACGCGCGCGCGTGCAGGCTGCCGTCCGGCTGCGGGCGCACGTCGAGCATGCCGAGCCAGTGGCGCAGGTCGGTCTTCTCCCGGAGGAGCTTCTCGGCGTGCGCCCGGGCCGAGTCGGCACGCCCCGCCCGGCTGGTGACCGAGGGCGGGAAGACCGCGTCCTCGGTGAACGTGGCGGCCCACTCCTCGGCCCGCCCGTCGTCCATCATCGCCATCTGGCCGGCGTAGAACTGCTGGATCCGCGCGTACAGCTCCGCGGAGACGTAGTCCTCTCCGGCGGATGGCCGGGTCATGGGTTCGGTGCTCATCGGGACGCTTCCTCACAGGGGCGAACGCCGCCGCGGATGCCCCCGCACGGCGGCTCGGCGGCGTGGGTGTCCCACGGTCCCCGGTACCGCTGGAGATCCGCTCGACCGGCGTACGACCGCGTCGCACCGCCTGGCCCCCAGGCGGGCCGGCGCGACGCGCTCCTGCGGAGGCCGGCGGTTCCGCGCGTGCGTCACGTGCGGAACGGACACGGCCGGCCACCGGCCCGGCCGGGACGCCGCCCTCAGCCGGTCATCTCCCGCAGCCAGCGGTCCACGGTGTCCGCGACGGCGGCCGCGTCCGCGCCCAGCAGCGAGAAGTGGTCGCCGTCCACCTCCGCGAGGTGGTCCGCGTACTCCCAGCCGCCCACGGCCGAGGCTGCGGACGCCGAGGCGCGCACCAGCAGCGTCGGCGCCGACGCCGGCTCGGGCGTCCAGTCGGCGAACACCCGCAGGTGACCGCCCATCGCAAGCAGCCGCGCGTCGTCGGGCAGCCCCGGCGGGCCGTCCGGGTCCAGCAGACGCTCCGTCAGCACCGCCAGGCCGTGCCGGTTCTCGCCCCGCGCGTACGTGTCGAGGAGCACCACCGCCGCCGCCTCACGGCCGATCTCCAGCAGCTCCCGGGCCACCGCGTGCGCGACCCACCCGCCGGAGGAGTGCCCCAGCAGCACCGGCCGCGCGGTGCCCGCCGCCTCGGCCACCGCCTCCGCCTGCGCCCGTACCAGCGCCTGCCGGCCGCGCGGCAGCACCGCGTCACCCGCGAAGCCCGGGTGCGCGAGCACCGTCAGACCCCGCCGCCCGTCCAGGGCCGCCGCCAGCGCGAGGAACTCGTGCGGGCCCGACGCCGCGCCCAGCGAGGGGAACGCGAACAGCCCGGCCGCCCCCTCCCGCCCGGACGCCAGCCGCGCCGGAGCCGGCCAGCGTTGCACCCCGGACCGGGAGTCGTAGCCGGGCAGCAGCTCGGCCGCCGCCATCAGCAGCGCCGCGCCCTCGGCGGTACGGCCCTGCGCGTGCGCCCCGCGCAGCAGCCCCGCGAGCGTGCCCCCGGTGTCGGTGCCGGCCCCGGCGGACTGCCCGGCCCCGGCGGACGGCTCGGGTCCGCCCGCCGCCGGGCCCTGCTCCGCGAGCAGCGCCGCGAGCCGCTCGCGCGGCGAAAGCCCGCCGCCCGCACCCCGGTTGGCGGCCCGGCGCGGCCGCTCGGTGACCAGGCTCCGCAGCAGCGCCGGCACCGGAGCCCCGGCGGCGCCCCGAGGGCCCGCCCCGGCGCGGGCGGCGACCAGGGTCAGGCTCCGCGCGAGCACGTGCCCCAGCAGGCCGGGGCCGTCCCCGGCCGGGGACGCGAGCCCCGCCGGGAAGCCGTCGGCGTCCGCGCCCCAGCCCAGTACGGCGGCGGGCAGCCCGGCCGCGCGGCGGCGGGCGGCCAGGGCGGTGAGGAACGAGCCCAGCGCCGCGGCGTCCTCCGAACCGCCCGCGCCCAGCGCCGCCCCCACGGTGGTGACGAACGCCAGCGCGGCCGGGTGCCCCTCCAGGGCGAGCGCGGCATCGACCGAAGCCTCCAGCGAGGGCCCGTCCGGACCCGTCAGGTGCACGACCGCGGCCGCCTCCTCGCCGGGCCCGGCCAGCCGCACGCCGTGCGCCTCCACCAGGTGCCGGGCGCACTCCTCGGCGCGCGGCCCCTCGACGGCGCCGGTGAGCCGGGCCGCCTCCGGCATGCCGGCGCCCGTCCCGGGCACCACCGCCCCGGCCCGTACCAGGCGCCGCGCGTACGCGACACCGTCGCGCAGGGCCAGGTCCGGCTCGCCGCCGCCCAGCGCCCGCACCAGGGCCTCGCGGCTCGCGTCACCGCCGTCCACGTCCACCAGCACGATGCGGCCCGCTCCCGCACCGCCGAGCCACGCCTGCACCGAGCGCACGAAGCCGCGTACGGCCGCCCCGGCGAGATCGGCGACACCCTCCCCGGGCAGCACCTCCTCGGCCCCGCCCGTGACCACGGCCAGCACCGAACCGGCCAGCCGCTCCTCCGCGAGCCAGGCACCGACCAGCTCCCGCACCTCGTTCACCGCCGCCGCCACACCCCCGCCGCGGCACTCCGCGCCGGAGGCGGGCCGCGCGCGGCGGGCCAGGACCAGCTCCGGCAGCGGGCTCCCGTCCGCCGCCGCGGCCAGCAGACCGGGCAGCCCGCCGTACGCGGGTGCCCCGTCGCCGTCCGGCAGCGAGGACTCGCCGTCGCCGCCGCCCGGCACACCGAGCAGCGCCAGGCGCGGCCCCGCGCCCACCGGCTCGGGCGCCCCGGCCGCCCGCTCCCACACCACCGCCAGCGGGGTGACGGGCCGTCCGGGCCGCCCGCCCGGCGCCTCGGACAGGGTCACGGTCGCCGCGGCCACCGGCCCGCCCTCCGCGTCGGCCAGTTCCAGCGCCACCACCCCGGACGCGCCGCGCACGGCACGCACCCGCAGGGAGGCGGCCCCGGTCGCGTACAGGGCCGTACCGCTCCAGGCCGCCGCCGTCAGCGGGTTCCCCGCCTCGGCCGCCACCGGGTGCAGCGCCGCCTCCAGCAGCGCGGGGTGCAGGGCGTACGGCCGCCCGTGCAGCCCGGCCGGCAGTACGACCTCCGCGAGGAACTCATCGCCCCGCCGCCAGGCCCGCTCCACCGCCGGGTGCTCCTCGGCCTCCTCCAGCGGCTCGGCGTCCCGCGGCGGCCACGGGGCCGGGCCGAAGGACGGCGCCCGTCCCGGGGCCAGCACGGCCGTCAGGTGCCGTACCCACGGCTCCTCCGCGTCGGCGTCCTCGGCCCGCGAGGTCACCGTCAGCCGCCGCCGGCCCGCCCCGTCCGGGGCTTCCGCCAGCAGCTGGAGCCGGACGCCGCCCCGCCCGGGCAGGGTCAGGGCCGCCTCCGCGGCGGCCTCCTCGACCTCCGGGGCACCGACCGCGCCGCCCACCGCCAGCGCGGCCTCCACGAGAGCCTCCGCCGGGACACCCCCGGACGCGGCGAACTCGGGGTGGCTGTCCGCGCGGACGAGGCCCGTGAACAGGACGGCCCCCGCCCCGGGCAGGTCCAGGCGGAACGCCGCCAGCGGATGCCCCGTCGCCGTCATCCCGCAGGCGTCGGCCCCGCCCGCGCCGGGCGGCTCCGCGGGCCGGTACGGCCCCTGGCGCCCGGCCGGCGCCGGCCGCGTCCGGACGGACCCCGCGGCGGGGGACCGCGCCGCCCGGGCGGCGGGGCCGTCGCCCGGCCGGCGGCGCCCGCGCGGGAAGGCGTACGTGGGCAGGCCGTACAGCGGTGTCCCGGCGGGGAGTCCGAGCGGCAGCCGGCCGAGGGCGCCGTGGGCGTACAGGCTCGCGGTCGCCGTGAGCAGGGCCCGGGGCTCGTCGCCCCGGCGGCAGAGGGCCGGCACCACGACGGCGGTGCCCTGGCCGGTGAGGCAGGACCGGGCCATCGCGGTGAGGGCGCCGTCGGGCCCCAGCTCCAGTACGGCGCCGGCGCCCTCGGCCTCCAGGGCGCGGACGGCGTCGTGGAAGCGGACGGTCTCGCGGGCGTGGCGGACCCAGTAGTCCGGGTGCGCGACCTCCTCGGTGACGATGCCGCCGGTGAGCGCGGACACGAAGGCGGTCCGGGGCCGCCGGAAGTCCAGGCCGGCGATGGCCCGCCGGAACTCCTCCAGCACCGGGTCCATCAGCGGCGAGTGGAAGGCGTGGCTGACCCGCAGCGCCTTGGACTTGACGTCCCGTTCGGCGAGCCGTCCGACGACGGCCCGGACCGCTTCGCGGGCGCCGGAGACGACGACGTCCCGGGGCCCGTTGACGGCCGCGACGGCGGTCCCCGGGACCAGCAGCGGGGCGACCTCGTCCTCGCCCGTCCGGACGCAGACCATCGTCCCGTCCCCGGGCAGGGCCTCCATCAGCCGCCCGCGCGCGGTGACGAGCGCGGCCGCGTCCTTCAGGGACAGCACCCCGGACACGTGCGCGGCGGCGATCTCGCCGACGGAGTGGCCGCCGACGAACTTCGGTACGACCCCCCACGACTCGACGAGCCGGTAGAGCGCGACCTCGACGGCGAACAGGGCGGGCTGCGCGGTACCGGTCCGGTTCAGGGCGTCGGCGTCGCCGCCGAAGACGGCGCGCCCGACCCCGCCGCCGAGCGCGGCGCACACCTCGTCGAAGGCGGCCGCGAAGACCGGGAAGGCCCGGTACAGCCCGAGGCCCATCCCGGGCCGCTGGCAGCCCTGGCCGGAGAAGAGGACGGCCAGGTCCCGCGGCTCCTTCGCGGTCCCCCGCACCAGGCCGGCTGCCCGGTGGTCCCGGGCGAGGGCGTCCAGTCCCCGCGCCAGCTCCTCCCGGTCCGCGGCGACGACCACCGCCCGGTGCTCGAACGCCGTACGGGTCGTGGCGAGCGCCCGGCTGAGGGCCCGCGGCGGCGCGTCCGGATGCTCGGCGAGCCAGCTCCGCAGCCGCCGGGCCTGGGCGCGCAGGTCCTCCGGGGTGGCGCCGGAGACGGTGTAGGGCAGCGCGTGCGCGGGCTCCTCGCGTTCGCCGGGCTCGTCGGCCGGGGCGGTGCGCGGTGCCTCCTCCAGGACGACGTGGCAGTCGCAGCCCGCGACGAGCCGCCGGCCGGGAGCCCCGGCGCGTGGTCCCGGCGCCGGCGCGCCGCGGTCCCGGCCGAAGTCGATCAGCGTCCCGATCAGGTCCGTGATGCCCAGCGCGCCGTACGGTTCGACGCACCGGACCCCGCGCGGGTCGACGCCGGCCCCCTCACAGGCCCGCCGCAGCGCGTCCTCGCGGCTCTCGCGGTCCTCGCGGCTCCGGGGGCCGGAGGCGGTCGGCGCCGCGCCCCCGGCGTCGTCGACGCCGCTGGCCGCGATGACGCCGAGCACCCGGTCGCCGTCGGCCAGGGCCCGGGCGAGGGGCTTGAGGACGAGGACACCACCGCCCTCGCCGCGTACGGACCCGCGGGTCCCGGACGCCGCGAGGGCGCGCCCGGCGACCGGTTCGGGACCGAGCCCGCCGACGAGGGCGACGCCGGCCTCGCCGCCGCGCAGGCTCTCGCAGGCCAGGTGCACGGCCGCGAGCGAGGAGGCGCGGCCGGTGTACACGGTGACGCTCGGGCCGGTCAGGCCCAGCAGGTCGCCGGTGCGGCGGCCGATGGTCTCCGGGCCGTTCTGGTACGAGGGGGCGGTGTGCTCGTCGCGCACGGCGCCGACGAACACGCCGACGCGTTCGCCCCGCAGCGACCCCGGCACGATCCCGGCGTGTTCGAGGGCCTCCCAGCACAGCTCCAGCACCAGCCGCCGGCGCGGACCCATCGACGCGGCCTCGCGCGGGGAGATCCCGAAGAAGGCGGGGTCGAAGGCGTCGGCACCGTCGTCCGGCAGTCGCCACGCGGCGCCCGGCTCCGGTGCCCGCGGGAGGCGGCAGGACAGGCCGACGACGGCGATCCGGCCGTCGGCGGGCACGGCGGCGTCCGCGAGGGGAACACGCGTGTCTTCAGCCATCGTCTTCTTCTCACCCATCCGTCCTGCCACGAGGTGATGCGGGAGAGATGCTGCTCACAGCGGGTGGAGGCGGACTCAAGAACGGCTGAATCCGGCCGCGCGCCGGCGCGGAGCAGGACGAGGACTCGAGGAGCACTCGGCGCGCGGGCGAGGCGGCACCGAGGCCTGGGCGACACCTGCCTCGCCCTCGCGGGCGAGCCGCGTCGTCACGGGGCCGGCGCTCCGTCAGGCGACCGGCCCGCCCGCGTTGTGCAGCAGCCGCTGGAGCACCTTCATCGTGGTGACGTAGTCCGCGTCGTCGATGCCCTCGTGGAGGGCGGCGCGGATCGCGGGGGCGTTCGCCGCGAGCTCGACCCGGGCCCGTTCCCCCTCCTCGGTGAGCCACAGCCGCTGTCCGGCGTCCCGGGTCAGCCAGCCGCGCTGGAGGAGTACCTCGGCCTCCGCGGCCAGATCGTCCTCGGGCCGGATGTAGGAGGCCATGGCCGCCCGCAGTTCCGGCAGGGTCATCCCCTCCCCGTCGGGGGAGATGTCGTTGGCCGACAGGTTGCGCAGGAGCCAGAACTGGGGCTGGGTGTAGCCCTTCTCGGCCTGCCGGGCCCGGGTGAACGCGATGAGCGCCTCGTAGGCGAGACCGGTCCAGTACGCGGCGGGCTGCCCTGCGAGTTCGGCGTCGGTCATCTGCTGGGTCGTCATGGGGGCCTCCTGGGTGTTCTGGCGCGGATCCTGCACACCATGCAGGTCATGTGGAAAACGTACGACCTCAAGCATGGTTGAGGGCAAGGGGTGATCTTCCGGAAGTGAGGAGGCCGGTCCCTCCCCGTACGGGGTGCTCGTCGGACGCGGCCGAGAGCTCGGGTCATCCAGCCGGCTTCGCGCCACTGGTCGGTGTCGAGGGCGCCGCGGGGGGCGTCGATGACCCCGGGGCAGGTGGGTGCGGGTGTCCACCGCACCCGCACCGAGCTCGGCATCGTGGCCCGAGGGCCCGTCGTCAGGCAGCTGAAGGCAACGACGCATGGCCCCGCCCCCGGCCCAGTCCGCGGGCCGGAGGCGACGGGACCTGGCTAGGCGTGTCCGCCGTGCAGGGCCAGGGCCCACGTCAGCAGCGCGAACGCCACCGTGCACAGGACCGTGCGCCACACGTTCGCGCGGACCCACCGCTCCTCGAACGCGCGGCGCACGGCGGCCGGATCGGTGATCCGGTCCACCGGTCCGGCCTGCTCCAGGGCGTTGTTGAGCGGGATGTTCACCCGGGCGGTGACGGCCATCGCGAGCACGTACGCGACGAACGCGCCGGCCAGCGGCAGCAGGGCGCGGCGTCCGTCACCCGGCAGGTGCAGGCCCAGAGCGAGCCCGGTGAACAGCAGCGAGCCGACGTAGCCCAGCAGGAACCAGCCGTTGAGGATGGCCACGTTGACGCGCTGCATCGTCTCGACCGCCGTCCGGTCGGACGAGGCGCGCAGGCCGGGCATCACCGCCACCGAGAACCCGTAGAAGAGGCCGCCGACCAGGCCCGTCGTGATGGTCGCGGCGATCAGTGACACCAGCCGTGCCGTTTCCATGTGCCCCCCGTACCCGTAGGTGCCGCGGGTGCGTCCCGTGCCCCGCGGTGGCCGGATTCTCGCCCATCCCGGCCGGTGCGCTGCTGATCCGCGCCGTTCCCGTCCGATCCCACGGTCGCGCGTACGCCACCACCCGTGGCATCGCACGGTCCCAACGCACGTGCCGGACAGGCCGGATGACCGGTTCCGGGGGCACCCCCCGCGCGCGGTACCCTCCCGCTGGGCCCGCACGCCCGCCAGGACGCCGGAGAGGAATCAGACCGTGACCGACCCGAAGCACAGGCTGGACGCACTGCGGTCCGACATCGAGCGCCGCAACCCCGCCCAGCCCGAGTTCCACCAGGCCGTACGGGAGGTCCTGGACACCCTGGCCCCCGTCTTCGCGGCGCGCCCCGAGTACGCCGAGGCCGGGCTCGTGGAGCGGCTCCTGGAACCGGAGCGGCAGATCATCTTCAGGGTGCCGTGGACGGACGACCACGGGCGCGTGCACGTCAACCGCGGCTACCGGGTGGAGTTCAACAGCGCGCTCGGCCCGTACAAGGGCGGGCTGCGCTTCCACCCGTCCGTGGACATCGGCGTGGTGAAGTTCCTCGGCTTCGAGCAGATCTTCAAGAACGCGCTGACCGGGCTGGGCATCGGCGGCGGCAAGGGCGGCAGCGACTTCGACCCGCACGGCCGCTCCGACGCCGAGGTCATGCGCTTCTGCCAGTCCTTCATGACCGAACTCCACCGCCACATCGGCGAGCACACCGACGTCCCGGCCGGGGACATCGGCGTCGGCGGCCGCGAGATCGGTTACCTGTTCGGCCAGTACCGGCGCATCACCAACCGCTGGGAGGCCGGCGTCCTGACCGGCAAGGGGCAGGGCTGGGGCGGCTCCGCGATCCGGCCCGAGGCCACCGGCTACGGCAGCGTCCTGTTCGCCGCCGAGATGCTGAAGGTCCGGGGCGAGTCCCTGGACGGCCTGACGGCCGTGGTCTCCGGTTCCGGGAACGTGGCCCTGTACACGGTCGAGAAGCTCCAGCAGCTCGGCGCCAACCCGCTGACCTGCTCCGACTCCCAGGGCTACGTGGTCGACGACAAGGGCATCGACCTTGCGCTGCTGCGGCAGATCAAGGAGGTCGAGCGGGGCCGCGTCAGCGAGTACGCGGCCCGGCGCGGGCCCTCGGCCCGCTTCGTGCCGGGCGGGCGGGTCTGGGAGGTCCCGGCCGACGTGGCGTTCCCCTCCGCGACCCAGAACGAACTCGGCGCCGACGACGCGCGCGCCCTCATCGGGAACGGCGTCAAGGCGGTCGCGGAGGGCGCCAACATGCCCACCACCCCCGAGGCGGTCCACCTCTTCCGGGCGGCGGGCGTCGCCTTCGGCCCGGGCAAGGCCGCCAACGCGGGAGGCGTCGCGGTCAGCGCCCTGGAGATGGCCCAGAACGCGGGCCGCACCGCCTGGACCCGCGACCGGGTCGAGTCGGAGCTGGCCGGCATCATGAGCGCGATCCACGAGGTGGCGTACGAGACGGCCGCCCGTTACGACGCCCCGGGCGACTACGTCACGGGCGCCAACATCGCCGGTTTCGAACGCGTGGCGGACGCGATGCTGGTCCAGGGCGTGATCTGACCCCCTGTCCCGCAGGGCCCGTGTCCCCGTTGACGGGACGCGGGTCCGTCGTCAGGCCGGGGCGCCGCCGGGTCCCGCGGCCCGTCGGGTCAGCTCGGCGAGCCGCTCGCGGCCGGTGACGGAGTCGGGGCGGCCGACGCCGAGCGCGCGTTCGAGGTCGGCCGCGAGTGCGGTCATCAGGTCGAGGGCGGCGACGGGGTCGCCCGCCTTGGCGGTGTGCCGCACGTGCTGGTGGCGGCCGGCCAGGGTGCGGCGGTGGTCGGGTCCGAGGGCGCGGGCCCGGTCGCGCGCGAGCCCCTCGTAGAGGGACGCTCGGGCGGGCCTCGGGGGCGGCGGCGTAGCCTGGGGGTCCGCCCGCCACCGACAGGGAGTTGCCGCGTGCTGACCGCGCTTGACGGGACGTACGGCGACCGCGAGGACGCCATCGGCGTCGCCGGCCGCACCGCCTCGTACGAGGAACTGCTCGGCGCGGCGAGGGCCGTGGCCGCCGACGTAGCCGGGGCCCCCGCCTTCGCCGTGACGGCGACCGCCTCCCTCGAAACCGTGGCGGCGGTCGTCGGCGGGCTCCTGGCCGGGGTGCCCTTCGTACCGCTGCCCCCCGACGCCGGCCCCGCCGAACGCGAGCACATCCTGCGGGACTCCGGCGCCGTCGAGACCGCCGTCGACTTTGCCCGGCGCTCCGCCGCCGCCTCGCCCCGCGGCGGCGGCCCCGAGGACCCCGCGCTGATCCTGTACACCTCCGGGACCACAGGGCCGCCCAAGGGCGTGGTCCTGACCGCCGACGCCCTCGCCGCCGACCTCGACGCCCTCGCCGAGGCCTGGCAGTGGAGCGCCGAGGACACCCTGGTGCACGGGCTCCCCCTGTTCCACGTGCACGGCCTCGTCCTCGGCGTCCTCGGCGCCCTGCGCACCGGCAGCCGCCTGGTGCACACCGGCCGCCCGGCCCCGCGGGCGTACGCCGAGGCCGGGGGCAGCCTGTACTTCGGGGTGCCGACCGTGTGGTCCCGCATCGCCGCCGAACCGGAGCACGCGGCCGCGCTGTCCGGGGCCCGTCTCCTCGTCTCCGGCAGCGCCGCCCTGCCCGCGCCCGTCTTCCGGGACCTGGAGCGCCTCACCGGCCACCGCCCCGTGGAGCGCTACGGGATGACCGAGACCCTGATCACCGTCAGCGGCCGCGCGGGCGGCGAGGTCCGGCCCGGCACCGTCGGCACCCCCCTGTCCGGCATCCGCACCCGGATCGCGGCCGAGCCGGGCGCCGAGATCGGCGAACTCCAGCTGACCGGGCCCACCCTGTTCTCCGGCTACCTCGGCCGCCCCGAGGCCACCGCGGCCGCGTACACCGAGGACGGGTGGTTCCGTACGGGTGACATCGCCGCCGTCGACCCGCGGGACGGAGTCCACCGCATCGTCGGCCGGGCCTCCATCGACATGATCAAGTCCGGTGGCTACCGCATCGGGGCGGGCGAGATCGAGAACGCCCTGCTGGACCACCCCAAGGTCGCCGAGGCGGCCGTCGTCGGGGTCCCGGACGCGGACCTCGGGCAGCGCGTCGTCGCCTTCGTCGTCGCCGAAGGGGTCACCGGACCCGAGCTCACCGACTTCGTCGCCGCGCACCTGTCGGTGCACAAGCGCCCGCGCGAGGTCCGCTTCGTCCCCGCGATCCCGCGCAACGCCATGGGCAAACCGCAGAAGAAGCTCCTCCTCACGGACCGGCCGGGGGAGGCCCTGTGAGCACCACCGCGCAGGGGAGCCCCTGGATCCGCCGCTTCCACCCGCCGACGGCGCCGCCGGGAAACGTACCGGTCCTCGTCGTCCTCCCGCACGCGGGCGGCAGCGCCTCCTTCTACTTCCCGCTCTCCCGCGACCTGGCCGCCCACGCCGAGGTGCTCACCGTCCAGTACCCCGGCCGCCAGGAGCGGCTGGGGGAGCCGATCCCGGACACCGTCGCCGGGCTCGCCGACGGGGTGGAACGGGCGCTCCTGCCGTGGCGCGACCGGCCCCTCGTCCTGTTCGGGCACAGCATGGGGGCGGTCCTCGCCTACGAGCTGGCGCGCCGGCTGGAGGCGGCCGGCGACACGCCGCGCGGCCTGATCGTCTCCGGGCGCCGCTCCCCGCTGATCGTGCGCGAGGAGGACCTCCACACGCGGGACGACGACACCCTCCTCGCCCGGGTGCGCTCCCTCTCCGGCACCGATCCGGCACTGCTGGCGGACCCGGAGTTCCGGGCGCTGGTCCTTCCGGCGCTGCGCAGCGATTACAAGGCCGTCGAGACCTGGCGGTACGAGCCGGGGCCGCCGCTGCGCACTCCCGTCAGCGTGCTCTGCGGGGAGTCCGACCCGCGGGCGAGCGTGGCCGAGGCGATGGGCTGGCGGGCGCTGACGGGGGCGGGGTTCGGCTTCCGGAGCTTCCCCGGCGGGCACTTCTACCTGGCCGAGCAGCACGAGGCCGTGGTCCGGGCGGTGGCCGAGGACCTGGCGGCGTTCACCGCGCCGGGCTGACCCCGCAGCCGTGCACGGAGAGTGCCGGGCGGCGAGCGCGCGCGGGCGGTTCTGACGGCCCGCTGAGAGCCGTCTGCCGGCCCGCTGACGGCCTTCTTGCCGCCCGGCCGGATCGCCCGTGACCTGCTGGGCAGTGCCGGTGCCCGCCGGTACGTTGGCCCGTATGGACCAATCGGCTGGTGCCTCCCGAACCGCAATCGACCGACGTGCCCTCGCGGCCGCCACCGTCACCGTCGTGATGTGGGCCTCCGCGTTCGTCTCCATCCGTGCCTCGGCGGAGCACTTCGGTCCCGGGGCGCTCGCGCTGGGCCGGCTCCTGACGGCTTCGCTCGCGCTGGGGGCCGTACTCCTCGTCAAGCGGGTGCCCCTGCCGCCGCGTCAGGCCTGGCCCGGGATCCTGGCCTCCGGGGTGCTGTGGTTCGGGCTGTACATGGTGGCGCTGAACTGGGGCGAGCAGGGGGTGGACGCCGGTACCGCCGCCATGGTCGTCAACATCGGGCCCATCGTCATCGCCCTGCTGAGCGGGTGGATGCTGAAGGAAGGGTTCCCGCCGATGCTGCTGGCCGGCATGGGCGTCTCCTTCGCAGGGGCGCTCGTCGTGGGGATGTCCACCTCGAAGGGCGGCGCCTCGTCGCTGACCGGTGTGCTGCTCTGCCTGGTCGCCGCCCTCGCCTACGGCGCCGGGGTGGTCTGGCAGAAGCCCGCCCTGCGGTACGCGAACCCGCTCCAGGTGACGACGTACGGCTGCTTCGTCGGCACGGTCTGCACCCTGCCGTTCGCCGGCCGGCTCCTGAGCCAGTTGCCCGAGGCGCCCCTGTCCGCCACCCTCAACATGGTCTACCTGGGCCTCTTCCCGACCGCCCTCGCCTTCACCACCTGGACGTACGCCCTCTCGAAGACCACCGCCGGGAAGATGGGCGCCACGACGTACGCGGTGCCCGCCGTGGTGATCCTCATCGCCTGGGCGCTGCTGGACGAGATCCCGGGCCCGCTGACCCTGCTCGGCGGGGCGATCTGCCTCGGGGGAGTCGCGGTCTCGCGCCGCCGGCCCCAGCGGGCGGCGCGGGCGGCCACGGCGGCGGGCACGACGACGGCGGCCACGGCCACGGCGGCGGCGAAGTAGCGGGTCCGGCCGGGCGGGGCCGCGCGCCGCGCCCGGTCATCCGCGGGCGCGGAGGTAGGCGTCCAGTGCGGCGGCACCGGCCAGCAGGGCCCGGCCCCGGGCGGACAGCCGGCCGTGCCAGTCGTGCAGGGCGGCCTCCAGGGGCTCCACGCCGCCTGCCGCGCGCACCCGGCCGATCAGCGGGGCGATCTGCTCCAGCAGGTAACCGCCCCGGCGGAGTTGGCCGGTCAGCCGGGCGTCGCGTACGGCGGCCCCGTCGTAGACGCGGTAGCCCGTACGGGGATCGCGGTGCGGGCGTACCAGCCCGGCGTCCTCCCACTTGCGCAGGGTCGCGGGCCGGATCCCGAGCTTCGCCGCCAGCGGGCCGATGAAGGTCCCGCCGGACTCGGGGAGCGGGACCGGCTCCAGGTCGCGCAGGGCGCTCTCCACGGCGCCGAGGGTCCGGCGGTCCTCGAGCAGCTGCGCGTGGCTCTCGTCGACGAGGCGGAAGGCGTCCTCGGCCGCCCCCCGGTTCACGGCCCGCATGATCGCCGCCGCCGTCCGGTGGCCGTGACCGGGCACCAGGGCGAGGAACGCGCGCAGGGCGTCCGCGTGCAGCGGGGTGTAGGCGCGGTAGCCGTGGGGCGAGCGGGTGGCGGCCGGGAGGATGCCGGCCTCCTCGTAGTTCCTGACCGCCTGGGTGGAGAGACCGTGCCCACGCGCCAGGTCGACCGGCCTCAGCTGCCGGGGGGTTTTAAGGTTCTGGCCCATGGGAGGCGAGAATAGCGGCAGAAGTTTAAACCGGAGGTTCAACGATAGCGTTGAAGCCATGGCGACCCGCATCAAGGAAACCGTTCATCCCGTCGACGCTGCCGCAGTCCTGCGACTGCTGCCGGAGCGGCCCCGGCTGCTCGCCCTGGGCGAGCCCACCCACGGCGAGGACACCCTGCTCCACCTGCGCAACGAGCTCTTCCGGCAGCTCGTCGAGGAGGGCTACCGGACCATCGCGATCGAGAGCGACTGCCTGAGGGGCCTCGTCGTGGACGACCACGTCACCACCGGCGAGGGCGTCCTCGGCGAGGTCGTGGAGCACGGCATCAGCCACGGCTGGGGCGCCTCGGCGGCCAACCGCGAGCTGGTGCGCTGGATGCGCGCCCACAACGAGGGACGGCCGGCCGGGGAGCGGGTGCGCTTCGCCGGTTTCGACGGCCCGCTGGAGACCACCGGCGCCGCGAGCCCCCGTCAGGCCCTGGTCGCGCTCCACGGCCACCTCGCCGCCCGGGTGGACGCGGACCTGCTGCCCTGCACGGGGGAGACCCTCGACCGGCTGCTGGGCGCCGACGGCCGGTGGACCGAACCCGCCGCGATGAGGGACCCGGCCCGGTCCGTGGGGAGGTCGGCCGACGCCGGCCGACTGCGGCTGATCGCGGACGACTTGGCGGCGCTGGTGGAGGAGCAGGCCCCGCACCTGATCGCGGCCGCCGGGCGCGACGGCTGGGACCGGGCGCGCCTGTACGCGCGGACGGCCACGGGACTGCTGCGCTACCACCACTGGATGGCCGACGACTCGCCCGCCCGCATGGCCCGTCTGGTGGGGGTCCGGGACCAGATGATGGCCCGTAACCTGCTGGCCCTCGCCGAGCGGGGACCGGTGTTCGTCCACGCCCACAACGCCCATCTCCAGCGCGAGAAGAGTTCGATGCGGATGGGCGGGGAGCCGCTGGAGTGGTGGAGCGCCGGTGCGCTGGTGGACGCCCGCCTCGGCGAGGAGTACGCCTTCGTGCCCACGGCCCTCGGCACGATCCGGCACCGGGGCGTGGAGGAGCCGGAGCCGGACTCCCTCGAAGGGCTCCTGTACGCGCTCCCGGAGGACCGCTGCCTCGTCGACGCCCGGCGGCTGGCCGCCGTGTTCGGCGACGCGCCGCCCCCCGCGCCGCGCGCCTCCGCCTGGTTCGGCTACTTCCCCTTCGACCCCGCCCGCCTGGCCGGCAGCGACGGGCTGGTGTTCGTCAAGGACCTTCCGTAGCCTGCCCGCCGCCTTTCCCGGCGCCGCGCGCCCGTCGGACCGGGCGGGACCCTTAGGGTCGGCGGGACCGGGAGAGAGGGAGAGCCGTGGCGACCGACATCGTGATCGCGCAGACCACCGTCGACGACGAGGAGCGGGCGCGGGGGCTCGCCCGGGGCGCGGTGGAGGAGCGGCTCGCCGCCTGTGCGCACGTCGACGCTCCCCTCACCGCCGTATACAGGTGGAAGGGGAGCGTCGAGACCGCCACCGAGTGGCGGGTCTCCTACAAGACCACCCGGGACCGCCTGCCGGCCCTCGCCGAATGGGTCGCGCGGACCCATCCCTACGAGGTGCCCGAGTGGATCGTCCTGCCCGTCGCCGGCGGATCGGCCGCCTACCTGGCCTGGGTCGCCGAGGAGAGCGGTCAAAGGACGTAGGTGGCTTCGTTGCGGCCCAGCAGGTAGCCGAGCTGGAGCCGGTTCAGGGCGCCGAGGTCCTGCTTGATGGCCGCGATGTGGGCCTGGAGGGAGCGTTCGCTGATTCCTATGCGGCGCGCGATGGCCTTGTCGGAGTAACCCTCCACGAGCAGCCGGCTGATGGACTCGCGGATGGCCGGAACCACCTCGTCCGCGGCCTTGGCCGCGTGCAGCGGGACGAAGGGAAAGGGTTTCGCCCGGTCCCAGGCCTTGTCGAACGTGTCTCTGAGAAATCGTACGATAGTCGGTTCGGTAATCGAGATCGCCGTGGTACGGTCCTCGTTTGCCGAAATGAAGGCGACATCGTCCACAATGATCAAACGGTCGAAGAATTCTTCCAGCGTCCGTACTTGAGCGCCGTATTCCGTTACGGTGCGGACATATTCCTTGGTCGCCTCGTCGAATCTCGTCGTGTGCTGGTACAGCGTCCGCATGGCGATCCCCGCCGCGATCTGCCTCCGCACGGATTCCAGGGCCTCCTTCAGCACCGCGCTCGGCCGCGCCCCGTCGGGCTGGGCGGTGAGGATGTCCCGCCGGACCGACGCGAGGGCGTCGTTGATCGCGGTCGAGATGCTGCCCAGGCCGTGCAGGTAGCGGACCCCGGGCCCGACCAGCTCCTCCCCGTCGGCCGGCGGCGCCGCGGCCGGGGCGGGGGGTGCCGCCGCCTGCTGCGCGGCTTCCTGCGCCAGCAGGCCGAGGTGCGTTGCGAGTTCCCGCAAGAACGCCTGCGGTTCCCCTGCCGCAGCCGAGTACAGCTCCTCAGGTGCGCCGCTTTGTGCGGTTCTGACGTATTTGACTACGTCCACTTGCCACCCCTGTCTGTCCGGTATGCAGGCATTTGGGGTGGTTGAGACCCCGTGGGTTCCCGCAATGCGTAAACCGGAGCCATCGTAGGTCTACCTGGTCTCGAGTCGGCAGGAGAGATTTGGTCTCACCGCAGGAACGAACACCGAGAAGGCGCACCGGAGATCAGCACCGCCGGAAACCGCCTCGGTTTGGCGTTCCCGGAATGGCCAAAGGCGAAACGACTCGAGGGGACTGGGAAAAATGGGGAAGAACCACATGGTGACTCGTCCGGCAGGCCGTGTTTCGGGAATCCGCGGCCGTGTCGTACTCGCGACCGCGGGCATCGCCCTCGGCCTGGGTGCGGCGGTCGCCGGCGTCACCGGCCAGGGTGCCCTCCCCGCCGACTCCGGCAGTCACCTGCGCCTCGGCGACGTCGGCTGGAACGTCGCGAACCAGCACGTCGTGGCCGGTGACGGCGACGACGTCGGCTGGAACGGCCCGCAGCCGGGCACCACCCCCACGCCGACGCCCTCCTCCGGCGACGACGTTGGCTGGAACTGATCCCCCGCCAGAGCCCCGTACTGCACTGCCACACCTCCCGCCACTGACCCACCGCCGAAGGAATGGCCGATCCTCGTGGTTGCCTCCCCCTGGTTCCTGATCTCCGAGAACGACGCGGTCCCCGGCCCCTCGACCCGCGTCTTCTGCTTCCCGCACGCCGGCGGCAACCCCCGCACCTTCCTCGGCTGGCAGCCCGGCATGGCGGACGACGCGCAGGTCCTCGCCGTCTGCCCGCCCGGCCGCGGCCACCGCTTCCGCGAACCGGCCCCCGCCTCCCTCGCCGCGCTCGCCGACGGCTCCGCCGCCGCCATCGCCCTCACCGCCACCGCCGACGGCCGGCCCTTCCTGCTCTTCGGCCACAGCTTCGGCGCGGTCCTCGCCTTCGAGGTGGCCCGCCGCCTCGACGGCGTACGCGGCTTCGCCGGGCTCGTCGTCTCCGGGTGCGGCGCCCCCTCCCTGCTGCCCACCCCCCGCGTGGTCGAGGCGGCCCGGCTGGACGGCCGCGCGTTCACCGAGGCCGTCGGCTTCTTCGGCGGACTGCCCCCCGAGGTACTGGAGGACGAGGCCGTGCAGGAACTCCTCCTGCCGCACCTCAAGGCCGACTTCCGCATGGTCGCCGGTTACCGCTACCGGCCCGGCACCCCGCTGGCCGTGCCCGTCACCCTGCTCAACGGCACCGAGGACCCGCACGTCAGCGCCGCCGCGCTCGACGCGTGGTCCCGCGAGTGCGCCGCACCGCCCGACCGGCACTGGACGGACGGCGGCCACTTCTACTTCGAGGACCGGCCGGACGCCGTCACCTCCGTCCTGCGCCCGCTGGCCCGCACGGCCGCCGGAGCAACCCGTACCGGCGCTGAGTACGTTGAGCTGATCTAGCCCGCCCAGCCGCGTACGCCGGCACCCCTGCGAGGAACCCCATGCACCCCACCACCCCGAGCACCGACCACACCGCCCGGCTCCGGCGCGCCGTCGCCTTCCGGGACCTGCACGCCGGTCCCCGGCCCTTCGTCGTCCCGAACCCCTGGGACGCGGGAACCGCGCGCATCCTGGCCTCCTTCGGCTTCGCCGCCCTCGCCACCACCGGAGCCGGCCTCGCCCACAGCCTCGGCCGCCCCGACGGGGCCGGCCGGGTCAGCCGCGCCGAGGTCCTCGCCAACGCCGCCGCCATCGTCGACGCCACCGGACTGCCCGTCACCGCCGACCTGGAGAGCGGCTTCGGCGAGCGGCCCGAGGACGTCGCCGAGACCATCCGGCTCGCCGCCGACGCGGGTCTGGTCGGTGGCTCCGTCGAGGACTCCACGGGCCGCGACGAGGACCCCGTACGCCCCCTGGAGGAGGCCGTCGAACGGGTCGCCGCCGCCGTGGAGGCGGCCAAGGGGCTGGACTTCCCCTTCACCGTCACCGCCCGCGCCGAGAACTTCTTCCAGGGCCGGCCCGACCTCGACGACACCATCCGCCGCCTCAAGGCGTACGAAGCCGCCGGCGCCGACGTGCTCTACGCCCCGGCCCTGCCGGACGCCGACGCGGTCCGCGCCGTCTGCGCCGCCGTCGAACGGCCCGTCAACGTCCTGATGACCGCCGCCCTCAAGCTGTCCGTGGCCGACCTCGGCGCCCTCGGCGTACGCCGGATCAGCACCGGCTCCGCGCTCTCCCGCGCCGCGCTCGGCGCCCTCACCCGCGCCGCCCGCGAGATCACCGGGACGGGCACCTTCGGCTTCGTCACGGACGCCCTCCCGTACGACGAGGCCAACGCCCTGCTGGCCGCCGCCCCCGTCCCGTCCGCCGACCCAGAGAGCGATCCGGCACCGTGAGCCTTCCGTACGCGTCACCCGCCGCCTCCGCACCGGCCGAGGCCCCCGCCGTCCACCTGTCCGCGCCCCGCTACGTACTCGGCGAGACCGCGGCCGACCACACCACCGTCGAGGGCCTCCTGGAGCGCGCCCGCGGCTTCGGGATGCCTCCCCGCGCCGACCTGTGGGGCTGGGGCACCGTCCACCGCACCGCCAAGACCCTGGAGGCCCTCGCCGCCGAGACCGCCGGCGCCACCCTCGACGGCGCCGGGATCTCCCCCGGGGAGGTGGACTGCCTCATCCTGTGCTCCACCCGCTTCCCCGGCGGCCCGCGCACCCACGGCGCCTTCGTCGAGAACGTCATGGCCGCCACCGGCCTCGGCGCCGCCGCCTTCACCGGCCTCACCCTCGGCCGCTGCGCCAACCTCCTCGCGGGCATCCGCACCGGCCAGGCGTACGTGGCCTCCGGCATGCACCGCCGGGTCATGGTCGTCACCGCCGACCGGGTCACCGACGAATCCGTCCGCATGGAGAACTTCGCCCTCTTCACCGACGGCGCCGCCTCCTGCCTGGTCAGCGCCGAGCCCCTCGGCGACGACGCGTACGAGATCGTCGCGGGCGCCGGCGCCCAGGACCCCGCGGGACTCGACTGGTCCAACGAGATCAGCTCCGGCCTCGCCCGCGAGGTCAACGAGCGGATCCTCGACGAGGCCGGCATGAAGATCGGCGACATCCACGGAGTGCTCCACGCCAACCTCTACAAGCCCCTGGTCGTCCTGAAGGAACGTCAGGCGGGTTTCACCCGCGAGCAGCTCTTCCTCGACAACATCCCGCGCGTGGGCCACTGCTTCGCCGCCGACCCGCTCATCAACCTCGTCGACCGCGGCACCGCCGGAGCCCTCAAGGCCCACGGGCACTACCTGCTGGCGTCCAGCGTCCCGGGCGTGCGGATCGGCGTCCTGCTGCGCAAGCTCCCGCACCCCACCGCACCGGCCGCCGGCCCGGACGCCGCACATCTGGGGGACCACTGACATGACCGCGCCCATCACCCCCGACGAGGAGACCTCCCTCGACATGGCGCGGAGCTTCTACGCCCCCGCCTTCACCCTCCCCGACCTGACCACCTCCCTGCCCGCGGGCCCCTTCGAGGCCTCGGCGGCCGGCGCCGCCGAAGCCGCCCGGATCACCGCAGCGCCGCCCGCCGACCTCTTCCGCCGGCTGATCTCGGACCAGGAGAGCGAAGCCGTCCTGCTCGCCGCCCGCCGGGTGCTCGCCGCCTTCCTGCCCCCCGCACCGGATGCCGGAGCCGAAGCGGCAGACACGGGTGCCGACATCGATGCCGACGCCGACGCCGATGCCGTCGCCGCCGAGGTGCTCGCCGCCCGCGCCGGACTCGCCGCCGTCCTCGACCCGTTGCGCACCCACCCCGACCCCGAGGTGCGCGCCGCCGTCCTGCGCCAGCGCGCCCCCCTCGCGCTGACCGGCGGCTGCTGGCTGGACACCCTCTCCCAGGCCGCCACCCAGCCCGCCGAGATCGTGGGCCGCCTCTTCGGCCAGCACTGGCGGCTCCAGGGCGAGGGCACCGCCGAGGCCGGACTGTCCGCCCGCCGCCGCCGGGCCCTGGTCGCCCGGGGCGTCTTCCTCCCCGGAGTGGAGGCCGCCGCCTTCCTCGACGACGCCGGCGCCCTGCCCCTGACAGCCCTGCACGGCGCCTTCCACCTCGCCCTGTCCCGGCTGCCCGCCTCCTTCCTCCCCGAGGTCGTCGGCGTCCACTACGCCGCCCACGCCCTCGGCCTCGACGAACTCCTGCTCGGCGGCGAGCCGATGATCGCCGAGAGCGACGTACGCCCCCTCCTCGCCGCCTACCTCTCCCACACCCGCCACTCCCCGACCGGACCCGAGGACCGCCGCCGCGCCCTGGCCGCCGTACGCCTCCTCGTGCGGATGGAGCGCGAGCACACCGCCGCCCTCGCCGAACTCGCCGCCTGGCACGACGGACTGTCCCTGGACGCCAAGGTCGCCCGGATCGTGGAACGGCACGCCCCGCACGCCGGCCGCCAGCACCGCGCGGTCCGCCTGGGCACCCGCAGGCTCACCGACTGGCTGGACGACGGGCAGCTCGACGCCGCAGCCTTCGTCCGAGAGTTCCGCACCGCCCGGCAGATCCGGCCCGCACGCGACGGCGGCCCCTGCCGCTTCCTGAAGTCCATCAAGTTCGGCGGCCCCATGTTCGGCGTCTTCGACGAGCGGGAGGCCGCCGTCCTCAGCGCCTGGGCGCGGTCCGTCGCCGACGGCGAACCCGCCGGCGCGGACCTGGTCCCCACCACCGCCGGGCAGGACGCCGCCCGCGCCTGGAGCGAGCGGCTCGCCGCGGCCGGGCCCGCCGACATCCTGGTGCGCGGCCCCGAAGCCCTCGCCGACACCCGCGACCACCGCCGGTTCTTCCACCGACTCGTCAACTTCGAGCGGCACCCCGGCGTCCTGCCCGCCGCCCGGGCCCGCGCCGAAGCCGGACTCGCCGAGGCCGAGCTGCTCTTCGAGCACGGCGCCGGCGGGCTGCTCACCGACGCCTCCTGGTTCCCGTACACGCCCGAGGCCCTGCTGGAGCGGGTCGAACGGATCTACTGGGACAAGCTCGTGGACCCGTACGAGCCGCTCACCGAGATCCCCTCCCGCGACGAGGTCGTCTTCGAGCAGTCGACGTACGCGCTCGGCAGCCTCATCGACGGCGCCTGGGCGCACCGCGTCGGCAACCTCGGCCGGCGCGGGCGGCGCAGCGACGACATGCTCTTCTCCATCTACGCGGACGAGATGGGCCGCGGTGACATGGACAAGAACCACATCACCCTCATCCACAAGGTCCTCGCCAGCATGGACATGGACCTGCCGCACATCCGGCAGGAGGCCTTCCTGCACCAGGGCGACCTGCCCGACCACCTGTACGGCTTCTCCATCCACCAGCTGTGCCTGTCGCTGTTCCCCGACAGCCTCTACAACGAGATCCTCGGCTACAACCTGGGCATCGAGATGTTCGGCCTCGGCGCGATGCGGATGCACGAGATCCAGAAACTGCGCCGGCACGGCCTCGACGTCTCCTACGAAGAGGCCCACCTGTCCATCGACAACTTCTCCGCCGGCCACGCCCGCCAGTCCGCCGACATCGTCGTCGCCTACCTCGACGACGTCCGCCACCTGTCCGGCGAAGAGGCCGTCCAGCGCGAATGGCGGCGGATCTGGCGCGGCTACGCCTCCTTCGCCTTCTTCGTCGAGCACGCCCTGGTGAAGCGGGTCCGCGCGGCGGCCGCCGCGGAGGCCGCCGCCACCCCCGCCGACCTGGTCATCTGAGGAGCGAGCCGATGGAACCGACGACGAGTTTCGACCCCGAGGTACTCGCCCTGCCCTTCTACGAGGACTCCCACCGGCGCCTCGCCGCGGAGGCCGGCGCCTGGTGCGACAGCAACCGGGTGCTGTGGGAGGAGATCCGCGCCCTCGGCCCCGACGCGGCCGGACGGCGCCTCGTACGCGTCCTCGGCGCGGCGGGCTGGCTGAGCGAACTCGACCCCCGCGGCACCCCCGTGGACGACTTCCGCGCGGTGTGCCTGCGCCGCGAGGCCCTCGCCTACACCGAGGACCTGGCCGACTTCGCCTTCTCCATCCAGGCGCTGGCCGCGACCCCGCTGCTGCGCTTCGGCAGCGAGGCGCAGCGCCGCCGCTACCTGCCGGGCATGGCCGCCGGAACCCTCATCGGGGCCTTCGCGGTCTCCGAGAAGGAGGCCGGGTCGGACCTGGCCTCGGTCGGGCTGGAAGCGGTGCGCGAGGCGGACGGCTCGTACGTGCTGAACGGCCGCAAGGCGTGGATCGCCAACGGCACCATCGCCGACGTGTTCGTGGTCATCGCCCGCACCGGTCAGGGCCCGGGGCCGCTGGGCCTGTCGGCGTTCCTGGTACCCGCCGGCGCCCCCGGACTGCGGGCCGAGCGGATCGACGCGATCGCCCCGCGCTCCTTCGCCCACCTGTCCTTCGAGGACTGCCGGCTGCCGGCCGACGCGGTGCTCGGACGGCCCGGGAAGGGGTTCGTCGTCGCCGTCGACCTGCTGGAGCGGTTCCGCACCACGGTGGGGGCCGCGGCCCTCGGTTTCGCCCGGCGGGCCTTCGACGCGGCGCTCGCGCACGTGCTGGCGCGGGAGGCGTACGGGGCCACGCTCTTCGACCTCCAGCTGGTCAAGGCCTCCCTCGCCGACATGGAGGTCCAGCTGAACGCGGCCGCGCTGCTGGTGGCGCGCGCCGCCTGGGAGACCGACCGCGGCAGCCGCCGCTTCGCCCGGCACTCCAACATCGCCAAGGTCCACGCGACCGAGGCCGCGCAGGGCGTCGTCGACGGCGCGGTGCAACTCCTGGGCGCGGCGGGCATCGTGGAGGGTTCGGTCACCGAGCGCCTGTACCGGCAGATCCGCTCGCTGCGGATCTACGAGGGGACGTCCGAGGTGCTGAGAATGGCCATCGCCGGATCCCTCGACATGCGTCGGGCGGCCCGCGCGGCGGCCCCTCTTTGCGCCTGAACCGGCGCCGCTCTCGCGGAGCCGGCTGCTCGCCGTCGTGGTTACTCAATCGATGGCTGCCGTGGTCGGGGCTCTTGCGCACCCGGCGGCCCGTACCAACAGTGCAGCAGGGAGTTCTCTACATGGGCACCACCACCGTCAGCAGTCCTGTCGAGGCCGTCCGCCTCGCCGACCCGTACCCCTACTACGCGCGCCTGGTCGCCGAGCGCCCCTTCGCCCGGGACGAGGCGCTCGGGGCCTGGGTGGCCGCCGACGCGGCGGCGGTGCGCGCTGTGCTGGGCAGTGGCGCGCTGCGGGTGAGGCCCGTCGCGGAACCGGTCCCGGCCGGGATCGCGGGTACGGCCGCCGGGGAGGTGTTCGGTGAGCTGGTGCGGATGACGGACGGCGCCCCGGCCGCCCGGCTGAAGGGCATCGTCGCCGGGGCGCTGGCCCGCGCGGACACCGCGTACGCGGCCTCGCTGGCGGCCCGCCTGACCCGTGAGGCCCTGGCGGCGGGCGGTGACGTCCCGTACGAGGAGCTGATGTTCGCCGTGCCGGCCCGGGTGGTGGCCGAGCTCAGCGGCCTCACCGAGGGGGCAGGCCGGGAGGCGGCCCGTGCCATCGGCGACTTCGTCCAGTGCATCCCCGCCGGTGCGACGCCCGAGCAGCAGAAGGCCGCCGCGGTGGCCGCGGAGCGCCTGCGCGGACTCCTCGGCCCGGCGCTGACCCCGGCGCGGGGGCTGCTGCGGGAGCTGGTCACGGCCGCCGAGCGGGACGGGTGGCCGCACCTGGGGCCACTGCTGTCCAACGCCATCGGCTTCCTCTCCCAGACCTACGACGCCACCGCCGGGCTCATCGGCAACACCCTCGTCGCCCTCGCCCGGGGAGCGGACGGGCAGGACACGGAAGCGCTGGTGCGCGAAGTGGTCCGCCATGACGCCCCGATCCAGAACACCCGCCGCTTCGCGGCCGAACCCTTCACGCACGCCGGTTCCACCGTGGAGCCCGGACAGCAGGTACTCGTCCTCCTCGCCGCCGCCAACCGCGACCCCGCCGTCAATCCGGACCCGCACGCGCTGACCCCCGGCAGGGTGAATCCGGCCGTCTTCACCTTCGGCGCGGCGGCCCACCGCTGCCCGGGGGCGGAGCTCGCCACGGCCCTCGCCACCGCCGTCGTCACCGAACTGCGCGCGGCAGGCTTGGGCACCACCGCGACCCCCGCCTACCGCCCGCTGGCGAACGCACGGATCCCGCTCCTCTAGCGCGCGGGCCGTCCCCGACGGAAGCCGACGCAGCCCCCGCGACCGCGATCAGGCCGGGGGTCGGTCACCCCTATGCCTTCAGACAGGACAAACCGTACGATGTCGGACACCCTTCACCTCTGGATGCGGCACGAGGCCCGCCCCACCGAACGCCGGGCCCCCCTCACCCCCCAGGACGCCGCCCGCCTCGTCGCGGCCGGCATCCGGATCACCGTCGAGGAGTCGGACCAGCGCGCCTTCCCCCTCAGCGGCTACACCGCCGCCGGCTGCGCCACCGCCCCCACCGCCTCCTGGCACGAACAGGCCCCCGACGACGCGTACGTCCTCGGCCTCAAGGAACTCCCCGCCGGGCCCGGCGCCCCCGCCCTGCGCCACCGGCACATCTACTTCGGCCACGCCTACAAGGGCCAGGCCGGCGCCCGCGAGCTGCTCGCCCGCTTCACCGAGGGCGGCGGCGCCCTCCTCGACATGGAGTACCTCACCGACGAAGCCGGCCGCCGCGTCGCCGCGTTCGGCTACTGGGCGGGCTACGTCGGCGCCGCCCTCGCCGTCCTGCACCACCGCGGGGCCCTCACCGCCCCCCTGCGCCCCACGGACCGCCCCACCCTGGACGCCCTCCTCGCCGCCGGCGCCGCCGCTCCCGGCACCGCCACCGCCCTCGTCATCGGGGCGCTCGGCCGCTGCGGCCGCGGCGCCTGCGACGCCCTCGTCCAGGCCGGGCTGGAGCCCACCCGCTGGGACCTCGCCGAGACCCGGACCATCGACCGGCCCGCCCTCCTCGGGCACGACCTGCTGGTCAACACCGTCCTGACCACCGCCCCGGTACCGCCCTTCCTGACCAAGGCCGACCTCGACGACCCGGGCCGCCGGCTCTCCCTGGTCAGCGACGTCACCTGCGACGTCACCTCCGACTGCAACGTCCTGCCGGTCTACGACGAGACCACCACCTGGACCGAACCCGTACGCACCCTTCGCGAGGGCGAACGCCCCCTCGACCTCATCGCCATCGACAACCTCCCCTCCCTCCTCCCCGTCGAGGCCGCCACCGCCTTCTCCGCCGAACTCACCCCGCACCTGCTGCGGCTGGCCGAGTGGGACGGCGTCTGGGCCCGCGCCCTGCACACCTTCGAGGCGGCCGTCCAAGCCCAGGGGGCACCCCTTGACCACTGACCAGCCGCCCGCGCCGGCCTCCGGCACCGTCCACTGGATAGGCACCGGCCTGTCCACCGGCCGCTCGGGCCTCTCCCTCGTCTGCGAACGCGCCCGCCGCGTGGTCCTGTGGGACCGCACCGCCGAGCGCGCCGCCGCCCGCCTGGCCGCCCTCGGCCTGGCGGGCCGTGCCGAGGCCCGCGCCCTCACCCCGGCCGCCCTGGCGGCCGGGACGGGCGCGGGCGACGTCCTCGTCTCCATGCTCCCGGCCGCCGAACACCCCGCGCTGCTGCGCCTGGCGGCCGGCCGCGGCGCCCACTTCGCCTGCACCAGCTACACCACCCCCGAGCTCGCCGAGCAGGCCCGGCGGGCCGCCGAGCAGGGCCGTACCGTCGTCCTCACCGAGGCCGGACTCGACCCGGGCATCGACCACCTGATGGCCCACGACCTGGTCGCCCGTGCCCGCGAGGCCGTCGGGCCCTCCCCGGCGAACGCCGTGTTCACCTCCTACTGCGGAGGCGTCCCGGCGGTCCCCAACGCCTTCCGCTACCGCTTCAGCTGGGCCCCGTACGGGGTCCTCGCCGCCCTCGCCACCCCCGCCCGGTACGTGGCCGAGGGCGGCGAGGCCACCGCCCGGCACCCCTGGGAGGCCACCCGCGCGCTGACCCTGGCCGGGGAGGACTTCGAGGTCTACCCCAACCGCGACAGCCTCCCCTTCGTCGCCCAGTACGGCATCCCGTACTACTGGCACCTCGACACCTTCGTCCGCGGCACCCTGCGCAACTCCGGCTGGCGCGCCGCCTGGCGGCAGGTCTTCGACACCGTCTCCGCCGGGGACCCCGAGGCCGTCCGGGCCCTCGCCGCCGAACTCGCCGCCCGCCACCCCACCACCCCCGCCGACCGCGACCGCGTCGTGCTCTCCGTCTCCCTGGAACTGCGCACCAGGTCGGGCCGGAGCTGGCGCGGCTCGCGGCTCCTCGACCTCACCGGCGAACCCGCCGAATCCGCGATGGCCCGCTGCGTCTCCCTCCCCCTCGCCTACGGAGTCACCCGGATCCTCGCCGGCGCCCTCCCCGCCGGCCTCAACCGCGCGGCCGAGACCCCCCGCGAGGCCCGCCGCTGGCTCGCCTTCCTCGGCGCCCACGGGCTGGCCGGGACCTACGCGGAATCCGCCTCCGCCGCCACACGAGTACCGGCCTGACCGCCGGACCCCCGCGCACGGCCGCCACGGCCCAGCGCTCCCACCCCACCCACCCCTCCCACCTCACCTCACACACCGAATCGAACGAGAGGTTCCGACAATGGGGCACGAGAGCTTCCGGCCGGGCATCACGCACTTCCGCTGCGTGGGAGTCGGCGTGGGCCCGGCCAACCTCAGCCTGGCGTCCCTGCTGCACAGCAGGCCCGACGTACCCAATCTCTTCCTGGACCGCAAGGAGTCCTTCAGCTGGCACGACGGCCAGCAGATCCCCGGCAGCAGCCTCCAGGTCTCCCAGTTCAAGGACCTGGTCAGCCTCGCCGACCCCGCCAGCCCCTTCTCCTTCCTGTCGTACCTGCACGCCAAGGGCCGCGTCTACCACTTCCTGAACGCCCAGTTCGACGACGTGCCCCGGCTGGAGTTCCGCAACTACCTGGCCTGGGCCAGCCGCCGCAACGAGAACGTCGTCTTCGGCGAGGACGTCCGCGAGGTCGACTTCGACGACGGACGCCGCGTCTTCACGGTCCGCACCGACCGGCGCACCGTCACGGCCGACAACGTGGTGGCCGGCATCGGCAGCCGCCCCTGGGTCCCCCCGCAGGGCGAACACCTGCTCGGCCCCACCCAGTTCCACGTCGCCGACTACCTCCACGCCGCCCGCGACGTCGGCGGCAAGCGGGTCGTGGTCATCGGCGGCGGCCAGTCCGGTGCCGAGGCCTTCCTCGACCTGATCTCCCGCGGCGGCTGGGAACTGCCCCGCCGGGTCTCGTGGATCTCCCGGCGGCAGAACTACTTCCCCATCGACGACTCGCCCTTCACCAACGACTACTACATGCCCAGCCACGCCGACTACTTCTACGGACTGCCGCGCGAGCGCCGCCAGTCGCTGAACTCCCGCACCATCCTGAGCAGCGACGGGATCTCCGAATCCACCCTGCGCGAGATCTACCAGACCATCTACGTCCACCGGTTCGTCGAGGGCAACGAGGACCTGGTCGCCCTCCACCCCGGCCGCGAGGTCTTCGACGTCAGCCCGGGCCCCTTCGGCGGCTGGGAGGTCCGCGCCCGCCACACCGGCGAGCCCGAAGCCGTGGAGAGGTTCGAGACCGACGTCATCGTCTGGGCCACCGGTTACCGGCCCGCCGCCATGGACTTCCTCGCCCCGCTCACCGCCCGCCTGGAGCACGAGGGCGAGGAACTGCGCGTCGACGAGGACTACGCCGTCCGCTGGGACGGCCCCGCCGACCGCCGGATCTTCGTACAGAACGGGGTACGCGGCCAGCGCGGCCTCGCCGACCCCAACCTCAGCCTCAACGCCTGGCGCAGCCGGCGCATCGCCGACCGGCTGTGCGGCGTACGCGGCGACGAGCAGCTCGCCTCCTTCATCGAATGGTCCTCGAAGGCCCCCCAGGAGGAACGGTGGAGCGCCTGATGAACACGGACAGCACCCGCGCCTGCCGCACCCTCGCCACGGACCCGGCCGCCGCCGGCCCTCCCGCCGCCACCGTGCCCGCCACGGCCACGGCCGCCGGCGCCGCAGACCCCGCCGACCCGGCCGTCTACCGGGCCTCCGCCGCCCGCAGCGGAGGCCCCGCCGGGGCCCGTACCGACGTCGCCGTCGTCGGCGCCGGCATCCTCGGCGTCCTCATAGCCCGCGAGGTCCTCGCCCGCGACCCCGCCGCCACCGTCACCGTCCTCGACCGCGACATGATCGGCTCCGGCGCCACCCGCCGCTCCGCCGGCCTGCACTTCCCGCGCGGCGCCGACGACACCGTCCGCACGCTGGCCGCCGAGAGCGAACGCTTCTACGCCGACCTCCACACCGCCCGCCCCGACCTGCCCATCCACCCCCTCGGCATGACCGTCCTCGCGCCCGAGAACGCCGAGGACCGGCTCCGTGAGGTCTACCTCCCCGAGGCCAAACTCCGCTGGGCCGCCGAACTGCCGCCCGCCGTCCCCGCCCTGCCGCACGGCTTCGGGGCCTGGGAGGGCGACGGCTGCCAGTACGCCGACGTCCCCGCCCTCACCCAGCTCCTCGCCGCCGAGCTGCGCCCCGCGGTCTCCTTCCACGAGGGCGTCGCCGTCGAAACCGTCGCCGCCGGCCCGGGCGGCGCCCGCCTGACCCTGACCGGCGGCGCCACCCTGACCGCCGGACACGTCGTCATCGCCCCCGGGCCCTGGCTCGCCGAACCCGCCTGGCGTGAGCTGGTCGCCCCGCTCGGAGCCCGCGTCAAGAAGATCGTCGCCCTGCACGTGGAGGTGCCCCCGGCCCCCGGCGACCGGGCCCTCGTCCTGCACGCCGAGGACGCCTTCCTGCTGCCCCTCCACCACCGGGGGCACTGGCTCTTCAGCTACACCTGCCAGGAGTGGGACGTCGACCCCGCCACCGTCGACCCGGCCCTCACCGCCGGCCACCTGCGCGAAGCCCGCGCCCTGCTCACCCGCTACGCCCCCGGCCTGGCCGCCCACTGCCGGTCCGGGCGGGTCTTCTGCGACGCGTACGGACCCGGCGGCGCACCGCTGGCCACCCGCCTCGACCCCTACGGCCGGCTCGTCTTCGCGGGCGCCGCCGGCGGCTCCGGCTACCGCCTGGCCCCGGCGCTCGCCGCCCGGGCCGCCGACCTGATCCCCTCCCTCCCGTCCCCGCGAAAGGCCACGACATGATCATCGCGAGTTATGACGCCGACGTCCTGGAGCAGGCGTTCGGCATCGACATGAGCGACGTGGAGGGCCTGGGCACCGGCGCCGGCTGGGGCCGCGTCGCGGCCGGCGGCGCCACCGACGGCCACCACCACGACGAGACCGAGCTGTTCGTCGTCGTCTCCGGCCGGGGCGAGTTCGTCGTCGACGGCGAACGCCACCCGGCCGCGCCCGGGACCGTCGTCCTCTTCGAGCCCTTCGAGTCCCACGTCCTGCGCAACACCGCGGCCGACGGCAGCGACCTCGTCTTCCTCACCCAGTACTGGCGCGACGCCGGACGGGCCGCGGCCTCGGCCTGCGCCCCCGCCCGCGAAGGCTTCGGCGGCCGCCCCGTCTTCGTCTTCTCCACCCCGCCCACCCCCAACGGCGACCTCCACCTGGGCCACCTCTGCGGCCCCTACCTCGGCGCCGACGCCTTCACCCGCTTCCAGCGCATGAACGGCGCCGAGGCCTACCACCTCACCGGCAGCGACGACTACCAGAGCTACGTCGTCGGCGCCGCCCGCGCCGACGGCCGCACCCCCGCCGAGACCGCCGCCCACTACAGCGCCGAGATCGCCGAAACCCTGCGGCTGATGGACATACCCGTCGACCAGTACACGGTGACCGACCAGGACCCCGGCTACCGCGAGGGCCTCAAGGACTTCTTCAGCCGCGTCGTCGCCTCCGGCGAGGTCTCCGTCACCGAACGGGACGCCCTCTACGACGCCACCAGCGGCCGCTACCTCTACGAGGCCGACGTCAGGGGCGGCTGCCCCGGCTGCGGCACCACCACCTCGGGCAACATCTGCGAGGAGTGCGGCGAACCCAACACCGTCGCCGACCTCACCGACCCCCGGCCCGCCGGCGCCGTCCCCGCCTCCCCGCCCCGCACGGGCCCCGCCGCCCGCTGGACCCTGCCGCTGCACGCCTACGCCGGCGAGGTCCGCGCCCACCACCGCCTCGGCCGGGTCCCCGCCCGGCTGCGCGAACTCGCCGACCGGCTCTTCCGCCGGCCCGCCCTCGACATCCCCCTCACCCACCCCTCCGCCTGGGGCGTCGAGCCGCGCGAGAGCGACACCGACGGCCAGGTCATCTGGGTCTGGCCCGAGATGAGCTACGGGTTCCTGCACGGCATCCAGTCACTGGGCACCCGCCTCGGCCGCCCCTGGCAGGCCGCCGCCCCCGCCCCCGACTGGAAGATCGTCCACTTCTTCGGCTACGACAACAGCTTCTACCACTCGGTCCTCTACCCCGTCCTCTACCAGCTCGCCTTCCCCGGCTGGACCCCCGACATCGACTACCACGTCAACGAGTTCTACCTGCTGGAGGGCGAGAAGTTCTCCACCAGCCGCCGGCACGCCATCTGGGGCAAGGAGATCCTCACCCCCGACACCGTCGACGCCGTCCGCTACTTCCTCGCCGCCACCCGCCCCGAAGGCCTGCGCACCGACTTCCGGCGCGCCGCCTACGAGGCCACCCTCGGCGACACCCTCATCGGCACCTGGCAGCAGTGGCTCACCGACCTCGGCGCCCGCGTCGCCAAGCACCACGGCGGCCGCGCCCCCGACGCCGGGAACTGGACCCCCGAGCACACCGCCTTCCTCGCCCGGCTCGGCACCCGCCTCGGCGCCGTCACCACCGCACTCGGCAAGGACTCCTTCTCCCTCAACCAGGCCGCCGCCGAACTCGACGGCATCGTCCGCGACACCGTCCGCTTCACCCGCGCCGAAGGCCTCCTCACCGACACCCCCGGCTGGGAGGACGAGAACCGCACCGCCGTCGCCCTCGAACTCGCCGCCGCCCGACTCCTCGCGCACGCCGCCGCCCCCGTCATGCCCCGCTTCGCCGCCCGGCTCGCCGCCGCCCTCGGCCAGGACACCCCGGGCACGTGGCCCCGTACCGTCGAACTCCTCGCCCCCGGCACCGCGCTCGCCCTCGCCGACGCCGTCTTCTTCCGGCCCGTCCCCGACACCGCCGCCCCCGCCGCGGACCCCGCCCTCACCCCCTGGCTCACCCGCGTCGTCCGTACCGCCCTGCGCCTCGGCGAGGACGAGCAGATCGCCCACCGCACCCTCACCCAGCTCGCGGCCGGCTCCCTCCAGGCCGTCACCGTCCAGTACCAGATCCTCGACGCCCTCGACGTCGACCTCTCCATGGACGAACTCCTGCACGGCGGCACCCTCGCCGAACTCGCCGCCGTCATCGCCGAGCGCGCCGAGCCCTCCGCCGTCACCGCCCTGACCTCGGGGGAGGCCCGATGAACACCCGCCAGATCCTGCGCGAGATAGCCGAGCGCGGGCTGTCCGTCGCCCTCGCCGACGGCGACCTGCGCCTCCAGGGCAACCGCGAACGGATGGACACCGAGTTCATCTCCCGCGTCAAGGCCGCCAAGCCCGCCCTCGTCGCCCACCTCGCCCGCGAGGCCGAACACGGCCCCGGCTTCCCCCTCACCCCCCTCCAGCGCAGCTACTACCTCGGCCGCAGCGGCCTCTTCGAGATCGGCGACGTCTCCAGCCACGTCTTCCACGAGATCGAGGGCGACTGGGACCTCGACCGGCTGCAGACCTCCCTGGACACCGTCGTCGCCGCCCACAGCGCCCTGCGCTCCCGCTTCCTCTCCGACGAGCGCCAGGCCACCGAACACGGCGGCACCGCACCCCGCATCGGCGTCCTCGACCTGCGTGCCCACAGCCCCCGCCAGCAGGAACTGATCCGCACCGAACTGCGCGAGATGCGCTCCCACCAGGTGCTGCCCGCCGACCAGGCCCCGCTGCTCACCGTCGACGCGACCATCCTCGACGACGACAAGATGGTGCTCCACGTCGGCCACGACGGGCTCGTCATGGACGGGATCAGCATGTTCCTGTTCTTCCGCGCCTGGTGGCACGCCTACCAGAACCCCGCCGCCGAGGTCCACGAGGAACTCCCCTACGAGGACTACCTCGCCGCCCTCGAGGCCGCCCGAGACCGGGCCCCCGCCCGCCGCTCGCGCGACTACTGGACGGCACGCGCCGACGACCTCGCCCCCCACCCCGACCTGCCCCTGCGCACCAGCCCCGCCGCCCTGTCCGGGACCCGCTTCACCCCGCGCGAGGTCCGCCTCGACCGCGCCGCCTGGACCGCCCTGAAGGACCGCGCCACCGCCCGTGGACTGACCCCCTCCGCGCTGCTCCTCGCGGCGTACGCCGAGACCCTCGCCACCTGGGGCGCCGGCGAACGCTTCACCCTCACCACCACCGTCGCCCACCGCCCGCCCGTCCACCCCCGGGTCTTCGAGGCCATCGGCCAGTTCTCCGACACCCTCCTCGTCGAGGCCGAGATCGACCGCTCCCTGCCCTTCGCCGCCCGCGCCCAGGCCCTCCAGACGCGGCTGCACACCGACATCGACCACCGCCACTTCTCCGGCATCGAGGTCCTCAAGGAACTGGCCCGCAGGCGCGGCGGACTGGCCGGGGCCCGCATGCCGTTCACCTTCAACAGCGCCATCGGCCACGTCAGCAGCGAGGTCGACGGCTCCGCGCTGGAACTCTTCGGCAAGGAGGTCTTCTCCGTCAGCCAGACCCCCCAGGTGTGGCTCAACGCCTTCGCGATGGAACAGCACGGCGAACTCGTCGTCCAGCTCGACGGCATCGACGAACTGTTCTGCGAAGGCCTCCTCGACGACCTCGCCCACGGCTACCGGACCCTGCTCCACGCCCTCACCGACGAGGCCGCCTGGCAACGGCACGCCTTCGACCTGCTGCCGCCCGCCCAGCGCGAACGCCGCGCCGCCGCCAACGACACCGCCGTCGAACTGCCCGAGGAGATGCTCGGCGACGCCATCGTCGCCCGGGCCGCCCGCACCCCCGCCGCCCCGGCGATCCTCACCGCGGACCGGACCGTCAGCTACGGCGAACTCCTGCACCGCGCCGCCACCGCCGCCACCTGGCTGCGCGAACAGGGCGTCGGCCGCGGCGAGCTCGTCGGCCTCGTCATGCGGCGCGGACCCGAGCAGGTCGTCGGGATCCTCGCCACCGTCCTCGCAGGGGCCGCGTACCTGCCCGTCGACGCCGGCCTGCCCGCCGCCCGGCAGGAGTACATGCTCGCCGACGGCCGGGTGCGCTGCGTCCTGACCAACACCGGCTGGACCTCCGCCGGCTCCATGGCCTCCTTCGACCTCACCCGGCCCTGCTCCGGCCGCGCCGAGCTCCCCGACCGGCTGCCCGGATCCGGCCCGGACGACCTCGCGTACGTCCTCTACACGTCCGGGACCACCGGCGTCCCCAAGGGCGTGATGGTGACCCACCGCAGCGTCGTCAACCTCGTCGCCGACTGCCGGGACCGTTTCAGGATCACCGCCGAGGACCGCTTCATGGCGGTGAGCGCCTTCAACTTCGACCTGTCGGTGTGGGACGTCTTCGGCGCCCTGTCGGCCGGCGCGGCCCTGGTCATGCCCGACCACGACCGGGCCGCCGACCCCGCCCACTGGCTGGAGCTGTGCTGGCTCTACCAGGTCAGCGTCTGGAACTCCGTCCCCGCCATCGTCGGTCTGCTCCACGGGCAGGCCCGAGCCGACGGCGACGTACCGCCCGGACTGCGGCTCGTCATGATGAGCGGCGACCGGCTGCCGCCCGACCTGCCCGCGCAGCTGCGCGCGCTGATGCCCGGCCTGGAGGTCGTCTCCCTCGGCGGCCCCACCGAGACCACCGTCTGGAACATCCTGCACCCCGTCGGCGAGCAGGAGGACGGGACCGAGTCCATCCCGTACGGCCGCCCCAACGCCAACAACCGCGCCTACGTCCTGGACCGCGACGGCCTCGACGCCCCCGACTGGGTCACCGGCGAGATCACCGCCGCCGGCACCGGACTGGCCCGCGGCTACTGGGGCGACCCCGAGCGCACCGCCGAGCGGTTCTACGAGGACCCCGCGCGCGGCGAACGCATGTACCGCACCGGCGACCTCGGCCGGTACCTGCCCGACGGGAACATCCAGATCCTCGGCCGCACCGACTTCCAGATCAAGATCAACGGCTACCGGATCGAAGCCGGCGAGGTCGAGACGCGGCTCGCCGCCCTCGACGGGATCTCCCGCGCCGTCGTCGCCGCCCAGGGCAACCGGCTCGTCGCCCACCTCGTCCCCTCCGGCGGCCACCGCCCGCCCCTGGCCGAACTGCGCCAAGCCCTGCGCCGCGACCTGCCCGACTACATGCACCCGGCGGCCGTCCTCTGGCACGACGAACTCCCGCTCACCCGCAACGGCAAGGTGGACCGTACGCGGCTGGCCGCGCTCGGCGCCGAGGACGGCGCCGAACGGGAAGGCGGCGGCAGCGCACCCGCCACCCAGGCCGAGAAGATCCTCTGCGACATCTGGTCCACCGTCCTGCGCCGCCCCGACATCGGCGCCCTGGACACCCTCGCCTCCCTCGGCGGCGACTCCATCGCCGCAGCCCGCATCCTGACCGCCGCCCGCAAGCGGTTCGGGGTCACCCTCACCCTCGACCAGTTCTCCGAGGCCGACACCGTCCGCGCCATGGCCGCGGTGCTCATGCCGGGGGCCGGCCGATGAGCCGCCAGGGGCGCGGGGGACCGCACGGCCGGCCACGGCCCACGACCCAGGCCGGGCCCGCGGAGGTGCCGGAGACGATCCGGCGGATCACCGGCGAGGCACCGGGCGGCGGCCACCTCCACGTCGCCCGCCTCGACGGCACCCGCACCGTCAGCCTGCGCGAGCTGTACGCGCGCTCCGGGCGCCTCGCCCGCCGGCTGAGCGAGCGCTACGGCATCGGCGCGGGCGACCGCATCGGCGTCCTCGCCGCCAACAGCCTGGAATGGGTGCTGCTCGACCTGGCCGCCCTGCGGCTCGGCGCGCAGACCGCCGGCCTGGAACCCGGCAAGTTCACCCCGTCCACCGCACTCCTCGACGGCTACGGCCTCCACCTGCTCTGCACCGACCAGGACACCGGCGGCATCCCCGACACCCTCCCCATGGACGGCCTGTGGGAGCTGGCCGCCCCCGGAGACGGCCCCGACACCGCCCCGCCGCCCGTCACCTGGGGCTCCGAGGACGTCACCACCATCAAGTTCACCTCCGGCAGCACCGGGATCCCCAAGGGCCTCGGCGCCACCGCCGGCAGCATCGACAGCTCCCTGAAGGCCGTCCAGGAGATCTTCGAACACACCCCCGACGACCACCTCTTCGTCTTCCTCCCCCTCTCCCTCCTCCAGCAGCGCTACTGGGTGTACTCCGCCCTGCTGCACGGCCACGACGTCACCATCACCACCTACGAGGCCGCCTTCGCCACCCTGCGCCGCGTCCGCCCCACCGTCGTCATGGGCGTACCGGCCTTCTACGAGAGCGCCCGCCGCCAGATCGCCGCCCGCCTGCGCCGTCAGGCCGGCCGGACCCCCGCCGAGGCCGCCCGGACCCTCTTCGGGGACCGGATCCGCTACCTGTGGACGGGCTCCGCCCCCGCCTCGCCCGACGTACTGCGCTTCTTCAACGACACCGCGGGCCTGCCGCTCTACGAGGGCTACGGGCTCAACGAGACCTGCATCGTCACCAAGAACCACCCCGGAGCGCACCGCGAGGGCAGCGTCGGACGGGCCGTGCGCGGCAAGGAGGTCCTGATCGGCGAGGACGGCGTCATCAGCGTCCGCAGCACCCACCCCGTCAACAACCACTACGCGTACGCCCGCGCCGGCGACTCCGAGAAGGTCTTCTCACCCGACGGCACCGTCCGCACCGGCGACCTCGGCCACCTCGACGAGGACGGCTTCCTCTTCGTCCACGGCCGCGCCGACGACGTCATCGTCCTCGACAACGGCAAGAAGGTCATCGTCCGCCCCATCGAGGAACTCATGCGGGCCGACCCGGCGATCGCCGAATGCGTCCTGTTCAGCCCCACCCAGACCGAGCTCGTCGCCGTCGTCTCCCCGGCCGGGGAGCCCGCCGACCACCGGGCCATCGCCGCCCGCCTCGCCGCCGTCAACGCCGCCACCGCCCCCGACGAGCGGATCAGCCGCGTCGTCGTCGCCGACCCGCCGTTCAGCATCGAGGGCGGCCTGCTGACCTCCCAGTACAAGCCCAAGCGCCCCGAAATCCGGGCCGCCTACCACTCCCCGCTGCACACGCAGGAGGCCGGAATCCATGCCTGACACGACCGACACCCGCGCCGCGATCGAGGCCGCGGCCCGCGACCAGCTCTCCCTCGTCCTGGTCCCCGAGGTCGAACCCGGCGCCATCGACCCCGACGCCGACATGGTCGCCGCCTACGGCCTGACCTCCCTCAACAAGGTCCTCTTCCTCACCGAGGTCTGCGAGGAGACCGGAGTCGACCTCGCCCACTTCACCGAGCACGACCTCGCCGGCATGAAGACCCTGCGCGACGTGACCGTCGCCCTCGCCCGCCACCACCACGCCACCACCACCGGAGTCTGAACCATGAACGCCCCGAGCTGGACCGAGCACACCACCGCCGTCCTGGAGAACGACCGCGTCCGCCTCACCCCCCTCACCGAGGCCGACCGCGAGGGCGTCCGGGCCGTGGCCATGGACCCCGACATCTGGCGCTACTTCGTCGCCGCCGTCGACACCGACGCCGACTTCGAGGCCTTCTTCGACGCCGCCCTCGCCGACCGCGCCGCCGGCCGCCGCGCCGTCTGGACCATCACCGACAAGGCCAGTGGCCGCATCGCCGGCAGCATGAGCTTCGGCAACATGGCCGAGGCCGACCGGCGCCTGGAGATCGGCTGGTCCTGGCTCGGCCGCGACTTCCGCGGCCGCGGCGTCAACCACTGGGCGAAGGCCCTGCTGCTGGAGCACGCCTTCGAGGTACTGGGCGCCGAACGCGCCGAGTTCAAGACCGACGTCCTCAACACCCAGGCCCGCCGCGGCCTCGTCAACATCGGCGCCACCGAGGAAGGCGTCCTGCGCAGCTTCAACTACATGCCCGGGGGCCGCCGCCGCGACGCCGTCTTCTACAGCGTCCTGCGCTCCGAATGGCCCACCGTCCGCGCCCTCCTCGCGCACGGCCCCAAGAAGGCCGTACCGGCATGACCACCGCCCCCGACATCACCCGGATACGGGCCGCCGGCACCCCGTACGAGATCGGCCGCGCCCACGGCGCGGCCCTGGCCGCACCCCTGCGCGCCTTCCTCGACGACGGCCTCGCCCGCCTCAACCACCTCGTCGACCGGCCCCTGACCCTGGCCTCCCTGCTGCCCTCGATCGCCGCCCACCGGGACGCGGTCGAGGCGGCCCTGCCCGACCTCGCCGAGGAAGTGACCGGCCTCGCCGACGGGGCCCGGATCAGCGAGGACGAGGCCTGGCTGCTCCAGCTGCGCCGCGAACTGACGGGATACTCCAAGGTCCGCGCCGGCGGCGACTGCACCACGTACGCCCGCACCGGACCCGGCGGCCCGCCCGTCCTCGCCCAGACCGTCGACCTCAGTGGAAACCTCGACACCCACATCGCCGTACTGGAGACCGCCCGCGCCGGCACCGCCCGGCGCTCCCTCGTGCTCAGCTTCGCCGGACTCCTCGGCTACCTCGGCGTCAACAGCGACGGCCTCGCCGTCGGACTGAACCTGGTCCTCGGCGGCACCTGGCGCCCCGGCGTCCCCCCGTACCTGGCCATCCGCCACCTCCTCGACACCGCCGCCGACACCGGCCAGGCCCTGAAGGTCCTCGCCGACCTGCCGCTGGCCAGCTCCCGCTCCCTGATGCTCTGCGACCACGAGCGGGTCCTGTACGCCGAACACCTCGACGGAGACCTGCGCGTCACCGAGGCCGCCCCCGGCGCCCTCGCCCACACCAACCACTACCTCCACCCGGACTTCGCCCCCGCCGACGAGCTCAACGTCTTCGCCCGGAACTCCTCGCTGCGCCGCCTCGCCGCCGCCCGCGAGGGACTCGCAGCCCTCCCCGGCGACGCGGACGCCGAGGAGCACTTCGACCTGCTCGCACGGCCCCCCGTACGGGTCCCCGACCGGGGTGACATCCGCGCCGAACGCACCGTCGCCGCGGCCGTCCTGTTCCCGGCGGCCGGGCGGCTCCACCTCCGGCCGGGCGACCCCGCGCGCTCCCGCACACAGGTGTTCACCCTGTAGCTCCGCGGCAGGGACGTGTCCGAGAAAGGAGCACGATGGACGCATGGCTGGTCGACCTCGACCAGGTCGCCCCCACCGACATCACCGCGCACTATCCCGAGGGCCTCACCGAGGACGAGCTGCGGCGCGGCGCCGAGTTCGTCCACGCGCGCGCGGCCCACCGCTTCTACCGCGCCCGCCTCACCGTCCGCCGCCTGCTGGCCGAACGCCTCGGCCTCGACGCGCACGACCTGCGCATCCACTACGACCCCGCCGGCAAGCCCTACCTGCCCGACCAGCCGGGCACCCACGTCAGCTGGTCCCGCTCCGACGGCCTGCTCCTGCTCGGCGCCACCGAGACCGGACCCATCGGGGTGGACGTCGAGCTGGTCCGCCCGGCCTCCAGCAGCCTGGACGTGCTCACCTTCATCTACCCCGGAGTCCCGGACGGGGTGGGCCCCGAGACCTTCTTCCACGCCTGGACCCTGCTGGAGGCCGCGGTCAAGGCCACCGGGCGCGGCCTGACCGACGGCGCCCGCGAAGTGGACCTGGCCTTCGGCCCCGACGGCTCGGTCACCCTGCGCGGGATCACCGGCCACGGCGCGCTGCCCTGGCACGGCCACACCGCGCTCCAGCCGACCCGGCAGGACTGCCCGTGGGCGATGACCGCCTTCGTCTCCCGGGAACTGCCCCCGGTGACCGTCCTGACCTGGCCCGACCGCGCCGGTGACCGCGTACGGCCCCCGGCGCGGTCCGCGGCGCGGTCCGCGGCGCCGGCCCCGTCCGGGATCACCGCGCGCTGAGCACCGGCGAACCGTCGGGGGCGATCGCGGAGAAGCCGGTGTACGGAACCAGCGCGGGCGGCACGGCCACCGAGCCGTCCGCGCGCTGGTACTGCTCGAGGACCGCGACGAGCGTACGGCCCACCGGCAGCGCCGAACCGTTGAGCGTCGCCGCGAACTCCTTGCGCCCGTCCCGGTCCCGGACCCTGATGCCGGCCCGGCGCCCCTGGAAGTCCCCGCAGTCGGAGCAGGAGGAGATCTCCCGGTAGGTGCCCTGGCCCGGCAGCCACACCTCGATGTCATAGGTGCGCCGGGCGGCGAACCCGAGGTCCCCGGCCCGCAGTTCCACCACCCGGTGGGCCAGGCCCAGGCGCTGGAGCGCCGTCTCCGCGTGCCCGGTCAGCAACTCCAGCTGCGCGGCCGAGTCCCCCGGCCGGCAGACGCGCACCAGCTCGACCTTCTCGAACTGGTGCAGCCGCACCAGCCCGCGCGTGTCACGGCCGTACGAGCCGGCCTCCGCCCGGTAGCAGGGGGTGCACGCGGTCAGCGCCAGCGGCAGCTCCTCCTCCCGCAGGGTCTCCCCGCGGAAGAGGTTCACCAGCGGCACCTCGGCCGTCGGGATCAGCAGCAGGTCCCGGTCGGCGGCGTTCGTCAGGAACAGGTCGTCCTCGAACTTCGGCAACTGCCCGGTACCGGTCATCGTCTCCCGCGTCACCAGGTGCGGCACCCCGTACTCGGTGTACCCGTGCCCGGTGGTGTGCAGGTCCAGCAGGAAGGCGGCCAGGGCCCGCTCCAGCCGGGCCCCGGCCCCCCGGGTCACGGCGAACCGGGACCCCGACAGCCTGGCGGCGCGCACTTGGTCCAGGATCCCCAGCCGGGTCCCGAGGTCCACGTGGTCGCGCGGGGTGAAATCGAAGCCGGGCACCTCCCCCCAGACCCGCCGCACCACCGGCGGGTCCTGCTCGGTCCCGTCGGGCACGTCCGGGTACGGCCGGTTGGGCACGGCCGACAGCAGCGCCCCCAGCCCCTCCTCCGCCTCCCGGAGCTCCTCCGACACCGCCCGCAGGCGCTCCTTGGCCTCCTGCATCCGGGCCCGGACGGCCCCGTCGGGGCGGGCCCCGCCCCGGGCGGAACGGTTCTGCTCCGCCCGCAGCTTGTCCCGCTCGGCGATGAGCCGGGCGCGCCGTTCGGTCAGGTCGCGCAGGGCGGCCCGGTCCAGGGCGTAGCCGCGGCGGGCCAGGTCGGCCGCGGCCGCGTCCTGGAGCAGGCTGTGCGGGTCGTGCATGACGGCTCCTCAGTCCTCGTCGGTGACGTGCGCGGTGGCGACGGCCCGGTAGCGGCCCGGACGGCGGGCCCGCAGCCACCGGGCGTGTCCCAGCCCGACGGCGGCGGCGCCCGCCATCAGCCACGGGATCCGGTTCACCCAGGCCGAGGTGGTGCCGGTGACCAGCGCGAAGTTGTCCAGCAGCAGCCAGAGCGCGCCCACCAGCCCGGCCAGGGCCAGTACGGGCGCGAGCCGGGTCCGCCACCAGTGCGCCTCGGGGTGCCGGCGGAAGAAGACCAGCACCGCCACGGCCACCGCCGCCTGGAGGGCGACGATCCCGACCGTGCCCAGCGCCAGCATCGTGGTGGCCAGGTTGGTGTACGGATGCGCCCCCGCCAGCGCGAACGCGGCGCACACGGCGGCCGTGGCCACCGACAGCACCACGCTCGCCCGGTGCGGGGAGGCGTGCCGGGGGTGCACCCGGGCCAGCGAGCCCGGCAGGACCCCCTCCCGGCCCAGGACGAACAGGTACCGGTTCGCGGCGGTGTGCAGCCCGAGCAGCGCGCCGAACAGGCTGGTGCACAGCAGCACCTGCATCACGCCCGTCGCGAAGGTGCCGAGGTAGTCGTCCGACAGGCGGAAGAACAGGTCGCCCAGCTCCTCGCCGGCGGTGTCCGCCACCCGGCCGGCGCCGACCGCCCCGACCGCCGCCCAGCTGACCACCGCGAAGAAGACGGTGATGAGCACCACGGAGGCGTAGGTGGCGACGGGCACGCTGCGCTTCGGATCGCGGCTCTCCTCGCCGTACAGCGCGGCCGCCTCGAAACCCACGTACGAGATCAGCGCGAACATCAGCGCCACCCCGAGCCCCGGCGCCAGCACCGTCTCCGGCCGGAACGCGGCGGCCGGCAGGGTGTCCGCCCCGTGCCGCACGCCGATGGCCAGCGCCAGCAGGCCCAGCACCGCCACCTCGGCGACCATCAGCACCGCCAGCAGCCGGGCGCTCAGGTCGATGCGCCGGTAGCCCATCACCGCCGTCAGGGCCAGCGCCCCGCCCGTCCACACCGGCCACGGCACCGGCGGTCCGTGCGCGGCGGAGACCAGTTCGGCGAAGTACCCGAAGGCCCCGGCCACGCCCGCGACCGCCGCCGTGTAGGCGAGGACGGCCGTCAGCCCGCCCGCGACGGCGAGCGGCCGCCCGAGCCCCTGGCCGATGTACGTGTAGAAGCCGCCGGCGCCCACCACGTGCCGGCTCATCGCCGCGTACCCGACGGAGAAGCACAGCAGGATGAGCCCGGCCAGGGCGAAGGTGGCGGGCACCCCCGCCCCGTTGCCGATGGCGTACGCGAGGGGAACCGAGCCCACCACCCCCGACATCGGGGCCGCCGCCGCGACCACGAGGAAGACGATCCGAGGGGTGGTCAGGGTCCGCCGCAGCCCCGGCGCGGCGACCGCCTCCGGCCGCCGCGCCTCGACGGGGAGGGTGGAGGTCACCGGATCACCTCGGGTGGGTGCGGATGATGTCGACGGCCTCCGGGACGCCCATGTACGGCAGCCGCACCTCGGCCATGTCGTCGGTCCACCGCTCGGCGAGGTCGTAGCGCTGCTTCGGGGTGGTCTCCAGCAGCTTGCAGCCGGGGAACACCTCGTAGCCGTCCAGCAGTTCCGCGTGCGCGGACATGCCCTCCTGGAACAGCTCCTCGCGCTCCAGCACGAACTCCTCCGACGGCAGCTCGTCCCACAAGCGCCGGCCGCGCCGGATCAGCTCGATCAGCCGCGGCCGGTACGAGGGATGGCGCGCCAGGTGCTCGCGGACGATGGAGCTGCCCACGGTCAGGTGGCGGATCTCGTCGATGGACGCCCCGCGCGCGATCTCCGCGGCGGCCGGGTCCAGCAGGGTCCACTTGCGCTCGCTGAGCTCTGCGGCGGGCGCCAGCACCCCCTCGATGACGATGGTGAACACCGCGACCGCCCCGATGAAGTCGCCCTCGTCGCGCACCACGCCCGTGGCGAACTCGGCGATCGGGTTCAGCACCCGGCGGGTGTAGTCGGCGCCCTGCTCCTTGATGAACCCCAGCAGCCCCTCCGCGGGCACCCCGAGGTCCACCAGGTGCTTGCGGAAGATCATCGCGTGCCGGGCCTCGTCGATCACCTGGGTGGCGAAGAACTCCTGCTCCACGACCCCGGGCGCGCCGATCACGTAGTGCGAGAGCACCTCCACGGCCCGGGACTCGGCCAGCGACCGGTTGCCCAGTTCCAGCACGAGGGCCTGCCGCAGCGGACCGTCCTCCTTCATGTGCGCCGGCGTCCCGGCGGCGTGCCCGGCCTCGGCCCGCCCGCGCAGGGTGCCCTGCGCGACCGCCGACAGCCAGTACCCCAGATCGCACTCCTCGGCGGTCAGGGTCATCTCCTGGGCGCCGTCGAGCAGGTTGGGCGCGCGGTCCCAGTCGGCCTCGACGGGGATCTGCGGAGCGGTGCTCATGATGCGACCTCACTTGCGGAAGCGGAAGCGGAAGCGGATGCGGGAACGGAGACGGAGGCGGAGGCCGCCGGGGTGACGCACGCGCTGTGCATGCGGCCGGCGAAGCTGAGCATCGGGGAGTCGACGGTGTGATGGCCGCCCGTGACCTCGGCGAGGAGCATGTCGTGGTCCCCGACCTGGTGCCAGCCCAGGACCCGGCAGGCCATGTGCGCCAGGCTCCCGCCGATCAGCGGGGCGCCGGTGAGCGGGTCGGTGGTCCAGTCGAAGCCCTCGAACTGGGCGTCGCCGAGCGGGCGGGAGGGGTTGGCGAAGCGGCGGGCCACGTCCTGCTGCGCCGAGCCCAGCACGTTCACCGAGAAGCGGCCCGCCCTGCGGACCATCGCCGCGAACGTCGACGTGGGCCGCAGGCACGCGCCGAGGACCAGCGGGTCCCGGGACAGGGTGACCACGGCGCTGGCGGTGGTGCCGTGCCGGACGCCGTCGCGGCTGACGGTCAGCACCGTCACGCTCGACGCGAGCCGGCGCAGGGCCAGCCGGGCCGCCTCCGGGTCCTCGTACCCCTCGGCGGGCACCGAGGTGCTGCGGACCGAGGTGCTGCGGTCCGTCAGCCAGGCCGGGTAGCGGCTCACCGGTTCGCCCCGACGGCCGGGGCCGCGGCGGTGGCGCCGAGGGTCGCGCCGGTCTTCGTCGTGGCAGCTTCCTCGTACGGCAGCGGCACCGGGCCGTCGGTGGCCGCGCGCCGCCCCAGCATGGCCGTCACCTGGTCGACCAGCGGGGTGGACTCCGGCTCGAAGGGCAGCCCGAAGGGCTTCAGGAAGTTCCCGAAGACGCCCCGGTCGCCGAAGACGTGGAACGGCAGCGCCAGCAGCGCCCACTCCGGCCCGATCAGCCACATCCACAGCAGCCCCACGGCGGCCACGCTCAGCAGGCTGTGCATCGAGTTGTAGAGCACGTAGTACGCCTTGTGGATCCGCCCGTCCGGGCTGCGCCGGTAGGCGATCGCGCCCGGGATGTAGCCCAGCAGGTCGATGTACAGGAACAGGCCGATCGCGGCGAACCAGTTGATGTCCGTGAAGTGCCACAGGATGAACCCGATCGTCACGGCGAACGCGACCAGGTACTCCAGGCGGTGCAGGTTGAAGGTGACCGGTGACTCCACCGGGTTCTTGATGTCCATGCGGGGTCGTCCTTCCGACGGGCCTGGCTGCGGGGGTGCTGCGGGTCAGGACAGCCGCAGCGGACTGCCGGCGAAGTAGCCGGCCAGCTCCGCGGCGACGCTCGCGCGCGACGGGGGGTGGAAGGCCAGGGCGCGCACCGCCGAGGAGAGGTACGCCACGTCGGCGGAGCGGATGAAGGCCATCCCGCCGAGCATCTCCACGGCCTGGTCGACGGTCCGCGCCAGCAGGTCCTGCGTCGCGTAGCGGGCGGTGAGCACCGCCGCGACCGCCTCGTCGCCCTCCGTGCCGTCCTCCAGGGACCGGGCGGCGCCCTCCACGAGCGCCACCGCCGCCTCCAGGCGCACCGCGAGCTGCGCGCGCTCCGCCGTGCTGCCGCGGCCGCCGTCCAGCACCTGGGCGACCAGCGCGGACGCGGCGCCGACGTACGAGGAGGTGGCGAGCAGCTCGAACCAGGTGAACCCGGCCGTCTGGAGGTCGTCCAGCCGCTCGGCGTCCTCCGGAGTGCTGTGGATGACCAGGTCCCGCGGTACCTCCACGTCGGTCAGCCGGACCTCGTCGCTCTGCGAGGCGGCCAGCACCGGAGTGGCCCAGAACGGCCGCGTCTCGATCCCGGGGGAGGAGGCGGGGATCAGCATCAGCGCCAGCGAGGAGCGCCCGTCGTCGTGCGCCACCATCACACTGGCCGTCAGCACGTCCATCGAACGCGAGAGGCTGCACGGCTTCTTCGAGCCGTTGACCAGGTAGCCGCCCGGGGTGCGGTCGGCCACGACCGAGGGCGCCAGGATGTTCTGGTCGGTACGCCCCTCCGCCCAGCCGGACGCCAGCAGCAGCCCGTCGGAGGCCACCGCCGACATCAGCTTCAGCTGGGCGGGCGTCAGCCGGTCCGCGACCTCCGCCAGGCGGAACAGCATCGCCACCGTGAAGTGGTGCATCACCGTGGCCACGCCCAGGGAGGGCGAGGCGGCGGCGATCGCCCGCTGCACCCGCACCGCCTGGAGCGCGGAGGCGGCCGCGCCGCCGTACGCGGCCGGCACGAGCAGCCCGGGACCGCCGTGCTCGCGGTACAGCTCCAGCACGGGGCTGTCCGCGCCCTCCCGGGCCATGAGCGGCAGCTCTTCGAGTGCGTCGAGAAGGCCTGCGTGGAATTGCTCGCAGATCCCGCGCGCTGTCGTCAGGGAACGCATCGCCGTGTTCTCCTCGGGCTGTCTCGGAATTCTCCTCCGAACCGGCGGGTATTCCCCGTGATCCGAAAGTCAATATGCGCTCAGAAGTCTTTCACCCGCTATCTGACTGAGGCCTGACACTCATCTGACCAGCGGTTTCAACTGACCCACCACTGACCGTCGGCTGACCGGGAGGCGGCTCGGGGGTTGTGGGGGAAGCCGGCGCGTGCCATAAGTGAGGGAGTTGTCGGCGCGAGAATGGATCTGAAATGACCGGAACGGTTCTGGAGACGGATGTCGCGCTCGAAGCCATCCGGCAGTATGCGGACGCGGGAAATCCGAGTGCGTATTTCGCCTTCAGCGACGGGAACAGCTATTTCCGGCTCCCGGACGTGCCCGGGGTGATCGTCTACCGCCCCGTCGGCCGCTACCTGGTCCAGTTCGGCGGCCCCTTCGCACCCTTCGCCCCCGCCGGGCCGGACGGACCCCGGGCCCGGCTGCTGGCGGGCTTCACCGCCTTCGCCGCCGGGCAGGGCCGCGAGGTCGTCTCCGTACAGCTCCAGGGCGCCGACGCCGACGTCTACGTCGACCAGGGCTTCACCGTCAACCAGATGGGCGCCTCGTACGCCGTCGACCTGGAGACCTTCACCCTGGCCGGCACCAAGTTCATGCAGCTGCGCAACAAGATCTCCAGGGCGCTGCGCAGCGGCCTGGAGATCAAGGAGGTCGCGTACGACGACTTCGCGGACCGCATCGCGGAACTCGACACCGCCTGGCTCGCCACCAAGGGCGAGGGCGTCAAGCCCCTGGAATTCCTCGTCGGCCAGACCGGCGGCCGCTACCAGCACCTGCGCCGCCTCTTCGCCGCCGTCCGAGACGGCGAGCTGATCGGCTACGTCTCCTACGCCCCCGTCTACGGCCCGCAGCCCGGCTGGATGCACGACCTGAGCCGCCGGCAGCCCGACTCCCCGCCCGGGGTGATGGAGGCCCTCAACAAGGCCGCCATCGACGTGTTCACGGCCGAGGGCACCCGCTGGCTGCACTTCGGCTTCACGCCCTTCACCTCGCTGACGGCCCCCCGGTTCCCGGGCCACAGCCCGGGCTTCCACTGGTTCATGGAGCACCTGTGGGAGCACGGCGCGCACATCTACCCGGCGCGCACGCAGCTCGAGTACAAGCAGAAGTGGGCGCCCTCCGCCGTGCTGCCGGAGTACATCGCCTTCCAGCACGGCGCGAGCCTGCCGGGGCTGGTCCACGTCTTCCGCGCCTGCAACGCGGTCTGAGAGGGAGGTCGTACGTGATGTCCGAGGAGATCCAGGCCCAGGGCCTGCTGGTCGTGGAACGCTTCCAGGCCTGCGCGGCCGCCCCCGACGACCTGGAGGCCGCCCGCCTCTGCGACGCGGACCTGGCCCGCCTGGACGCACTGCTGCGGGCGGCGGGGGAGTAGGCCGCGCGGAAGCGGGCCCCGCCGACACCGTCGGCGGGGCCCTTTCGTACGCGCACGGGATAACGGGGGTGGCGGGGAAGGGCTCCCCGCCACCCCCTCGGGCGGTGTCAGCGCAGCGCCGGGCGGGTGCGCACCAGCGTGCCGGCCGGGCCGCGGACCAGCATCGGACGCCTGCGCAGGGCCGGTTCGGGCCCCGCGGGCCGGGACACGCGGGCGACCAGGAGGTCCTGGACCACCGGGCCGGCCGGGCCCGCGAGCAGCTCGTGCCGCTCGCGCGTCACCGCCCGCCGGTCGAACAGCAGCCCCTGCCCCGGTGCCGGGGCCGCCTCCAGCAGGGGCGCGGCCCCGCCGGCGCCGAACAGCCGCGACCGGGCCGTCCCCGCACCGGCCCGCCCCGCCACCGCCACGAGGCCGAACCCGCCGGCCCCCGCGCCCGGCGGCCCGGGCAGCCGCACCGCGACCGTGGACCCGGCCGGCGCCACCGTGCGGACCAGGTGCAGCTCGATCAGCCAGTCCGCGTGGACGTCCAGCCACGGCCCGCCGAGGGTGCGCCGCAGCAGCGCCGCGAGCCCCGCCTCGAGCCGCCGGTCGGCCCCGTCGTACGGGACGTCGTACGGCACCTCGTACGAGGTGACGGGCAGGAAGAGCCAGTCGTCGTCCGCCGTCCAGGACATCCGCAGCCGCACCACCCGGTACGGAGGCTCCCGGAAACCGGCCGCGACCGCCCCGGGGACCGGGCCCAGCCCGACGAACGCGAAGCCGTGCTCCCGCAGTGACACGGCGGCTCAGCCCGCGGCGACGGGCGTGCGCTCGGCGACCGTGTCCCCGGTGCCGGGGCGCGCCAGGTCCAGGCGCTCGTCGAGGTGGCGGGCGGAGGAGTTGGCGCGCCACAGCGCGCCACGGGCGATGCCCCGGCGCATGTAGGCGGTGTCGGCGCTCGGGATGACCACGTTGTGGAACCAGCCCGCCGCGTGCTGGGAGTCGATGGTGATGTGCAGCCGGTGGTAGGTGATCCCCACCTCCGGCAGACCGAGCCGCTCCCAGGCCCGTACGACGTTGCGGAACCGGTCGGGCGCCAGCCACTCGGTCATCCCGAGGAAGCCGACCGCCTCCGGGTACAGGTGCCGGTAGCGGCACAGCAGCACCGCGAGGTTCCCGGAGTGCAGGTCGGTGGTGGTCATGGCGGCCTCGAGGTCCTCGGCGCGGACGTCGAACACCTCGTAGATCTTGTTGAAGAGGTGGGTGTGCACGGCCTCCGGGTCGCCGTTGCCCATCTCGTCCCAGTAGTTGGAGGCGATCTCCATCTTGCTGGCGCCGGCCGTGCCGATCTGCATCATCGCGAGGAAGTCGTCGAAGCGGCCGTCGATCAGCGACTCCTGGATGACGTACGTGCGCAGGTCCTCGCTGCGCGCCTCGCGGTTGATGAAGTCGGTGTAGTACGGGTGCTTGAAGGCGCGGTGCTTGCGGACGAGGCCCTTGAGCCAGGACAGGAACTGCTTGGGATCGGTGGGCGCCGACTCCAGCAGCCCGGGCTCCAGGTGGGCGTCCTCGGCCTGGAGGGTGGCGTTCTCCAGCAGCCGGGTGACCTCGTGCAGCAGCACCGAACCCTCGGCGGTGGGCCGGTCGGGTATCTGCATCACCGTCTGGTAGATGCGCGACAGCAGGAGCTGCTGGTGGTAGTGGGCGTCGTCGCGGCCGGGGCCGGCGATGGCGGCGGCGTTCATGTCGGTGACGGCCTCGACGATGCGGGCGCGCTCGCCAAGGAACTTGGCGTCGATCTCGTCGGCGTCGACGGTCAGCCAGGACGAGACCTCGTCCACGAGCGCGGCGGCGTCGGTCCTGCGGATCGTGGGCACGTTGGGGTGGTCGCTGGTGGGCAACTGCGTCTCCATGTCTCTCGGGGTCCCTCGGGAAGACGACGCCGTGTTCGGGGTCGCGCCGGGTTGAGGAAGAAGAAGGACATACGTCTCCGTCACGCGAGCCCGCGGGCGGACGGGCGTGATGCGCTCGCTCCGCGAGGCCGGGGACGAGATGGGCGCCGAAGGGGCCCTGCCGTGTGTGCGTACAGGGCCCCTCATGCCAAAGCACGCGCATCCCTGGTCATCGGATCGGGATGCGCGTGCCTGGGATGAGCACCTGCGGAGAGGGCAGGATTCGAACCTGCGTGGGCAGAGCCCGTCCGGCGAAGAGCCGGACCCCATTCGGCCGCTTTGGGTACCTCTCCAACGGCCTTTCTCTGCCATCAGCTTGGCACGGGCCGGCTGACATGCTGCTGATGGATATCTGAGACGGGAATTGGCGTCAACCGGTCAGGGCCCCATCAGCGGCGGCTGGGATAGTGAAGGACGATCGAACTTCTTCGCAGGCACATTTCACCAGGTACACAGGGGAGTTCCCGTGAGCGCCGAAACCGCCAAAATCTCCGTTTCCCGTCTCTACAACGACGAGAACGGCGAATCGCATTTCATCGACGAGACGCTGGAGGTGACGGCCGTCAATTTCGCCCCGCCCGCGCCTTCCCTCTTCGTCTCCGAGGGCGTGCCGGCCAAGCAGGCCGTCTACCTCTACATCCCCGCCGGCTGGTTCGGCGACTTCCACCCGGCGCCGCGCCGCCAGATCATGACGCTGGTCAGCGGCAGGATGGAGTGCGGGGTCAGCGACGGCACCTGGCGCACCTTCGTACCCGGCAACACCCAGCTGGTCGAGGACACACAGGGCAAGGGGCACGCCACCAGGGCCCTGGAGGACTGCGTGATGATCGTCTCCCAGCTCGCCGACTGACGCGTGCCGCGAAGGAGGAAGGGGCGCGGTCCGGATTCCCGGCCCGCGCCCCTTCCGCATTCCGCCGTGCTTCTTATCCCTTGACGTAGCCGAAGCTCTCGGCGAGCAGCCCGTTCTCAAGGCGGTGCACGTTCACCCCACGCACGAAGTCCCGGGCGCCGCTGCCCCAGCGCAGGGTCCAGCGGCAGACGGCGCGCTCGCCGGCCGTCCAGACGTCCTCGACCTCGAAGGTCATCTGCTGGTTGCCCGCGATGGAGGTCCAGAACTGAAGGCATTCGTCATATCCGACGTGCTTCGTGCCGTCCGGAGCCGGCCCGGAGTTCTCCAGCCGGCAGTTTTCGGCGAGGATGTCCTTCAGCAGACCGGGGTCGTGCAGCTGGAATGCCTGGTTGAACTGTTCGATGACTTTGCGTGTCTGCTCGTCGGACATCGGGACTCCTCATGTCTCATGGCTCGGCACGGGTGGCCCGCCCGGTCGGAACGGGCCACAGGAGAAAGTAATACAGTCCAACGGCTCCCTGTCCAAGACTTTGGAACTTCAGGCCATTTGAGTCAGTCGCACGTCAGTACCAGCCGCCTAGCTTCGTACTATGACCACAGCAGACAGTGCGCCTCTCGCATTGGCCTATCAGCAGGCCATCGAATATCTGGCGGGCCTCGCCGATCGGCCGGTGGGTGCCACTGCCGGCTCCGAACAATTGCTGAAAATGTTCGGTGGCCCGCTGCCCGCCGGACCGTCCGGGCCCACCGACACCATCGAACTCCTCGGCCGCGCGGTCGCCGAAGGCGGCATCCCCACGGCCAACGGCCCCCGCTACTTCGGCTACGTCACCGGCGGCACCCTGCCCGTGGCCATCGCCACCGACTGGCTCGTCGCGGCGTACGACCAGACCGCCAGCCTCTACAACCTCTCGCCCGCCATCGCCGTGGCGGAGGACGTCGCCGCGCAGTGGGTCCTGGAACTCCTCGGCCTGCCCGCCCACGCCTCCGTCGGCTTCCCCACCGGCTGCACCATGGCCCACCTGACCTCCCTGGCGGCCGCCCGGCACAAACTCCTCGCCGAGGCGGGCTGGGACGTCGAACGCGAAGGCCTGGGCGGCGCGCCCGACGTCGCCATCGTCGCCGGCGCCCAGCACCACATGACCATCGACCTCGCCGCCCGCTACCTCGGCTTCGGCACCGCGCGCATCCGCAACGTGCCCGTCGACGACAAGGGCCGCATGATCCCCGCCGCGCTGGAGGCCACCCTCTCCGGACTCGACGGACCGGTCATCGTCTGCGCGCAGATCGGCGACGTCAACTCCGGCGCCATCGACCCCGTCGGGGAGATCTGCGACATCGCGCACCGCCACGGCGCCTGGGTCCACGTCGACGGCGCCTTCGGCCTGTGGGCCGCGGCCAGCCCGAAGCTCCGCCCCCTCGTCGAGGGCGTGGAACGGGCCGACTCCTGGGCCCTGGACGCCCACAAGTGGCTCAACGTCCCCTACGACTGCGGCATCGTCGTCATCGCCCACCCCGAGGCCCACCGGGCCGCCATGCTCAACGAACGGGCCGGCTACCTCCCGCCCGGCACCGACGGCGAACGCGACGCCATCGAATGGGTCCCCGACTTCTCCCGCCGCGCCCGCAGCCTGCCCGTCTGGGCCGCGCTGCGCTCCCTGGGCCGCTCGGGCGTCGCCGACCTCGTCGAACGCTGCTGCGCCCACGTACACCGCTTCGCGGACCGCCTGACGGGCGTCGACGGCGTGGAACTCCTCAACGACGTCGTCCTCAACCAGCTCCTGGTCCGCTTCGGCGACGACGACGAGACGACCCGCCGGGTCATCGCCCGCATCCAGCGCAGCGGCACGTGCTGGTTCGGCGGCACGGTGTGGGAGGGCCGCGCGGCGATGCGCGTCTCGGTGGTCAACTGGCGCACCACGACGGAGGACGTGGACCGGAGCGTGGAGGTCATCCTCGAAGCCCTGGCCCAGGAACGCGCGACGGCCTGACGAACCCCCGGCCTGGGGCGCGGCCGGGGAGCCGGGCCGGCTTGGCGCCCACGGCATCGGGATCGGCGGGCCCGTCGGCCGCGTCGAAGCAGGAGATCAGCTCGTCCAGGCCGTCACGCTCGATCTGCCGTCGGCCGGCCTTCTCCACGGTGTGCGCGTACCACTTCGGGTCCATCGTCATGACTCCACGGTCCAGCTCATCGCTCCGGGCCGGGCCCCGGGCCGGGCGGCCGTCCCTCATCTCACGAGTGCAACGGCCGGACCATCGCCATGAGCACGGGGGAATCCGGTGACGGCCGCACGGGCCCGATCGCCTCGTAGCCCCACGACTCGTAGACCCGCTGCACCTTCCCCTCCCCGGCGGCCGGGTTGACCATGAGCGAGGCGTACCGCTCCTCGCGACCGGCCAGCAACTCGTCATGGACCCGCCGGGCCAGCCCCGTCCCCCGGCAGGCCGCCGTCACGCCGATCTCCCTGAGGGCCAGGGCCGGCGAGACGGTGTACTCCCCGTCCACGTCGCCGATCCGCCTCCACCAGAGGTCCCCGGCCCCGACCGTGTTGCCGTACGCGTACCCGACCGGCCGGTCCCCTGGGCCGAAGGCGAGCACGGCCGCGAAACCCGGCTCCCGGCCGTACCGCTCCAGCCGCTCGGCAAAGGTCGGGACGGCGTAGTTCCGCAGGTGCAGCAACGGCTCCCGCACCTCGGCGTACACCGCGGTGAGCGGTCCACGGACCTGCTCCAACTCGGTGAACCGGCGCAGCCGGGTCTTCATACGACGTCCTCCAGGTATTGCGGCCGCGCTGCGCACGGCTGCCGGGGCGGCTTGCCGGGCCGTTCGCCCGGCCCGCGCCTGCCCCCTGGCAGAGGCTACAGATCCCGCACCATGACCCCGTAGAGGGGTGAGTCGTCGGGGGGCTTGGCCTCGTCCCGCTTCTCGTAGTCCCGCTTCTCGTAGCCCCAGCCCTCGTACAGGGCCTGCACTTTCGGGTGGGCGGAGTCCACCAGGAGCGTCGCGAAGTCCACGTCCAGCGACTGAAGCAGCGCGTCATGGATCCGCTGCGCCCCGCCGGTGCCCTGCCACCGCGGTATCACCGTCAGCTCGGACAGAGCGAAGATCCGGCCCCGCACCCCCTTGGGAAACCACTGGCGGCTCCACTGCCACCCCCTGACGGATCCGTCTCGGCGAGCAACATCATGTCGCCCGTCTGGGGGCTGGCGGTGAGTTCTTCCTGGCTGGGAAAGACTGAGGGTTCCTCGCAGCGACTCAGCACTCCGCTTCTCGTCGGCATGACATGAATCCTCGCTGAACCTAGCCTTGGCCAGCCCTGGTTCTGCGATGCTGGAGGCCGATCGAGAGGGGCCGCAGCGATGCAGTGGAAGATCCACGGGGAACGTCCGATCTATGAAAACAAGTGGGTGAACCTGTGGCTCACCGACATCGAAACGCCGGACGGCAACCGCTGGGAACACCACGTCGTCAAGCTCCGCCACCTGGCAGTGGCCGCCGTGCTCAACGACCGCCAAGAGGTCCTGATGATGTGGCGCCACCGCTTCATCACGGACGCGTGGGCTTGGGAGCTACCCATGGGCCTGGTGGAAGCGGAGGAGACCCCCGGCGAGGCTGCCGCTCGTGAAGTCCTCGAAGAGACTGGCTGGCGTCCGGGCCCGATGAATCCGCTGATCTACGCCGAACCGGCGAACGGCATCACTGACTCCCAGCACCACCTGTTCCGCGCGGACGGTGCGACGTACGACGGGCCGCCGACCGAGAAGAACGAGTCGGACCGGGTCGAGTGGATCCCACTGGCGAACATCCGGGGCATGATCGACCGCCGCGAGATCGTCAGCAGCGGCTCCCTGGTCGGCCTCCTCTACGTCCTGATGGACGAAGGGGTTCGCTGACTCTGTGGGGGAAGCATCGCTCGTAGACGGGCCTCGAAAGCAACCGCGGCCGGCACCTCGCGATAGGGCGCAAGCTGCTCGTAGAACTCGCGAAGGTGCCCGGCCACCCGCTCGGACGACACCGCTGCGGCAGGCACCAGTGCCTCTATCGCCGTGTGGCACGCCTGGTCGAGCTTGCCCCGCTGGAACTGGGTGCGAGCCAGCCAGAGGGCGTGGAACGCCCGGCCGCGCTGGTTGGCAGGATCCTCCCGCGCCAGCGCATCCGCGATCAGCGGTTCGGCGATCGCTGTCTCGCCGAGACGGCCGTGCGCAATGCCGGTGTCCACGATGAGCTTCGGTTCATCGAAGTACGTCACCCATGCCGGGTCCGGGTCGCCCTCGTGGATGCGCTCGAACTGACTGTGAGCCTCGGAGATCGCGTTATGCGTCGCCTTCCGGTCCCCCAAGGCCGCGTGGGCGAAGGCTTCGCGCATGGCCAGCATCGCCCGTACTCTCGGTGTCGCCCCGCTGGCGGCACGGGCCTGGTCCTGGGCAGCAGACACCAGCGCAAGCGCGTCCGCCGGCCTGTCCTGGTAGGTCGCTTGCAAGCTCATGCAGGCCAGCACGTTGGCCATGAACGGATGGTCGTCGATCTCTCTGGCCAGTTGCAAAGCCTCCGAGAAGTACGCGCGGGCCTGCTGGTACTGCCGGGCGTCGAAGTACGTCCAACCCGTCAGCCGCGCCAGCTCCGCCGCGATGCCGTAGAGGCCGTTCTGTATCGGCGTCGGCCGCTGGCGCTTCAGCAGTCCTTCGACGTATCTCAGCTGGCCGACGACGGCCGGTCGAAGGGTCTCCCCGCCGTGCTCGTCGTCGCGTCGCCAGTAGTCCTCGATCGAGGACCGGAGCGCCTGGAGAGTGGAAGGGCTCGGCTTGGCACCGGCAGCCAAGGCAAGGATGCTGTCCACCTCCACCCCAGGTAAGACTGCAAGCGGCCTGAGCCCGGCAGGCGGGTGCACCGACTTCGGTGGCTCTCGCTCTGCCACCGCAAGCGCGGCCGGCGTTTCCCACTCCCGTCGAGCAAGCCCAAGCATGTTCCCCGGGATGCGCAACCCGTCGGCAATCCGCTCGATCACGTCCATGTGGAGTAGCTGCCGCTGGCCCGCGATTACCTCCCCCACCCGGCTCGGCGTCAGCTCACACTGGCGCGCGATCATCGACGGGTAGATGCCAGCGCGTGCCTTGACCAGACGAAAGACCCTCGCGAAGTCGCGTACTCGGCACGCGTCGATCATCTCGGGATCGGTGAGCAGACTTGCCGGTAGTTCCTTCGTGCGACGTGACTCGGGCATCGGGCACGCTCCGGAGGAAGACTACGGATCGCTTCAAGGTCTCAACGGACCGTGATGTTACCCAAGTTGGGTAATCCGCTGGGCCTTTCTGGCCCGTCGTCCTGATCGCGATCCTTCTGGACATGGCGAAGCGAGCGAGGACGACCGCCTTGAACGAGTCGGCGGGCACTCCTGACACAGAGCGAATGGCCCTCGGGAAGACCTCTGACCTGGGCATAGAACCCCGCGTCCGGATGAGCATCCGGGTATCGCGGGACTCGGGCCGGACGTGGTCGCCGAGCACGCGGGTCCTGGAAGGCGACCCGTTCGACATCCTCTCCAACCCCCCCCGTGCGAGTGCCCGCGCTGTGGCGGTACGTCGTCGTCGGCCGGTGCCCTTCGGCCGGCATCCATCGCGCCGGGGGCGGCGTAGTGACCACTTCCCGACCGTGAAAGCTCCTTTAGACCGGGGTTCCCGGGTACGCGGTCGAGCCTCGTGGGGCAGGCGTCAACAACACGCCGTGCTTCTCTACGCCGCTGCCGTCATCGTCCTGGTGGTCACCCTGGCCATCGCTGGTGATCCCGGCCGCTGAACCTGCACCCGGCTTCGGCACGAATCCCGAGTTCGCTCGATCCGTGGCCTCGCGCCACCCCCCGTCTCCTCACCGGCCCGGAAAAGCGGGTTGGTGAGGCACGCCCCATCGGGGCTGGGCCGGCACCCGTCGGCCCTGGACTTCCAGGAAATGGAGACACACATGGCAGCGCAGAAGGAAGACCTGCTGATCGGCGTCGAGAGCCTGATCAAGGTCCAGGACCGCTTCACCGCTGCGGCGGCAGAGTCGGACTCCACCGGCACCTCCGCGGGCGACGACGGCGAGAACCGCGACGGCCTGAACCTCCCGCAGGAGTAGCACCACCAGCACGCCACAGCACCAATCGGGGGCTCGTCAACCAGGCGGGCCCCCGGCCCTGACGCCCATGACGCAGACCGGAGGAACACATGGACCACCACTTCGTCACCGCGATGGAGAAAGCCCTCGGCTGGGACGGACCCCGGGAACTCGGAGCCGCTTTTGCCCGGGGAACGATCGAGGATCTTGATCTGCTCGATCGCCTGCTCAACCCCAAGAAGCTGCTGGACCTGGTGATGCGCCGCAGCGTCACCACCCCCCAGTTCCGCATCTTCCAGGACGGCGCCGAACTGCACCCCGGCCGCTACATCCACCCCTCCGTCACTCGGCGGGGACAAGCCATCCCGATGGCCGACATGAACCGTGTCGGCGCGCTGATGCGCGAGGGCTGCACCATGGTTCTGGACGAGGTCGATTTCTTCGACCCGGCCATGGAAGCCACCTGCCGCGCGCTCCAGTGGTGGGCCCGTGAACTGGTGCAGGTGAACGCCTACCTGACCACCCAGGACGCCAGCGGCTTCAAGCTCCACTGGGACGACCACGACGTCGTGATCGTCCAGCTCGCCGGCCGCAAGAGCTGGGAAGTCCGCGATGCCTCGCGCAAGGCTCCGATGTACCGCGACTCCGCCCCCAACTCCGAGCCCAGCGACGAGATCGTGTGGCAGGGCGTCATGGAGCCCGGCGACGTGATGCACATCCCCCGCGGCTTCTGGCACCAGGCCACCCGGGACGACCAGGGCGACGGCTACAGCCTGCACGCCACCTTCGGCATCGTGAAGCGCGTCGGCGTGAACTGGCTGGCCTGGCTCGCCGACCAAGCCCGCACACAGGAGCTGTTCCGGTACGACCTGGACCGCTGGAACTCCCCTGGCCAGTGGGAGGGGCAGCAGCGGCTCCTGGCCGACGCCGTTGCCCAGATGGCTACGAAGCTGACCCCGCAGGACTTCTTCGATGCCCGGGAGCGGGAACGCCTGGCGGCCCGGCATGTCCCGGCCACCGGCCTGTTCGGAAAGCCCGCGGCCGTCGTGTGCGTTACCGACTTCGAGCCCGTGATCGAGCAGCACGCCGACACTGTGGACGTCCTCGCGGCAGGCAAGAAGGTCTCCTTCTCCGGAAAGGCGTACCCCGCGCTCGCCCTGCTCCTGAGCGGCCACCCCGTCGACATCGCCGACGCCGCCGAGAAGACCGGCCTGGACGTGGAACAGCTCGCCCAGATCCTGCTGAAGGAGGAACTGTGCACGGAGCTGACCCCCGCCTTGTCCTCGGCTTACACCGGTCTCGTCACCACCGCGACATCCTGACGGCCGCACTCGACCTCGGCGTCACCTCCCTGGACACCGCGGCTGCCTACCTCGGCTTCCGCTCGCACGCGGTGCTGGCCGAGACGGCTGCTGATCTGCTGCCGAAGTTCACCCTCTCCACGAAGGTGGGCTTCTTCCCGGGCGCCAGAGGTGCTGAGCACTCCCTCGATCCAAGTCGGCTGCGCCTGGCCATTGAGAAGGCGACCCAGGAACTCGGCAGAGAACCTGACACCGTGCTCCTCCACAACCCCGAACGGAGCCTCACGAGCCTATCCCCGGCCGATGGCCACGCCCTCCTCGGCAGCGCCTGCACCGCCCTGGTCGACGCGGCCCGCGAGGGCCTGTGCCGCACATGGGGTGTGTCTTCCTGGGACACCCGGCCGCTCGGCATGGTCGGGGTGGACGACCTGCCGTCTCCGGACGTCCTCATGGTCCGGGCCGGGTTCCTCGTGGGCATCGACCTCCTCGACACCACGGCCGTCTTACGCAGCGTCTGGCAGGCGGGCGAGACCTGGGGCATGAGCCCCTTCGGGGGTGGCAACGGGAAGGTCTGGGAGGACTTCGACCCTCGCCCCTTCCTTCGACCGCCCCACGATGACTTGTCCCACGAGCAGGCAGCATTCCGTACGGCGTTCCACCTGCCGAGTGCGGCCGCAGTGGCCGCCGGCACCGACAACCCCGGTCACCTGGCCGAGCTGCTCCATGCCCTCGGCGCCGAGGTGGACACCACCGCCGTCAGTCAGTACCTGCGCGCCCTGCATGGGCACCGTCAGAGCTGAAGCTCAGCCACCAGGCGCTCGGCCTCCTTGCGGGCCGGCACCAGCAGCGGATCCTCCTCGTACGCGTGGGGTCCGACGATCTTCGACAGGAAGAACAGCGACATCAGCTTGCCGTCCCGGCTCTCCAAGTCCGCACGCCGCTCCTGGTGGACGCGGTCCGCGAGCGCCGGGACGGCCAGCGCGTTGCCCCACAGCGTTGCGGCGTCCAGGCCCCGGGGCGCCATGCCCCAGTCCTCCCAGTCGATGACGGAGAATTCCGGTCCCATCACGTTGGCCCAGGTCAAATCCGCATGAGCCGGCGTCCACCGTTCGATCCGCGTATCGGCAACGCCGGGGAAGACCTCGCCGACTGTCTGCGTCACCTGCTCCTGGGTAATCGTTACCGTGTCCGGCGTCGCGACTCGCGGCGTCAGCTGGTCCGCGAGCGCGTCCAGCGAGGCGTTCAGTGCTGCCCACCAGGCATCCGGTAGGCCCGGGTCTTCGAGCACCAGGGCGCCTTTGGCGACAGACGGCGACGCAAGCAGTTCCAGCTCATCCGCACGCCACATCACCGGTTCGCCCGGCTCGCGCCACACCACGCCCTGGTACCACTCGGGCATCGCGACCCCTTGCAGAACGGCAGCGGCTTCGGTCCCGTTCCAGCCCTGCGGGCCGATCCGCTCGAATCCCCGCCGCTCGATACGCACCCACGTCCCCCGGTCCGTACGGCCGCCCAAGGAGCGCCGTTTGCGTACCAGCTCTTGCCGCTCCAATCGCACATGCAGGGCCTTCTCCACACGCCCCAATACGCCTTCGACCGACTCACGGCGTAGATCCACTCGGGCAGCGACGGGCGGGGAAACAGTCATCACGACCTCCTCGGCGAACAGACGACCGTAACAGGAGAGGGCCCGCCTACACGACCTGCTCGTCAATGGCTCATCGCAGCAACTCCACTATCGGAGCAGTCGATCGAGGTCTTACACGACGTACCTACCGAACAGATCGCCCACGCCGAAATGCTCCAGGCCGTGGGCCGTGGCTGGTACGTCGAGCTGGCCCCGCTCGTGCGCCGACGTGCGGAGGACCTGACAGGGTCCATTCTCCAGCCCCGTCCCCCGCGCATTCGGCCGCCTGATCAGCGCCTCCCCTACGAGCCCCAGCGCGCCCATCCGGGTGGGGCTCGTAGGCGTCAACACCCCTTCCCTCTGCGGCATTTGATGACGACTGCCGCACCTGAGCATCACGGTCAGCCGGAGCGGCTTTGGCCGGTGTCCTGTTCGGGTTGGGGTCGGGCATGTTCAGGAAACCGTACGCTGGCCGGCAACTCGGGCAGGCTTTGGGCCTGACCGCAATGAGCACGAGTGGCCCCCTCCCGCCGGTCTTCGTACCTCTGATCCGCGACCGCATCGGGGGTTCGGCACCGCCGAGGACGGCCGATTCTTCCGCGCGGCCCAGCTCCCGACGTCGAGCTCCACGTACACCCCGGTACCGACCCGCGCGCCGGTGCCGACGGCGATCCCAACGGTGGCGCCGCCGACTACCGTGCGGCCGATGGTGCAGCAGGCAGAGCGGGCGAAGAGCAGGCCCCGGCCGCATGGTCGGGAGGCTACTGGAGGGCGGATTCGTCGCAGCGGGAGACCCAGGAGGTGAAGGACTCCGACGGGGACGTGCGGTCCGACAGGTAGGCGCGGGTGAGGCGTTCCACGTAGTCCGGGAGGTCCGCCGCCGTGGTCTTGAGACCGCGGAGCTTCTTGCCGAAGCCGCCCTCCTGGTCCGCGGCCAGGGATAGGCTGCCGCCCAGGTGGACCTGGAAGCCCTCCACCTGGCGGCCGTCCTCGTCCGCCACCAGCTGGCCCTTGAGGCCGATGTCCGCGACCTGGGTGCGGGCGCAGGAGTTGGGGCAGCCGTTCACGTTGATCGTGAGGCCCGCGCCGACGTCCTCGCCGGCCAGGCGCTTTTCGAGTTCTGAGATCAGGGTCGCCGCTCGTTCCTTCGTCTCCACGATCGCCAGCTTGCAGTACTCGATCCCCGTGCACGCCATCGTGTTGCGCCGCCACGGCGAGGGCCGGGCCTGGAGGCCGATGCCGGCGAGGCCCGTGACCAGCGGTTCCGGGTCGGCCACGTCCAGGACCAGGAGCTTCTGGTACGGGGTCAGGCGGACCCTGCCGCTGCCGTGCGCTTCGGCGAGGTCGGCCAGGGCCGCGAGCTTCGTGCCGGAGAGGCGTCCCGCCACCGGTGCGGCGCCCACGTACCACCGGCCGTCCCGCTGGGGGTGTACGCCGATGTGGTCGATCGGGGCCGGGGGGAGCGAGGGGGCCGGGCCGTCGAGGAGGGGCCGGCCCAGGTACTCCTCCTCCAGCACCCGGCGGAACTTCTCCACGCCCCAGTCCGCGATCAGGAACTTCAGCCGCGCCCGCCCCCGCAGCCGCCGGTAGCCGTAGTCGCGGAACAGCCGCGCCACCGCCACCCACACGTCGGGGACGTCGTCGAGCGGCACCCACACGCCCACGTGCCGCGCGAGGACCGGCACCGTCGACAGGCCGCCGCCCACCCACATGCCGAAGCCCGGCCCGTGCTCGGGATGGACCGCGCCGAGGAACGCCAGGTCGTTGATCTCGTACGGGACGTCCGGCAGCCACGACACCGCCGACTTGTACTTGCGCGGCAGGTTGGAGAGGGAGGGGTCACCGATGTAGCGCGCGGCGATCTCCCGCACGGCCGGGGTCGCGTCCAGCAGCTCGTCCGCGCCCACCCCCGCCACCGGGCTGCCCACGATGACGCGCGGGCAGTCCCCGCACGCCTCCGTCGTCGACAGGCCGACCTCCTCCAGCCGCCGCCAGATCGCCGGGACGTCCTCGATCCGCACCCAGTGCAGCTGGATGTTCTGCCGGTCGGTGACGTCCGCGGTGTTGCGGGCGAAGCGCATCGAGACGTCGGCGATCGCCCGCAGCTGGGCCGCGTCCAGGGTGCCGCCGTCGCTGCGCACCCGCATCATGAAGTGCTCGTCCTCCAGCTCCTCCGGGGCGAGCGAGCCCGTCTTCCCGCCGTCGATCCCGGGCTTGCGCTGGGTGTACAGCCCCCACCAGCGCATCCGGCCGCGCAGGTCGTCGGGGTCGATGCTTGCGAAGCCCTCGCGGGAGTAGACCCGCTCGATGCGCTCCCGCACCAGCAGCGGGTCCTCGACCGCCTTGAACTCCTCGTTGGCGTTGAGCGGCTCCCGCTCGCCCAGTGCCCACTGTCCCTCGGGGCGCTGGGCGGCGGCGGGACGCGCGGATCTGGCGGTCCGGACCGGCGGCGCGGCGACTGTCTCCGTCAATGTCCTGCTCCTTGTCGGGTGGTGCCGGAAAATCCGGGCCGAACCGTGTCGGCGTCAGACGCCAGGCGTCAGGCGTCAGGCGTCAGATGTCAGGCGTCGGGCGTCAGACGCCAGGCGTCAGACGTCCGCGTCAGACGTCACGTGGTGCCGAGGCCCGCGACCGGGACGATCATTCCGCTGGGCAGCCAGCTCGTGGCCCCCGCGTGGTGGTGTCCGCCGCCCGCGGCGGGCCCGCCGCTGCCCGGTACGTACAGCACGGCCGCGGCGTACAGCTTCGCGGGCGCCGGTCCCGCCGTGCCGCGTGCCGTGCGCCAGGCCTCGTACCCGGCGGCGGTCGGCACCTCGCCGGGCAGCCGGGCACCGAGCGCCGCGACGTACTCCACCGCGGCCGGGCTGTTCGGCGCGTACCGCAGCGGGATCAGCTGGCCCGCGCTCGGCGAGAGCAGCGGCGCCGTCAGCAGCCACGGCGCCAGGTAGGTGCCCTCGGCGGTGCTGCGGCCCGCCTCGACGTCGCGTACGGCGGTGTCCGCGGCCGTCCAGCCGGAGGTCACCACCAGCGGCTGCCGGGTCGCGTCCGGCCCGCCCACGGAGATCCCCGCGCGGGCCGCGGCCCCGCGCACCTCGGCGGCGGCGGCCCGCCCGCGCGGCGAGTCGTCCTCGACCAGCGCCAGCGAACGCGCCCCGCGCCCGGCGAGGAAGCCCACGGTCTCCCGCAGCGCCGCCGCGTCCGCCTGCGTCAGGGCGTCGGACGGACAGGCCGCCGGCGGCTTCGCGCTGCCCCCGAGCACCGCCCCGGCGGCCGCACTCGCGCACTCCGGCCCGTCGGCACCGCTCAGCCCCGCCGGGGCCGCCTTCCCGCCGGCGCGGCCCGTGTCCACCGCCAGCGGGGCGAGCGACCCGCCGGCGGAGACCCACACCCGCCCGGGCCCGGCGGGCAGTTCGACCGGCACCCACGTCAGCGCCGAGCCGGGCCGCCGCCCGCCCCGCACCAGCCGCTCCCGGTCCGTTCCGGCCGAGGCTTCGGGGGCGGCGACGCCCACCAGGTTGTAGCCCGGCCGGTTCGGCACCACCAGCACCGGCACCTGCTCGCCGCCCAGCCCCAGCGAGCCCAGCAGCGGCCCCGCCGACACCCGCCGCGCCCCGCCCTCCGGCAGCGACGGCCCGCCCCAGGTACCGGCGAGGGCCGCGCACGCCACCGCCGCGGCGAAGTACGCCGTGGCGGTCGTGCGGCGGGCGAGCAGCCGCGTGCGCAGCAGCAGCACCGCGCCCAGCGCCAGGGCGGCGGTCAGGACGACCGCCGCCAGGAGGACCGCGTTCACCGTCGGACGACGCTGTCGCTGACCACGAACAGGACGCCGTGCGGCTGCGCGTCGCCGAAGTCGCCGTGCGGCCACGACGCCCGGTTGAAGCCGACGCACGGCTTGCCGGTGTGCTCGTCGCGGAAGGACCGGTCGAGGCTGACCTTGCCGCGACGGTCGAGGTCGAACATGCACACCCGGTGGTCGCCGCCGCCGCCGAAGGAGCCGGCGACGAAGTAGTTGGCCACCGCGATCCGGCCGACCTGGGTCGTCTCCCGGTAGACGCCGTCCGCGCCGCGCTTGAAGTTGTCCATGGCGCCCCAGTGCGGGCCGCCCGAGCTGACGTCGCGGATCGGGACGGTGCTCACCAGCTCCGGGCAGTCGCGCTCGTGCCCGCCCCGGCTGACCTCGCTCAGCTCGTCGACCGAGCACTTCGCGCCGGTTCCGGCGGCGAGCAGCTTCTGGATGTCCAGGACGTAGATCATGCCCGTGGTCTCGTCCAGCGGCTTGCCGTACGGCACCGACTGGCCCATCACCGTGTGGAAGAGGAAGCGGTCGTCGGGGCTGACGGCCAGCCAGCTGCCGTTGTCGCCGCTGCCGGTGACCGTCTTGTCGCGCTGGAAGGCCCGGTAGGCGGTGGTGTCGTCGAAGACCTCCTTCCACTGCGGGTCGGGTGCGGTGATGTCCGGGGTGTAGAAGACCGCCCCGCCCGCCATCGAGGAGACGAACGCGCCCTTGTGCCCGGGCCGGTTGGTCATCGCGGTCTCCATGACCACCCGCGACTCGCGGAAGAAGGCCCGCTGCTCCTGCGCCCCGCGCGGCCCGTCGGCGACCTTGGACACCGACTTCAGCGTGGGGTTGTCGCGGTCGGTGATGTCGAAGACGCGGACCGTCTGGCGGGCCAGGTTCTCCTTCAGCGCCGAGTCGGGCGTCATGAAGTTGCGGGCCTCGGCGAAGTCGCTCGCCACCATGATGTTCAGGTCCTCGCGGACCGCCACCCCGTGCGGGTTGGCGCAGGTCGCCGCCGGCAGCGCGGGGACGTTGCCGCACTGGGCCGGGTCCTCGCCCGCCGCGGTGGCGGCCGGGATCTCCGCGAGGGTCCTGCCGTCCTTGCCGATCCGGACGATCTCGCCGGGCGATCCGGCGGCCCCGTTGCCGACCCGCACCTCACCGTTGGTGTAGGTGCAGGGGCCGGTCACGTTCGGGCCGCCCATGTACGTGCCGTACGCGGTCCCGTCGCTCAGCACCTGGTAGGCGTCGGGCAGGGTCCCGCAGGGGGTGTCGGCGGTGGTGTTGACCCCGGCGATCGTCAGCGCGGGCAGGGCCTTCGCGTCGAAGACGAACGTGGTGTCGCTCATGATGCCGCCGGCGTAGATCCGGTCGCCCTTGTGCCACACGTACTGCATGTGGTGCGGCTCGTTGCCGTTGTTCGGGCCCACGGTGACCGTGTTGGCGACCTTCCCGTACGTGGGGGAGCCCGGGGTGGCGTCGATGACGGTCAGGAAGTCGGGGGCCGGCTGTTTGGCCGGCCCGGACCAGACGAGCATCCACTGCCGGCCGGGCCCGCGGGAGGCGTCCACCAGGTGGTTGGTCGCCGTGTACGTGACGCCGTCGCTGCCCTGGAAGCTGGAGGTCCAGGTCTCCGGCGTACCGGCTGCGGCGGGACCCGCCGCGGTGAGCATGGAGGCGGTGAGTCCCACCGCCGACAGACAGAGTGCGAGGCGGCGTATCAGCCTTCCTCGGCGCAGACCTTGCAGGCTCATTTTCTCCGCGTGCCCTCTCCGGGGTAACGGCCGGAAAAAAAGCGGACCGGCCGGTCGACGGGAATTTCCAAGCGATTTTCGGCTCACTATGGCACAAGGGCGCTGGCGGTCCGCTGATAGGAGCCTTACCGCACCCTGACGCCGCGTCCGGAGGGACTGGACAGGAAATCGACAAAACCCCTGAAGTGCGCGTAACTACTGGTGGTGGCGTAGGGTGGCGAATTCTCGCCGAAAATGCCCGCGATCAGCGCACCGTCAGTGCTTTATGTGTCGGCATTGCTAATCTCGGCACAGAAAATTTCCTGCCCGTTCGCCGCGTTCCCCATTCGAAGGAGCCGCCGGATGACGACGACTCAAGTGCACGGAAATATGAGAGGACTCGCCGAGCGGGCGGGCCGGGACCTGGAGGACGCTTCCGCCCTGGAGATCCTGCGGTGGGCGGTGGGGACGTTCGGGGCCAGGTTCTGTGTGACGTC
>NZ_JBIBCI010000022.1:0-94071 GCF_042901085.1 Streptomyces sp. NPDC012794
CCCCGTTAGGACGATTTTCGGGCGACCTCGTCAGCCATCCAACGACGAGCAACAGTCACGCTGCGTACGCGGCCACAAGAAGTGGACCAGAGCCGAAACGGTTCTGGTCCACTTTCCGTGGAGGCTCACCGATCGTGATGTCAGCGGTGTGTGATGGGATGGCCGGACTCTGCCGTTGATCTACAGGGAGACCGTCGTGACGTCTTCGTACCCGTCCCTGACTCGTGCCTTGGCCGAGGCTTTGGTCGATGTCCTGTGGTTCATCGAGGGCAGCGAGGACGAGCAGATGGATCAGGACGATGCGGTCAAGGTCATGGAGGGCGTCGCCCACGTGGTCAGTACGCTGTCGGGTGATCAGCAGCAGGAGCTGATCGCCCTGCTCGGGGCGATGGCAGCTGCCGAGACCAACCCCGCTCGCCGCGAGTTCCTGGAGGAGTTCCCGGTGGGCTTCGGGCTTATCGACGATCTGTCCTGAAGGGTCTCGGCTTGCCGCGCAAGGCCGGCACAAACTCGTGCTGCGGCGGCTGATCCTCCACCCAGACTCGTCACCATGAACTCGACGATGTTGGATGGGCGGCATGGTGAGACGCAAGAAGGAGAAGAAGAAGCGGTCCGGCTGGGGCATTCCGAAGGGGATCTTCCTGTTTGCGACGCCGGAGGGGTGGCGCACCAGCGTCCTCACCGAAAGCGGAAATCTCTGCGGACGGCTGGACGTCCCGATCAACACCGGCCCGCAAGACGCGCGGGCTGCGGCGGCGGTGATGGTGACGGAACTCGCGCGCGACTTCCACGACACCGAGGTGGAGGTGAGCTGGGAGCCGCCCCAGGAGCCTTGGTCATGGACCGCCCAGGTCACCCTCGCCGCCGAAAATGACTCACCTTCGCCGAACGCCGAAGACTGAACAGCAAGCTCAGGAGTAGAGCAGAACGCGCTTGCGGAGGAGTTCGAAGCTTGCTCGGCCGAACACCTGGCGTTTCAGCATCTTGATCCGGTTGACGTGGCCTTCGACGACTCCGGAATTCCACGGCTGCGTGAGACCGGCAGTGACGGCGTCGAGGTCGCGCTCCCGATGCCGGGCGAATCGCTGGAGGCTGGGCAGGTCGGCGGTCGTCACGGCTTCGATCCAGGCCGGCAGGTGGTGGCCTTGCAGCTGGGTGAGCATGTGTGCGAAGGAGCGCACGTGCTCGGCGAGTGCGTCGAGTTCGGGACAGTTGGCCAGCACGGCCTTGAGCCGGAGCCGGCCGCTCTCGGCCAGGGGGTCGGGGCGGGTGAGGATCCAGCGGGTGACGGCGCGGGCGGATGGCGGCCGAGGGCCGACCGGTTGGGGCTTGCCGCGTAGGTTCCGGCTGACGTAGGCGCGGACGTTGCCGTAGCCGTCCGGATAGCCCTGTGCCTTGATCTCCTCCCACAGTTTCCAGGCGTTGGTGCAGCCCTCCTGCCATCGCTGGTCGAGGTAGGGCTTGAAGGCATCGAGCTTGGTGGGGCGGCTTTGCCACTGGCCGGTGAACAATTGCTCTGGCTCGGTGGCGCGGGAGAATCGGAGAACGGTGTTGAGGCCCATGCCGAGCTGCCGGGCGATGGACCGTTTGCTGTGACCGGCGGCCAGCAGGGCGTGGACGGTTGCGTGCTTGGCGCGGGTGCGTTCGGCGAACCGGTGGCCCGTCGGCCATGGCGAGGCCGTGGGCGACTCCGGCGCCTGGTCTGGCTCCTGCGGCGACTCAGGCGCGGGCCGGAGGCAGGCGCGGTGCCGGTAGACGCACTTCTCGGCGGCTTCGCCGAGGTTGTGCCAGAGGTGCCATCGGTCGGCGACCTGGAGGGCTTGAGGGGCGCCGCGGGTGGCGCCCTCGGCGTAGAAGAGGGCGCGGTCCCGGCAAATGATCTCGATCCCGGGTCGCTCGGACAGCCAGGCCGCGAGGGTGTCCGCCTCCCGGTCCGGCAGGAGGTCCACCGGTCGGCGTGTCTCGACGTCAACGAGGACGGTTCCGTAGATCCGGCCCTTGCGCTGAGCGTATTCGTCGACGCCGAGCACGCGGGGCGTGGCGGCAGGCGGATCCGGCAGCGAGGCGATCAGCCTCAGCAGCGTGTTTCGGCTGACTCGAACTCCGAAGGCGTCCGACATTCGGGCGCCGGCCCGTCCCGCGAGCGCGAGACCGACCGAGACGAGCGTCGATCGCAGCCGTTCCGTCCGGCGAGCGAATCGACGGGTGAGGCCGGGCACCTGCTCGGCAAACGTCTTACGCAGGCAGGAGCCCTCCGCGCAGACGAACCGGCGCACCCGCAACGACATGACGACGAGCTTGCCCGACGTGGGTAGATCTCGGGGAAAGCGCAGGTAAGAGCCGTGTAATCGGCTCGACCAGCACCCACAGCCTGGACAGGCCGCCCGCCTGGTCGTGGACCTGGCCTCCACTCTTACGACAGCGTCAGTCACGTCGACCGACTCCACCGACATGTTCTCCACCGCCCCGAACAGCAGCTCTTCCAGCTGCGGTCGCACGTTGTTCACGGCGCAGAACTGTCGACGCCATCACCCTCGGGCAGGTCGGTTTTCGGGCGATGTCACCCGCCGTCGAACGACGACCAATCGTCACGCTGCGTACGACCACAAGAAATGGGCCAGAACCCGTTCTCGTGGACAAAGCCATGCACCACCTCCTGAGGGGGCCAGCCGGTCACGTCGAGCAGCATGCCGTCCAAGGCGCCGCCCACCAGCACCACGTAGTCATGACCCAGCCTGGGGCCCGGCTCCGGATCATCCGGCTCCGACCCATACACACGCCGGTCCCACCACACACGAGCGTGACGCTCCCCGAGCGGGCGCCAGGAGTGTTGCGGGCCGGCTCGGTGCTGGGCAGCGGCAGGGCGGGCATCTGCGGTGTCGCAGGTGCTGCCCGCCGTCGTAGATGTGCAGGGTGAACGTCTCGGGCCCGGGGCGGCCCGCCTCGTCGTACGCGGACAGCACGGCCTCGACCCGTTCCCACAGCCGCACGGGGCCGCTCTCGCGCGCCTCCCACCGGTCCTCGACGGGGTGAGGGTGGCGGCGGAGCCGGTGACGACGTCGACCAGGTGCACCACTTCGCCGACGGTCGTCATCTGGGCGTCCGGGACGGCGCTCTGTGCGAGGAATCGCAGGTGGAACGCTTCCTCGGGCGCGGCCGTGATCCGCTGCGGGCGGTGCCGGGCCGCCCGGCCCTTCTCCGGGAGGTCTGCGGCCCAGTGGACGGGGTTGCCGAAGATCGGGGCCGCGTGCGTGCGGGCGGACATGAACGACACCGTGCCGGGAAGGAGCCGGCCCTCGGCCGTGCCGTCGCCGTTCACGGTCAGCAGGACGCGCGCGTACCCGTATAGCCAGCCCGACAGGGTGAGCAGGATCTTCCCGACCGGGCCTCCCAGGGCCGGGACAGCAGGCACCAAGGCTCGGGCAGCGCCGGGGCGGCGGCGGCCGCCTGTGGCGGCGGCCGCACCGCCGGGCTTATGGTCAGGCCGTGCGATACGAGTCGAGCGGCCCAGAGACTCACAGCGGGGCGGTCAGCTGGGATAACGGTACCGGGCTCATCGGGATAGACCGGCCAGAGGAAGTCGACGCCGCCTTCGGTCGCGGCGAACCCCACGTCGGTGCTGCCGTCATCGGCCTGGCCCTGAACCACCCCGACCCCGAAGTGATCCTGCCGCGCGTTGCCCGCGCGCTCGGCGCGGAATCCCAAGAACTGCGCCGACAGGGCACGGTGGCCCTCGCCCATGTGGCCCGGCTGCACCACACGGTCGATCAAGAGTGCCTGGCGTTGCTGCGCAGCCGGCCACGCGGCAACGAGGCCGACGACGACCTGTGGACGTTCGTCCCCCACCGGCACCTGCCCTGGTGGCTCTGGCGCCACCATCTCAAGGAGCAAACCAAGTGGCGTCTCTGGCGGCGCTGGCGGAACTGAGCAGACTGGAAATGTCGGGCCAGAGACGGATCCGCCGGAACCGGAGCGGATGGCGGAATACCGCATGGTCACGGCCCTGTCAGCACCGACCTCCGCCGCCACCTCCGCAGGGACCAGCACCACGTCCAGGACGTCCCTGCTCCCCCACGCCGAGATGAAGGACCCCGGCGGGGGCCGCCCTGGCCGACGGCGAACCGGGACGGCCCGTCAGCGCTGCCCGGCCCGTGCGTTCAGCGCGCTTTGTCAGCACCTGTCGTCATGACGCTGTTGCCGTGCGGGGGTTCGTAGGAGTGCCGGGCGGCGTCCAGTACGCCCTGCCCTGCCACCTGCTGGCCCGGGGCGTTGGTTGTCCGGACCACGGCCAGGGCGGGTACGCCGTCGGGGCCGGGGAGTTCGACGACCTGGTGGTCGAGGCTGCCTGTGATCATCACCGCGAGCAGGGCGAGGTACTCGCGCTGCAGGTCCGGGCTGAAACCTTCATCCCCCGGCATCACTACCAGAGCCTGATGGCCCTGGGCGAGAAGCCCGCAGGTCTCCTGCACGGCCCGGACAACAGCCTCAAACCGCGGAGGGGACAGCCGGGCGCGCGCCATCTCCAGGTATAAGTCCAGTACATCGGCTCCGCCGGCCTCTTCCCGGCCGCCCGCATCACGTTCGATCACTAGCACCAGCTCTCCCTACCCCTGACCATTCACAGCCCGCTCTCCCGCACAGCACAGAGGCCAGGGGTGCTGGCTGGACAGCGCACACCAAGCCGCCCGCCCGCCCCTCCCGGACCGCGCCGCCCACGAGCGGCGCGCGAGCGCGGGCCGGCAGGTGTAGGCGGCCCGGTGGTACTGCTCCCAGCATGCCGGGCACCGGGCCTCACCCGTACACGCCCTATCGGCACGGGCTACCCGCACCCTACGGGCGCGGGCCCGGGCCCGTAGGGCCAGCTGCGTCCTAGCGCAACCGTGCAGACAACCCTCCAGCTCCCTCCCGGTGCAACCCTCTCGGCCGCCGTGGCGGCGGCCCAGTCGGCGGCTGTGCCGTGACACGTTAGGTGTCACCTGGACACGACTTCTGTCACCGCGAGCGGCGGCGTACGGACCGCCGAAGTCGCGGGGCTGGTCGGTGCCGAAGATCCGGTGACAGAAGCCAGGCGGCGGCGACAACCACGCTGTCCCGTCAGTGACAACAAGCGTGACTCGCACGCTGTCGAGAACCAGGCCGTCGGGGACGCCCGGTGACAACTACCGCGTCCCGGCACAGCGGCTTCGGTGTCGGCCACGAGCAGGAACTGCGTCGGGTGGGCGGTGGCACCCCTGAACAATGTGGACGCGGCCGGGTTGGGTGCTGCTCTCGGGGCAGGGTGAGTCTGCGGGGCAAGGCCGCCCCCGCAGACCTCCCCGTGGCTACTGCGTGACGGTGCTGTCGTCGCAGTCGTCGACCCAGCCAGAAGACTCAGGGTGCCGAGCCGCTCAAAGGCGTCCTGGGCGGTCATCTCGTCGGTGCCGTGAGCGGAGGTGTTCCGGATGGTCATCTGCACTCCGGGCGCGAAGAACCTCAGGCCCGAGTTCATCGTCTTCACACTCTGGTTCGTCGGGTCACCGGGCCAGCGCAGGCGGGGCTCTCCCGTATTCGGTGGCGCTTCGGAGAATATCTGCTGCCAGAAGCTGGTGGCTGCCAGGTCGTGGCGGCCGGTGCGTTGCTGGACGTGGGCTATGAGGGCCTCCGCGGCAGGCGACGGCTTCCCTGTAGTGCTCGTTGCGCCACAGACGCGCAGCGGCGCCCCAGACCAAGGGGTGCATGTGTTCCACTCCGGAGACAGTGGGGGCCTCCGCCTCGGCTTTGAGGGCCATGGCCTCCAGACGTCCCAGGATCTGGTCGCACATCTCCAGGACGTTGTCTGCTTCGAGGAGGGGCTCGGGAGAGGTCATGGACGACCAGGCGGCGATCGGGTCGATCTTGCCGTGCCCTTCGACGTAAATATAGGCGCCCGTGAGGCTGGGGGCGTAGGCGGTCCGGCCGGCTGCAAGGGCCACCTTGGAGCGCAGGTCCTTGATCTCTATGGGGTCGGCGCCATCCCGGGGGATCTCAGCCGGTTGCCAGGCCGCGGGCGAAGTGGTGGTTGGTCACGTGGTGCTGGAAGCCCGGCTGGGGAACTGGCGGGCCGTACGGGCGTGGCTGAGCTGGCAGCAGAAGCTGGCGGAGCGGGCGATCAGCGAGCTGGAGGCGGAACTGGCTGCCGAGGCGGCCCGCCGGCCCCCGCCTCCGCCGCCGGACTGGAAACTCGAATCCATCCGGACCGGGAGCGGGCCGAAGGCACTGCGTGTCCACGTCGGGGATTGTGCGGTGAGCGGCGGCAAACCCCTCGGCCGTGAGGAGGCCCGCCGGCTCCGGCTCACCGGGCGCCGCAGGGCGCGGTCGAGGAGCGGGTCCCGGCCGTTCGCCTGCGGCGCGGCCGGCTTGCTCGAGGGCCTCCGCCACCGCGATCCGGTCGCGCACCGCAGCAGGGGCGTGCGCTGCCGCAGCCACCAGGAGGTCGCCGAGCGCGGCCACATCACCCGCACTCTCGGCACGGGCCGGAGCGGGACAAGGCGGCGGCGTCGCGCAGCCGGTTGAGGAAGTCGGTGTCGTCTCCGGCAAGCGCGGCCGCGGTGCGGACGGTGCGCTGGAGAGGCTGGCGGGCGGTCTCCAGCAGGCCGCGCTGGTCCGCTTTCGCCAACTCCTCCGTCGAGGGGCGGCGCACCGCGGTGCGGTCCTGCGGCGACATCGGCGTCAGGCCCCAGCGGGCCTCGAAAACGGGCGGTGGTGTGCATCGCGAGGATGTCCCCGCGCAGCCGGGGCCGGCGGCCGTCGACCCGGGCGAGGGTCGCAACGAGGTGGCCCGTCCTGAGTGTTCCTTCTTGTGGGGGTTCGCTTCGCTGGACGTGGTGCAGAACTTGAGGACAGGTCCGTCGGAGTTGAGGACGGTTGGGTGGTGAGCGTCTAGCCTGCGGACAGGGGCCGGGGAAGGGCTGCCGCGTAAACGGCGGCAGGAGGATTCAGGGGCTGGCGATGGCAGGACTTTCGGTGGGGGCTCGGTGGGCTGTGCGGGGGGCGGTGGTGGTCGCCGCTGCCGTCGTGGTGGGTCTGCTGGTGGTTCTGGTCGTAATCGATCTTGATGCGAGCGACAAGGTAGCCAGCCTCGTAGGTGCCGTTCTGGCGGGCGCGGGGCTGGTGGTCGCGGTGCTCTCTCTTCTGCGGGACAGCGCTCCACCGGTCGGGCGGGAGGTGCGTGCTGGGCAGGGTGGTGTGGCAGCCGGCGGAAACATCACCGGCAGCGCCCTGGGCACGAACTCCCGCGTGAGCATGCGGACTCCCGTGGCGGGGGCACCGGGCGGAGCCAGTCCGGTCACTCCTACGCCAGGGAATGGGAGTGCGGTCGCGGATCCTGGTGGGATCGCGGCAGGGGGCGATATCAGCGGCAGCGCTCTCGGCGACAGCAGTCAAGTCCAATGACGCCGATTTGGCCGTGGAAAGGGCGCAAGAGAGTGCCCGCTGCGGAGGGTCATACGGATCCTTTCGCAAGTTCCGCCAGAAAGGCTGGTGACCTGCCACCGCCAGAGCGGGTACCTCCGCTCGGGTCGGTTGTCGCAGGCCAGTACGGGGTTGCGGCCGGGGGCGGCATCAACGGCAGCGCCCTGGGAGCCGGCAGCTCCGTCGTCCATGTTCATCTTCCTCCTGTGGCAGCGGTGGTGTCGTGGCCGCTGCTGGTGGGGGCGCTACCCCTGCTCGCTTCCTCTTTTCAGCCACGTCCTGAGTTGCGAGCGGCCATCGATGAGGCGCGGCGTGCAGGGGAGGACGGTTTGCCAGCGCAGGTCTTGTCCGGGGGCGGGGGCGTCGGCAAGTCCCAGCTCGCCGCCTCCTATGCCCGCGAGGCGACCTGCGCTGGCACAGATCTTGTCCTGTGGGTGAGCGCCTCGGATGTCCAGCAGGTCATCGCTCTGTACGCCCACACAGCACAGCTCGTCCAGGCCCCCGGCGCCCTGGGCACAGACGTTGAGGCCGATGCGCAGGCATTCCTCGGGTGGCTTGCCACGACCTCGCGCACGTGGTTGGTCGTCCTGGACGATGACGGACCCGGGGAGACTCGCCCCGTGGTGGCCCGCGGTACATTCCGGGGCGGGGTGGGTCCTGGCCACCAGCCGACTGAAGGATGGCCGGCTGACGGGCCAGGGCCGCCGGAAGGTCGACATCGACGTCTACTCTCCTGCCGAGGCGATCGCCTACATAGAAGACCGGCTCGCCGCCGACGCTCTCACGCACCTCCTCGACGGCTCTCAAGAGCTGCTCGCAGAAGAGCTGGGCTTCCTTCCGCTCGCGCTCGGGCACGCAGTCGCCTACCTGATCAGCCAACAGATGACCTGCGCTGACTACCTTGCACTGCTCCAGGACCGGGAGCGGAACCTGGCCGAGATACTGCCCGACTGGGCGGATACCGAAAATTATGGCCGCCAGGTCACTGCTGCTCTGCTGCTCTCCCTTGCCGCGGCCGAAGCCGACTCCCCTCGCGGGCTTGCCCTACCCGTACTGCGCCTCACCGCACTCCTTGACCCCGCCGGACAGCCGGCCACCCTCTGGGAGAGCTACCCCGTACTGAGCCGTCTCGCCGAGCGCGACGAGAACGAGCATGGGCCATCGGAGCCGGTCTCCGCAGTTCACTTGCGTCAGAGCCTTCAGATTCTGAACCGCTACGCGCTCATCACCTACGACTCGAAGAGCACCGGCCAAGAGATCCGGATTCATGCTCTGACTGCCCGCGCAGTACAGGAGAACACCCCCCATACCTTGCAGTACCACCTCGCGCGGACCGCTGCTGACGCTCTCCTCGCCATCTGGTCCGACGGGCCTGGGCCCGGACACGAGAGCTCCGCAGTTTTGCGCGCCAACACCGTTACTCTCGTCCGTCACGCCGGCCAGCACCTTTGGGAGGGCGAGCCCCACAGGTTGCTGTTCCATGCCGGCAGAAGCATGGTCTCCAGCGGTCTGTTCCAGTCCGCCCTCGCTCACTGGAAGGAACTGCTCGCGGTCACCGAGGAGACGCGCGGGCCGGAGCACCCCGACACGCTCAATGCGCGCACCGCCCTTGCTTACACGTACGACCTTCTCGGCCACTACGACAAGGCCCAGCTGCTGGGAGAACAGAATCTCGCTGACTTCATCCGCCTGCACGGTGCCGATGACGCCGGCACCGATACGGCGCGCGCCTTCCTCGCTCTCACTTACTGCCACCTCGGCGAATACGGCACAGCTCTCCGGCTGGAGGAGCAGGTCCTGGCAGCGCGCATCCGCGTCTACGGCGACGACCACCTCGAGACCCACTGGGCGCGTGCCAACCTCGCCGTCACCTATAACCAACTCGGTCGGCACCACGATGCCCTTCCACAGTGCGAACACGTTCTCGCCGCACGCATCCGCACCCTTGGTGAGGACCACCCTGATACCCACTTGGCCCGCAGCAACCTTGCTGCCACCTACAGAAACCTCGGGTGCCACAACGAAGCGCTCCCGCTGTGCGAACAGGTCTTGACCGACTACATCCGAATTCATGGCGCAGACCATCTCGACACGCATCTGGCACGAGCCAACCTCGCTGGCACTTACCGCCAGCTTGGCCGCCACCATGAGGCTCTGCTGCTGGAAGAACGAGTCCTTGCAGCGCGCATCCGCCTGCTCGGCGACGACCACCCCGACACGCACCGGGCCCGCGCCAACCTCGCTGCCACTTACAACGACCTCGGCCGCCACCAGGACGCCCTGCCACTGGCCGATCGAGCCCTCGCCGGGCGATTGTGCCTCCTCGGAGAGGATCACCCGCACACCGTCCGCGCCCGGGCCCTCCTCGCGGCCACCCATCGCTTCCTCGGCCTTTCCGACCCGGAGGCGTAGGGTCACCCGTACCAGCAAGATGCTCCTGACCGGCAGGCCGATGACGGACTGGACGCCACCGAAGAGTGGTGCCCCGCGCGGGCCTCTTTCCGCCCCACGGTCAGCCGTGGTCGGTGAGAGCGCGGCGGCCGCCGTCCGGACGCCGCTGCGATCGCCGCGGTCCTGCGCACCCGGGTCTTCCGGCCGGCCCAAGTCCTTGGTGTGGTCGCAGAGCTGCCCTGCCCTGCTGCGGTGACGGGGGCGGGCCGCCGGCGCGGCCGCCACCAGATCCGCGAATCGGACCCCGACGAGCCTTGCCGACAACGACCCGGGACGGTGGCCGTCAGCGCGGTCCGGCCGGTGCGCAGCGCGCTTTGTCAGCACCTGTCACGACGGTGTTGCCGTTCGGGGGTTCGCGGTCCTGGCCGGACATCGCACACCCAGCCGCCCGCCCTCTCCCCGCCCGGACGCGCGGCCCACGCGCTGCGCCGCGCGCGAGCGCGCGGGCCGGCAGCAACGCCCGGCTCCGCACCCCTGGCCGGGGCCGCCGCCTGCTGCCGGTACGCGGCCAGGGCCCCGGCGCCGCGCCGATGGGGGATGGGCAGTCAGGAGCAGGGCCTCGGCGCCTCGCGGGTGGGCGGCGGCGCGCTGCTCGATGGCGCCGGCATTGTCCTGGGTGGGGGTGCGGGCGGCGGTGGCCGGGTCCAGGGGGCAGCTCCTCGCTCGCCGGTCACGCTGCGGGCCCGCGGCCCGCCTCGCGGACCGCGGACCGCGTGCTGCTCTCCTACCTACCGGGGCAGGCTCTGACCGCGGGCGGGCACCGCCTGCTGCCGGTGCGCGGCTACGGTCGGCCCGGGCCGGCGCCGCCTGCCCGGGCGCGGTCCCGGCCGGGCTGGTGGCGGAGCGGGAGATGGCAGCTGTCGGGAAGAGGCGGACCCGGGACGCGAGCGCAGCCGGGGTGGAGGGCGGTGTCATCAGGGAGTGCAGGGTCGCGTCCACGCGCCGCCCTGCCGTGGTGAACGGGTCGTCCTGCCTGGTGGTGTCGGTCTGGAAGTGGGCCAGGTGCGCACCGAGGATTGCGGGGCCCGCCCTGGTCACGGATCTGGTCCATGCGGTGGGCTGGCAGGGGCGACTGGCGGGAGCCAACCAGGAGATGCGCCTGGTCCTTAACGGCGCTGACGAGCGTGGCCTGCGCGAACTGGCTGACACCAAGCTGCTCCAGCGCCTTCACGCGGTCACCGAGTTCCAGGTCCCGGGGCACGCTCAGCCCCTCGATCAGCGGGCCCCAGGAACGCTTCGCATCCGTACTCGCAGGCGGCGTCTACGCGTCGACGGCCTCCCGCACGGGTGCAACAGCAGGGACGGGGGCGGGAGCGGGAGCAAGGCCCGGAGCTGGGGGGGGCGGGAGCCGGAGCCGGGGCAGGAGCAGCAGCGGGTGCGGGTACGCGTCCCGCCGCAGGCCCCACGCCACAGGTCGCCACCGGAACTGCCCATGCGCGGGGCCAGAACCTCCCCGCCAGGGGGCGCGGCAGCAACAGCGGCCGGGGCGCCGGGCACCAAGGCCAGGGCAGCGCCGGGTGCCGGAGCCGAGGCAGCGCCGGGAGCCTTGGCGGCGGCCGCAGTGGTGACAGCAGCGACGGTCTGGTCGCCGCCCGCTCCGGCGGCGTGCGCGATCCGGCCGCCGGTGCGGCGCTCTGCTGGGCCAGGCGGTGATGAATCCGCCTGAGCCACGCGGCTCCTGTGAACAGCACCTGGTTCTCAGAAGGCGTTGACGCTGAACCACGCCGTCGGAGGGCTTCCACAGCAGCAGATCGGCCGAGCGAGCGGTGCGCGGGAGCAGCCAACTCCCGCGTCGGCACGAGCCCGCCTCTGGCACCGGACGACCCCACCGCAGCGCGCAGATCGGGCCAATCTGGTTCGCTGCCTTGACCGCCACGGTGCGCTCGACCAGCGTCGTCCGCAAGCACCCGCAACTGCCTGGACAGGGGAGATCGTCATGACGCTACGGTTCGTCGGGATAGACCCCAACACCGGCGGTGGTGGGTCGCCAACCGTCTGGGTCGACGAGGAGCAGCAGGAAATCGTGATCCAGGGGTGGGACCTCGACCCCGCCCGTATGGCCGAGGTCGCGTCGACGGAGTGGGTCATGGGACACACCGTCGGCATCCCCAAGGGCGAGACCCCGGTTCGTGTCCCGTTCCGGTTCATTCCGATCTTGAGGGAGGCATGTGATGTCGCAGAACGCTCCGGACTTCGCCGCGCTGATGAGGCAGGCTGAGCACAGTGCCGTTCACCTGGAGATGCGCGACAGTTACGGAGTCGGCGATGAAGCCGAGGAGTTCGCGGAGTTCAAGCGCACGGGCCACGTTGACCTCGACCCCACCGCCCGGTGGTGGCCGGAGTGGCTCGGGATCGTCCGCGACACGGTGGGCCGCGGGGTGGTGATGAGGCGGGCCCGGATCGTCTCGGAGCCCGTCACCGACTACATCCGGTGGGAGCACGCCGTCACGCCCATGAACATCGAAGCCGGTGAACAGGTCCGCTGGCTGCCTCGCCACAGGGCGTCGGACATCGCGCTGCCGGGGAACGACCTGTGGCTGATCGACCGCCGCCTGGTGATGTTTCACTGGTGGACCGGTGACGGCGACTGGGCCGGTCATGAGTTCAGCGAGGAGCCCGCCGTGGTGAAGATGGTCTGCGACGCGTTCGAGACGGTGTGGGAGCGTGCCACCCCTCACGACCAGTACGCCGTCTGACCGCCGGCCCACCGCCTTATGCCCGCATCACCTTCCTCCAGTGCCCAGGCCGCCCGCGAAGCCCTCGCCGTGCGGCTGACGCACCTGCGCCGGGACGCCGGCCTCAGCGGCAAGGAACTTTCCTCCCGCTGCGGCTGGCATCCGGCCAAGACCACCCGCATCCAGAAGGGCGAGGCCGCGCCCTCGGACACGGACATCAGGGCCTGGCGCTCCGCCTGTGACGCCGAGGAACAGGCGGCAGACCTCATCGCCACCGCCCGCGCGGTCGACTCGATGTACGTCGAATGGCGACGACGGCACCGCGACGGCATGCGCCGCACGCAGGAGGACTTCAACGCCCGGCACGCGCGAACCCGGATGTGCCGCGTCTACGTGTCCAACGTGGTGCCCGGCTTCCTCCAGACACCCGCGTACGCCACCGCCCTGATGCAGTCCATCACCGACTTCCAGGGCACCCCAAATGATGTGAGCGAGGCCGTCGCCGCCCGCGTCGCCCGCTCCCGCTACCTCTACGAAGGCGGGCACCGGTTCGTGCTCGTCATCGAGGAATGCGTGCTGCGGTACCTGCAGGGCGACCATCAGACCATGGCAGCACAGCTTCGGCACCTGCTCACCGTGATGCCGCTCGCCTCCCTCTCGCTGGGCGTCATACCCTTCACCTCGCGGCGCACCATGTGGCCGCTGGAGGCGTTCTACGCCTACGACGAGCGTCTCGTGGTCGTCGAGACGCTCACCGCCGAGATCGACGTCAGCCAGCCCCGCGAGATCGCCGATTACCTCAAGGCGTTCAACGAACTGCGGGACCTGGCCGTCTACGGGCGCCAGGCCCGGGCCCTGATCGACTCCGCGCTGAGCGCGCTCGGGTGAGTTTCCGCAATTCGCCGCAACTTTGTTGAGCCGACTCCTGCGGCTTCCTATGGTGCTCCTGCACCCCGGAGCAAGCTACCCGCTCCGGCCCCCAAGGAGCGGGCCGCCGGACCATCCTCGCGCCGTCTTGTGGTCCGCTGCGCCCCCGCTGGAGAGAGGAGCAAGGCCATGCCACCCTGCCTGCCGCGCCGGAAGCCCGGCGCCAGCGGACGCACCCTCGCCATACAGGAGCCCGCCCCCGGGACGCCGATCCGGGTCCTTCGGCTCCGCGCGGCCGGCGGCTGGGAGAAGTCCGTGCGCCGTGCCGAGTTCGAGGGCGGTGACGGTGTCCCGCCCCGGCCGTGAGCGCCAGCGCCAGGCCGTGCCCGGCTGGGTCAGCGAGGGGACCGCGATCTACGACCCACTCGAGCGGAAAATGGGCTACGTGCAGTTCATCGGCGAGTTCGAAGACCCCGCCACCCGCGTCGTGATGTCCAACGCGGTCTTCGCCCGGCCTCCCCGCGGCGGCAAGGAGTGGGTGGTGAAGGACCCCTCCAGCCTCGAGCGGGGCTGACCCCAGAACCCCCGCTCTGTGCCTACGGCCCGGGGCGGGCAGCACCACCCCTGCACCACTCGAATCACGATCGAGAGGAGCACCACATGACCATCACGCTCGACACTCCGGTCAAGCAGGACGCCGGCGAGTACCGCAACCCCCGGGACTACGTGAGCCCCGAGGTGTGGGACCGCGAGGTGGCCCTGCTGATGCGGGACTACCCGTTCGACGAGGTCATGGCCACCCGCCTGTTCGACGCCGCGGTGTCGTACCTGGTCACCGCGATGGAGAAGTGGGACGAGCCGACGCCGCTGGAGATGTGCTGCGGCCGGATCGTGGACATCGCCGTGCACGTGTTCATCCTCGACACCAAGAACTACCGGGAGTTCTGCGCCGAGCACTTCGGCGGCCGGTTCCTGGAGCACATCCCCGAGATCGCGTTCAAGTACGACGGCTCGGTGGAGCGCACCGCGCAGATCATCCACGACAACGGGTTCGAGGTGGACTGGAAGCTGTGGGAGGCCGACTACGCCAAGTGCGGACCTTGCCACCCCGGCTCCAAGTGCCACTGACCCCGTAGGGCCGTAGGCCCGCTCCCGCCCGGAGATGCCCCGCGCACCTCCGGGCGCCTTTTATTCCTTTTATGTCAGTTTATATCTTCTGCTCTCATCGGTACCCGGACGCGAGTAGGTTGGCGGCCACTTCACACCCCCCGCTCCTTCCGGAGGACCCTTCATGTCCAGCGCCGCCCCCAGTACCGCAGCCGAGTACTGGGACAAGTACCGCCCCCACCTCGAGCGCCCCACTGGGGACCGCTTCGACTGGACCGGCCTGCCCGGCACCGGCCCCGGCGCCGAGATCCTCGGCTCCCCGAGAACCGCGCTGGACCTCGGCCCGGCAGAGGGCGAGAACGCCGCCTTCCTCGCCCGCTCCGGCATCGAGGTGACCGCCGTCGACTTCTCCCCGGTCCAGGTCGACCGGGCCCGCCAGTTCTGGAGCGACACCACCGGCCTGGAGTTCGTCCACGCCGAAGCCTCCGCCTTCCTCGACCAGGACCTGCGGCTGTGGGACGTCATCTACTCCACGTGGGGCGCGGTCTGGTTCACCGACCCCGACGAGCTGTTTCCCCGCGTCGCCCGCCGCCTCGTCCCCGGCGGCATCTTCGCCTTCTCCCACCGCGAGCCCATCGCCGGCCAGTACGGCGCGCAGCAGATGGGCGGCAGGTGGCTGGAGGGCCGCGAGAGCGAACTGACCGTGCTGCGCTGGCAGCACACCCCCGAGCAGTGGAGCGACCTCCTCAAGCGCCACGGCTTCACCGACATCCAGACCGACCTCATCCCCTCCCCCGACGCAGCCCTGGGGACCCTGCTGGTGACCGCCCGGACGGGCGGCTGAGCGAGTCCTCCTACGGCAGCGCCGCGCCCCAGCAGCACCAGGTTGCGGGGGGCGCGGCGGCTTCCGCCGCAGACGGCAGTATGCGGTGAAGGGGTCACCTTCGGCCTGTGGCACCGCGGTCTGTTACGGGGCGCGGAGGCTGTCGACGGCGATGCGTGCGGTGGTTCCGATCACCCGCACCCGGGCCCCACCGCCACCTCGGGCTACGTCAGCCCTGCTGGCCGCGAGCAAGGAGCCCGGTGCCGACCAGCAAGGCCACCTCTTCCGCTCGGAGCCGATGCAGTCCCTGGTGATGGTCACCAGGCGGCGAACCTGCGTCGTGCCCGGGGCGCGGTGGTGGAGGGCCAGGGCCCGACTGCGGAAGGAATGACCCCTCTGCAGGGATTCTCCCGGATCCCGGCGTCCGAGGCTTGGCCGCCTCCCGGCCGCCCCTGGGACGGGCCGGCCGAGTCAGGAGCCGGGCTCGGGCCGCTTCATGCGCGGCGTGCCGCTGTACCTCCGGGAAGAAGCAGAGCGCCGCAGCCCGGCGGCGAGCTGGTGCCGCCGATCCAGGCGGACGCCAGCTTCAGGCCGGAACCACGCCTCGACGAGGGGCAGGCGGTCCTTGTCTGCGAGGGCGCGGCGGGCGATCCCGGCGAGCGCGCGGTCCCAGCCGATGAGGACGGCAAACATGTCTTCTCCGAACTGAGGCGATAGCAACACGCGCCTGCCGGTACGCCCCTACCGCCAGGCAACCCACAGATACTCGCCGAGTGAGCAATGGAGAGCATTGGCTACTCAAATTGGCGGCGATCTTCGGAATTATCGGAGGTGTTATTACACTACTAGCCTTCCTTGGACTTAAGGGATGCAGTGCGGGGACCGGCGAGTCAGGCGGGGTAACCTCGACCCCAACCAGGCCCACGTCATCGCCAAATTCACCTCAACCCCCGGGCCAACAACGCGAGGTGCGATACTTGGTCGATCTCGATCCGTTGTCATCGAGCTACAACGTGGACAAGGGTTCGGCCGATCTGCGTGGTCGAACCTATCCTCAAAGTGTGTTTCTCCGGGTAGACAAGAACTCCATTCCAGCCAACGACGCCGAATACAATATCGCTGGTCACTGGAAATTCTTTGACGCCACCATCGGAGTACGGGATGACTCCCCCACCGGGGGGATGCTCACCTTTGAGCTTTTCTTGGACGGGAATCCACTACCCGCGCATGAACTGAGTATCGGCGAGTCACGCGAGCTCCACATCAAAGTGGCGGGGGCGCTGCGCCTCAAGCTCAAGGTGACCTTCACTGCAGGTGAGTACTACGACAACTATTCTTACGGCGTTTGGGGGAATGCCCGCCTCACGAACTAGCGCGCAGGCCCGTCATACGAAACGTCGCGGCCGGCCCGGCTCGGGCCAGGAAGGGGCGCTCACCAACAGGCGCTTCACCCCCGACTCGTACGCCAGGGGGCCGGACGCGGCCTTGCGGACCACGCACATGACCACGATGACGATGCCGTTCGGTCCGACCGTCGGCGTTCAGCGAAGCGACGGCGAAACGGTTCCCCGCCCTGACCTGGAGCCGATCTTCACTGAACTCGCCCGCCAGTGGGCGTCCGAGGGGCGCCCCGTGCCGGGCCGGCACGACGAGGAATGGACGACCCTCGTACGCCGCAGCCCCTGGCCTGACAGCCCGCTGACGTGGCTGCCTCTGGAGGAGCACGGGGCCGGCGGCCGTCGGTGTCGCTGGCGGGGAGCACTCGTGATCCCGCGGCCGGTGGTGACCGGCCGGGTAGCTGTCGGGTGCACATCGGCCCAGCCTCGTTCTACGGTGGAAGAGGCGGCAGGATCTGTGAGCTGACGGGCGTAGGCGACCACGAGATCGCCTCGGGGGCCGGTGGGCGCGCACCTGACCATGCCGACACTCGGAGCAGCGGGGAGCGAAGCCGCGTAGTGATACCGGGCCAGTGAGCGACATCACGGCCGAGTACGAGGCCAGCACTGAAGAGTTGAAGCGAAGGGTCTACCCCGCTCCACACCGGCGGGCTGGAATGCCGCCGCACCCGGCCGATCTCCTCACCGACGCCCAGGTCGCCGAACTCTCCGGCCTGACCGCCTCCAACATCCGCGCCAACGCCTTCCGAGGCCCCCTCGGCCTCGGCACCGAACGCCACGGCCGCCGCTGGTGGACCCGTCCCTCCGCCGAAGCCCGTACCACCCGACCCGTCCAGCACAAGGGCCACACCCCCTGCGCGAAGGACCCCACGCCGCACCAGACCCGGCCCGGCACCCGCCTCCCCGAGATCACGGCCGTCGCCGCCGCGCGGGACGGGGCAAGCGCCGCCGGTCACCGCGGACTCGATCGCCGCCCGCGACGGCGTCAGCACCCGCACAGACGAACCCAGAGCCCGCACCGGGCAGGCCGACTGAAGCCGCGGTCGGCGCACCGCGGTGCGGGGTCCTGCAGCGACAGCGTTGTCAGGACGGCCGGGGCCGACATGAGATGGCCGGCTGCGACTCCGGCCGGCCCGGCCCGCTGGCCACAGGTGTGCGGCCTCGGCTTCCGTGCGGCGGTGTCCGGCCGGACGGAAGCCGAAGGACATACCGGCTATCCCGCGACGCGGTTGAAGACGTAGAGGAAGAACTTCATCTGACCGTCGTTGCCGCGCTGGTACTGGCAGTTGTAGTCCTTCCACCAGTGCTTGCTCTTGCCGGCCCTGCCTTCCGCCTGGCAGGAGCTCTTGGTCCAGTAGGCACGGTAGAACGTCCAGCCTGCCTGGGCCGCGCTCGCCGTGCTGGCTGAGGTCCCTGAGGCCGACGCGGGTTCGGCCGCCTGAGCCGTCACAGCCGTGCCGCCCACAGCGAGGACGCTCCCCAAGGCTGCGGATGTCAGTGCACGTCGCATACGCACAGGAATTCCCCTTCGTCACATTCACGTTCACGCACCCACCGTGCGCGACAGGCGCCCCATAACGGTCAGCGCTGAACAAGACGATAGAAACGGATGCGAGGTGGCGTCACCCCCCACCGGTTTGATCATCATCTGAAACCCTGGATGTACGGGCGCTGGACCCTACAACCTGCGCGGTACACCAGGGGCCGTAACCCGGCCTCTCCTCAAGGGACGGGACCGGGCCTCACGATGGCCGGCTCGGTGATTGCCCCGGCAATCATCCGCCGGGAGAACGGCGGCCAGGCGGCGGATGCCGGGCCGGATGCTGTGTCGCCCGGGCCGGGCCGGCACTGGGTCCTTGTGCTGAACCCCGCGACCGCGGAAGCGCCTGGCCAAGCGCGTTCCCATATATGGGACACGTCGATCACCAGGGGCAGCACCGTTCCCGGATCCGGGAACCCTCCCGAGCTCGGGGGCGCCGCGACCAGCCCGACGGCGTCTGGCCTGCGGCGGGCGTGGAACGGGAACAGGAAACGGCAGGTCAGAGCTCGGAAGCCGGTCGGCGATCCGTTGCAGGCCCCGTGAGGCCACTTCCGCACGTGGAAGCGCTCTTACGGTCCGCCTGCACCAGACGCGTGGTCGGGGGCGAGGCGGAGCCGGTGATCGTGAAGCTGGGCGTGGGGGTCTCGAACACCAAGTCTCGGCGCGACAAGTTCACGCCGACCAGCTGGCCGCTCGCGTAGCTGGGGATGGACTGGGCGTGGCAGGTTGCCCAGCTCGTCGTTGAGCGCAGAGGTCAGCGAAGTGGAGGCCCCGGGACGTCGTGACCCGGGGCCTTTCGTCTTGCCTGCTGGCACTGGACGGCGGTGCAACACGGAGCTGCAACGCGGGCCCCAGACCCCGGCCTTTGGCACCATCAGGAGTCGCTGACCTGCCAGGCCGTCCTGCTGCGCTTCGCCCCATCCGCGCAAGCCACCGCCTGGGATTACTGCTCGCCCGCCGCGCCCCATCGGCCGACGCAGTCCTCCAGGGCGCGGCACTGCTGTTCCTCGCGGGCGATCTGCCGGGCGAGGACGTCGCGGTCGTAGTAGGGGTTGTCTGCATAGTCACAAGCAGGAACGGTTGTTGGCGTATCCGGGGGAGCGCCCCAGCTCGTGTGGCCCTGGAAATGTTGGCGAGTAATAGGAACATTGGGCTGTCGATCCTCGCGATCCGTCTGCTGCATGCCCCGGGCTGCTGAGGTTTGTCCATGAGGGATGATCCCCCTCATGGACAGAGTTGTTGATCTCGACGAAGCGGCCGTGTTGATGCTCGAGCGAGTCGCGCGCTGGAGGGCGGCCGGCCTTGAAGTCGGAGAGATGACCTGGAGGGATTGGGAGGCGAAGTGGCCCCAGCCTCTGGAGACCGACAGGGCTCGGGTGAACGATCCCGACTCACTCGGGGTGGTGATCTCGGGTTCGGCGGAGGCCGAGCTGCAGGTGGTCCTGTTTCGTGGTGGCTGGGCTGACGTGGACTTCTTTGACGGGGGGCACGATTTCGGCGCTCTGCCGGCTTCGGACATAGCCTCATCATGGGACTTCGCAGCCCGGATGGATCAGTGGGTGGCGCGAGTCTTCGGGTCTCTCGGAAGCGTTCAGTGAGTGCTGATCCGTCAGGGGTTCAGCTGACGGTCGTCCGTCCTGGCAGTTGCGGACGCCGACGACGACGTCGACTGGACCGTGTCAGTGGACTCCACGTAGCCTCCGCCAACCTGAAGACGCAGGTCAAAGGGCTGGTGTGATCGGCTCGTGGGGTACTCGTGCTGGTCGCGGGCGTAGGTCCACGGAGAAGATCATCCGTCAGCGGTTGACTTCGAGGTTCGTCAGGACGAGCAAGGCTCGCAGGAGGCGGGTGGCGCGGGCGGGATCGGTGCGGAGCTTGGTGAGGACCCGCCAGTTCTTGAGGTGGGCGAAGCCGTGCTCGACCGGAGCCCGTCCGACGGCGAGGACACGGTTGGCTTCCTTCTGGCCCGGGGTGAGCTTGTGGGTACGAGTGGCGATGTAGCCGGTGACGACCACGGGGTCGAGGATGTCGTTGTCCAGGCCGCGGAAGCCGAGGTCGGCCAACGCTCCGAGGCCGGCGGCGCGCAGGTGAGCCAGGATGTGATCGTGGCGGGCGGCTGTGTTGTCGTGGGTGCGGCCAGGCCGCGCGGCGGATATCCAGATCAGGCGCCCGTTCTCGTCGGTCAGGGCGAGGAAGTGCAGGCCATGAGTTCGGTGCTTGCCGGAATAGTTCCGCCGATCGGCCTTGCCGGTGCGGCGCTGGGTGCGGATGAGGGTGCCGTCGATCAGGACCACCTCCCCGCCCTGCTTGGCGACCTTCCTCAGGGCACGGTCCAGGCGCGGCGCCTGGGCGGCGAGCAGTCCAATCAGCTCGTCGCGCCCGCGGCGGACGGTGGACTCGGAGACGTTGTTTCCGCCGGCCATGTCGGCCAGGCGCTGGTCGTGACGCAGCACGCCAGGACGATCACCGCGATCTTCCCCGGCGGCAGGATCCGCCACCTGGACCGAATCACCTTCAGATGGCGCCTGAGCAGATCGGCGAGGTAGTTGACGGTGCGCGTGGACAGCGGCAGGCGGCACTGGTAGACCGGCGGGCAGGTGTCCTCGGCGCGCTTTTTGGTATTCGTCACACAATTCCAACGGACCCTGGGGGCACCCCGGTTACGCCCGTGCCACACCGCTCCGAGTGGCGGTACTCCCGGTCACAGGCGGGTGGTGAAGCGGCCGTCGGGCAGTTTGCGCAGCCAGCCGCGATCGACGAGTTTGATCAGCTTGCTGCGTAGCGGTTCGAGCTTGGCCTTCACGCTGACGTCCACCCCCACCACCTCGCCGACTTCACGGGCCATGACCGGTCCGGCGGCCTGCCGCACGGCGGCGATGATGCGCTGGTAGTCCGACGGGAGCATGCTTTCGTCCGCGCCCGGCTCGCGGTGCGGGATCAGCATCACCGCTCGGCCGCCCACCTGCCCGGGAATCGGCCGGGCTGAAGAGCGTTCCTCGGCGAGCTGCTCGCTCACTCTCTCAAAGACACGTTCGGCGACGGCGAGCTCGTCCCGCTCAGCCCGCACCGCATCCAGCTGTTTGGACAGCTGTTCTTCGAGTTCGTCCAGTTCCGCACGGCGCGTAGTGATCCGTTCCAGCAGTTCGGGATCCAGCATGCACAGAATCGTAGGAGGCGGCAGAGCCACAGCGTGCAGGAACCGGAGTCAACTCCCAGCTTCTGCTGGCGGCCTCTTGCTCAGGAACTGCTTCGCCGCCTCGACCGCCTCCCGGTTTAGCTCCTCGACGGACACTCCCCAGCTCTCCTCCCATCCGTCCAGGTTGAGAGCGCACGAGACGAGAGATTGCAGCTCTTCCGGGTAGCCGAGGTCGTAGGCGACGTCTGCCCAGATGAGGTGGGTTCCGGTGGCGGGATCCAGGGTTCCGTCGGCTATCTGACCGGCGATCCAGTAGGCCATCGCCCACTTGGCGGCCCGAGGGTCGGCGGGCGGATAGAAGGAAAGTCCCAGCTCCTCCAGTACCTGGTCGAAGAGCGCTGGCGCTTCGGGTTCCTCGCTCCGGAGGAGGCCAGCCAGCATGGCGAGGGAGGGACTCTCAACCTCGCCAATGAGGGCGTCAAGCCCTGCCTGAATGAGCCGGTCGGACCCGACATGCCTACCGAATGCCCGCTCGTGCCCGATGTGGCTGAGCTGTTTGAGGGCCTCATCGCGGGTCATCAGAGTCTTCTCGGTCGGCGTCTGGGGACAGAAGGCTCGCACATCCGTCGGCGCTGCTGCATCGCCTTTCTCTTCGGCCCAACCACGCTGACAGACGATCTTCTCCGCGGACTCCCGCCCACGACCAGCACGAGTACCCCACGAACCGATCACACCAGCCCTTTGACCTGCGCCTTCAAGTTGGCGGAGGCTCAGTGGAGTCACGGGTGGCGAGGGTGAGCATCGGCTCGCTGGTGGGCTGGGCGGCGCCCTTGCGGTAGGGGATGACCAGTCCGTGGTGGCGGCCCCGGGCGGCGGGCGTGGCGAGCGGGCGCTCGACAGAGTCGATGCGGCCGTTGCGGAGCATGGTGACGACGTAGGGCATGGTCAGCAGGGCTTCGGAGTCGCGGGTGGTGCGCGTCCGCATCGGCTCGGAGAGGTCGGTGGTGGTGTCGTTCCAGCTGCCTCCGGCCGGGACGAGCATCCCGTGGCGGCGGGGCACGAGCAGGCCTTCGCCGACCTTGCCGGTGCGGGAGGGCAGGGGCGCGTGTTCGGGGAGCATGGCGTGGCCGTCGTGGCCGCCGTGGTTGTGCGAGACCGTCGTGTCCTGCGTGGAGCTGGCGACGACCGTCTGCCGCTGGGGTTACGGCACCGTGCAGGACGCTGGGCACTGGCGGCGCGGTGGAACGGGGAGCTGCCCGATTGGTGGCGCAACGACATCAGCAGTCCGCAGAACGTCGACGATGTCGCGGCGGGGTGGCTTTTGTCTAGGCACGCTGCTGCCCGTGCGTTAGCGTGCTGCAGGGGTGCTGATGACAGATATACCGGGTGCACGCGAAGAGCTGGAGCGGCTCGGTCTGTTCATGCACGTGCAGGTGCGTGAACTGGTGTCCCGCCTGACGCCGGAAGCAAGGGTCTTTCCGCAGGAGTTGGGAGTGCCCTCCGTCTCTGACTGGCATGAGCCGCTTCAGTTTCACCACACGATGACCTTCCGTGGTGCCAGGCCTGAAACCGTGTCTCCCGCGGAGATGGGGCAGCGGGCGGCGAAAGCTCTGGCCGCCGCGGGCTGGGCTGTGGAGGAAAAGGTCACCGAGGCGCACTTCATCACCGGCAGGCACGACGGCGTCGTCGTCCAGGTGCGGATCTCCAAGATTTCCAACGTGGTGCTCTACCAGGCGAAAACCCCGTCATTGGCCTTTCACACGGCCGAAGTTATGGTCAAGCCCGACCCCGTGCGGACACCCGACACGCTCAGGCCGGGGTATGTGCTGTGTTACGAGTGCGATGGCCTGGGCTGGTGTTCGTCGTGCTGGGGACGTAGCTGGATACCGGACGTCGAGCGGGGGCGGCGAAGGTGTCCGGAGTGCCATCAGGACCGGGTGTGCCCGATCTGCCGTGGTGCCGGTGAAAAGCACGCGGCGACCCTGCAGTACTACGAACGCGGCTACTATCCCGGGCTTTCCGGGGAGTGACCTGTCTGCCAGGCCCCATACGAGTCTGGGGGCGGCAGGCCTGGTGACTGTCCGTTGCACCGGGGCGACGTCGTACGCGCCGCCCTGGAACGGGTGGTGGGGGTGGTGTAGGCGGCCCGGTGGTACTGCTCCCAGCATGCCGGGCACCGGGCCTCACCCGTACACGCCCTATCGGTCCGGGCTACCCGCACCCCACGGGCGCGGGCCCAGGCCCGAAGGGCCGGCCGCGTCAGGGGACGTCGCCCCGCCACACGAACCGGCCCACGTCACCGGGCCGGCCGGGGTCGACCGGGACGTAGGCAACTCTATGGCCGAGCCGGATTCGAGCTTCTCCGTAAGATGATCCTGCTTCAATAGCCCGCAGTCCCGGACCAGTGGCTGGCCCAGCCAACTCGATCGACGCAGGCCACTGGGGCTCGTAGTCTCCTGCTGCGACGGATATGACTGAGGCGCGAGATGCCCTCAAGAACCGATGCACCAACGCCGCACGCACACTCGCATCATGCGTCGGCTACACCATCAGTCGCATCTCGTTCGACGCCTTCGCCGAGGAGGACTGCCTGGAGATCACTCTAAGGGAAGGGCCGTGGAAGCCGGACGTAGTGCTCTCCCTCTCCAATCTCCACCACGTCTCGGTCGACAAGCCCCCGCAGATCGGCGGCAGCTCTATCGACGAGGTCTCCTTGACCCACCTCCCGGTGCTCCCGCATCCGTGGCCTGCGGGCGCCGCTGACCGTGTCCGGCGGCTCGACGGACTCTGCGAACTCGCGTGGCTGCGGATCTTCGGCCCGGCCGAAGTTGACGCCGTCACATCGATCGTGACCCTCTACACCGCAATGAGCGACGACCGGGCCTCAACAGTTCAGAATCAACTGTGCTGACAGCCGCAGCGTCGCTCGACCACTGATCGAACATCGAGGTGACGCTCCACGACGGCTCCCCAAGATCTGTGCCAGAACCGACCTGGTCGACCAGTGGGTCGCGTTCTTCGGTGTCTCCTCAAGCGTCTTGACGATGACGCGCTCCGGTCGGCATCGGTGATCTTCCGTGGGACGCCGGGCCGCGGGTCGTCGCACAAACCGTCCAGGCCCGCTCGATGAAGCGGCGCCGCCAGGTGCGGACCGTGTCCGGAGCGATCCGCAGCCGGCGGGACACCTCCATGATCGAGTGGCCTCCGGTGCACTCCAGCACGATCCGCGACCGCTGAGCCAAGGTTTGAACAGTCGTACGGCGGCGTAACAGCCCTCCAACACCGCCCGCTGGGCATCACTGACCGACAACGGCGGAATCTTCGGACCCGGACGACTCACGTCCGACTAACGATGAATCTCTGACTCAGGTCACTAGGGCCTGTCTGGCAAATGATCACCGAACTTAGACGTGGAGCTCAGCGCAATGATCTGCGGGTCGGGATGCGGACGCCAGTCGTCCTGTGCCTCGCAGCGACAACTGTCCCTGCGCACGGACTTCTGGCACCATCCGATCGCAGTCATCCCGGTTGAGCGTGGCCGCGGGTGAAGGCGGCAGGGGACTGTCGGTAGCTGGTGGCAAGATCACCGGCATGAGTCTCGTACGAACTACTCCCCCGCGGCCTGTCGAGGTGACAACGGTCTTCCCCGAGCTGGCTCCGCTGGCACGCCCCGCGCTACGGCTGCATCCGCGTCCGGGGTTGCCGTCGGTCAGAGACAGCTCGGTCGGCGGGCCGCTGCTGTGGCCGGCTGAAGAACCGTGGCCGCACTGCGAAGACGCGCACCTGCATGTGGACACCGGATTCCGTCGGTCGCCGACCGAAGTGCGGCTCCGCAGACGTTTGTCCCGCTGGTGCCCTGAGGGCCAGACTCCCACGCTCACCTCCGAAGAGGAGGCGCTCGAGGAGCGCAATGCCGCGTGGCTCGCCGAACGGCTCGAGGCCGGCCCTCCCGGCCCGGCGGAATGCCCGGTCCCGATGCTGCCTGTGGCTCAGTTGTACCTACGCGACGTACCTCTGTTGCAGCCGCCCGGGCAGGCCGATCTGCTTCAGATTCTCTGGTGCCCGTACGAACACGATCCGCATTACAAGCCTGCGACCGCGCTGTTCTGGCGGTCGGCTGCGGAGGTCGGCGATGTCCTCGCCACACCACCGGAACCGTACGAGGCGGACTATCCGGGATACGTACCAGAGCAGTGCGTGCTGGCACCGGAAGCGATCACCGACTACCCCAACCTCCTGGATCTGAGCCCGGAACTGCGGCTGGTGTTGGGGGACTGGAGCAGGTGGCAGGCAGCCGGAGCCGACGTAGACAGCTCCTACGCGGAGGATCCGCATGAGTTCTACATGACTCATCTGGGCCAAGCACCCGGCTGGAAGGTCGGCGGATGGCCCCCATGGGGCCGCACCGACCCCAACCCCCGGTACTGCGCAGTGTGTGAGGCCCAGATGATCCCGCTGCTGACGATCGCCTCCTTCGAGTCGAACGGCGACGAAAGCCTCAGCTGGGTGCCTCAGGAAGACCAGGCCGCCGCCAGCTCTGACTGCGCGCATCAGGACGTCTCACAGCCGACCAGGGTGGAAGTGGGCAGTACCGACAACATGCAGATTTACGTCTGCCCGACCTCCCCCCAGCATCCACACACCGACCTGATCCAATGAGCCGTCCAGCAATGACAACACGACTGCCGACGCGAGCCTGGTGACAACCAGCCCCCAGCACGTGGTGACAACCATCGCTGCGAACTCAACCGAGAGGCCCAGATCAGATTTCTCGCCCGGTGACAGGTATCGCTGCCATTCACAGCGGTGCGGGGGCGGCCGCCGGCCACCCGTTCCGGGGCTTGCCCAGGTGCGCTGAACGGGTGGAGGCCGGGCCTGTGGCGAGCCTGGGCTGCTAGGCAGAATCTGACAAATGAGGCCTTGTCGCAGGATTCGGGCCGGTGTCGTGCGCGGGCGGCCGGTGTCGGCCCGCGGAGCACAGATCCCGTCGATGACCTGGCCGAATACGGTGGCGTCGTTGACGTTGCCGGGCGTGAGCACGATGGACAGGGACAGGCCCCGGCCGTCGACCGCAAGGTGGACCTTGGTGGTCAGCCCGCCTCGGGACCGACCGATGGCCTGGTGCGTCTGCGAGCGGCCCAGATCCTCCAGTTTGTCCCCGTCTGCGGCCCCCTTTTGCGTGCGCCGACGGCATGCTGGTGGACACGGTTGATCGTGGAGTCGACGGCCACGGTCCACTCCACCCGGCCCACCGCGTCGTCGCGGACCTGCACAGGCTCCAACAGTCTTGCCCACGTGTCATCCGCCTCCCAGCGGGCAAACCGCTCGTAGACGGTCCCCCACGGCCCATACCTCACCGGCACAGCACGGGGGACGGGGGGGCTGCAGCGGGAGCAGAGCCCGGAGCCGGGACAGGAGCAGGAGAGCTTGTGTCGGGCCGCCGGTTGGGGAACCGGCGGTTCGCCGGCCGGGCAGGTGTGGGCCGAGGTGTGCACGAGTGACCGCCAGGCCCGACACCGGTCAGGTCAGAGCCACTCGGCCCAGCCGAAGGTCGCGATGTATGCGCGCTCGATCGCCTTCCAGCCCCGCCCGCCGCGTCCGTGGACGACGGCGAGAGCCAGCGCGAACCAGACCGCGAACACGCCGCCGATGATCAACGGCCATCTCACCGTGGTCGACGGCTCCCACATACGCGCGCTAAAAGGGGCTCAAAAACCGGGCGAAGCCCGGTTGGCCGGGGCAGGAACGGCAGCAAGCGCCACCTGATCACCGACGCCACCGGCATTCCGCTTGCCGTCACCCTGACCGGCGGCAACCGCAATGACGTCACCCGTTCTTCCCGCTGCTCCAGGGGTCCCACCGGTCCGCAGCAAGCGCGGCCGACGGCGTCGGCGGCCCGACACGGTGCTTGGGGATCGCGGCTACGACCACGACAAGTACCGACGCCTGGCCTGGGCCCTGGGCGTGAAACCCGTCATCGCCCGACGCGGCGTCCCGCACGGCTCCGGCCTCGGCTCCGAACGCTGGGGCGTAGAGCGGACCTTCGCCCATCTCCACTGGTTCCGCCGGCTGCGGATCCGCTGGGAAGTACGCGACGACATCCACGAAGCCTTCCTCAGCCTTGCCTGCTCACTCATCTGCTGGCGACGCCTGAAGTCATTCCGATAGCAGTTCTAAGTCGTGGGGGGATCAGCTCCATGAGAGAGGGCGCCATTCATCATCGGCCGCCGCCGGAGCCAAGGCCGGGGTGTGCTGGGTAGCCGCCACCGGAGCCGTAGCGTTCGGCGAGCAGCCGCTTGCGATGGCGTCTGCGGCGGATGGCGGTGACGAGGATGGTGACGGCGCCGATGCCGATTCCGAGCGTCGGGAGAAAGACGGCCAGCATCAGCCAGCCTGCAAGCGCGACAAGCCCTCCGGGGTCCCCGATGGCGTACCGGGAGATTGCCTGGGACGAGCAGGTGACCTTGTAGTCGCCTGCCCGCGGCACGTCGACGGTGTAGAGCGGCATCCAGGTCTCGTCTTGGGTGAGGAACACGTCGATTCCCGGATCGGTCGGGCCTGGGGCTTCAGGCCCGGTGATGTCGCACTTCGGACCGGGCGACGGGCCCGGGTACTTGACCCAGATGGTCTTCTCGCTCCCCGGCTCGAGCCGCAGGGTGACGGTGTCACCATTGCCGAACTGATGGTCGGTGTTCACCGCGTCGATCGCGTCTTTGAACCGGTATGCGCCGATGGCCGCGCCCAGCACGGTCAGCATGACGGCGATCGCAACCGCCGTGGCATACCAGTGACGGCCGGGCCGCAGTTCGCCTCTGCCTGTTGCCCTCGTGCTCACGGTCTTGACCCCCATGTCCACACACTGATTCCCCGAGACCGGACGGCGGTCTGCCGCCGGACACGCCTATTTGAACATGCTCAAAAACTGGGGTGCCCCCGGGGTCGGTGTCGACGGCCAGGAAGCCTCTGAGGAGCGCCGCCCGGACGCCGTCATCCGGATCCTGGTTTCCGTGGAGGACCCGTTCGAGCGCTTGTGGGTGAGGCCGTGGACGTGGGCTGGGTGCAGCGTGAGTTCGTGCCGGGTGCCCACCACGATTTCCAGCGTCTCCCCGGAGAGAGCACGCCTTGGCTGTGTAGGGCTGTCCCGCAAGTGCGGCCGTGCTCTGACCTGAGGCCGGCTCGATAGGGTCAGGAGCACAGCCGACGGAAGAGGATCGTTCGATGGCGACGTACGACCAGCTGACCGCGTGGGCCGGCCTGGGCCATGTCACACGAGCCGGACAGGACGTTGTGGCCGGCTGGCGGATCCCAGACTCCGCGAAGGCACAGCTCGTCGAGGTGGGCATCCCGGTAGCTCCGCGCCTCATAGAACGAGCCGTGCTGCAGAGCGAGGCTGAACCAGCCCTGCTCACGTCCCGGGGCCCGATCTACTGCCTCACCCAGCAGGTAGACCTCGATGACCAGGCCGAGCGGTCATCGTTCGGTGTTGAGCCGGAGACCGGGGCGGTCTACTTCGTCATGCCGGACGGGGAGGCGTGGTTCGCCAACTCGGGTGTCGGTGTGTGGCTCGACGTCCTTCACTGTTACGGCAGTCGCGTCACAGGCTCAGAGCTTCTCAGCGAGCCGGACGGCCTTGAGGAGTACCTCTCTGAAGAGGAGGAAGTGCGGGCCTTGACCGAGCTGAACCTGCTGGCCGAGGAGCTGAAGGAGATAGACCCGGCGGCTTTCAACGGCTCCGAGGGGTTTCTCTGGCCAGGGCTTCTGGACCGCTGGCTCTACTGACCTCGGCCGGTGGATCCAGGGCCCGTAGGTCTGGACCGCCCACGACTGGCTTGATCTTCATGTGGGGGCTGTGATCACGGCGTCGGAGCCGTCATGGATAGCGCCGTACTCCGGGCTGAGCCCGAAGCAGTTCGGGAAACTGATCGCCATGTTGCGGCGCGGTTGGCCCGCCCCGTGTTTGCAGGGGCCGTCCGTGGCGTCTTCCGTTGGAAGACCGGGTGCTACTGGTTGCCGCGTGCTGGCGGACGAACCTGACGTTGCGGCAGCTGGCTCGCTCCCTTGTTCGGGATCTCGAAGTCGGCCGCGGGTCGGATCGTGAGCCAGCTCGGGCCTTTGCTCGCGCTGCGGCCGCGGAGCCGCTTCCGCAGAGACACGGTGCTGATCGTGGACGGCACCCTGGTTCCGACACGGGACCACAGCGTGGCGGAGCAGTCCAAGAACTACCGCTACTCGACCAGCCACCAGGTCGTCATCGACGCCGACACCCGGCGTGTCGTTGTGGTCGGTCGGCCCGTGCCTGGCAACCGTAACGACTGCAAGGCATGGGAGCTGTCCGGCGCCAAGAGCTCGGTCGGCAAGACCACCGTGATTGCCGACGGTGGCTACCGCGGCACCGGCCTGATCATCCCGCACCGCCGAGAACCCCGCCAGACCGAGCTACCAGCCTGGAAGGAAGCCCACAACACCTCCCACCGCAAAGTCCGTGCCCGAGTGGAGCACACCTTCGCCCGTATGAAGACCTGGAAGATCCTCCGCGACTGTCGCCTGAAAGGCGACGGCGTCCACCACGCCATGCTCGGCATCGCCCGTCTTCACAACCTTGCCCTGACCGGATAGCGGATCCTTGCCTACAGGACCGCGTCTGAGACCGCGTTTGGGATCTCAGTGCGCAGTGCTGGCGTGGTGGGAAATCTGGTTGACCCGATGTGGATGATGAAGGCGTGATCTCCAAAGAGCGTGTCGTCGAACGGGTGGATTCGTTGCTGGTCGCGATGCGGCTGACACACGAGCTGGTAGTCCACGAGGTGAAGGAGCACGCGTTGGGCTGGCTCGTCTTCTGGAACTCGGCGGAGTACGCCCGCAGCCGCGATCTGCGCGATCTCCTCGTCGGCGGCGGCCCCTATCTGGTGGACCGGTACGACGGGAGCGTCCACCACATCCCTGTCACCACGTGGGTGGGCGGGGACTGGGAGGAGCTCTACCTCCGGCAGATCAAGGGGGTGCGGGCGCCCGACCCTCTGGCCGCTTCCGTGCTCGCGCTGATGAACTCCGCCGGTGCGGTGGCCGCGTCGTCGCCCGGGAGGTCTACAGGCACATCAAAGCTACTGGTGTTCCGGTCCTGGGACCGGCCACGTGAATGAGGCGATCAGATCATCACGGGTCGGTGCGCAGGTCAGACCAGGGATACCCGTCCGGCGACATAACAGACGGCTGGCCGACCCGGACGAAGTCGCGGTACTCGTCCTGCCCGACACCCTGGTTGACCCACCGCCCGCGAACAGCCCCTGTGCCCTCCTCAGCAAGAGCCAGTGCGCTCTGGGGGTCCTCAGCCCTGCCAAGCAGTTGGCCGAACTCCTCTTCCTCGGAGTTCTGATCGAACGGCGGGAAGGAGTCCAGGTCCAAGAAGGACTCATGCCCGACATCCTCGACGGCATGGACGTAGACCTCGTATGACGTCCTCGCCGCCCGGACCTCGACATACCGCACACCGCGGCGCTCGGGCGAGCCGACCGGCCCGAGGAACTGCTCGACCGAACGGCCTCGCCTCAAGGCCCCGAAGATGAAGGACTCCGCCAAGTAGCGCACCCAGGCACAGTACGGCTCAGCCACTACGAACGACCAGCTTGACGATCTATAGGAGCTTCAAGGGGGCGGGCACGGCCGGCCAGTGCCTGGGGTGTGCAGCAGGGTCGATTGTCAGTAACAACCCCTAGCCTATTTCCGGCATTCACGACATAGCAGAAGGAAGGTCCTATGCGAGGAGAATCTGCCGTGGACGGCGAGGAGGGCTGGGCTGCTCACGCCCTGCCCGCCGGGGACCCCGCCAGGCCGTTCGGCTACTTGTTGAGTTCCCGCCGCTGCGAGTACGTGCCGATCATGGAAGTGCTCGAGCGGTCCGTCGACCCTCTGACCCCACGGGAAGTCGCATGTCAGCTCGCCGCTCAGGGTGTGGACCTGCCCCTGAGCGTGGTCACCTTGCGTCTGCGGGCCTTGGATGACACGTATCTGGCGGCATCCGGCAGGCCTGATTCGGACATCGAGCACTACCAGGACCTCAGCGGAGCGCGCTGGCGCTACAGCTCCACACCGCGGGGACGCCAGGTGCAGCGGCTGTACGCGCAGATGGCGTCGGAGGGCACGATCCAAAGGGAGATCGCCCGGGACGGTCTGGCCCGCATCTGTGACGCCCTGGACAAGATCGACAACGCCTCTCTGGGTGGTGAAGGGGGCATGGCAGTTCTCCGTCACGATCGGAGACCCATGTGTAACCAACGTCCGGCAGTTTTATAGCTCCAGCCAGTACCGCTCGATGTCCTCGCCCGAGCAGTCGAAGTCGCCGACCACGGCAAGGTGGGTTTGGCATTGCTCGTGGGCGACGCGGGCGCGGACGACGTGGCGTGGGACTGGGAGCTGAAGCCGCGGACGATGAGCACGGGGATGCCCGCGAACTCGAGCCAGCCGGTCAGCTGCTGCCGGAGGGTGTCCTTCTCCGCGGCAACGTACAGGGCGTGCTCCTGGCCGGCGGTGCGGTCCAGGCGGAACCAGTCGGGCATCTCCCGCACGAAGGCGTCCGCGCTCGGCCAGGACGGCGGGACGTGGACTTCGCGGACGGTGTCGATCAGGTCGGGGAAGCGGCCCTCGCGGCGGGCCTGGGCCAGCCGGGCGGACAGGCGGCGGTACATCGGCGGCGTGTGCGGCAACACGCCCTCGGCGGCCACGCGGTACATCACCTGTCTCAAGGTCACCTTGAGCGGTGCGTACCCGTCCACGATCTCCCGCGCGCGGTCCACGACGAGGGGCCACCGGCTCCGTTCACGAGCCATACCGGTACATGTACCCCTGTGGCGCCGCCGGCCCCCGGACACAGGGCAGACCTCTTCCCACGGCTATCGCGTGGGTAAGAGGTGTCGTTTTCCGACGGGGGCTTGCCCACCGCATCTGACCTGCACGAATGGAAGATCGCCGGATTCGGGGGGTCCCACTCCCGGTCACACCTTCGGTCCCCCGCCTAGTGCAACCGTGCAGATAACCCTCCAGCCCCCTTCCGGTGCAACCCTCCAGCGGGCCCACGCAGCCTCCAGCCGGGCAGGGCTTGCCCAGGTGGGCCAGGCGGGTGACGGACGGTCCTGCGGCGTACCTGGGGTGCCGGGTGCCCGGTTGGGGGTGGAGCGGACCGACCGGCCCGTGCACGAGGTCACGTCTGCGAGGCAGAGCATGGGACGTCACAAGCAGCACAAGCCGCGCCGCGAGAACAGCGTCCGGCCGTCCACGGAGTGGTTCGGCAATGCGTTCCACTCTGTCCTGGGGATGGTGCACCTGGACGTCCGCCAGTCCGGCAACGGCATCCTGATCACCTCCTCCCCCGCCGAGATCGACGGCGCCCCGGCGTCGTGGCAGCTGCGCCTGCGCAACGACGATGAGGGCCAGGGCCTGACCGAGATGGGCACGGCCATGAAGGCCGGCCGCGGGCACATCTACAGCGTCATCGAGGAGCCCGGCGCCAAGACCGTCCTGGCGTTCCTCCCGAACCACCCCGAGCAAGGCGTCGGCACCCTGGCCCGCGTCCGCACCAGCGACGGCCCGGACGGCGACGACGTCGTCTTCGAGCGGTCCGCCGAGCGGCCGATGGCGCAGTGGGCCGAGGCCGGGGAGAACCTCCTGCGGATCGTGCCGCTGCTCGACCCGGACGCCCCGCCCGGGGACGAAGTAGATGACTGCCTGCCGTGCCCGGCTGCTACCGGCCCGTCTACGACAGCTCCTCCTCACACACCCTCATCGGCGCCACCCCGTTCCCTCTGGCCGGGTTGTGCAGGCTGTGCGCCGACGGGACCACGCTCCACTCGCTGCGCCAGGCCGACGGCGTCCCCGTCGACCCGGAGCAGCTCGTCGTCTTGGAGACCGTGCCCGCCGCGATGGCGTAACCGGCCCCTGGGCAAGCCTCTTCGCGAGGGGGCTTGCCCAGGGTCGCCTCAGGCTTGCCCGGCCGCCGGCTCCCACAGCGGGCGGGCGCGGCCGGTGCCGTCGCAGTGGAAGCACCGGCCGCCGCCAGGCGTGCTGCGGGCCCCGATGGTGCCGACGGCCTGGCGCAGGAGCTGGGTGAGGCCGTGAACGTGGGCCGGGTGCAGCGTGAGTTCGTCACGAGCGCCCACCACGATTTCCAGCGTCTCCCCGGAAAGAGCACGCCCGTCGTCCATCTCCCGGGCAGGGACCAGATCCGCTATCAGGTTGCGCAGGTCGGCCATGGTCTCTCCGCCGGCCAGCTCCACCCGCACCCTCCAGAGGATGTCCGGCCGTGTGAGAGACAGCAGCACGTGGAACTCAGGGTCGGCCGGGCGTTCCTGCTTGTCGTCGCTCATGGCTCTGGTCTACGGCCAGTGCGGTGGCGTCGGCCGGCCTCGGGCCACCGCCTCCCAGACGTGACCCCATGAGTTCGGGAACCGTCCCGTCCTGCGGCCCGGACGCTGGGCAAGCCCTCCGTGGCGAGGGCTTGCCCAGCGGAACCCGTGACCGATCGGCGGGCCGGGCGTGACCGATACGTCTCCCGCGATCGGTCAACCAGCACGTCAGCGCCGTGACCGATCCATGCAACTCCCGGTCTGCGCGGTGACCGGTCATCGGTCACGCGTCATCGGTCAGCGCGCCCTGGCCGTCAAGGCCAGCGGTGGCCGTGACCGATGCCGCCCGGCCGACGAGCCCGGCCGGGGTGGGCAAGCCGGTGTTCGGGGCGGCTTGCCCAGGCTCCCCTTGGGCTTGCCCAGCGCCGGTCAGCGGCCGACCGCTTCGGGGTAGCGGGCCCGGCGCCGATGTGGATCGTCGACGCCGATCTCGTACCAGAGCTCGCCGCGCTGGAGCCGGGGCAGGGTGTTGGCCCACACCGCGATGGTGATGCCCTGCACGGCGGCGGTGAGCGCCTGGAGGCGGTTGTCGAGCAGATGCTCGGCCTTCCCCGCCAGGATGACGTGCAGCCGCGGGAAGGTCTTCGAGCGGGTGTAGCGGTGGCGCTGCCAGAACGGGTACGTGCCGCCGATGGTGCCGCGGGCGCCTTCCCAGACGCGGTGCCCGGCGTATCGCTCGTAGTCCCAGACCTCCTTCGCGAGGTGGGCCCGGGACATGGTGCCGTTGTCGAGTTCGAAGAGGCGGACCTCGCTCGTCTTGGTCGGCACGGCCAGGACGGTGTCGGTGTTGAAGGACAGCAGCGCGGGGACTCGCCGCAGTTCGAACCCGTGCTGGAGAAGGTCCGCGTGCCCCGCATCGGGCCGGGTCGGCCACGTGTCCGCCCCAACCGAGTCCGCGCGGACAAGGCGTACGCCTCCCACAGAAACCGTGCCTACCTGCGGCGCCGGGGAATCCGCTGCACCATCCCCGACAAGGCCGACCAGGCCCGCAACCGCCAGAAGCTCGGCTCTCGCGGCGGCCGGCCACCGCGCTTCGACCCGGCCGACTACCGCGAGCGCCACGCGGTTGAGTGCGGGATCAACCGGCTCAAGAGGCACCGGGCCGTGGCCACCCGCTACGACAACCTCGCGGTCCGCCATGAGGCCACTGTCCTCGTAGCGGCCATCAACCAGTGGCTGTGATCAGCACGTGTCCCTAGAGCTCGTAGTCCTGGGCCAGCTCTTCCCAGCGAATGCTACGAAGAGCAAGATCAGCATTCTCGCCCGACGGGACATCCGGGGTGGCCTGGAACCAGGCCACGATGAGAGCGGAGCGGTGCAGCACTGCATCGAGTTCAGGATCGACCGCTGCCGAGCCAAAAACACCGATGCAAGCCACGGAAGGCAGCACCTCAACGGGTCCGAAGGCGCCGGCGGTCTCGTGCGGGTACTCGCGGGAGGGCGGAACGAGATGAACCGGCGCGAAGGAGAACGCATGCTCGGCCTGTCGCAGGAGGCCGCTGACCCTCATGTCGTTGATGCGCTGGCACGGATAGCCCTCCAGCATCCCCCCATAGGTCGTAGACATCCGCAGCTCGGTGAGTTCGATCGAACGACCGGATGAGAGGGCTATGTGGCTCAGCGACATGCCGACACCCTATGCGCGTGATCCGCTTCCGATACACGCCCTAGAAGGCCACGGCGTGCCTGTGGACAGAAGCCAAGCCCGGGCGGCGACCGGCCCGTTCGCGGCCGCTGCTGTCGATCTTCGGGGTCCGAGCAAGACGAGCCGAGCATCATCGCGCAGAATGATCATGTATGTGCTTTGGGTGCCGATGTGTCGTTGACTTCGGTATCAGGCGCATCCACTTCGAGGGAATGGAAGGCCCGATATGGATCTGACAGGCACTCTGGCGAAGATCAAGAACAACGGCACGGTGCACTTGGGACATCGCGACAACCTGCTGCCGTTCTCCTACCTGAGCGGGGACCCCAAGCCGATGGGCTTCTCGACCGACCTGGGCCGCTGGTCGTCGAGGCGCTGAAGTCCCGGCTCGACCTGCCCGGGCTGAAGGTGAAGTGGACCTTGGTTACCGGGCAGACCCAGATTCCGATGGTGCAGAACGGAACGGTCGACCTGGTGTGCGGCGCTATCGCCCACACCGCGGAGCGTGCCCGGCAGGCCGACTTCTCGAACACGGTGCTGCTGGACGAGGTGCGCATCGTGGCCAAGGCGGGCTCGGCCCACCTGGGCGGCTCTCTGGCCGGCCTGGCCGGCCAGAGGGTGACGGTGGCCGCCGGCTCACTCGCGGAAGGTTTGGTGAAGGCTGCCAACGCCGACCAGCAGTTGGGAATGAACATCATGCAGCAAAAGGACACGGGTGAGGCATTCGCCCTGCTGGAGGCGGGCCGGGCGGTCGCCATGGTGGATCACCATACGGTTCTGGAAGGCCAGTGCGTCGGGAAGGGCCGCACGCCCGCGGACTGGGCCGTCTCCGAAACGCCGCTGCAGCGGTCCGCGCTAGCGTTCATCATGCGCAAGGGGGACGAGCCGTTCCGGGCGGTCGTCAACGAGGCGATCGCGGCCGCACAGACGGGTGGCGAGGCCGCCAAGCTCTACTCGAAGTGGTTCCAGAGCCCCATCCCCCCGAGGTCCCGCAACCTCGGGATGGAGCTGAGCGCCGACAACGAGGCCCTCTTCAGCTCCCCGAAGAACGAAGCGATCGGCTGAGCCACCCGCAGGGACTTGGTCTCGCCGCGTACGGCTGGATACGCCCGCGAGCCCCGGACTGTGTCGGCCCGGGGCTCGCGGGCTGTTCGGGGCGCGCTTGCTACAGATCGAACTCGAGGTGCTGTGACTGAGCGGTTGAGTTGACGAGTTAGTACCCATCTGGCGCGTCATGCCGACGGCTGCCGGCATGAACACCAGGCGCCGGCCGCTGGCCACCGTTCGGGCAACCACGACCGTCCGTACCCGAATACCTGTCGCTGTATGTGGTGGGTCGATAACAGTCTGTAGTATCGCCCTTCGGTGTGCTTACACCAACCAGAGCAGGCGAACACGGAGGAGCAGACGTGCATACGTGGAGAACGGCGGCCGCCGCAGCGTCGATGGCGGTCCTGGCGCTCATCGGGGGTACCTCACCCGTCGCGGCGAGAGGGGCGGCGGTCGACCCGTCCGCTCCGGCCACCGCGCCGGCTGGGGGGGCCAGCGATGGCAGCGTGGAAGCCGTGAGGGCCGGCTCGGACGGGGACGCCTCGGCGGTGATCCGGTGTGAGGGTCAGGTGCAGCGACCGCACAACTCCACCCACGTGCCCGGCACCGTCAACGTCGTCGTCACGGTCACGTGCTCGGGAGCGGTGCCGGAGATCACCACCCGAGCGGCCCTCTATAAGAACGGACAGCTCGGCAATCAGTCCCAGCTGAGGACGCAGAGGAACACCCGCAGCGGCCAGAACAATGCGGCCGTGAGGTGCAGCCCCGGCAACTACCGCGGCTGGATGTACTTCAAGGTCGTCTTCCCGCCCGGCTACCAGCCGCCGACCGGCTCCGCCAACGGCCTCGGCCAGGAAGTGCCCATCAGCTGCTGATCCGTAGCTGGCCGGAAGAGCGGCACTTGTTGCACGGGCGCCGCCGGGAAAGGAGTTCCAGCGTGCGCCCCACCCCCGCCCGGATCCTGCGCCGGCGAGTGACACAGCTCGACGCGGCAGGTGATCTGACCGCTGACGTGGATGCAGCGCTGCGCCATTTCACCTCCGTCATGACGCGGTGGACCGAGCCCGAAATGACGGCCCTGGCGGGCGGTCCGGCCGTCCTCGCCCCGCCTGAGCTGGAGGAGGCGGACGAGATGGCCGACGGCTGCCTGCTGCTGGGCCGGCTCACCCGAGACGAGGAGAGTCTCGTCCGGGGGCCCCTCGACCGGACGCGCCAGCACTGGATCGGCACCAGCCCGCACGAGCTGGTGCCACACCGGCAGCCCACCCTGGTCCCGGAGCGGTTCACCGCGCCCGGCGGGCACCCCGGTCCGCCCAGTACCAAGCCGTTCCACCTGGGGCTGTACACGTCCACGGCACGGCGTGACGGGTCAGGCATGTGGCGGATCTACCTCGACCTGGGGTCGAGTCTTCACCCCCGGCCCTGGCAGACCTGGCACCTGCCAGTCACCGCTCCAGCCGCCGACATCCTCGAAATCAACGGCGCGGGCGACTGGGCGGCTTTCGTCGGGCGCTATCCACTGGCCAGGGGGGACGACGTCTACCCCGACTGGGCCAAGGCAGCCCGGGACTACGCCGGCGTACATATGACGCTGCGCGCGATCGTCACGGTCCAAGGGTTTGCAATCCCGGTGGCGGACGGCCTTGCCGCGGCGCCCTTCTGGGACATCGAATCGACGCTGTGGCTGCGCTGGTGCTTCGCCACCCCGAGTCTCATGGAGGTCACACCGCCCCACGTCGGGCCGTGACGTGGCCTACAGACAGATCAGATCGCCGCTCGTCACATAATGCGATCAGATCGGCCGCACCCGTGACCCCGAAGACTCAACTCGCCAGATCAAGCGCTAACTCGCCAACCAAGCGCTCAGTCACAGGTGCTCGATGTCCGTGAACCGGACCTCCTCCGTTGTCGACGTCGGTGACGATGCCGTCCTTGGTGTACCGGGCCACCGCCGCTCCCACAGGCTGAGTCCTGCCGCCCTCCTGTGATCAGTGCATGACGTGCTGGCCAGCTCTCGGCGGCCGGGGAAATGGACAGCCCACCGGAACACGGCATGTGACACGACCGCGGGATCCGACCATGAATCGCAGATCAGACCGAGGCGTGAGGACACTGCGTTCGGGAACCTACAGCCCGCTCCGCACGGGTGAGGGCGGCCAGAATCTTGGCGCGGGTCTTAGCCGCGCGCGTCACGTCGTCAGCAGTCATGTGATCATCAGGCCCGACCGGGCCTGTGCACAGGGGCCGGCGCCCGGCGGACCGCCGGTCGCGGCCGGGTCTGCTGTGACTGTGCACCGGACCTGGCCAGGGTTTGCAGCTACTTGGCCAACGGGTTGCCAACTCGTTGGACAGGATGAATCGGCTGGGCCGCGCCACGGGCTGCGGGCCGTGAAGGGGTGACCACCCGTTCGCTGTCTCCCGGCCGACGTCCGGGCACGTTTGGGTGAAGATCATTCGCTAGGCGCGAACACGGACCCTTCGCCAGGTGGGGACGCGATGGGATGACTCCTCCGGAGACCGTCCCAGGAGCTGATCTCCTTCGGGAGTTCAGTCGGGCGCCTTCGGCATGCGTCATGCCCTCCCGGTTTCCCCGGGACGGCCCCCTTCCCAGAGAGGCTGACCAGTGAGTTCTCCCGTAGGCAAGTACGATCTGCTGTCCGACCCCACAGACCGGGCCTGGGATGCGTTCCTCAGCGCGGTGGGGGTTGGCGATGCCGACCGCGAAGCGGGCACCATGATGAAGCCCACCGTCGAGATCGCCGTCACGGACGGCAAGTGGTCTCTGAAGAGCCGCTCCGAGATGGGCAGTCAGGAGACCGTCTTCACCCTCGGAGAGAAGGTCCCCACCCGGCTCGACGCCGGCCCGACGGAGGGCATCGGCGGGACCTCGGTCTTCACCCGGCCCGCCGACGACAAGCTGGTGGAGAGCATCACCGTCGGCGGCCAAGACGGCCAGATCACCCGGGAGTTCTCCGCTGACGGGCTGACCGCCACCTTCTCCTTCCAGGGCAAGACCGCCGTGCGCAAGTACAAGCGCATCGCCTGACGCTAGCACCGCGCCCGGCCCCTCCCCTGTCGATACGGAGCGGTCGGGCGCGGCCGCTCTCTCCATGCCTCATATGGCGGCCCGGGTGGCGCTCAAACTGGCCAGGTAGCGCGAAACCGGTGGCCATCAACGCTGCACGGCGAAACGGCCCACGCCCGCACAGGTGGTCGCGTACACGTCCACCGACCTGGCCGCGGAATGGCTGCTCAGCCTGGCCTTGGCTCAACTCGGTCGTAGGGCGGCAGAGTTGCTGGTCTTCGTTCCGCAGGTGCGGGACCCGCGCCCTGCCCCCAGCCACACCGGTGACAACGTCCCGGGAGCCAGGCTCCCGGCACAGACCCTCAGGAAGCCTCGTTGACGCACCCAGCCGACTCCCCGCAAGTGATCGCCGTCAGCAGCAGCACCTCGCACGACACCATCGACAAGACCAACCGGGACTCGATCACCCTCCTCGCCGGGATCGGAGTCGAGGCAGACGCACACGCCGGGGCCACCGTGCAAAATCCGTGGAAAGTCCGGCTGGATCCCACCGCGCCGAACCTGTCCCAGGTCCACCTCCTGGCCGCCGAACTCCTCGACACCCTCGCCCAGGCCGGATACCCCGTCACCCCCGGCCAACTCGGCGAAAACATCACCACCCGCGGCATCACCCTGGAAACACTCCCCCACGGCACCCTGCTGCACATCGGCGACGACGCCGTTCTGCGCCTCACCGGCTTGCGCGACCCCTGCCGCAGGATCAACAGCCTCCACCCCCGCCTCCTCAAGCAGGTCCTCCACCGCCACCAGGACGGCACTCTCGTCCGCCGGGCCGGCGTCATGGCCGTCGTCGTCGCCACAGGCCGCATCACCCCGGGCATGACCGTCCACGCAGAACTACCGCCCCTGCCTCACACACCCCTCCCGCCCGTGTGACCCTCCGGCCAGGGCCGGCGGGACAGGGCGGACCAGGGTCACGCCAGGCCGCGATCCCCACGACACGGCGAAGCGGACACCCTCCCAAGGGTCCGGGCGCGGCCGGGGTAAGCAGTCAGGCACCCACTGACGCCCCGAGCACCCCCGCCCAAGGCCGGCCACAGCGCACTCAGCCCGCCGCCTCCCCCGGCCGAACCACCAAACAGTGAACGCCCCTCGTTCTTGCCCTACGGGCGAGAACGAGGTTCGAGGTTGCGAAGTTTCGCCTGTGCAGGAGCGCGGGTAGGGAGCCGCCGCTATAGAGCTCGGACTTTGTTCAGAGGAGGCAGGGGTTCCATGATCGTGGCAACGGACCGTGCGGGGCTGTTACGGGCGCGTGCCGAGCTGGTGGGGTCGGTTGGCCTGGTGATCACCATGGGCGCGCTGCACGCCGGGCACGCGGCGCTGGTCCGGGCGGCGCGGGAGCGGACGGATCACGTGGTGGTGACGGTGTACGTCAACCCGCTGCAGTACGAAGATCCGGCGGTGTATCCGAGTACGCCGGAGGCGGACTGCGCGCTGTGCGAGGCGGAAGGCGCGCGGGTGGTGTACCTGCCCCAGACGGGCGAGGTGTACCGCGAGGGGGACCCGCTGGTGCGGGTGGCGCCGGGGCCTGGGGGTGAGGGGTTGGAAGCCGAGGGACGGCCGGGCTACTTCGACGGTGTGCTCACCGTGATGCTGAAGATGACCAACCTCGTCCGGCCGGATGCGGTCTTCCTCGGAGAGAAGGACTTCCAGCAGCTGGCACTGTTTCGGCGGATGGTCTTCGACTTGGACGTGCCCGCCGAGGTCGTCGCCGTGCCCACCGTGCGCGAGCGCGACGGCCTGGCCCTCTCCAGCCGCAACACCCGCCTCTCCCCCGCCGAGCGCACCACAGCACTCGCGCTGCCGCGTGCCCTGGCGGCCGGGGTGCAGGCGGCGTCGAACGGCAGCCGGGGAGAAGATGTACTAGCGGCCGCCCGCAAAGTCCTGGCCGAGGCCGCGCACGGCGAGATCCCGGTACAGCCGCTGTATGTCGAGCTGACCGGTCCCGGTCTGGAACCCAGCCCGCAGACAGGCCAGGCGTGGCTGCTGGCTGCCGTGCAAGTCGGGGCCACCCGGCTGATCGACGGCATGCCCCTCACCCTCACCCCGCCCCTACGCGCTGGCCGCGGCTGAGCAACAAACCGGGGCGGCGGCACGCCGCGGAGTACGTCACAGCCGGGCATCTCGGAGGGAGAACACGGTTGAGGGTTGTCATCACGGGCGCGTCCGGGTTTCTCGGACAGCGGCTCGCAAGGGCGCTCCTGCAAAAGCGGGCACTCGCCGGGAGGCCGGTACGGCGGCTGGTCCTGGCCGACGCCGTCCCCCAGCCCGATCCCGCGACCGGCTCCGATCCACTCACCGAGACCGTGCACGGCGACGTCCACGACAGCCTCGACGACATCTTCGCTCGGCCGGTCGATGTGGTGTTCCATCTGGCCGCCGCGGTCTCCGCCGCCTGCGAGGCTGACTTCGACCTCGGCATGCGCGTCAACGTCGACACCACCCGAGCCCTTTTGGAAGCCGCCCGCCAGCAGGCAGCCGCAGGCGGGCCGCTGGTGCGGCTGGTATTCTCCAGCAGCCTCGCCGTCTACAGCCGCCCCACAGACCACAGCGCACCCGTCAGCGAGACCACCGCTCCCTGGCCGCACTCCAGCTACGGCATACAGAAATTGATCTGCGAGCACCTGATCAGCGACTACACCCGCCGCGGGTACCTCGACGGACGCGTCGCCCGCCTGATGACCGTCGCCGTCCGCCCAGGGCAACCGAACGCGGCCGCCTCCGGGTTCCTATCCTCGATCATCCGTGAACCCCTCAGCGGACTCCCCGCGACCTGCCCGGTACAGCCCGACCTGACGGTGGCCCTGGCCTCACCCGCCACCACCATCAACGGACTCCTACGCATCGCCGAAGCCGAACCCGGCCCGGAACCAGGACGCCTCGACACAAGGCTGCCGGTCAACCTTCCCGCGCTCACCGTCACGGTCGCCAACATGATCACCACCCTGCGGCAGCTCGCCGGCGACGCCGTCGCCGGTCTCGTCACCATCGCACCCGACCCGGCCGTCGAATCGATCGTCGGCTCCTGGCCGGCCGTCTTCGACAACCAACGCGCCGCCGCCCTCGGCCTCCGGCCGGACCGCGACCTCCGCACCCTGATGCACACCTACGTCACTGACCACCCCGACACGGTGACGGACTGATCGAGAAGGCGTTCCCGTCGTACCGGCAAGCCACCGCTAATGGCTGCCTTGTGCCCTGCGTGCAAGGAAGCACGGGCGACGCAGTACGGGAAGCAGCGATGTCCGAACCCCCAGCGGTCAGCAGCCCGCGGTTGGACCTCCTGCGCTTCCTCTAACGCGTCCAGCTCCAGGACCTCCAGCGCACCCGCGAATGGATCGCCGCCGAGAAGCAGCACGTGGCGGTGGAGGCTGCGCGCAGGCCTGCGGCGCCGCCTGCTGAGCGGCTGATCAATTACGGGATCGGCGTCGGTCGGCCGGCTGCGCGGGTGCACATCGGGAGCTGCTGGGACACCCGCAGCCGCTGCAAGCCCGCCACCACCGACTGCGCCCGGCGCGCCCTCGCCGAAGGCGTACACGGCTGCCCCGCCTGCCGCCCCGACACCGCACTGGGCGTGCTGGAATGACCGGCCGCCCGCCCCGTGGAGGAATGAACCCCAACCGAACCAAGAAGAAGCTGCCCCGCAGCGCGCCGAGATCACCGAACAGCACCGAGCGCGACCAGGGGCGGCCGCTTGATACGGGCGCGCCTGAGACGATCCGCGGCACGGCACGCCATCGGGGCAGGACCGTGCGTCAGCGCGTTCTATTCAAGTGTCATGGGTGATGTACGAAGTCGCGCAGGGTTTCGCCGAGCCGCCGGGTCAGTTCCGCATTGCTTCGTTCAGCTTCGGGGGTCTCGCTGTGAATGCTGTTCAGGTGCAGCCCGGTGTCGTTTCGGAACATCCATAGGAGGATTCCGCCGATGCCGGACATCCCCAGGTGGACTTTAGCTTTCCGAGGCGCGTGGTGTTCGGCGCCCGGTGCTTTTCGGAAGTCCAGGTAGGAGAACATGTTCACGGGGTGTGGCCAGTAGCGGGTGCTGTTGTTCTCTCTCGGAGCCAGCAACTCCCATGCCCGCACGTAATGCACGCCGGCGCATTCGCGGGCCGCCCCGTATGCCTTGCGTGTCTGGGCCAGGCGGTCGGCGAAGTGGGTCCGCTGCGGGACCGGGATCTCGATGGGCAGGGTGTTGACGAACCACCCGACGGAATCAGCGTACTCGCCGTCGCCGCGCTCGTTGCGGACCACAAGGGCTCGGCAGACGTCTGGCTCCTCTTCGGTGCTGGTGGTGATCGCCAGGGCCGCGAGAGCGGCGGTGAACAGCCCCGCTCCGGCGGTGCGGCACCTGGCTTCCAGTTCGTCGGTCTGCCGGGCGTCCAGCAGTGGGTTGGTCACGTTGATCGGCGGGTACCAGCGGCCGGGCTCAACGCCGAGGTCGAGGGGGAAGCGCGGGAAGAAGCTGCCGTTGCGGGTGCGGAAGCCCGCCCATCCTTCCAGGCGTGTGTCGGTGGCGTCCACGGCGGCGTTCCGGTCGCGCTGATCGTGGTTGAAACGCAGGTAGCTCCCGGCTGGTGGCGAGTCCGGGTGCCGTCCGTGTGCGAATTGACGGTAGGCGGCGGTGATGTCGGACACGGCGATGGTGGCCGACATGATGTCGGCGACAAGGTGGTCGAAGGCGAAGTACACCGTGGCCGAATCCTCGCGGACCACCGCGCCCAGCACCGTCTGGGGTCCGGACAACGTGTCCACGCGCTGGAAGGTGTGGCGCAGGTAGGTGCGGGTGTCGTCGGCCGAGGCGAGTCGGCCCGCGTCGACTCGTGCGAGGGCGACGTCGTCCGGCGCGGCGGTGGTGCAGGTGAGGTCGCCGGAGGCGGACTTGTGGAAGCGGGTTCGGAGTACTTCGTGACGTCGAACGAAGTACAGGAGGGCCGCCTCCAGCGCGTCCAGGTCTAGCGGGCCGGGCACTTCGAAGGTCCCGGCGATGTAGAACATGAGCCGGGCCCGCGCGGCTCTGATCCGCTCGGCCGCCGCGTAGTGCCTTTCCTGGTTGTAGCCGGCGGCGCGGTCTGCGGCCCCCGTGACGCGTGGTCCTGCCGCTTCGACTGTGGTGAGGCGCCATTGCCAGGCGTGCCCCGGTTCCACCCCGGCGTTGTCGACGGATGTCTGGTACATGCTTGCCTTTCATTGCGCTTCCAGGTGCACCAGAACGCTCTCGCAGCAGCGTTCCACGAGCACGCCGTGCCGGGTGAGGTCAGGCTCCGGGACGGCGAGCCGGGTGTGGGGAAACCGGTCGAAGAGCGCGGTGATTGCGGGCGTCGTCGGAAGGCGGGCCAATCGCGCGCCCGGCAGAAGTGCGGCCGCAGGCCGAAGGCGAAATGAGCGGCGACCTCGTCCCGGTCTGGAGTGATCACGTCGGGATACGGGAATTCTTCCGGATCGTGGTTTGCGGCGGCCAGGCTGATCATGACCACTGCGCCCCTCGGGGATCTGAGTGTCGGCGACCGTCACCGGATCGCGGGCGAAACGCCATGTGGCGACGGCGAATGGACTCATATGGCGCAGGAGTTCCTCGATGAGGCCCGCTGCAGCGTGGTCCGCGCATAAGTTCGATCGGCCCGCCGGTGATGAGCATGGTGGCCGGTGAGATGCCGCCGGAGTACAGCCCCCAGGCCATGGAGGTCAGTTCCTGTGGGGAGAGGTCTTGGCGCTGCTGGGCCCCGATGAGGTGGGTAAGGGCGTCGTCTGCGGGGTTTCGGCACGACCGGGTCGGTCGGCGATGGCATGGTCGGCGGGTAGCTGCTTCATGTGCTTGTTCCGGTGGCCTGAGCGCTCCTGGTACGCACGGGAACGCATTGGTAGCCGTGTTCGATGAGGACCCCTTGTCGGCGCAGCGCGGATTCGGGGACGGTGAGGTGCAGGTCGGGGAATGTGGTGAACAGTGCGGTGAGCGCTGCTGTCGCCAGCAGCCGGGCCGGCAGGGCGCCGGGGCAGTAGTGGGCGCCGAGTCCGAACGCCAGGTGGCCCTTGTTTCGGTCGGGGTTGACGGTATCGGGTTGGGGAAAGAGGGCCGGGTCGCGGTTGGCGCCCGTTAGCGCGATCAGCACCACGGAGCCCTCGGGGATGAGCGTGCCGCCGAGCGGGATGTCGTCGAGCGCGAAACGCCAGACTGAGACCGGGAAGGGGCTGATGAGTCGCAGGAGTTCGTCGGTGAGGCGCGAGGCGGTGGCCTCCTGGCGCAGATGCCGGCGCAGATGGGGATGGCGAAGGAGTTCTACCGCTGCGGAGGTGATCAGCGTCGTGGTGGGTGAGATGCCCCCGGAGAAAAGCCCCCAGGCGACGGAGAGGAGTTCCTCCGCTGTGACGTGCCCCTTTTTGTGCGCCAGCGCCAGCTGGGTGAGGACGTCGTCCTTGGGATCGCGTGGCTTCTCACGCAGGATGCGGGCCCACAGGCCGAACAGTTCCGTCTTGCGTTTACGCACGCCGGGCGCCTCTGGGTCGCGGGCTCCGATCACCGCGAGGGTCAGTTCGGTCAGTCGGGGCAGCGGGCCGGGCGGGATGCCAAGGATGGCGGCCGTGACCCGTACGGCGAGCGGCCGCGCGTAGTCGGCGACGATGTCGGCGTGTTCGGCTTGGGCCATGGCGTCCAGGAGTTCGCTGCAGGTGGTGTCCATGTACGGGCGCCACTGCCGTGTCGCGGCACCGGACAGCAGGGGGGCCAGGAGGGTCCGCAGCCGGCGGTGGTCGGTTCCGTCGCTGTTCAGCAGGTGTCGGCCTTCGGCGGAGAAGAGGTCGTCGGGGTAGCGACGGCCGCCGAATCCCTGGCAGGGATCGGGTAGGCGGCGCATGTCGTAGGCCAGTCGGGGGTCGGCCAGTGCCGCACGCGCCTCCGCTGCGCCGGTGACCACCCAGGCGACGAGTTCCCCGGGCAGGACGGTCTGCTGGACAGGTGCCCGCTCGCGCAGTGTGGCGAAGGCCGCGGAGGCGTCCCAGAGTGCCGGGTCGCCGGTCACAAGCCGCGGGTGCGGGCAGTTCGGTGCAGCCGGAAGGGTCTGCCGGGCAGCAAACGTCATGGGTGTGGGAGGTGCCGTTCTGCGTTCGGTCGTGGTGGTCAGGTCGCGGTGGTCAGGTCGCTGTGAGACGCACGGGAAGTTCCCTGACGCCGCGGATGGTTGCGGTGGAGTCCTTGTGGCGGACCGGGCCGGCCAGCTCGATGTCACGGGTACGGGCGAGGAGCCGGCCGAGGGCCAGGGATGCCTCAAGGCGGGCGAGTGGCGCGCCGAGGCAGTAGTGGATGCCGGCTCCGAAGCTCAGGTGCGGGTTGGGCGTACGGTCCACATGCAGCCGGTCGGGTCGGGAGAAGGCTCTTGGGTCGTGGTTGGCCGATCCGATCAGCAGGGCGACCGGGGTATCCGGGGCCATGGGCGTGCCGGCGATCACGGTGGGACGCTGGACCGTTCGGAAGGTGATCTGGACGGAGGAGTCGTAGCGCAGCAGTTCGTCCAGGGCTGCGCTGTCCAGCCGGCCGTCGGCGACCCGGCTGCGGGCAAGGGTGCTCTGCTCGGGATGCCGCATGAGGGCCAGGGCGCCGTTGGCGATGATGTTGGCGGTGGTCTCGTAGCCGGCGGTCAGGAGCAGTGCGCACATCGGGAGCAGGTCGCGCCGGGCAGGTCCGGCCCCCGAGTCGCAGCCGCCGACCAACGCACTGAACGGGTCGGGGCCGGGGGCGGCCCGCCGTTCGTTGATCTTCCGGTGCAGGTAGGTGACGAAGCCGGCGGCCGCGATGTGAGCCTGTGCGCGGCTCTGGTCGTCGAGGGCATAAGGAGGGTCCAGGAGGCGTGCGATCGGCGGGGTCTGCTCCCGGATCCACTTCTGGTCCTCCTCGGGCAGCCCGAAGAGACCGCAGATCACGCGAAGTGAGAGGGGGTAGGCGAAGTCCGCCAGCAGGTCGATCTGCTGTTCGGCCAGTACCCGGTCGAGCAGTTCGTCCACGGCCGCCGCGATACCGGGTGCCAGCGCGGCGATCGCGAGCGGGCTGAAGAACCGCGAAGCGATCCTGCGCAAGGGGCCATGGTGGGGCGGGTCCATACCGAGGAACGAAAAGATCCGGTTGGGTGCGGTCAGCGGTCCGTGTCCCAGCGCGCTGTCGCGCAGCGCCCGTGATACCTCCGCATGACGGGTCACCACCACCAGCCCGTGCGGCCCCCGGCACAAGGCGGCGCTCTCACGTGCCGCGGCGTATCGGGCGTACGGGTCGGTGTGCTGGGCGGGGTCGAAGGGGTCGAAGTACGGGCGTACCGCGAGAGCGCGGGAGGGCGCCGGGTTCATACGCAGGTCTTCCCCGTTGTCGTCGTCGGGCGTCGGGCGTCGGGCCGTCCGGGTGCGGCGCTGGTGCAGGGTCCGCCGCACCCGGCAGGCGGTCACGGGGTGTAGGTGACCGTGCCTGTGACCTTGTTGTGGATCTCGCCGCTCGGATCGACGCTGACGCGGGCGGACTGCGCCGCGATCGCGACGGACCAGGAGGCGAAGCGGGTGCTGGAGGCGTCGTTGACGCCGTTGATCGTCACTTCCACCACGCCGTCCGCGCCCACTTGCTGACGGACGTCGGTGAATGTTCCGGTGGAGACCGTGCCGTCCTTCCAGTCCACCCGGGCGCGGTAGACGGGCGTAACGCCGTCACCGGCGTCCGGGGCGGGGGTGGTACCGCTGAACGTGGTGGCGCCCTCCAGGAGGGTTTCGCCCTGGGCGTTCTTGCAGGTGATGGTGCCGGTTCCCTCGAATGTGGTGTCGCCGAGGGCGGGAACCTTCACCGTGTTTTGGGCGGTGCTCTCGCAGACGACGGCCTCCGCGGCTACGGGCGCCGCCGGCTCGGCCGAGGACGCCGGCGCGTAGAGCGCCGTGCCCGCGCACAGGGCCGCGGCCAGAGCGGTGGCCATTGGAAGGCGTCGTGACGTGCGGGCCTTCGGGGAAGAGGGGTGCATACGTGCTGTCCTTTCCATGTGACGGTCCCCGGCACGAGGTGGAGGGTGCCGGGACGGGTGGGGGCCTGCCGGGGCCCGGGCGGGGAGGGAGCACCGTTCAGTGGCCCAGTACGACGGGCAGCTCCGTCCAGCCGCGCATGTTGGCTCGGTCGTTGCTGCGGGGCGGGCCGGCCTGCGTCATGCGGGGAAAGCGTCGTAGCACGGCGGGCAGTACCAGGGAGGCTTCCAGGCGGGCCAGTTGGGCGCCCAGGCAGTAGTGGGGACCGCCGCCGAAGGCGAGGAGCCTGCCGTGGGCCCGGTTGGGTCGGAAGGCGTCCGGTTCTGGGAAGCGCTCGGGGTCGTGGTGCGCGTCGGCGATCAGAGCCGTCACTTCCTGTCCCTCGGCGACCCGTACGCCACCGACGGTCATCTCCTGCCGGGCGACGCGGGTGATCTGCCGGATCGGCGGAGCGGCCCGCAGGGCCTCATTGATCGCGGCCTCCACCGCGGCCGGCTGCGCGGAGGCCACCGCGGCGCGTTCCGGTGCGGTGAGCAGGGCGGCGACGGCGTTGTCGAGCAGCGTCGTCGTGGTGTCGATGCCGGCGGCCAGGGCGAGGGTGAGGGCGGAGGCAGCCTCGTCGTCGTCGAGTTCCGCGGCGACCAGGGAGGCCAGGTCGTCCGCCGGACGGTTTCGCCGCCGGACGATCAGCCGATCCAGACAGGGCCGCAGGAGGCGTGCCGCGCGGTTGGCCCGGGCCAGGATCGCCGGCCCGACCTCCGGATCGAGGAGGGAGAGCAGCGGCTGCACCTGTTCGTGGACGAAAGGGCCGTCCTCCTCGGGCAACCCGACGAGGGCGCAACCGGTGCTGAGTGTGACCGGCAGGGTGAACCGCCTGTGCAGGTCGACGACTTCGCCGGACGGCGATGCGTCGAGCAGGTCCAGCAGGCGCTCGGTCGCGGTGCGTACGGTCCCGGTCAGCTCCCGCAGCCGCGCCGGGCTGAAGGCGGGCGCCATGACCTTGCGCAGGCGCTGGTGGTCCGCCCCGTTGTGGAACACCAGGCTGGTGCCGAACAGCCGCATTCCGGCGCTCTGGCGCCAGCCCGGAAGGCGGGCGTCGAACCAGTCGGCGTCCTTGACCTCGAAGGCGGGGTGCTGGGCGACGAGGGCCACGTCCGCGTACGCGGTGAATACCGGGTCCTGCTCGTCCCGGTGTCGCTCGCGCCCCGCGGGGACGGTGGCCGGAAGGCTCGTGACGGCCGGTTCCGTGGTGTGCTGCACCTGGTCCCTTCCTCGCGGTGCCGTGGCTCGGCAGTCCGGTCCCGGACCGGGTCCGAGTGGTCCTTGCCGGCCTGATCCGAACCGGGCCGACACTGTCCGACGTGGTCCTGCCCGGCGCGCTCCGTCCGACCCGGTCGGCCCGGGCGGCCTTCTGCGACCAGGTCCGGTCCGGTCACCGGGAGCAACGAAGACAGGGTCGAGCGGGACACGGGAGGCGCGGGTGATCACACCGTTTGCCCCACCGCGCCCCGAGAGCCCCGCCCGCGGAGGGCATGCGGCCGGCTCAGCAGGCGCTGAACACCAGGGCCGCGTTCTGCCCGCCGAAGGCGAAGGACGTCGACAGCGCGGTGTCGAAGCCCACCCGGCGTGGGGCGCCCGTGACGAGGTCCAGCTCGTGGCCCGGGTCCTGCCGGGTGAGGTTGGCGGTCGGCGGCACCTGCTGGTGCTGCAGCGAGAGCACCGTGACCACTGCCTCGACGGCGCCCGCGGCGCCCAGTGCGTGTCCCAGGACGCTCTTGGTCGCGGTCACGGGCGGCACGCCGCCCCTGTCGAAGACCCGTAGCAGCATGCGGGCCTCTGCCGCGTCGCCCAGCCGCGTCGAGGTGCCGTGGGTGTTGACATGACCGACGTCGTCCGGTGCGCAGCCGGCGTCGGCCAGTGCCTGCCGTACGGCCTGTTCGGCGCCGTCCCCCTCGGGGTGGGGGGATGTGGGGTGGCAGGCGTCGGCGGAGGACCCGTACCCGCTCAGCAGCGCCCGGCTGCGCGCGCCGCGGGCCCGGGCGCGGGTGAGTCGTTCGAGGACGAGGACGGCGGCGCCTTCCCCCAGGACGAATCCGTCACGGTCGGCGTCGAAGGGGCGAGAGGCGAGGGCGGGATGTTCCGTCCGCCGGGACAGCGCTCGCATCTGGGCGAAGCAGACAGCGGTCATCCGCGACCACGACTCGGCGCCGCCCGCCAGGACCACGTCGCACAGGCCGCCGAGGAGCAGTCCTCGGGCGACTCCGAGCGCGTTGGCGCCCGAGGCGCAGGCGCTGGAGACGGTGAAGTTCGGGCCCCGGGCCCCGGTGTCCAGGGCGATCTCGCCGGCGACCATGTTCGGGACGCTGCGGGGCAGCGCCAGGGGGGACACCGCTTCGGGCCGACCCTCACCCAACCGTGTGAACTCCTCGACATACGTTCGCAGGCTGTTCGATCCGACCCCGAGGACGACACCGACCCGCTCCGGCGGACCGTTCGGGACGCTCAGGTCCGCGTCCGCGACGGCGCGGCGCGCGGCGGCAATTCCGAGCTGGGCGAACCGGTCGAGACGGCGCGCGAGCCGCGGGCCGAGTTCCTGCTGCGCGTCAAAGTCCCGTACGTCGCAGGAGATGTCGACCGGCAGGCCCGCGAACGCCGGGTTCCGGGCGGCCAGGGAGCGCCCCGCGCACAGGGCCGCCCAGTTCGTCGCCGTATCGCAGCCGCCGGGCGTGACCAGCCCGACTCCGGTCACGGCCACCGCGTCAGCCACGGGCGCTCCCGCGTGGATGGACCGGAGCGCGCCCACCCTGGTTCCGCCGGCGGTCCCAGTGGCCCGCCTCCCTGGCCCGGCCGGCGCAACAGGCTGTCGTGATCATCGTGCCAGGATCCCCGCGATGGTCCGGGCGGCCTGTTCCAGGGACGCGTGCGGTGGGACTTCCCCCAGCCGGCTGCCGATCTCCACGCCTGTGCGCTCCGCCAGATAGGCGCCCATCTCCAGCAGGGCGAGCGAGTCCAGGCCCAGCTCCTCCAGGGTCGTCACCGGCGTCAGCATGTCGGCGGGGAAGCTGAACAGCTCACCAAGGAGCTCCATGAGGCTCTCGGTGCCGAACTCCTCGACCTCGGCCTCGACCACCCGGTCCGTCATCGTCGCGTTCTCCTCGTCCATGGGCGTGTCCACTTCACCAAAGGGGAACGACGGCGCAGGCGGCCGGTTACCGCCTCGGGTCGGGGATCACCATCCTGTCGCGCACGCGCCGAACGACGGCCAAGGACGCCTTCGGTACGTCGTGATCCGCCGCCGCACCGGGCTGTACGGGCGCGGCGGCGTGCGCATCGACCTCCATGACCGCCTCGGTGTCGCTGCCGGTGGCGTCCTCGACCACCCGGTGGTGGTGACGACGCCCGTGGTGGCGACGGTTCTCGCGGAACGAGTCAGGCGCTGGTGAAGATCAATGCGGCGTTCTGCCCGCCGAACCCGAAGGATGTGCTCAGGGCGGCACTCATGCGATGTGGGCGTGCGGCCTTGGTGACGACGTCCAGGTCGATGCGGTCGTCGAGGCGGTCCAGGTTCGCCGTCGGCGGGATCTGCTGGTGCTGAAGTGTCAGGACTGTCAGAGCGGCCTCGATAGCGCCTGCTCCGGCGATGGCGTGGCCCAGAACGCTCTTGTTCGCCGTCACCGGCGGCGGGGACCCGAACACGGTACGCAGCGCCCGTGCTTCCGACAGGTCGTTGAGCTCGGTCGAGCTGCCGTGGGTGTTGACATGGTCGATGTCACCGGCCCGCATCCCGGCCGAGGCGAGAGCGGCGCGGATGGTGCGGGCGGATCCGCTGCCGTCCGGGGTGGGCGCGGTGGGGTGGTGGGCGTCGCATCCCAGAGCGCTTCCCGCCAGGTAGGCGTGTACGGCGGCGCGGCGTGCACGGGCGTGTTCACCGCGTTCCAGCACCAGGACCGCTGCGCCTTCGGCGAGGACAAAGCCGTCGCGGTCGGCGTCGAAGGGGCGGCTGGCTTCCTGCGGCGCATGGTTGCGGCGGGACAGAGCCCGCATCTTGTCGAGGCTGGCGGTCGCCAGCGGGGAGCAGATCGAATCGCTACCGCCAGCCACCACGACGTCGCAGGTACCGGAGCGCAGCAGGTCGCGGGCGAGGCTCATGGCGGAGGCCCCGGAGGCACACGCGGTGCTGACGCAGAAGCTGGGGCCCTGGGCACCGAGGTCGATGCTGACCTCGCCTGCCGCCATGTTGGCCGAGCCGCTGGGGACCGTGGCGGGTGAGATGCCTTGCGGGCGGTTGTCGTTGAGCTTCTTCAACGCGGCTCCGCTGGCGGAGCCGCCGCCGTTGGCGCCGATGATCACCCCCAGGCGCGTCGGGTCGACCGTTCCCTTTTCCAGCCCGGCGTGGGCGGCCGCCTCCCGGGCGGCGGCCAGCGCGAGTTGGATGAAACGGTCCGTGCGCCAGGTGTAACCGCGGCCCAGGACCTGCTCCGGCCGGAAGGTCTCGGCCCTGCAGGAGAAGGTGACCGGCAGGCCCTCCAGCCGCGGGTCGTAAGACGCGGTGGGCAGGCCGTCGCGGATCCGGTCCCAGGTAGTGGGCGTGTCGTGCCCTGCGGCGGTGACCATCCCCATACCGGTCACCGCTACGGCTTCTGTGCTCATACGTCGGCCCCCATGGCCGGTGCGGGAGCCGGGCCCGCTGTCGGCTGCACACTCTGAAGGTGGATGGTGACCTCACCGAGGGTGGGATTGCCGCGCAGTGCCGTGATGCCATCGGGCACGCGCAGGCCGTGTTGGTCGTGCAGGACGGTCAGCAACTCCAGCAGGACGATGGAGTCGACCTCCAGCTCATCCAGCCGGGTGCCGGGGCCGAGGTCTGCGGCGGTCCTTCCGAAGTGGTCGGTGAAGGTATGAACTAGCAGGTCCAGCATGGGGGACAAAGCAACGGTCCTCTCAGGGGCTAGGAGCAGGGGATGTCCGGCGGGAGGTGGGCATGGCGAGCCGGTGTTCCGGACGGCCCCTCGACCGCCCGTCATGCCGGTGCCGAGACGGGAGCTGGGAAAAGTGTGGGCATACACCTGCCGTAGCTCGGGTGGCGAGGACAGCGCGGCCCGCCCGCGCATGGGAATCGTCTGGTTCGACACGGACCGGGTCTCTCGTCCAAGGGCCGTTACGCAAACGCGTACCGATGGGTAAGGCGTATTCACGCGAGTAGTCGGCCCGCGAGGCCGTTCGTCGTTCAAACGAGTGCCGAAGACGTAGGTTGCGCCCGTTCGGCCGGCCCGCCGGCTTGCGGACAGTCAAGGAACGCACAAGTCCCACTCGGATCTACGGGGTGGCTCATACCCGGATGCGACAGCCAGACCTCCACCCGGGGGCCGCAGTATCGAGTGCAGCATCCACTCCGAACCGGCGTTGTGGTCCAGGGGGTACCCATACACCCGCGCCACGACCGACATCCCCCGCCTCGCCACGGCGGGCCCGCCGTAACGGCCTGTCTGCCGACCTGACCTGCTGCACGAGACTTTTCCACATCGAGTGCGGCACCACTGGCACGGGCCACTTCCGCGACCGCGATGCCTGCTGCCCGCGGAGACGAGCACGGCAGACAGAGGGCGGCAGAGGGCGGGCAACCGTTCGCCCAGGAACGCGAGCCCGGCAAAGCGCTGCGGCAGCAGCCCGACACCACCAGCGCAGCCCTGCCCGCACCTTCCGGCACCAGCCCGGCCGTCCACCACACGGAGATCAATTCACCATCAGTGTGTCCCAACTCCGAACAGCAGTGCCCCACGAAAACGCCGCAGCACCCACAGCCGCGCCGAGGTTCATCAGGACACGGGGTGGTACACCGCGCTCTAAGAGCGCACATGCCCGCACGACAACGCGCCGGTGCGCGCGGGCCGAACGCGCCTGAGACCAGCCCACAGCTACGAGCGAGCAGCTGCACCCCAGCCGCCTGACCCAAGCCGACTTCAAGGCGTGTCCCCCGCAGCACCGCAGCCGCCCTCGGTGGATCACCGAAACCGAACGGTGCGCGGCCGCCTCACCGGTCACCGGCGACGAGGGCACCGCCGGACTGGGGTGCGGTCCGCGTGGCAGCGGAAGGCCCGTCGAAAAGGGCGTCCTTCGAGTCGGGCCCCGTTGAACGCCGGGCCCTCGGGGCCCGTAGTACGTCCGCTGCGCTCGCCTCCTCGGTCTCTTCAACGGCTATGGCCCAGCCCCAGCTAGGGAGGTTCTGGCCGGTGAGGTTGCGACGGCGGCGCGCAGCAGGTCCCGCGGAGGCGGCGGGCAACACGGCCCTCGTTAAGGCACGCTCCACCCCGACCTGCACGAGCGGTCGGCGGCCGGTTGCGGGTGGTGTCCGGTACAGGCATCGCGCGCAGGACTCACCGCGACGGCCCGTACCTTCTGCTCGCGTCCCGCCGGCGCGGCCCGGTCCCACTCCACGCAGCAACCGCGCAGGGGCAGCGCATCGGGTGCCGTCTGCGGCCGCTCCTGGAGGGCCTCCGCGATCAGCACCTCCATCCTCGTGTTGCAGCCATCCGACGGGTTCACGCCCCCGTTCCAGTGCCGGAAGCTCGTGCGCTGGTAGCCGGTGCGGTCCTCGACAGCGAGGGGGCGCGGAGACCGCCACCCCCATCGGCAGGACCTGCGGCACCGCGGCCGGCTGCTCGGCCGCGTACGCGGCGGTGACGGGCACGGACAAAACAAAGGCGGCGGCCGCGACAGCGGCCCGCATCATGATCTTCACGAGAGGGCTTCAACCGGCCCCGCCCGCAGCGGCGACGAGCCCACAGCGGCCGGTACACCCACTCGGGCCGCCCAGTTCACCGGCGAAACGCCACTGCACACCCCCCGGCCAGGCCCTGCCCGACCGTGCGCACGCCCCATACTGCTGCCGGAGGCACCTGTCCGGTAGACGGAACCCACCGCGCCCCGGTCAACGCACGGCCCCAACCTCTGTACCTCCCCCCGGGCGGCACGTGCGGCGAGCGCCGACTGGTTCATGCAGAACCTTCTACGAACCCCGCCTCCCCCAAGCGACGGCTGCGTGAACCATGCCGACGGGCAGGTCGATTCAGGTCAACGCCTTGTGTCGTCTGCCCACGCCGAGATATCGGCGGCAGCCCGCCGGACAGCGTCTTCCTGGTCCCGGGCAAGGTTCGCGCAGGCCGCCGCGACGTTCGGCACACCGTCCGCTCCCACGAGCGCGTCATGCACCCCGGTCCGCAGCCAGTCAGCCTGGTTGTCGTCAGCCTCGGCAACCGCGAGAGCAATGAGCCTTACAGCGGCCACCGTCCCCACCCGGGCCAGCGCCTCTGCCGTCTGCCGGGTCACCGCCGTGTCCTCGACGTCCAGCAGCAGCCCCACCAGCACTTCCGCAACCTCAGGAACATCAACGAAGGAAGCAAGGTCGCGCCCGGCACGAACACGTTGCGCCCATGAAGGAGACGACGCCTCAGCCAAGGCCACCTCCAACTCACTCATCATCTCTGGCACGACCAGACAGTCTCATGCCCCACGAAGAAGATCGAACCCCGGGCCGGTGCTGCCCACACCGCTTGACGAAGAACATGGAGGCCCCCCGCGGCCCGCCCAGCGCCCCGCCGCCAGACCCAAGAGGGCGAAGACCCGCCCGAACACCCATGCGCCCGCGCCGCACCGCCCGGTATGGCCCGTGCCGGGCCCGGGGCCCGGCGCCGTGGACATGGCCGAGCTGTGCCGCGCCGCCCATGGGGTGACCAGCCCTTCCGTCACAGCACTGTGTCACCAGACCTACGGCCGGTGACCCGGTGACCGGCAACGGCAGTTGGCCACCCCTCGCCCTACGCTCCAGGCCACGAGCTTCCTGCCGGTCGTATATGGGCTGGGACCGGCTCCACCCACGACTGACGCGCCGAGCCGCCTGGCTCGACCACGAGGGCCCGCTGCCGATCACCGAAGGCACCGTGATCCGCACATCGGTCGAGAGGCTGCCCAGCGGTGGAGTGAACAAGCCCTTCTGGCTCTGGTGGTCCGGCACCGGCGCCACCACGCAGGATGTCGACCGGTGCTGGCAGTCCTTCCTACGACGCTTCGACCTGGAACACACCTTTCGCCTGCTCAAGCAAACCCTCGGATGGACCCGGCCGCGGCTGCGAAACTCCGGGGGGGCCGACCGCTGGACCTGGATCGTCCACGCCGCACACGCCCAACTCCGCGCCCGCCCCTCCTCGCACGAGACCTCCGCCGGCCCTGGGAACGCCCGGCGGAACCGAACAGACTCACGCCCGCCCGCGTCCGACGCGGGTTCAGGAACCTCCGCGCGAAGACCAGCACGCCAGCCAGTGCACCAAAACCAACCCGCCCCGGCCCCGGACGTCCGCTCGGCTCGAAGAACCGACGACCCGCCACCCGCCACCCGCCACCCGCCACCCGCTACGAGGTGGGACTCGTCCTCGCTACGGGCGAGGCCTACACCCGACTGACACACCACAAGAAGGGCACGAAGCCCCGGCGAACAACAAACGACGGCCGTGATCACGGCGCGGAATGAACGCCTGTCAGCCGATGTCTCAGGATGCCAGGCTTGTGTTGCAGTGCGAGCAGCGGAACAGGTAGGCGGTCGGCTCACCAGTGCGGTCCAGCCCCCGCAAGAACTCCTCGATATCTGTCGGCGACCAGCCGTAACGCCGATGGTCTTCACGGAGCATGGCGAGGGCCTCTGGGTGGGCCTTAAGCTCGCGATACCCGGCAGGGCCGAGAAAGGCCGCGCCGTCGCCACAGTGGTACAGCCAGGCCTCCTGCTTCCAACCCGCAAAGCCGGGAGTGCGTTGGGTGATTTCCTCGACGTCCGTCTTCAAATGATCGTTCGATGGTGGATCATGGCGTCGTGATTCGCCGCCACGAACTGGACGACTCCGAGCGGGACTTTCTAGCTCCGCTGATACCCAGTGCCGGCAGAGGCCGGCCTCAAGCAAAGGACCGCCGGGTCGTCAACGGGATGGTCTACCCGAGTGCCCCGCATCGGCCTCAGGCGGCCCCGCTGCCGACCGGGCCACGTGGTCGCCGACAAGGCCTACAGCTCACGCGGATTCCACGCCTACCTGCGACGACGCGGCATCGGACACACGATCCCGGAGAAGAACGACCAGAAGCAGCACCGCCGCAACCGAGGTAGCCAAGGCGGCCGGCCCGCGGGCTTCGACCTACAGATCTACCGCCGCCGCAACACCGTTGAACGCTGCTTCAACCAGCTCAAAGGCTCCCGCGGCATCGCCACCCGCTACGAGAAAACCGCCACCTCCTACGAAGCGGCGGTCACACTCGCATCGCTCCTGCGCTGGACAAGATCATTTGACGACGGACCCTAGCTCCGGTGAGGACCTGACGGACGAGCCTCAGCCGAACTTGACGTACGTCGGGAACGGGGCGGCATATTCGTCCGATTGCCGGGATCCGAGGAACCTGCTGGATGACGTGCAACTGCTGTTCGTGTACAGGCGGGCATCGGTGTCGGTGTCGTTGGTCGCCTGACGGGCACCGCCCGGGATGGCAATGCACGGCCCGGTCGGCGTCGAGCCGAGGAGTGTCTCGCGTCCCGTGTCGGCACGGGTGTAGAAGAACGTCCCCTCCGCCGCCTGCGCCGATGTGGCCATACCCGTCACCGCCATCAACGCCGCCGCCCCGGCAATTACAGCGATCCTCACCGAACGCCTCAGTGCACGCATGCAGAACTCCTCCTCGAAGGGACCACTGGTCCGGAGAAGCCCGCCACCAGCTGAACAAGCGTCGCTCCCACCCCCCTGGAGGGAAATCCCCCATAAGAGGGGCATCGACGGGTTCGGCAGCGGCGGCAAGGGCAAAGCTCCTGTCGGGCCACCTGACGCAGGACCCGGAGACAACGGCCGAGTCAAGGTCAGCCACCGCGTGATTACGCCGCAATCACGCCTGCCGCCGTCAAAGACGCGCCCCGCAACGGGGCGGGGACGGGCCTGGGGCGGGCCGGGGGCGGGAGTCCGGATGCTGTGTACGGTCCCGGTTACAGGCCGGTGGGCATTCTTAGCGGCGAGCGCCGGCGGAGGCCACGTGATTGCTGGGCAATCACTCCGGCCGTCAACCGGCGCCGGGTGATTGCGACGCAATCACCCTCGCCTGTTCCAGAAAACTGGAACGGGGCGCCGACGGCGGGCCGGCCCTTCCGCGATTCCGACGGGACTGACGGGACTGAAATCCGGGGTGGGGTTCACGGGTGCGGGTAGCCGTGGCCCGGCGGCAGGTACTCCCGGTCCGGGTCGCCGCCGACACCCAGCAGCACGATCCGCTCGAACGACGCCTCCTCCCCCAGCGCCCGCACCCCCGCCTCCGTGTCGAAAGCCCGGTCTGCGGCCGCCAACAGCCGCAACGGCCCTCCTCATCCGCCACACGCCGCCGACCCCGCGGCCGGGCCGGAAGGCTCACGGCACCCGAACGCCACGGGCTCTCCCCCAACACCGACTCGGCCACCACCGCCAGGACCACGCCCACCGTGAGCCGGCCCGACTCGCCGGCCAGCCAGCCGCACCCGGCCAGGACCGTCCCGGTCACGCCGCCCCCTCACACTCGCCGCTGCCTGCCGGACATCACCACCGCGCCTCCCCTCAGGCTGGGGCCCGGCGCCCGCGTCGCGGGCGGCGTGCCGCTGTACTTCCTCCGAGGGCGCCACCAGCGGCCCGGCCGCAGGCGCGGCGGACTCCGGCCGCAACACGGGGCCCCGGTACAAGGTGGCCACGCCCGCCGTGCCGACCAGGACCGACAGGACGAAGTCCGCCTGCACCAGACCGACGTGGCCCGCCGCCACGCGGCCGCAAGCAGAGCGCCGGGACAGCAGCAAGCCCTCGACGGCGATCCGGTCCCGGGGCCGGATCGCCCACCAGGTCGCCCGTACTCGGTCCGCACACCCCGGAGCCCCTGCCGTCCCGGTCGCGGGAGCCTTCGCCGTCACCACGTACGCCCGCACCCCTGACCGGTCCGGTCTGCCGGCGGTGGGCGGGGATCGCGGCTTCCGTCGGGGCCTGCTGTCCGGGGGCCGCGGCGGGCGTGGTGGTGGACCAGGAGCGGGCAGCCGTCGGGGAGACGCGGACCCGGGAGGCGGGCACGGCCGGCGCCGAGGGCGGCACGGTCAGGGAGTGCAGGGTCGCGTCCACGAGCCGCCCGACCGTGGTGGAGGACGGGCCTTCCTCCCAGGTGTCGGCCCCCAGGCGGGCCAGCTGCGCGCCGAGGAGACCGGTGCCGCCCCGGTCGAGAATCCGGTCCATGGGCCGCGAGCAGGGGCCACTGGCGCGAGCCCACCAGGAGACCCGCCTGCGCCTCGGGCAGGACGTCCTTGAGGACGCCGACGATCGTGGCGTGCGCGAGCGGGTTGACGTCGAGCTGGTCCAAGGCCCTCGCGCTGCGGGCGTGCTTCGCGTCACCTCTTCTCAGCGGACCCAGGCGGCGGGCCTGCGCAGAACCACCACGGTCGCGTCATCGCGGTAGGAGGCCGCCACCTGGAACGCGGGAGCACGATGGACACATAGGACACGACATGTCCTAAATAAGCCGTAATGTGGGCGTACCGGTTGATATCGACATGACAGCCACCTGGCTCGGTCGGGGCACAGCAAGCCCGATACTCCCCAGTCTCCCAGGAGAAACTCATGGCCCTTGTCCCCTGCATCAGCGTGAAGGACACCGCCGTCAGCATCAGCTTCTACAAGAAGGTCGGCTTCGACGTCGACTCCAGCACTGCCGGACCCGGCGACGACCTCCATATGCTCCTGTTTCAAGGCGATTTCTGCGGAATGATCTACGGGAACACCGACCTGAAGAAGTGGCTTCCCGTCCTGGCCGACACCCCGATCGGCTTCGCTGGCATGTTCTACCTCGCCGTCAACGATATCGAAAACGTCCACGAGCACATCGCGCAGCATGCCGAGATCATCAAGCCGATGACCACCGACAACAACGGCCAGCGTGAGTTCTACTTCCGCGATCCCGACGGCTACATCATCGGGATCAACGACAAGGCCGTCCTCGAAGCCAGCGAACTGGGCAAATACGCCTCCTAACCCCGCCCCGCCATGTCCGGGACAGGCGCGGAGCGGCGCCGAGCTGCAGGTAGAGGGTCCAGGCGAGGAAGAACACCCGGACGCGGGCCCGAACAGCAGTTGAGCCCCGGGCCCCGGCGAATGCCCGGCGGGTGAACAGCAACTGCACCACCAGAGGCGAGGCACCCTGCCGGGCCACCCGGCGTTCCCACAGGACGAACACGCCCAGGACCGGCACGGAAGTGGTCATCGTCACCAACGGCCAGGCGGGCCAGCCCAGTTCATGACTCTGGGCGAGCGGCAGGATCAGCGCGAGCAGTCCTGCCGTGGCGAGCAGCACGCCGAGCAGGTCGAGGCGGGTGGCCCGCTCGGCTTTCGACTCGCGGATTGGCACGGCGGCCGCGATCAGCCCGGCGATGCCGAGGGGCAGGTTGACCAGGAAGATCGGCCGCCAGCCGAGACCGAAGAAGGCACCTGGACGGGGAGCGCGCCAACGAGCGGGCCGACGAGGGTGCCCCCCGTCTCAGCCCGATGTAGAGCAGGGGCGATGTAGGACCACGGTCGCATCCGCGACGTACACGAAGGACGCGATCAGCAGCACCGCAACAGCGGCCCATCCGCGCGGATCCACCGTGTCGGTGCTGGTTGCAGGTTTTTGTTCTCGGACATGCCTTGCAGGGTAGAAACCTTTTAGGACGCTTAATGTCCTTGAAGTGGAGCATGCTGGACGGCATGACGACCGACCTTCCCGCCCGGATGCTCCGCCTGCTGTCCCTCCTGCAGACCCGCCGCGAGTGGTCGGGCAACGAGCTCGCAGAACGGCTCGGCGTCACCACCCGCACCGTGCGCCGCGACATCGACCGCCTGCGCGAGCTCGAATACCCCGTCGAGGGCACTACCGGCCACGCCGGCGGCTATCGCCTGGCCGCCGGCGCCGCGATGCCCCCGCTGATCCTCGACGACGAGGAAGCCACCGCCACCGCCGTCGCCCTGCGCACCGCCGCAGGGCAGCTCACCGGTATGGAGGAGACCACACTGAGGGCACTCGCCAAACTCGAGCAGGTCCTGCCCGCCCGCCTGCGCTCCCAGGTCGCGGCCCTGCAGCAGTCGACCGCCACCATCGAATGGGAGCGCCGGGGCCCGCGTACCGACCCCGCGACCCTGGCCGCGCTCGCGAGGGCATGCCGCGACCACGAGAGCGTCACCTTCGCCTACACCACCCGCACCGGTGCGGTCGCCGACCGCCGCGTCGACCCGCATTACCTCGTAGCCTCCGGCGGCCTCTGGTACCTCCTCGCCCACGACCGGGACCGCGACCACTGGCGGATCTACCGCCTCGACCGCATCACCGAACTCACCCCCACCCGCCATCGCTTCACACCCCGCCCAGTCCCAGGCGGGGACCCGGCCTCGTACGTCGCCGGCAAGATCGCGTCCGCGCCTGTGTGCTACCGGGCCATCGCCACCGTCCGGGAACCCGCTGAGGCCGTACGTCGCCGCACCTTCGCCCTCGCCACCCGCATCCAGGAAGCCGGCCCCGGCGCCTGCACCGTGGACTGCTCCGGCGACCACCTCCCGGGCATTGCCCAGATCCTCGCCGGCCTGGGAGCCGACTACGCCCTGGACGCCGACGAGGCCGTCAGGGACCACCTGCGCACGGTCGCCCGCCGCGCCCTGGATGCCGCCGGATGAGGCCGATGCGATGTCCGCCTCGCTTTAGGACGTGAGATGTCCTAAAAGAGTCGTAATGTCTTTTTTGCGGCCGAACGGCCGCCTGCCGCGAGGCAGTCCCCTCCCCTACAGGAGCAGCACTGTGAAGATCGCGATTCTCGGCACCGGAGCGGGCGCCCGCCAGCATGCGGCCCGCCTGTCCGGCCTCGGCCACCAGGTCATCGTCGGCACCCGCGACCCCCAGGCCACCCTCGCCCGGACCGAGCCCGACATGATGGGCACCGAACCCTTCGCCGCCTTCCATGCCGCCCACCCCGAGCTGACCCTGACCGCCTTCGCAGAGGCCGCCGACGCGGGCGAGCTCGTCATCAACGGCATCGACGGCGCCAACGCCCTCGCCGCCCTGACCGCCCTTCCCGCCGCGGCCCTCGCCGGGAAGGCGCTGATCGACTACGCGGTCCCGTACGTCTACCAGCAGCCCGGCGACCCCGAGCACTCCTGGCCCACCCCGTGGGGCGAGATGCCGCGCCTGGACCCCGTCGACACCGACAGCCTCGCCGAGCAGATCCAGCGCGCCCTGCCCGGCACCAAGGTCGTCAAGACCTTCGTCACCCAGGAGCAGGAGACCGTCGTCAACCCCGCCGAGTTCGGCGGCGGCGACCACACCATGTTCCTCGCCGGCGACCACCAGGAAGCCAAGACCGCCGCCCGGGAACTCCTCGCCTCCTACGGCTGGAGCGACATCATCGACGTCGGCCCCCTGGCCGCAGCCCGCGGCCTGGAGATGTACGCCCACTTCCACACCGCCCTCGGACTCGCCCTCGGCGGCCGCTTCGGAGTCAAGATCGTCCGCTGACCTCGGTGCCCGGCCAGGCCCGCCCCACCCCAGGGCGCGGGCCGGCCGTTCTCTCGCTCAACACACCAGGAAGCGCCAGCCGTGCCTGACCCCTTCGCCCACACCGTCCTCGCCGTCCCCGACGTCGCCCGCACCCTCGCCGCCTATCGGCAGCTCGGATTCACCGGGACACCCCCGCACCTCGCGGAAGGCATGGCAGCCGTCCAGCAGGGCACGACCACCCTCTTCGTCCTGCAACCCGAACACGCCTTCCGGCAGCAGTACCCCCAGGCAAGCCGGCCGCTCGGAGCCACCGCAACCATCACCATCACCGGCCTCCCGAACTTCGACCATGTCGCAACCCGCATCCGCGCACATGCCGAGGTCATCACCGATCACACCGATGACCCTTCCTATCGCGTGATCGTCTTTCGCGACCTCAACGGATACATCCTCGCCATCAGCGACACACCGCCCAGCTGATCCCGGGCCCTGTAGGACCCGGGAGCCCCAGCACACTCGCGCGGCTGCACCGACAGCCGGACCGGCTATCTCCGTCCGGCTTCGCCGAGCAGGCCGGAGGCTGAATGAGGGCGACACACAAACAGGCACTCGTACACCGAAATGGCCGGCCTGCCCAAGAGCGTCCTGTCTGCCGCCGCCAAGCCGATCGCTGCCGGACACAACATGGTCAGCGGCATCGGCGGCGGCCTCCTCGGCGGCGGCGTGGAGAAGACCACCGGCCTCGACCCCTACAAGGACATCCTCGGCATCGCCTCCACCGCGTTCCGCGACATGGAGAAAGCCGCCCTCACCCAGGGTCAGAACAACCAGGCCCAAATGCACCAGGAACTCGGCGAAAACCGCTGACCCCACACGCGGCAGGGGCCGGCTGCGGAGCTGGCCGTCCCTGCCGCGTACTCAGCCTGCGGCCGCGGCCGGACCCTCCCCGAACCGAAGCACGTCCTCCACACCCACATCCAGGCGCAGCCCCTTGAACCGCAACGGGTGACGGAACATCCCACCCCGCTCCACCGCCCGGTCCCGCTGACCTCCGCCACCAGGCCCAGGCGGACCACAACCACACCCAAGACGTCACAGCTCCCCCACGCTGCCGCGAACCGCACTCCCGTCCACGCTGCCGCGAACCGCACTCCCGTCCACGGTGGCCCGTCCTCGGAATCCGCGACCCCTCCCCCGTCGGGGAGTCCGAGGATGCGCAGCGGGGCCGGCGACTGGCACTGCTGCAGGCCGCCCTCCTGGAGCACGCCGCGGCGTACAACCTGCGTACGGTCATGACCTTCCACCAGAGAGTCGAGGAAGCGGCCGCCTTCGCAGAGAAACTGCCCGAGACGGCCGCCGAGCTGTACGCCGCCGACGCCTCCGACACCGACCTGGCAGCCGCGGAGAAGCTGCCGAAGTCGTCGATCGAGGCGGAGTTCTACGAGCTGGAGGCGGGTCGGCACGCCCCGCCGGACCGGGTGTGGTCGGCGTGGCTGTGCGGGAACCACCTCGTCACCGAGCGCCGCGAAGTCCTGCGGCAATTCGCCAACCGCATCGACGCGGCGGGGCGCCGGGTCCACCGGGCGTTCCTCGCCTCCGTGCGCGTGCTCGGGGAGGGCGTCGACATCACCGGCGAGCGGGGGTCGAGGCGATCTGCTTCGCCGAACCCGCGGCTCCCAGTTCGAGATCGTCCAAAAAAACATCGGCCGGGGCCTGCGGCTCAACCGCGACGGCTCTACGAAGGTCGCCCAGATCATCGTGCCCGTGTTCCTGGAGCCGGGCGAGGACCCGACCGACATGGTCGCCTTCACCAGCTTCCGGCCTCTTGTAGCCGTCCTCAGGGCCTGCGCTCCCATGACGACCGCCTCGTCGAGCAGCTCGCCTCCCGCGCCCTCACCAGCGGCAAGCGCAAGGTCCACCTCCGGCGCGACGAGGACGGGCGGATCGTCGGTGCCGGCGGGGACGGCGAGGACCAGGAGGAGGACGACACCGACGCGGACGCAGAGTCGGCCCTGCTGCACTTCTCCAGCCCCCGCGACGCCGCCACCATCGCCACGTTCCTGCGCACCCGCGTCTACCGGCCCGACAGCCTGGTGCGGCTCGATGGTGAGCGCGCAGTGAGGCAGGTGCCGTCGCAGAGCGGTGAGGGCGGCTCGCAGTTCCAGGCGGGCCAGGCGGCGCCGGGGCGGTGATGCGGGCCATGGCCGAAGACGAGGCCGGACGGCCCTGTACGGGTTGGGCGGGGCGTGGTGAGGGCGAGCAGGACGGTGTCGCTGGTGGGAATGGCTGTCTGGCGATGGTGAGGTCGCGGCGGGCGAATCGCGGTGCCGTGGTCAAGACCGGACCCTGCCGTGTCAGGAGATCCTCGACTAACTGGCGGTCCACTGGCCGTTGCCGGCGGTGGTCGGCCGCGGGGAGCAGGACAGCTCGCCCTCGGCATCGTCGGCGAGGACCAAGTGCGGGCCGTCAAGCCGGAACCGGACCGTACGGAGCCCGCCCCTAGCCGGCTCCGCCACCGGCCAGCACTACGGCACCGTGATCATCGACTGCGCGACCGGCCAGCCTCTTGACCTGTTGCCCGGCCGGAACGCGAAGACGCTGGCGCACTGGCTGCGCAAGCACCCGAGCGTGGAGATCATCTGCCGTGACCGAAGGGGCTCCTACGCCGATGGCGCTCGCACCGGCGCACCACAAGCAGTGCAGGTCGCAGACCGCTTTCACATCTGGCAGAACCTCGGCACCGCGGTCAAAACTTGCGTCGGCCAGCACAACGCCTCTCTCAAACCGTCCACTGGACCGGACAGCACCGCGAATATCTCTACCGCCGACCCGGCAAGCCCGACCAAGGCAATGTCACCGATCGAAGCCCGAATCCGCGAACGCCACACCGGCGTCCACGCCCTCCACACCCTGGGGCACGGCATTCGCGAGATCGCCCGGGAACTGCACATCGGCGGTACACCGTCCGCCGCACCGCCCGCGCCGAAACCCTCGAACAGTTGCTGGCCGGACGACATCAACCACGGCCCAGCCAGCTCGACCCCTACAAGGCCCACCTGGACAAACTCCGGTCCGAAGGGTGCACGAACGCCATCGACCTGACCGGCTTCGCGGAACAACTGTCGTGGGCGCTCTACCAGCTCGACCGCAAGGAATACGGATACGACCTGTCCGATGACGCCTTCCTCTACACCCGTACTACGGGGTGACGGCGGCGAGGACCAGGCGCTGGAGCTCGGCCGGGTCGAGCCCGTAGCGTCGCGCGACCCGGCCCAGCGCGGACGTCGGTCTTCCCCGCAGCCGTGGGCGGCTCTTACTCGTGGACCTGGCCGTCATAAGCAGGACCCGATCACCCGGCTCCAGCACGCCGTACGGGCGACCCCATCCCGCTCGATGTCGGCGCCCGGGGCATCGAAGTCCCCGATGTTCCTCCGGGGGCTCGGCGAGCGTGCGTGGGAGTTTCCGAGAGACGGGCAACCAGGCGGCGGCCGGTGCGTCAGCGCCATTTGCGAGCAAGCCCCCGGGCGGCTTCGCCCCGCCCCTCCCCCGTGCGGGGGAGGGGCTCCTCCTGCGAGCCGACGCCTCGTCCGCGCCCCAGCTCGTGGAGCCCGCAATTCTTCCCTCGGTTCGAGAACGGGTAGATACTGTCCGGTGGGGAGGCCGGTATGAGCTGGGTGGGACCCGATACGGCTGACGAGGTGACTGTTCCTGACCTCGTCGGGTTGATCGTGACGGACGCTCGGAAGGTAGCGTGGGAGGCGGGCCTGGTCATCGCGGCCGCTGATCCAGACGGACCACCGTTGGGAGCTCTTACCTGGCCCGGCGTCTGGAGGGTCACCGCCCAGGCCCCCGCCCCCGGGTCCCGGATGCGCCGTATGGGCTCGTTGGTGATCGAGTTCTGCAAGGCGCTTGGGACCGATGACCGAGAACCACCTTCCCTGGCCTGACCCAAGGTCAGCCTACGGAGCTGCACGGGCCGATGCCGGCTGCGCTGACTTCTCTGCACCCCCGGAGATTAGTAGCCGTTGCTGTACCAAGAGGTTCGTTCGAGGGTCGGATCTCATCGCCTTCGACGCCCCCGAAGGAGGCGCCCCGGTCTGGATCGGGTCCACTCGGACCGGCAGCGTGGCCTCGATCATCATGCAAGGCCAAATTGCCACGCCCCCTCTGGCCTGAGTCGGGCGTTTGGCAGCCGCTTGACCAGTCGCGAGTCGTAGTAGGGCCCCGGCTGCCCACGGCCACGGCTCTGGCCTTTTCAGCCGCAGGCGGACCAGGCCGATGCCAGAGCTCCGGGAGGTGGCTCGAGCCGGGCTGAACGACCGCGGTTCGTAGAAGGTGCCGTCGCGCTCACTCTCTGCGTGGCGCCGCCAGCATCACGCAGCGTTCCCCCCCCTCCGCCACGACGCCGGGCACCACGGAGGTTCCCGCGAGGTCATGCCCCGTTCTGGCGAGGGGGTCTGAGTCCCCGCATGGCGAGCTCGACGACGTCCTCGACGTATGCCTCGTCGCTCGGGCCGCGTACGACGAGCAGCCGGTAGTACAGCTGGGCGTAGATCAGCTCGATGGCGCGGTACGGGTCGATGTCGGCGGCGACCTGTCCGTCCGCCTGGGCGCGGCGGATACGCTCGGCGACGAGCGTGCTGGCGGGGTCGATGAGGCGTTTGCGGAACTCCGCGGCAAGGTGGGGGTCGTGCTGGGACTCGGCGACGATCGAGGCGAGCACACCGCGGGTGTCGCCGATCGTGTCGATCCAGGCGTCTTTGACCATCAGCTTCAGGTCGGCCTCGAAGTCGCCGGTCTGAGCGGTTTCGAGGCGTCGGTGCAGGCGCTCTTCGAGCTGTTGCGCCCACGCGTCGAGGACGACCGCTCCCTTGGAGGGCCACCAGCGGTAGACGGTCCGCTTGCCGACGCCTGCGCGAGCCGCGATCCCCTCGATGGTGACACGCGCCAAGCCGGTTTCGCGGGCCATGCCGAGCGCGGCCTCGAGGATCGCGGCGGTCGCCTGCGGGTTGCGCCGGGCGGGATCGGGCGCACGCGTCGTGCTCATGTCGCCTCCATGGTGTTGACGAGGTCACGCTACCGCACTGGGGAGACGATCCGGTTCGTGTTGACACCAACCCAATATCACGACACGATCCGTATCGGTTCGCGATACGACACGGACCGTCTCCCAGCGGTCTACTCCCCTGCCGTCCCCCGGACGGCTCCTGCGAAGGGAACTCCATGCACAACGGCCTGTACGACTTCAGCCCCATCACCGAGCGCCCGCCCGTCCAGTGGCCCGACGGCGCCCGGGTGGCCTTCTACGTCGGCCTCAACGTGGAACACTTCGTCCTCGGCAAGCCGTCCACCAGCATCAACCAGGGCACTGCGGCGCTCGTGCCGGATCCGCTGAACCACGGGTGGCGTGACTACGGCCCCCGGGTGGCTATCTGGCGGATGATCGAGTCGTTCGACCGGCACGGCGTGCGCCCGAGCGTGCTGCTCAACTCCGATGTAGCCGAGCACTACCCGCAGATCGTCGAGGCCGGCCGGGCGCGCGGCTGGGCCTGGCTCGCGCACGGCAAGAACAACTCCACTCTGCAGGCCGAGGTCGAGGCAGACGAGCGCGCCTACCTGACCGAGGTCGTCGAGACCATCGAGAAGGCCACCGGGCAGCGTCCGCGCGGCTGGATGGGACCCGCCCTCAGCGAGACGTTCCAGACTCCGGCGCTGATCGCCGAACTCGGCCTGCGCTACGTACTCGACTGGACCGCCGACGACCAGCCGTTCCCACTGAACGTACCGGGGCTCCTGAGCGTCCCCTACACCCTCGAACTCAACGACCTGGGGCTGTTCACCACCCATTCCATCAGCGGTCCCGACTTCGTGCGGATCGTCAAGGACCAGCTCGACCAGCTGTACGCGGACTCCGCGCACAGCGGCCGTGTGATGGCACTGGCCCTGCACCCCTTCGTGACCGGCCAGGCCTTCCGGATGAAGTACCTGGACCAGGCACTCGAATACGTCGTCAACCACCCGGGTGTGTGGACGACGACCAGCGACGACATCGCCGAACACTACGCCCGCACCACCACCGGTCCCAATACCGTCGCCTGACCGACCACGTGGTCGAGCGCTGCTTCGGCCCTCGGAAGCAGTTCCGCGATCGCCACCCCCTTCGACAAACTCGCCGCCCGCTACACGGCCGAGTCCACCTTGCCGCGCTCATCCTCCGGCTCCGTGAACCCCTCCAAAATTCTTTGTCAGACAGTGCCTAGCGCTCCGACCGGAAGGCCACTACCGGGTCGGCACCCAGGATGGGACGACGGTGGGCGTCGAGAAGCAACTTGTTTTTGACCTCAAGGTCAGAAACAGTGTTACGGTGGTGCCATGGGCAGGCCGAAGCAGTTCGATCCGGACGTGGCGGTGGAGCGCGCGATGGGCGTGTTCTGGCGCAAGGGGTACGCGGCGACGACGCCGCAGGATCTCGTGGACGAGATCGGCATCGGCAAGGGCAGCCTGTACAACACCTTCGGCAGTAAGCATGCTTTGTTCGAACGGGCGCTTGCGCGCTACCGCGACTCACAGGCCGCGTGGCTAGAAGCGCTTCTCGATCACCCCGGTTCAGCGAAGGATCGACTGAGGGGTGCACTGGAGGCACTGGTTCAACTCGACTTGGGCGACCCGGACCGGCGCGGCTGCATGGCGGTCAACACTGCTACCGAGCTGGCCACTTCGGATGCCGGGACAGCTGACACGGTGCGCAAGATGTTCGCGCGTACGGAGGGCGCGTTCCGGGCGACCGTCGAGGAAGGCCAGCGGGCCGGCGAGATCGCCGGTGACCGCGACGCGGCGGCGACGGCCGCCTGGCTGCTGGCAACGGTAATCGGCATGCGGGTGCTGGCGAAGACGGCTGAGGACGCCGGGCAGTTGAGGCGGGTCGTGGACGCGGCGATGGCGTCATTGTAGACCGGCGCCGCCGCTTGGCGCCGCTCTCTTTTGCGGCCTAATTTTGTACCTGTAATTCAAATACATTCGAGGAGTCTGACATGGAGCTCGATCTCGCTAATAAGACCGCGGTCGTGACCGGGGCCAGCCGAGGCGTGGGCCTCGCGATCACCCGGCAGCTCGTCGCCGAGGGGGTCCGCGTGGTCGGTGCGGCCCGCACGATCACGGCCGAACTGAAGGAGACCGGTGCCCACCCCGTAGCGGTGGACCTCAGCACGCCGGAGGGTGCCGAGGAGTTGGGGGCACAGGCGCTCGCGGAACTCGGCGGTGTGGACATCCTGGTCAACAACCTGGGCGGCGGCGACGCGTTCACCCTAAACGGGTTCCTCGACACTGACGATGCCCTGTGGGCGCAAGCCTTCGAGGTCAACCTGTTCGGCACGGTCCGGGTCACCCGCCGACTGCTGCCGAGCATCTTGGAGCGCCGCGGTTCGGTGGTGAACATCTCGTCGATGAGTGCCCGCCTGCCGGGCACGGGCCCGATCGAGTACGGCACCGCGAAGGCGGGTCTCAACGCGTTCGGCAAGGCGCTGTCCGAGGAGTTCGGCCCTCAGGGTGTACGCGTGAACACTGTCTCTCCCGGCCCGACGCGTACCGGTATGTGGGAGGACGCCGACGGCTTCGGTGCCCGCCTCGCGGAGGCGAACGGCGTCGGGCACCGCGAATTCGTGGCCGGGGTGCCCGCGACGATGGGCATGACCACTGGCCGCATGGTCGAGGCCGACGAGGTCGCGGCCGTCGTCGTGTTTCTCTCCTCAGACCGCGCGGCAAGCGTTACCGGCGCCGATTACGTCATCGAGGGCGGCGGTATCAAGACGGTGTGAGGCGGCTGCCGGGCTGGGGCGTGAGGAGACATTCGCCCCAGCGAACGCCCTTCTCACTGCGACACGTCAGCCTTCCCGCCACCTCCGGCGGGTCCCAGGCCCTCGACCTCCCCGACGACGTCGTTCTCACCCTGTACAACGGGCTCACGAACGGCCCGGACATCACCGAGCCCAAGGCCGAGGGCTTCGACGAGTCCCTCGCCTCCACTGGGAAGTCCTCGACGTGCTGGCCGCCGCCAACGCCCTCGGAGAACACCCGAAAGGAGCCGGTCCGCCTCCCGACCACGCCCCTGCCACCACTGCTTGAAGCCCTAGAAATATCCAGAAGAACTCCGCGGCCGCCTCCACCGTCAGGCCGAGCCTCCGTCGCGCCGATCACGGTGGCGACCGCCTCGTCTGCGCCGCGGGCAGTCGGAAAGCCGACAACGAGGCCGAGGGTGGCGCCGGGCATCTCGCCGTCGACGGGAGGCCGGTGGCCGGCGTACTGCAAGGTCTTCGCCTCGCCCCAATAACCGCCCCGACGTCGACCACGAGTTCGTCCCCAACACCCGAGGCAACACCGCCGAACACAAACCCCGGCAACTGACCGCGTCACACATTTGCCAGAGGGAGCCAGCATGACACGCACCACTCCGCCGCGGCCATTCGACGTCACCACGGCGCTGCCTCAGCTGGCTCCCCTGGCCCGTACGGCGACCCGGCTCCACCCCCGGGCCGGGCCACCGTCGACGCAGGAGAGCTCGGTCGGCGGCCCGCTGCTGTGGCCGGCCACCGAACCGTGGCCGTACTGCGATGGTCCGCACGTATGGGACCAGCACAATCCGGCGCCGTCGCCCGATGACGTCCGGTTACAGCGACGCGTCCTGCAAGACGCAGCCCGCCGGGCGAACGGCGCCCCCGCTTCCCTCTGCTACACGCCCGAGGAACTGACCGACTACCAGCAAGCCGGCGCGGGCCGCCCCTGGCCCGAAGGGCCGATCCCGATGCTTCCCGTAGCCCAGATTTACCTGCGGGACGTCCCGTCGCTGCGCCCGCCGGGCTCAGCCGACCTGCTTCAAGTGCGAGCTGTGGGTCTTGTGTTCGACGATCTTGGTCGGCAGGGTGTCCGGAGTGCGTGCCGATCCTGTGCTGCTCGCGCCCTGGCGGGACGTCGCGAGCAGGAACCTGCGGCTGGAGACGGTGTTCCGGGGTCTGCCCGGAACAGGACAGGGGGCCCGCGACTGGCCCGCGCACCCTAAGGCTGGCCCACCGGCTCGGCGTGGGTGCGATGCTGACGAACCCAGTCCGGTACGCCCACCCGGGCGGCCCTGTTCGGCGCGACGGCATCAAGCAGTTCGATACCGAGCGGGTGGCGGTGGCGGGGATGCCGGAGACCTACCGGGCCCGGCACGCCCTGCGGTTCCCTGTCAAGTTCAGCATGTTGAATCGGTCAGTCGGGCCGGGCGGGAGCTCGTAGTTCGATCTTGTATCCGCCTTCTGGGGTGGATTCGGCGGTAAGGGTGCCGTCGAGGAGTTCGGCGCGTTCTTGCAGGCCGATGAGGCCGTGGCGGGCGCTGGGGAGGGCGACGGTCGGGCGGGTGGGGGCGGTGTTGGTGACGGTGACGCCGAAGCGGTGTGCGTCGTGCCACAGGCGCACCTCGGCGCGGGCTCCGGGGGCGTGCTTGCGCACGTTGGTGAGGGCTTCCTGGACCGTGCGGTAGATGGTTCGCTGGGCGGTGGTGCTGATGCCGGGAGGGAGCCCTCCGGTCAGGGTGGTCTCGATGCCGCTGTTGGCGATGAGCTGCTGGAGGTCGGCGAGGGTGGGCTGAGGGGAGAGTTCGGTTGCCTTGCCGCCTGAGGCGCGGAGCAGGGCGACCATGTGGCGGAGCTCATCGAGGGTGTTCGCGCTGAGGGTGCGGATGGTGCGGGCGGTGTCGCGGGCGTCGGGGTCCTTGGCGGCCATCTGCAGGGCTCCGGCCTGGACGGCGATGAGGCTGACCTGGTGGGAGACGACATCGTGCATCTCGCGGGCCAGCTGGGCGCGTTCGCGGGCGAGGACGGTCTGGGCGTAGAGGGCGCGTTCGTGTTCCCGGGCCTCCTCGACCTCGGCGAGCTGGCGGGCGACGTCGTGCCGGGCCTGCACGAGCTGGCCGAACAGGACGGGGGCGAAGGCCGTGGCCAGCGTATAGACGAACTGGACAAGCGTCCAGGTGCGGTCGCCGTCGAACGCGTCGGACAACGGCCACAAGAGGGTGGCCGCGGTGGCGTTCAGCAGGGCGCAGCCGACGAGCAGCGGGCGGTTGCGGGTGGACGCGGCGAGTGTGTACAGGGCGGCGATCGGCGCGACCGCGACGTCCATGAACAGGGTCATGGGCAGGGTCAGCAGGAAGACGGCCGGCGGGAAGCGCCTGCGCAGGAGCAGGCTGGCGGAGCCTGCGGCGGCGCAGGCCCACATCACAGGAGTGCCCTCGCCCAGCAGGTTGATCCAGGCGTCGAGCGCGGCCAGCACCACGAGCCCCGTGTCGACGGCCCAGGGCGGTACGCGCCGCCACAGTGCCCGGCCCGTGCTCATCGTCCGTTGTCCCGTGCCGTGGAGTCGTCGTGGTGGGTGAGCAGTCCGGCGCGCTCGGCGAGGAGTGCGGCCTGGACGCGGCTGGAGACCCGCAGCTTGGTCAGGATAGAGCTGACGTGGTCCTTGACGGTGCCCGCGCTCAGGTGGATGCGGGTGCCGATGTCGGCGTTGGAGAGTCCTTCGGCGACCAGGACGAGGACGTCGCGTTCCCGGTCGCTGAGCAGGCCGACGCGCGAGACGTCCGCGTCCTGGGGTGCTCCGGCCCCCGGGTGACTGCGGAGCAGGGCGCGCGATGCCTTCGGGGACATGACGACTCCGCCCGCGGCCAGGGTGCGTACCAGCTGGGCGAGCTGTTCGGGCTCGGTGTCCTTGAGGAGGAAGCCGGAGGCTCCTGAGCGCAGTGCGGTCAGGATGTACTCGTCGGTGTCGAAGGTGGTCAGCATGGCGACGTGTGGTGGTGCGGGCAGTTCCTGGATCTGCCGCAGCACGGTCAGGCCGTCCACGTCCGGCATGCGGATGTCGAGGAGCACGACGTCCGGCCGCTCGCGCCGGATCACGTGGGCCGCCTGGGCGCCTTCGGCGGTCGCCACGACCTCGATGCCGTCGGACGCGTTCAGGATCATCTGGAACCCGGACCGCACCAGGGCCTCGTCGTCCACCACCACTACCCGGATCACCGGCGTCCCGCCTCACACTCTCGTCTGCGCTGTCCCGCTGCTCGGCGACCCGCGCATTCGGGGGTCCCGCGTGCTCGTAAGGGTTCGCCTGACGTCGACCGTACGCCGGGCAGGGTACGCGGTGACGTGATCACCCACCGACTGTGGACACCCGGCGGGTCGGCTCCAGCCGTTCGGGGGGTGCGCTCCGGCCGGTCGGCAGGCCGGCGGAGGAGTGTCGGCGGATGGCGCCCGCCATGCTCGTACCGTGGGATCGGTCCCTGGCCCCCCGCCGAGTCCGAGGGCCGCAGCCGATGTCCGTACCGTTTCGAGGACCGTCCCACCATGCTCGGCTCATACGTGCGTCAGTCCGTCCGTGCCCCCTGCGCCGCCTGGCCGCGCGTCCCCATGTGCTCTTTGGGGTGTGTACGGGGCGGTGCTGGCCAGCTCGGTGGTGGCCGCCCTGTCTGAGGGTGAGGCTTCACGGCGGCGGTCTGCGGTGTCGTTGATGCAGTCACGTCTACGACATCCGCGAGGATCCGGAGGATTCACCACCCGGCAACCGGCCACACCTACCAGGTGGCGGGGGTGGCGGAACGGCGGCGGTCCCGGTCTGTGACCGCCGCCGAGCGGCGAATGATCCTCCCGCCGCTTGGCGGGGGACGACCGGTCAACCGTCGGATAGCGCCAGTCCGAAGCATCGACGAGGTTGGGGACTTGCCAGCCGGGACGCCGTGAGCGTCGGCCCTGTCCGACGGCGGATGATCCCGTGTCCGCTCGCCGTGGCCGTGCGTCGGCCAGGAGCAGAAGCAAGGAGCACCCCATGTCGGCCACCGGCCGGATCCTGCTCGCCGGTGCCGTCGCAGCGGTCGTCGCCGTACTGATCACTGTTCTGGTGACGGCCGACGGCAACTAGCCCCCTGCCACGCCTTATCGCATCCGGTCCGGACGGGGCCATGCGGCCCTTCTTCGAGTACACCAAGTCAGGAGAAATCGCCATAAGTGTTTCGCTGTCCAAGGGCGGCAACGTCTCGCTGAGCCGCCCGCGCCCACAACTTCGGTCAGGTGCGCCACGCGTACACATCCGGGGGGGTGAACCAGGCCGACGGGGTCGCGATCGCCCGCTACGACCTCAGCGAGGACGCCGCCACCGAGACCGCGATGGTCTTCGGCGAGCTCTACCGCAGCGGCGCGGAGTGCAAGTTCCGGGCCGTCGGCCAAGGTTCGCCTCCGGGCTCGCCGGTACCGCCCAGGACTTCGGCGTCAGCCTCTGCCCCCCAGGACACCAGTCCAGCCGCCCCCCTGCCCTCGCGTGGACATCCCCTCCGCGTGCGGGCGGCGGGCCCTCCCCGCCGGCCGCCGTTCGGGCCCGGCCACATCCTTCGCCTCGACCCACCCCGGGAGTTCTTCATGTCCATCAACCTCGCCAAAGGCCAAGGGATCAGCCTGACCAAGCCCGACACGACCCCCCTCAGCCACGTACGGATGGGGCTGGGCTGGCAGGCGAGGACGCGCACGGGCTTCCTCGGCAGACTGATGGGCCCCACGGCGGTCGACCTCGACGCTTCCGCGGTCCTGTACGCCGGCCGGAGGGTCGTGGAGGTCGTCTGCTTCCAGCACCTGACCGGCATCTTCGGTGCCGTGAAGCACTCCGGCGACAACCGCACCGGCGGCGACGGGCCGGGGGACGACGAGGCCATCACGGTCGACTTCACGCGGATGCTGGCGGAGGTGGACCAGATCGTCTTCACCGTGAACTCCTTCACCGGCGCGACCTTCGGCGAGGTCGAGAACGCCTACTGCCGCCTGGTGGACGAATCGACGGGGGCCGAACTCGCCCGCTACACCCTGTCCGGCGGCGGCTCCCACACCGCCCAGATCATGGCCAAGATCTCCCGCATCAACGGGGCGTGGCAGCTGACCGCCATCGGCGCACCCGCCCCGGGGGCCACCTTCCAAGACCTCCTGCCCGCCATCGACCGCCACCTCTGATCCCGTCCGCCCCGGCCCGCCGGTCGACGGGGTGGTCCCGGCCGGTCGGCGGGGGTGCCACCGAAGCCTGCCGGATGGTCCGCGTCCGTCCCGCACCGGGAGATTCTTCGTATGACACAGATACAGCCGCCGCAGGCGATGTCGGCTCCGCAGGAGAACGCGCCTCCACGACTCCCCGCCTCGTCCGAGTCCGCCGGGAAGCCCTCGATGGGGCGCCTGGTCGGGGTGGATCTGGCCCGCGCGCTTGCGGTGTTCGGTATGTACGTCGTGCACATCGGCCCGCCGCTTGAGGCCACGACCGGAGTGGGCACCTGGGTGCGGTTCCTGGCCGACGGGCATTCGTCGGTCCTGTTCGCCACCCTCGCCGGGTTCTCGCTGATGCTGATCGCCGGCCGTCGTGAGCCGAAAACCGGCCTGGCGGGTCGGCAGGCTAAGGCCCGGATCGCGATCCGCGCCGTGATACTGCTGGCTCTGGGCAGCGTGCTGGCGATCGAATACGGGGACGTCATCATCCTCGGCTTCTACGGCGTCTACTTCCTCCTCGCCCTGCCCCTGCTGCGGCTGTCCGCCAGGACACTGGCGATCACCGCCGCGGGCGTCGCGCTCGTCGCACCCCAGCTGGCGTTCGTCCTGCGCACGTGGCTGGGCGAATCGGTCCAGCGGAGCATCAACGCCTACGACCCGCTCGAGAAGCTCAACGGCGTGGGAGTGATCGATCTGCTGCTCACGGGCCTCTATCCGACGATCACGTGGATGCCGTTCGTGATCGCCGGTATGGCACTGGCCCGCCTCGACCTGTCGGCCGTCTCCGTCCAGCGGCGCCTGGCCGCCCTTGGCGCCGCCCTGACCGTGGCCGTGTACGGTCTGTCGCTGCTGCTGGCGGGCAAGGACGCGGTGTTCGGGGGCACCGGTGGGTCGTCCGCCGGGTCCGGGTCCTGGTCCGGCGGCTCCGGGGCCGCTTTCAGCGGTTCCGGCTCGGGGTCCGGCGGCAGCGAACAGCTCGTGTCGTCTGCCGCGGACCTCCTGGGAGCCGGCCCGCACACCGGCACCACGTTCGACATCATCGGCAGCGTGGGCGTCGCAATCCTCGTGATCGTGGGCGCGACGGTGCTGATGGACCGGGCGGCGCGCCTGCGCCGTCTGGCGAAGCCGGTCATCGCCGCGGGCACCATGTCCCTGACGGCCTATGTCGGTCACTTCCTCGCACAGTCCGCATGGCCCGCTTCCGGCTCCGGCACCACGAAGTCCTGGGTGCCCGTGCTCACGTACATCCTGTGCGCGATCGCGTTCGCTGCGGTGTGGTCCCGCTTCTTCCGCCGCGGACCGCTGGAGGCGTTGCTCAACGCCGCCACCAAGCCGGCGAAGTACGTGCGATGACGCAGGACCGGGGCGGACGGCCTTTCATGGCCCGCCCCGGCTCCAACGGCCCTCGCGGCCCGCTCACATCGACCGTCCGTCCGGCACCGCGCCGAACGGCTGAAACAGGCCCCGAGCGGCTCGGACAGGAGCGCTCGACGCCGCCGTCCACGGACCGTGGATCTCAGTGTCGGATACGGCGGCGCTCCGACCGGCCTCACGAGGACCTGTGGAGCGTGCTTCTTACGCGGCAGGGCGGCCCTTCTTGCTTCGTACGTGTTGTCGCTCCGGAACCGGAATCCACATGACCTTCGTCCTGATCGTGATCACCGCAGTGACAGCCGCGGGGCGCTCGTCGCCCGAGGGCTTGAGCGGGGGCACGTCAGAGCCACCGTGGTGCTGGTCCTCGCGGGCATCGTCACCGGGACGTTCACGCACAGCCAGATCGCGGTCACGCTCAACTCCGAGATCGCCCAGAACGCGGCCGAGGTCATCCTGGCGGCCCTGCTGTTCGTCGACGCCACGGAACTGCCGGGCGGCCGGCTGTTCGGCAACGACCCCGGCGCGGCCGCCCGCACCCTGCTCGTGGCGCTGCCCCTGAGCCTGGCCGCCGTCGTCCTGATCGGCACGCTGATGCTCCCCGGCCTGCCCGCGGTGATCCTCCTGATCATCGCGTGCATCATCGTCCCACCGACTTCGCCCCGGCCGAGACCCTCGTACGGGACACCCGCGTCGCGGCGCGCTTCCGGGTCAGCCCGGCGAAGGTCCGCTGAGCACGTGCGCCGACCGGCCAGCCGATGCCCATCCGCATCAGGTTGAGCGGGCGGCCGTCCACCGTGTGCGGTTGAACCTGCTGACCCTCGGCCATAAGGAAGGGCACGGGGACTCCAGGTGAGGTGGCGGACCGAGCACGGAGGAGCGAACCACCTGGTGATGCAACGTTGCCCTCAGCCTCACGCTTCGTACAGCCCGCCGGTATCCCACGGATGTCCGGTGCCACTCCGCCACCCAGCAGCGCTGCCCCCGCCATGCGGCGGGGGCAGCGCTTGGACCACTCTTCTCACCCGGCGGGGCGCCCCGCCGGGGTCAGGAGCTGGGTCGCGGCGAGCTGTGCGTACAGCTCGTCCTCGGCCACCAGCTCCTCGTGGGTGCCGGCCGCGCGGACCGTGCCGGCGTCCATGACGATGATGCGGTCGGCGTCCGTCACCGTGGACAGGCGGTGCGCCACCACCAGGACGGTGGTCTCGCGTGCCGTCTCGGCAATGACGTCCCGCAGCGCCAGCTCGTTGACGGCGTCGAGCTGCGAGGTCGCCTCGTCCAGCAGCAGCAGCCGGGGCCCGCGCAGCAGCGCGCGGGCGATCGCGACGCGCTGGCGCTCACCACCGGACAGCTTCGAGCCGCGGTGCCCGACCAGGGTGTCCAGGCCGTGCGGGAGACGCTCTACGAGTGTGTCGAGCCTGGTCCGGGCGAGGACGGTGCGGATGTCGTCGTCTGTCGCGCCGGGCGCGCTGAAGACCAGATTCTCCCGCAGCGTGCCGGCCAGAACCGGTGCGTCCTGCTCGACGTACCCGATGCCGGACCGCAATGCGGGCAGCGGCCACTGCCGGATGTCCGTACCGTCGACGAGGATGCGCCCGCCGGTCGTCTCGTAGAACCGCTCGATGAGCGAGAACACCGTCGACTTGCCCGCACCCGACGGCCCGACGAAGGCGGTCATCCCGGCGCCGGGCACCTCGAAGTCCACCTGCTGGTGGATGTACGGCAGCCCGGGCCCGTAGCGGAAAGACACGCCCTCGAAGCGGACCGACGCCGCACGCTGCAGGGCTGCCGAAGCCCGGGGCCGCTGGTGCGCGGCCGGCGGCTCAGCCCCCAGGCGGTCCACCTCCTTGATCCGGGAGATCGCGGCCGCGCCCTCCTGGTACGCGGAGGCGGCCTCGACCAGCTTGTACACCGGCTCCATCAGGTAGAACAGGTACAGCAGAAAGGCGATGAGCGTGGAGACGGGGATGTCTCCGGACGCCACCCTCGCCCCGCCGACCGCGAGCACCGCGAGGAACGCCAGCTCGACGGCGAGGTTGTCCGCCGTTCCCAGCAGGGCCTCCCACTTCGCGCCGCGTACGCCGTGGCGCCATGCCCGCCGGGCCGACGCCTCTACGCGGGCGGTCTCCCGCTCCTCGGCACCGGACGCCTTCACCGTGCGGAACGCGCCGAAGACCCGCTCCAGGCCGGTGGACATCTCCCCGACCGCGGCCTGGGAGCGCTCGGCGGCCTGCCCGATCCTCGGCATCACCAGGGCGGCGCCCGCGCCGACGACCGCGACCACACCGAGGGTGAGGCCGAGCAGGACGACGTCGAGGAAGGCCATCACCACGACCGCCGCGATCAGCGTCAGCACCCCGGTCGCGGCGTTGACCACCGCCTGGGTGCTGACCGCGCGCAGCAGCGTGGTGTCGGAGGTCACCCGCGACATCAGGTCGCCCGGCTGTGTCCGGTCCACCGCCGAGAGCCGCAGCCGCAGCATCCGGCCGATCAGACTGCGGCGAGCGGCCAGGACCACCGACTCCGCCGTCCGCTCCAGCACATAGGCGCCGAACGCCTCGGCCACCGTGCTCAGCAGCACCAGCGCGGCCAGCGCCAGCAGGATGGTGGCAAGCGTGCCACCGGACGAGAGCCGGTCGACCAGCGCCTTCGTGGCCAGCGGCTGCAGCAGCCCGCCGGCCGCCCCCACCAGCGCCAACAGCAGACCGAGCACGACGGCCCACCGGTGCGGGCGGACGTACCCGTACAGCGCCTTGAACGTCTCGCGGACGCGCAGGGACTCGGCACCCGTCGTCTCCAGAGCGGATGCGGTGTTCACAAGATTCCTTTCGTACGTGGTCTCCCGCACAGTGCGTCAACAGCGGCGGGCATCGGTCCGAACCGGACCGTGGCGCTCGACTCAGGGCGCCGGCTCGACGGCCGTCGCGACGGTCGTGTGCACCAAGGCAGCGTGCAGGTCAGGGCTGACGACAGCCAGGCAGAGGCCGCCGCTCGCCACAATCGCCATGCCGAGGAAAGCTCAGAGCGTGCTCCAGCGCTGCCCCACGCTCCCCTGCTCCGGCCGACGGCCGGTGGGAAGCGTTGGGCTCCAGCTCCTGCGCACGTTCTGTCATGCCACCAGCCTGGAAGCCCATGCATTCCGTCGGCCATCCGACGATCGTCGGCTGCACCCCCGCCAAGTGGCTGGAACCCCCAGCGCACGCTGTCACCGCTGGTGTCCCAAGCTGGCAGTGTCCACGGCGTACGGCACCGTGTCCCGGTCCGTCTGTACGATGAGCCGGTCGAGGTCCTCGCCGTTGGTGTCGGTAGCGCCCACCGGCGCCGTCGTCGATGTAGGCCACGAAGTTGCCGCCGTACTCGAGCACGGCCCGCTGCCGCCTCGCACATCCGAGCGTGTGAGTGGCGTACAACTCGCTTGCGTTCCTTGCCCGCGGATTCATGTGCTCAGTTCACGCGGAGGCGGCGGCTGCAGTTGTATGGGCAGCAAGCGAAGTGTCCCATCTCGTGTAGCCAGTTCCGTCCGCAGCTGCTGGTTCTCCAGTACTAGCTGGTTGAGCGTTCGAACCAGACCCTCGACGTCGGCGCGTAGCCGGGGAGTTCCTCGGCGTCCTTGGCCCGCAGTTCCTTGAGCTTGACAACCTGCTTGCGTAGCCGCTTCTCGCTGTCCGGCATCTGTCCGCAGGCCCGGTGCTCCTGCCGAAAAACGCCTCTTGCGGTCCGGGTGACGTTGGGTGAGCGCGTTTCGGGGGGCTTGGGCTTCCTGGGCGAGGGCGACGACGGTCAGCGCCCCGTTTGAGTGCTGCGCTCGTCCCTCAAGGATCCGGTCCATGGCGGCCCGGAGGCGCTCGCGTTCGTCTGCCGACCCGCTCACGGCATGTCCTTCAACGTGATCCGGTTGTGGTCGTGGGCATCGGCCAGGGTGCGAAGCCGGTCCGCGTGGCGTCGTAGGCGTTCACCGACCGGCCGCGGGGTGTGAGTGGCCTGGTGGTCGACGAGAACGGCACGGTCGCGGAGGCCGACCGCGTGATGGTCCGTCCGGACGATGTTGTCTTAAGAGAGCGTCAGCTCACGCTCCACGACCACGTCCCGTCGGCGGTGACGAGACAGGCGAGGACCACCAGGTCCGCCACGCCCAGCGCGATGCCCAGGCGGGCCCGGCCCGGCCGGGCAGTGTGCCACCGAAGAGCGAGTACGCCGAGGACGACGGCGGTCGGACCGAGGAGCAGGTTCATCACGAGCAGGCCGACGAGGCCCAGGACGAAGGCGGCGACGGCCATCGCGTCGCCGTCCCGGGCGCGGACCCGGGTCGCGGTGCGGGCGGGGGACTCGGTTCGAGAGTTCATCGCCGGCCCCCTCGTCCGGTGTGCGGCCGTCCTGGCAGGCGGCGGTGTGAGAAGCGCTCGCGCGCGAGGAAGACGGCGAGCCAGAGGGCGATGGCCAGGCCGGCGACCACGCTGACGGGAACGGGAACGTGAGCCACGGTGCCGAGGACGACCCCGAACACCAGCAACGCACCTACGAGGAAGAGCATGAGACGTCCTCCTATTGAGGTAACAGTTGTACACTGACTACCCAGTTCAGTTCGCCTCATGCTGGCGCCGCCCGAGGGGACGCGGTTGACTTCGCGTCATGAGTCCGCACACCGGGGTCCGCGAGACCCAGCGCCGCCGTACCCGGCGCGCCCTCCTCGACGCGGCCTTGTCGGAGCTGGAGGAGCGCAGCCTCGGCAGTCTCGGCCTCAGGGAGATCGCCCGGGCAGCCGGGGTCACTCCCACCGCCTTCTACCGCCACTTCCGGGGCGTGGGCGATCTGGGAGCCGCGCTGGTCGAGGAGGCGCTGGCGAGCCTGCACGAGACGGTGCGCGGCATCCTCGCCGCGGCCGGGGACGCCGAGCAGCGCGGTGACGCCGCAGTGGGGCTCATCGCCGAACTGGTGCGCAGTCGACCCGCGCACGTCCGTTTCCTGGTGCGCGAGCGCCACGGCGGGGTACCGGCGGTACGCGAGGCCATCGCCGGGCAGCTCGACGCCTTCGCCGAGGAGATAGGGGCCGCGCTCGGGGCCGATCCCCTGAGCGCCGACTGGGACGCCCACGACGTGACGATGCTCTCGCGGCTCCTGGTGGACCACATGTTCATGACGGCGTCGGCGTTCCTCGCCGCCTCTTTGCGGGGTGAGGACTGGTCGGCCGCCCTCGGCACGGCCCGCCGCCAGCTCCGCCTGATCCATCTGGGGCGGGTTCACTGGACCGGGTGACGTGGCGGGCGGCCTGGGGTCGCCTTACGCGGCCGGGTTCCGCGCCGCGTCCGGGTCCGGGGCCACGACCAGGAAGGCATCCCTCTCCAGGTCCATCACCACGGTCGCCCGCTCGCCCCGCTCCCGGCACCGGGCCGCGTACTCCTCGGCGAACCAGCTTCCGTGTGGATGACCGGCGGGAAAGGAGTCCAGCACCTTCGTAGCGCGCACCGCCACCACCTCCTGAGCGACGAACCGTCCTCACGGGCCTGTGCCCCGAGCTCGGGGGCCCATGCACGTCACCCGCGGGCCGGCCTCGTTCCACAACCGGGGGTTTACGGTCGCCGGACGCGAGCAAGAGAGCGTTCACGACCGAGCCGGTACATCGACGAGGAGGTCCCCATGTCGGGTGAACAGAAGGCCAAGGCACACGCCGAGCAGGCCAAGGGCAAGGCCGAGGAAGCCGTCGGCCGCGCCGTCGGCAACGACCGTATGGTCGCCGAGGGCCGCGCCGACCAGGCCAAGGGCGACGCACGCCAGGCCAAGGAGAAGACCAAGGACGCCCTCCGCCACTGATCCGGCGCAGGTGCCCTGTACGGCCGGGCCCCCGACCCCCTCCCCCTGGGTCGGGGGCCCGGCCGTGTCCGGGGGCACCCCGCGGCCGTCGGGCCCCGCGCCGCGGCTACAGCAGGCGCGCCTCTTCCACGTTGTCCGCGACTCGGATGAGGTCGCCGGCCTGGGTCAGGTCGAACGCCCGGTTCAGGCGGTGCGGAGTGGGACCGATGAGGACCAGACGCCCCGTACGCAGCAGCACAGCGGCAGATTGAGGAGGGTGGAGTCCGCGAACTCCACGCCGGTGACGTCGAGCGCGATCCACCGCACGGCCGCATCGGCCACCGCGGCCTCGGCGGCCGCCCGCAGAGGTCCGAGGACGTCTTGGCCGAACTCGCCGGAGCAGACGATGACCCGCACGCCGGGCTCGTCACAGTGGACCTCGACCCGCTGCTCCACCACCCGGCGTACAGCTTGCGCAGCGTCGCGGCCTGGCGCGGCACCGGGTGCGGGTTCGGCGCGACCGGAGCCTGTGGCCGCGCGGGGCGTGGTGCCAGCTGGAGGAGGCCGCTGCTGTGGTGCAGGACGCCCGCCTGGGTGAGCACCAGCGTCGTCTGCCGGCCCTTCGCGTCCCACCCGAGCCGGAACTCCACCACCGTGGCGCCGATGAGGCCTCCTCCCCCCCAGGAGACGAAACAAGCAGTTCAGCTGCGTCGAGCTGACCGTTCGTCCTGCAGGGCAGTGGTCGGTCGCGTGCAGGCTTACGAGGCGTACGTTCCAGTCGTCCAGACGTCCAGGGCGATGGCCGAACCACCGGGCTCGGCAGCGGTCCAGGCCTGGAACGACAGCGACTGCTGCAGGACGACGAACGGCTGTCCGGGGACCGCCCGTCGGGTGCCCAGTAGGCGAAACGGTACGGGCTGCGCGTCTCCATCCGGTCTTCCCGGCCTCTCAGAAGCCGGGACGGGGCGGTTGCGGGAAATCAGCGGCGTCCCAGTCCCCGGACCAGGTGGGTGTGCCCAGAACGTCCTCGGCCGCCTTCAGGTACGCCGGCCACACCTCGGCCGCCGCGGCGTGCACCGCGCCATATTCCTCGCCGGACCCCGCCAGCACCTGCCACGCGTAGTGATTGAGAGCGCCGAGCGGGTTCCAGAAGGCACCCTTCGCCGGAAAGAAGGTCCACTCCCCTCCGCTGCGCGTACGGAGCTCCAGGGTCCGCTCGGTCGTCTGAGGCTCCCAGCCGTAGCGCTCGCACCATGCGTAGAACTCAGCCGTCCCGCCCTGCGGCGGGCCCGACCAGACCGACGGCCAGTCGTCAACGGCCCGCATGTTCGCCAGTTCGGCGGCGAGGTCCCGCGACGTCCGGCCGGTTGTCTCCGTCAGCATGGTTGACTCCCTCGTCCGTGGTGGGTTTGACCGTATCCCGTCAGGAAAGCCAGATCCCCAACACGAAGACGGCGACGACGATCGCGCCCATGATGAGGCGGACCTTCGGGGCCCCAGCTGCTTGGCGGCGGAGTCGGAGAAGGCGCTCCGAGCGCGGCACCGGCCTGGCTGCCAGGTCATCAGGCGACGGCCGGGCGCTGGGCGGCGAGGCGGGTGAGGTGTGCCTCGCGCAACTCCTCTTCGGCTGGGCGACTGATCGTTAGGCTGCGGGTCGAATCGGCAGTACTTGTGCGACGATCATGACGGTGCGCGCTGGTCCTGCCACCTACGCCGCCTTCCCCGAGGCCGGCCGCGTGACCCGCACCGTCCAGCTCCTGCGCTACCTCTCGGACGCGCCGCTTCGCCGGCGGGTGAACGCGGCGACCCACAAGGTCGAGTCGTTCAACCGGTTCTCCCAGTGGATCGGCTTCGGCAACGGCGGCGTCGTCGCCGACAACAACCCGATCGAGCAGGAGAAGGCGATGAAATTCAACATGCTCACGAACACGGTGATCTTCCACAATGCCCTGGACATCGCTGAGATCATCCTCCAGCTGCTGGAAGAAGGCTGAGAGAGGCCCCCGAGGACCTGGCCCACATCTCCCCGTACCGGACCGAGCACGCCAACCGTTTCGGCGAATACAGCACGCACGAACTCGGTATCCAGCCGGAAGCGTACGACCCGAAGCTTGACGTCGACTTCATCCCGCTCCTTGGATCGGGATGCGGGTCGGCTATGTGGTGGGCCTCAGGAATCGGACGACGGCGTCTTTCTCAATGTCGACTTCTCGCTGGACAGGTTCGAACGCATCCACCTTGATGGAGCGCGCGCCGGAGCCACGGCTCCAGGTGGCGATGGCCAGGCCGTCGGCGATGACGGTCGGCCGGACGAGGCCGCCTCCTGGCCAGACGCGGGCCTGGTGGAGAGCGGGGACGGACATCTCGCGAGTGCGGTAGCCGATCAGGTAGTTGTCGTAGGCGGGCAGCATGCGAACGTCTGGAGTGTCAGACGGGCCCGGGAGTTCCTCCACCCGTCCGGCGAACATGGTCAAGCCGCCGTACTCGGTTATCACGCCGGATTCCGCCAGCAGTTTCCAGGCCCTGCGGGCCCATGTGACCGGCAGCCCGGACCAGGCAGCGAAGTCCTCCAAGGTGGCGGGGGCGTGCGCGGCCAGGTAGCGACGGCCCAGCTCGGCGAGAGCAGCGCCTTCCTCCCACCGGGCGCCCCCGGTGGTGGGCAGCCAGTCGTCGAACAGTACATACGTGGCCTCACCGGCGCGCTGCGGACCGTGACAGAGGACGCCAGTGAGTGCCGCGTGGCGGATCAGGTGGAAAGGCTCCTGCCCGTCCGGCGAGATACCGAGGGTGGTGAGGTGCTCGGTCAGCTCGGCCCGGGTGAGTGGTCCGTGCGCGGCAAGAGCGTGCCGGATGAGATGGTCGGCGCGCTGGCGCAGATCGTCGTCCAGGCCCAGCTGCTGGTAGCGGCGGTTGGTTGCGGCAAGAATTCGCGGGGACAGCAGTTGCAACACCCAGCGGGCTTCGTGGCTGGGGATGGTGTGCAGGGTGCCGCGCATGTACCAGTTGCGGACGATGCTCCGCTCTTTCTCGTATGCCGTGCGGATGGCCTGGGCGGTGATGTCCCGGCCGCGTACCCGGATTCCCAGGTCGGCGGCCGTGGCGTCCTGGGCCTGGATGCCGAAGACCCGTCGGACGACCGCTTCGGCAGAGCCCTCCCGGGCTCCGCCGGCCAGGGCCTGCGCACAGGCCGCAGCCGGCGGACGCTCGCGTGGTCAAGCATCGGGCTGTGCCTCCCAGCCGGCGCGGTCAGGAGACGGCTTTGTCGAGGATGTCGGCGAGTTCGGCGGGCGCGGAAAGCATCGGCCAGTGCCCCGTGGCCAGGTCGAAGCGCCGCCACGGCGGCTGGTTCAGGTAGGCCAGCATCGGCACCCCGGTATCCAGCAGCCCCGTGAAGTCATGGCACGCCACCACGACACGGTCCACACCGGGACCGGGCTCGGCCGGGCCGGCGAGACGCTGGGTGAAGGTACCGAACGGCTGAGGGGTGGCGCCCGTGCGCAGAGCGTCCAGCTGGCCTTCATCGAGCCCGTCGAGGCTGCCGGACAAGCCCAGGACCTCAAACGGCGGCATCGGCAGCCGCCACCCGTCGCCAGCCGCGTCGACCTTCTGGCGCAGCTGGTCCGCCGCCTGCGGTGGCATGAGGTCGACCATGCACATGCCCGCGGCAAACGGGGCGCTGTCCACATAGACCACGCGCTCCAGCCGGTCACCGAGACGTCCGGCTGCCCCGGTCACCGGAGCAGCCGCGTAGCTGTGGGCGACCAGCGTGACGTCGCGCAGATCGTTCCGCTCGACGAAGCCAGTGATGTCCGCGATGTGCGTGTCCAGATCTGTCTCGGGTCCGCCCTGGTCAGCGTGTTCGGCCAGGCCGGTCAGTGTCAGCGGCAGCGCCGTGTGGCCGCGCTCCCGCAGAGCTCGGGCGGTGTCTTCCCAGGCCCATGCCCCGAGCCAGGCGCCGGGAACGAGTACGAAGGTGGCCATGTGATCTCCCTGAAGTGAGGTGCTGCGGGGAGCGTAAAGTCGATACAGGACAGAATCCGCCCTGAAATGCCGAGTGATCCATGTCGCATCCCCTGACCCGTGTGCTGACCCTGCTGGAGCTCCTCCAGTCCAACGCCCAGCTCACCGGGGTGGAGCTGGCCGACCGGCTGGACACCGACGTGCGCACGGTGCGCCGGTATACCGCGCACCTGCGGGAACTGGGCATCCCCGTGGAGGCCGAACGTGGCCGCTACGGCGGCTACCGACTGGCCCGCGGCTACCGCATGCCCCCTCTGGTCCTCACCAATGACGAGGCCCTCGCCGTCGTTCTTGGCCTGCTCGCGGGAGAACGTCTGGGTATGGGCACTGCCGCGCCGGCCAGTGCCGGTGCCTTGGCCAAGATCGAGCGGGTGCTTCCACACGCCCTGCGCGAGCCGCTCGCCGCCATGCGGGAGACCCTGTCGTTCACCGCCAACGCCGTGATCGGTCAGGCACCCGGAACCGGCGTCCTGCTGGCACTGGCCCAGGCCTCCCGCGCCCGCGCGACCGTCGGTATCAGCCACCAGTCCTGGCGCCAGGAACACACCGAACGCGATATCGACCCCTACGGCGTGGTCTTCCACACCGGCCGCTGGTACGTCGTCGGCCACGACCATCTCCGCGACAGCCTGCGGACCTTCCGCATCGACCGCATCACCTCCGTCACCCCTCGAGCCGACAGCTTCACCGCACCCGACGGCTTCGACCCCGTCACCCATCTGACCTCGACCCTGGCCCAGGGGCCTTACCGCTGGCAGGTCGAGGTGACGATCCATGGCCCCCTCGATGAGATCGCCCGCCGACTGCCGCGCCCAGCGGTGACCCTCACCGCCCAGCCCACTGGCGTTCTCATGCACGCACGGGCAGAACGGCTGGACGGCATAGCCCACATGCTCGCCTCCCTGGAGTGGCCCTTCACCATCCACCATCCCGACGAACTACGGCAGGCGCTCAAGAATCTGGCCGCCCAGCTCACCGCAGCCGCCCAGCGGAGACCGGAAGAACTACCGCAGTGAATGCCGGATTTAGTGCGGTGGATCCCCTACCGTGATCATCGCGACCTGCGGCGTGCCTACCCGGCCACCGGGCGAGGTGTACGCATTTGCTGCGGCAGTACCGGAAGGATGGGACGACGTGACGATCGAACCGGTGACCGAGCTCGGGAGCGGGGGCGCGCTTCGGTTGCCGACCGCTCGGGTCGTACCTCTGTCCGCCCCGCCCGCGTCGTACACCGCGGCGGTCTAGCGCTACCTCACCGGCGCGGGCATCGCGAAGTCCTCCGCACGGATCTACCGGATCTCGCTGACGCGAGCGCGGCCGGGAAGAGCCTCCTTGCCCAGCTCGATGGCGCCGCCCGGGTGGACCACCTCACCCGCTACCCCGCCGTCAGGCTCACCGAACGCACCAACACCGACCCGGTCGCGCTCTTCGAGAGCCTCGACCAGGGTGGCCCGCACGGAGCCCGGATCAGCGTGCTCGAGTACTCCCGCGACGTGGTCTGCGTCGCCGTCCCCTCGGCCTCCCCGACCAGATCAGCGGCCTTAGAAGCCGTTGTCTTTCCGATCACGGGCACATCGGTTCGAGGATCAGTTGGCTGGACGGCAGCGCAGGCTACTCGGGCTGCCGGAGGTCGCCGATGCGGCGCAGTTCTGGGTGGTCGACGTCGTCGTTGCCGATGACGATGCTTGCTCGCGTGGCCGGGTCGGCCTCGGCCAGGTACTGCCGACAGGCTGCGTGGTAGCGGTTGTCGAAGGCATTCTCGGCCTGTTCAAGTCCGCCGAAGAGCGCGGCGTCCCGCGTAGTGCCGCGCCGCCGGGCGACGAGGAAGCTGGTGTCGGCGAACACGACCTCATCCCACAAGTGGGCCAGTTCGCTGCGCTGGAGGAAGCTGCCGTCCACGATCAGCACCGCTTCGGCCGGCGCGGTGACTGGGGGTTCGTCGATCTGCTGGTCACTGGCCAGGTCGATGATGCGACCGCGGTAGCGGCGGTCACCGCCGGGACCCAGCGGTGTGAGGACTGTCCGTGCGAACGCCGGCAAGTCGTAGGCGTCCTGGTAGTAGCCGACTGCTGAGTCGCGGCCCTGCCGGTGGCGGTGGGCGCGCGGGTGGTGGAACCCGTCCATGGACAGGTGAATCGCGGGGCGGCCGCGATCGGCGACCGCAGATGCCAGCGCGCGGGCAAGGGTCGTCTTCCCTGCGGCGGTGATACCGTCCACCGCGACCCGAAGCGGATGCCCGGGGTCCCGGGCCGTAAGGTGATCAGCGATCCGGCCAATGACCTGGTGGCGGGTGGGCTGGCCCGAGCGATCGTCAGGCTGGGTCGCACGGGGCTTGATCAGTTCTGCCACCCTGCGGATCCTACAATGTGCTGGCGTCACAAGCTGATCGGATGGCGCCGCTGCGGTTGAGAGGGATTTCGTCTCCCTCGCACACCGCAGCTCTGACCGTGATGACGGTGGTGGTTGTCTTTGCTGGCCTGAAGAAGGCACGGTCCTACTGATCTTGGTGATCGTGGGTTCGAGTGTGGCGGCTCGGTTGGGTGATGTTGGGTCCGGGTGCGCATAAAGACACGGCCTCCGGTACAGCTCGGGGTTGTCGAAGACCATCGAGCACGCCAGGAGGCCCTGATGTCGCAGTTGTACGCCCTCGCCGCGGTCGGCTCCAACTCGGTTGCTCTGGAGTGTGATTGCCTCGCTCACCGGTTCGGGAACGCCGGGGACCGGCCGCACAGGAGGCCGAGGTGACCTCCGACATGAGCGACGCGGAGTGGGCGGTGATCCGCGACGCGATGCCCGTGCCGTCGGGGCTTGAGGGGCGGTGCGGTCAGCCGGAGGGATACTGCCACCGGCAGATGCTAAGAAGTCATCTCATTTGGGATCCTGACAGAGGCCACTCACAGAAACTGTGCTGTCCGGAAGGGGGTTTCAGCCGCGCGTGACTGGTCGAGCCAGATGTCACCTGGCCTCCGGCTCCAGGCCGAACAGGGCTGGAGGACGGGCAGGCGAGGAGGCGAGGTGCTCACCTGGTGGGCATCCATCGTCGGGCCGGCCGTCCCGGCACGCCTCGAAGCCGTGGCGTATGACAACGAGACGCGCCTGCTGGAGATCCGCCCTGACTCGCGGGCCTGGTCCATCCAGGCCGGCCTCATCAGCCCCCGGCCTCGTCGCCAGAATCAATGACCCCCTCGGACAGGACTCCGTCCGCGTGATCACCGACGTCGGCATCGGGTCCTGCCGAACCCCGGCCGGAAACCCCGGACAAGCCGTCCCCAGCCGTCAGGTACCAGCTGAGCATCCCGGCTGCCGCGCCCCGGGAGGAGGCGTCCTCCGGTTTTCGCCGCGCGCTTCAAGCCCACCAGCGGGTCCGGGCCGCCCACAGGGCGGCCTCCACGCCTACGCGGACCGTCGGCGCGGGCCCGGCATCCTCCCGGGATCGTGATTCCCATCGCGGATATGAGCGTCCCGGATGACGCACCGGCCCCCTGCCTGATTTTCCGTCCACCGCACACGTACCGAGCAGGAGAAACGATGACCGACCCCGAGAACGGCATCTCCATCACCCACCAACTGGAGCCGTACGCCTGGTCGAACGAGGAAACGGCCGCGTATGAGGCAGCCATCGAGGCGGTCAACGGGGCCGTCGGCGCCTACAGCGCGCTGATCGCCGCAGAGCGGAGCAAGCCGGAGCCGGACGAGGAAGTCATCCGGAGCGCCCGCGCCGCAAGGGCCCGGCTGGCGAAGGAGCGGGAAGGCCTGCGCTCCACCGACCATGAGCAGATCGCCGCTGCCCGGCAGCGGTACGCGCGGCTCGCCCGCGAAGTCCGCGGGGGCATCGCGTGATCGATCCGAACGAGGTGGAACGATACCGCTTGTCCGAAGCGGAGAACCGGCGGATCTTCGAGGAGGAAATCGTCCCCGAGCTGCTGGAAGGCCGTGCGGCTCAGGCGACGCCCACGGTGGTCTTCCTCGTCGGCCAGCCCGGCGCCGGCAAGAGTCGTGTCACCGAGATGGTCGCGACCGCGCTGAACGCGCTTGGTGGATTCGTCGATGTCGACAGCGACCTCTACAAGCCCTACCACCCCGCGTACGACGCCCTGATGGCCCAGGACGACACCCTGATGGCCGCCTACACCCGCGCCGACGGCCGCGCGTGGATGGCGCAGGCGGAGGAGTACGTACGCGCACACAAGCTGCACGCCATCATCCAGGAGACCTCCCAGAACGCGGGAGCCGTGGAGGACAAGATCTTCGCCTACCGGAAGGCGGGTGCTCGCATCGAAGGCCTGTTCATGGGCGTTCCGCAAGCCATGAGCAACCAGGGCATTGTCAACCGTTACGTCGAGCAGCTGGCCGACCGGGGACAGGGACGGCTGACCGTGCAGGCCAACGCGGACGAGTCCTACCGCGGCATCCTCGACCTGGCCGAGGGCATCGACGACGGCGTGCTCGTCGACCTGGTCAGCGTCTACCGGCGCGGCGAGAGCAAGCCGCGCTACACCAACACGAAGGACGGCGGCGACTGGGCCGGCTCTTCGTCACTGCGCCGGGCCCTCGAGGCGGGGCGGAATCGTCCCTGGACGGCCGCCGAGAACGAGGCCTTCGTCACCGCACAGCAACGGCTGCGCGAGGCGATCGGCGGTCTCGGACCCGAGTGGTCCGAGCGCCTCGACCGGATCGAACGGGAGGCCGCGCCTTTGCTCGCGCCGTCCGCCGCACAACAGCTCCGGCGGGCCAGGCCCGCCGCGGCAACCGCCCGGTCCCGCAGTACTACCGTTCATCGTGCGCCCGGGCAGGGAACGGCGGCCCCCTCCAGGACCGCCGGGCCGGACCGACCCGCCCCCCACCATCGGCCGGACGCGGGGCCGGATAGGCCCCGGGGGCACGGACGGTAAGGCGGGAGACGCAGCCCAACGGCGCGGTGGACGTCTGTGAGACAGGTTCTCGTACGCGTCCGCGGGGACGGGCCAACGGCGCGGGGTTCGGCACCAGTCGCAATCGATGCCGTTCAGTCGGCCCAGCCTTGAGCGTTCGAGCAGGACTCGCAAGCCGGTCGTGTGAGGAGTGAAGGCCGGACCGGTACGGCCGGTGGGCCTGTGGGTGGAACTGGTCGATGGGTGAGGGTGACACCGATGGTGGGGTCGTCGGTGTGTGGTGCTGCTCATCGCATGCCGTGACGACGGCGGAAGCGGCCGCCCCGCTGGTCGTCGCGGCCCTGGGCGAATGGCGTGATTGGTTGGAGGATCTGGCGGAGCGCTTTGCCTCCCTCGCGCCGCCGTCGCACTCAGCGAAGTCCATGGTGGATCCCTGGCATTGGGAACGGACGTGCACGCGGCTGGTGACCGTGGTGGCCGAGCGGACGCGGGCGAGAGCGGCTGGTACGGGCACTGCATGCAGGTTCTCGGAAGTTGGATCGCGCTGGGTGTCACGGTGGTCAACTCCGTGAGTGCCCGCTTCGCTCAGACTGTGGGCGGGCCCGATAGGCCAGCTGTGACGGCAGGCGGTGCAGCAGCACGCTACTTGCTCTTACAACGGCTAACATAATGACGTGAGTCGCCTACCGGCACCTGAGGACAGCAGTACGTTCGGGTGACCGCGCGAGTCGGCCTGGTGGTTACAAGTCGCGCCAGCTCACGAACACGTGCGGCCCTGATCCCGCGATCGGCTCGCTGAACGGATCCACCACACCGGTCAGGACGGCCAGGCAGAACTCGGCCATGCCACCATCGAAGACCGTCCAGCGGTTCGCCCCCCACGGCGCCTGCCTCCGAAAAGTGACCACCCTCCAGCTGTCGGGTGCGCCCCTTCGTAGCCAGAAGGCGACATCGCTGCTCGCCGAGTTCGCGAAGGGCAACAGGAGCGGCAAGCCTTGCCTTCCAAGGAGAGCGCCCAGTTCCTGGCAGTCCCGGTCCGAGAGTGCGGGATCGACTCTGTCGAGGAGATCCCCATACGGCGATCCCGGGACGGGAGGCGTACTGACGGACAGGTACTCGTCGATCTCTCCCCCGCCGTACGACTCCACGAACTCGCGGTAGTCCGCCGGGAGTTCCAACTGCGCCCTGTCGGCGAGCCCTTCCCAGTCCACCGCGTCCCCTCCGGAGACAGGTGGCGGGAGTAGCTGACGCAGGCGAGCGACAGCAGGCTGAGACATATCAGAGTTCCTTCCTCGTCCGTGTGGGTCGCCGGTCTCAGCGGCTGCCAAGAGAGGTCAGGTCAAAGTGGCCACCGGTGCGGTTGTCGGCTGCGGTCCGAGGTGCTTGAGCTCCGTCCAGCAGCGCACAACAGCTAACACAAGGATTTCACTCGTCGGAAGGTGATGAGGCAGCAGGCCAGTCTGAGGAACGCCTCATGGATGTCGGCCCGACGTTCCCAGCGGATCCTCAGGCGTCGGAAGCCGTGCAACCACGCGAAACTCCGCTCGACCACCCACCGGTAGGTGCCCAGCCCGGTGCCATGCCGCGTTCCACGGCGGGCAATCGCCGGCACGATGCCGCGATCGCGGACCTGGTCACGGTAGACGTCGTGGTCATAGCCACGGTCGGCAACACCTTCTCCGCCCACGCCGGACACCCCCTCGCCCTCACCGGCCCCAGACCCGAACTGGGGGGGGGGGGGGGGGGGGGGCGGGGGCGGGGCGGGGGGGGGGGGGGGGGGGGGGGGCGGGGGCGGCCCGGGGTGGGGGGGGGGGGGGGGGCGGGGGGGGGGGGGGGGGGACGGGGGGGGGGGGGGGGGGGGGAG
>NZ_JBIBCI010000023.1:0-73916 GCF_042901085.1 Streptomyces sp. NPDC012794
TCCGTGCGGTGAGTTCCTAGACAGCTCCCACCACACCGGAGGTCTTCGCCATGTTCAAGACCAGCCGAGTGTCAACAACGCTCGTGATCAATACATCTAGGCCCTGTCGTCAAAGTCCCGCGTGGCGGCGCTGCTTTGACGGCCTAGCGGACGCCCACCGTGAACGCGGCGCGGTAGCCGGAGCCGTCGGGGGTGGGGGAGAGGGTCATCTTCCCGGCGGCGGCCCGGAAGCGGTCGTCGTGCGCGTTGGGGTCGCGGGGGGCCTTGCGGCGCGCGTACGGCTGCCGTCCGTAGACCTCCCTCAGGAAGGTGTCGGGCAGGAAGAACTGCGAGGTCGTCTCGGAGCGCCCGTCGGGGCGGACCTTGAAGTGGATGTGCGGCGCCAGCCCCGCGTACCAGCCGGGCACGATCGTCCGGAAGGCGCAGCGGCCGGAGGCGTCGGTGACCTGGATCCCGCGCAGGTGCGTCTCCTTGCCCTCCGAGTACGCGCCTGCCGCGTCGGCCTGCCAGATGTCGACGGCGGCGCCCGCCAACGGCCGGCAGCCGTCCTTGACGCCCACCACGGTCAGCTCCAGCCGGAGCGGCACGCCCTCGCGGCCCTCCGTGACGTCCGAGCGGGTCCGGCTTCGGCCGGTGTAGTTCGGGCCCGCACCCGACGTCAGGGCCAGGACGCAGTTCGGAGCGGCTGCGCCCGTCGGTGCGGCTCTGCCGGGCGCGTCCGGACGGGCGCAGGCCGCGGTCAGCGCGGCGATACCGGCGGACCCGGCGGTCAGCAGGAGGGCCCGGCGGCTGGTCGGGAAGGTGTCCTCGTCGGTCATGCAGGCCTCTCGCGCGTGCGCCCGGGGCCGTCGCGCTGCGGACGGCCGCCCACCACGGCCACCGTGTCGCACACCGGCGGCCGGGCCCGCGACCGACACACGGCCGACCGGGTCCTCGTAGCGGATGGGGGGCGGCGCGCGGGGGAGAAGCCGCGGGCAACCACCTGAACTGACGAGAGACGGTGAACCGCCGGGGTGATCATGGCCGTGTTGCGGGCCTGGCCGGTGCGGGCTGCGCGATCATCGGCCCGACATGCTCGACACATCGCAGGGTGAGCCGCAGGCTCCCTCCTCCGAGGCCCCCATCGCCCGGGCCGCTGCCACTCTGGCATCCAAGGCCTCGCAGGCCACGACCGTCGCCAAGGCCGCGACAGCCTCCAAGGCCTCCACAGCGTCCACGGCCTCCGACGTGACGGAAGGGCGCGGATGTCTCTACGCGCTCTCCCAGCCGCCGCTGATGATCTTCCTAGCGGTGATCGGGACCCTACTGCTGCTCGCCGCCCTGCACGACCTCTATCTGCTCTGAGACCTCCGGGTGGACGTCCGCCTCCTTGCGGCGGGCCCGGTACGCGGCCACGTGCAGCCGGTTCCCGCAGGTGCGGCTGTCGCAGTAGCGGCGGGAGCGGTTGCGGGAGAGGTCCACGAAGGCGCGTCGGCAGTCCGGGGCCTCGCAGCGGCGCAGCCGTTCCCGCTCGCCGGAGACCACGATGAAGGCCAGCGCCATGCCGCCGTCCGCCGCCAGGTGGTCGCCGACCGAGGCGCCGGGCGCGAAGTAGTGGACGTGCCAGTCGTAGCCGTCGTGGTCGGTCAGCCGCGGGGTGGTGCCGGCCGTGGCCACCAGCTCGTTGATCAGTGCGGCGGCCGCACGGGAGTTCGGTGCCGCGAAGACCTGGGCGAACTTGCCCCGCACCGTCCGCACCCCGGCGAGGTCGCGCGCGCTCAGCTCGCCGACGTCGCTGATCGCGTACTCCTCGACGAAGCCGCGCAGCGCCGGGACGTCGGACAGCCGGTCGGGCCGGTCGGGCTCGGCCGCGGTGTTCACCAGCGCGACGACGACGTCGAGCGCGCGACGGGTGTCGTGGGGGATCTGCACGGGGTCGCTCCCTGGGGCCGGGCCTTGCGGCGGCGGGCCGCTGCCGCCCGCTGGGGGCCGACAATAGCGCCTACCGCCGGAAAGGTACCCGAGCACACCGGCGCCGCCCCCGCGGGTGGCTTCCGCGAGGACAGCGCCGGCACTGCCGTATGTGGTTGTCCCTCCCGCACCGTCGCCCCGAGTCGGACGGTGGGGGGCTGGGGGCCTGGCTCAGCTTTCGGCCAGGATGTGCGACAGCTCCTTGTCGAGGTCGAAGTGCCGGTGCTCGGTCCCGGGTGGGACCGCGGCGTCCGTCCGCTTGAGGAACGACTCGAGGGCTCGGGCGGGTGCCTCGAGCAGCGCTTCTCCCTCCGGTGAGCTCAGGGCGATGCAGACGACGCCCTGACCGTGGCTGCGGGACGGCCAGACGCGGACGTCGCCGGTACCGGTGGGCCGGTGGAGGCCCTCCGCGAGGAGGTCGCGGGCGAACACCCATTCGACCGTTTCCTCGGCGCCGGTGTGGAAGGTGGCGTGCACGGCGTAGGGATCGGCCGTGTCATACCGCAGGCCCGCGGGAACAGGCAGTGAGGACTCGCTCGACACAACGAGGCGCAGGTGCAGCTCGCAGCTGACCGTGGTGTTCATAAGCGCCAGGGCCTTTCGCTCAGTGTGCGCTCGGGGATTCGCACGTCGGCGAAATCGACATGCCACCTACGGTGCCGTTGTAAACCCCTCTGACCGTTTTGCGGACCTCTGGGTCCCTCGGACGGCGGATCCAAACCGGTATGCACGTGTGCTTCCGGCTCCGGTAGATTCGGTGCCATGAATACGGGGAGTGACCGCGGAACCAACGCATCCGCCAGCGGCGAGCCGACCGCCGAAGAGCCGGCGCACGAGTCGAAGGCGCCCGCCTTCATCAAGGCCAACCGCAGCCTGCACCTGAGCTGGCAGGTCGGCGTCTTCATCGTCGGCCTCGCCGTCATCGGCGCGGGCGTCGCCATGCTCGTCCTGCCCGGCCCCGGCTGGGTCGCGATCTTCGCCGGCCTCGCGATCTGGGCCACCGAGTTCGCCTGGGCCTCCCTCGCCCTGCGCTGGACCAAGCGCAAGGTCACCGAAGCCGCGCAGAAGGCCCTCGACCCGAAGGTCCGGCGCCGCAACGTCATCCTCACCAGCGTCGGCCTCACCATCGCGGCCGCGTTGATCGGCTTCTACCTGTGGAAGTACGGCCTCACCCTGCCGTGGAACCTCAAGGACCAGTGAGCCGGTCCGTACCGGCCCGGGGGCGGTCACGGAGCACCGCTGACATGCGGTAATGTTTGCGGTGCGTCCGGGCGATTAGCTCAGTGGGAGAGCACTTCGTTCACACCGAAGGGGTCACTGGTTCGAACCCAGTATCGCCCACCCGGAGCAGAGGCCCGGAGACTCGGAAGAGTCTCCGGGCCTCTGTCGTACCCGGCCGCGCGCCGCCCTCAGCGCAGCCGCCCGAACGCCTCCCGCAGCCTGCGCGCGTCCCGCAGCCGCTTCTCGTACGTCGCCCCCGTCACCAGCAGCAGCAGGCCCGCCAGTGCCGGCGGCAGCCAGCGCGGCAGTACGCCCGCCACCTGCACCACGTACGGCGCCAGCTCGTGCAGCGCCACCGCCGCCAGCGTCGCGCCACCCAGCAGCAGCGGCGCCTGCAGCCGGCGGTGCGCCCCCGCCAGGGTCACCACCAGCGCCGCCGCGCCCAGAAGCAGCGGACGCTGCCAGTGCGCGTCGCCCCAGGCGGCCACCAGGCTCGGCAACAGCGTCACCGCCAGCCCCGGCCCGTACGCGGACCAGGACGAGGCCCCCGGATCCCGGCGGCGGCGCAGCAGCCCCACCGCCAGCGCGGGCACCGAGACCGGCAGCGTGTACGCCTCCGGCACCGTCACCCCCGACGCCGCCAGCCGCACCCACGCGGCCGCCACGAACAGGGCCCCCGCCGCCAGGGCGGCCGCCCGCCGCTCCGGGCGCAGGGCCGCCCCCGCGCAGATCACCCCGGCCAGCCCGAGCACCAGCGCCAGCACCGGCGCGTCCCCCGCCGCGAGCGCCACCGCCACCGCCGGCACCCCGGCCGCCGCCGCCTCGGCCGGGACCCGGACCGGGCCCAGCCGGGGCGCCAGGGCCGCCACCAGGGCCGGGACCGCCAGGACCGCCACCGCCCGCCAGGACCAGCCCAGGCCCGCCACCGCGCCCAGCGCCAGCACCAGCGCCGCCGCGTACCCGACGGCGCCCACCGCGAAGCCCGCCCGTACGGGCACCGGCGCGGCCCTGTGAGCCGCCCCCAGCGCGCAGCCGGCACCCAGCAGCCCGAACACCGCGAAGGTGGCCGTACGGCCGTCCAGGGCGGCCAGGGACAGGTTCAGGGCCCCGAGGGCCGTGCAGCCCGCCGCGGCCCACCCGACGGCCCGCGCCCCCGGCCGCACCGCGACCCGCGAAGCCGCCACCCCGGCCGCCGCCGTCACCGCGAGCTGCGCGGCGAACACCGCCCCGGCCGGCGTGCCCGGCAGCAGCGGCGCCGCGAACAGCCCCGCCCACCCGCACACCACCGCCGACGCCCCGGCCACCGGCCGCGGCAGCACCCCGCCCGGCAGCCACAGAGCGCCCGCCGCGAGCAGCAGCGCAACCGCGAGCGCCGCCCCGGGCCCCGCCGGGTGCGGGGTCGTCCCGGCCCACACCTCGCGCAGCACCCCGGCCCGCGCCACCAGCACCACCGCCACCGCCGACAGCCCGGCCAGCGCCCCCGCGGCGGCCACCCCCGCGCCCGCCCGCAGCAGCCCCCGCCGCACCGGCTCCGGGACGGCCCCCGCCCGCACCGCCGCCGACAGGGCGAGCGCCGCCGCCACCCGCGCCGCCACCGCCCACCACACGGAGCCCGCCCCGGCCGGCACCAGCGCCCCCGCCGCCGACACCGCCGCCAGACCCCCCACCAGGGCGGCCGCCGAAGCCCGCGGCTCGCGCCAGGCCACCGCCACGCCCAGCACGCCCCCCGCCGCCAGCAGCAGCGCCGGACCGGCCGCCCCGGCCCGCGCCAGGGACAGCGCCAGCCCCAGCGCCAGCGCCGCCCCGCCCAGGACCCCCGAGCACACCCACGCCGGCACCCGTACCGCCCGGCGGGCCACCAGCACCGCCAGGCCCGCGTCCAGCGCCGCCGTCGCCAGCAGCGTCGCGCCGGCCCCCAGCGGGTCCGTCCCCGCCGCGGCCGCCGCCAGCGGCAACGGCAGCTGCGCCGCCCCCACCGCGGCGAGCGCCGGCAGCCGCAGCCCCCTCAGGGCCGCCCCGTACCCGGCCCAGAGGCCCGCCAGCGCGGCCGCCGCCCAGGCCGCGTACGCGACGCCGTCGGCGTCCGGCAGCCCGACCGCGTGCACCGCGTACGCGTCCAGCACCGTCAGCAGCAGCCCCACCCCCGCGACCGCCTCGGCCGTCGACCGCAGCCCGCGCCGCAGCAGCGCGGCGGGTGCCGCGAGCGCCGCCACCGTCACGGCCGCCAGCACCGCGGAGCGCCCGCCGATGCCCAGGGAGCCCCAGCTGACGAGGGTGAACGCCAGCGCCGCGACGGCGAGCAGCACCGCGCCGAGCGCCAGCAGCACGTTCTGGGCGCTCGGCTTCGGCGCCCCGGCCGGCGCGGACGGCGGGAACTGCGGGAACTGCGGGAACTGCGGGAACTGCGGGTGCGCCTGCGGCACCGGCTGGGCCAGCACGCGCAGCAGCCAGTCGCGACGGGCCAGCAAGTACACGCGCCGGGTGTCCAGTTGGGCCAGCTCGCCGTCGATGAGCGCCAGCTCCTGGGCCGGCGGCAGGGGGGAGTCCATAGCCGGAGTGTGGCGCCCGTCACGCCATCAGGACATGGGCGTGCCTACTCAGATCACCGCTGAGTACCTACTCGGGCCACCGCCCCGCACCGGCGCCCGCCGGGCCACACTGGAGCCATGCCCCGCTGGACGCACTACCGCTTCCGCAGCGTGTGGGACCTCGACGCCCCGCCCGCGCTCGTCTACTCCCTGCTGGCCGACCCCGCGGGCTACCCCGACTGGTGGCCCCAGATCCGCCGGGTCGAGCGGATCGACGCCCGTACCGGGAACGTCCTGATCCGCTCGGTCCTCCCGTACGGGATCCGCGTCACCCTCACCGAACTGCTCCACGACCCCGGGCGCGGGGTCCTCGAAGCGGCGCTGCGCGGGGACATCGAGGGCTGGGCGCGGTGGACCGTACGCCCCCGGGGCGCGGCCGGAGCCCTCCGCACGCGGGCGGTCTACGAGCAGGAGGTCGAGGTGCGGGCCGCCCCGCTGCGGCGGTTCGCGCTCGCCGGCCGGCCGCTGTTCCGGCTCAACCACGCACTGATGATGCGGGCCGGGCGGCGCGGCCTGCGGGCCCGGCTGGCCGCTCCGCCGGAAGCGGTTTGATCCGGCCCCGGGGCTCTTGTATTGTTCAGTGCGTTCCCGGGCGATTAGCTCAGCGGGAGAGCACTTCGTTCACACCGAAGGGGTCACTGGTTCGATCCCAGTATCGCCCACCGGGACAGGCCGGTCCGTCTGATGACGGACCGGCCTTCCGCATGTCCGGGGCCGTTCCGGAGCTCCGGAACCCGTCGGGCGGCCTGAGGCCGGCGGCTCAGGCCGCCTGCGGCAGGTCCGGACGCAGCGGCCAGTGCGGATCCACCGCCTCCGGAGTGCCCTGCCGGGCGTACCACGCCTGGAGCCCCCGCGCCTGCGCCGCGTGCCACACCGCCTGGAGGGTGTGCAGCTCAGCCGGGCTCAGCCGCTCCAGCCGCGCCGCGAACCGGCGCCCGACCGCCCGTACGACCTCCAGCGCCGCCTGCGCGTCCACCGAGGCGTCGTGCGCCCCCTCCAGGTCTATCCCGTAGTGCGCGCACAGGTCCGTCAGCGTGCGGCGGCCCTTGCGGTAGCGGTCCAGGTGCTTGTCCAGGACCCGCGGATCCAGCACCGTCAGCGGCCTGTTGTCCAGGTACCGCGCCAGCGAGGACGCCCGGTGCCGGCGCAACTCCCGGTCCAGCAGCGTCAGATCGAACGGCGCGTTCATCACCACCACCGGCCGCCCCGCCGCCTGCTGCTCGCCCAGCGCGCGGGCTATCTCCTCCACCACCGGCGCCGGCCAGCGGCCGTTGCGCTGGAGGTGCTCGTCCGTCAGGCCGTGCACCTCCGTCGCTCCCGGCGGCACCGGAACGCCGGGATTGACCAGCCACCGGGTGGAGCGGACCCGGCCGCCCGCACACTCCTGCACGACGAGCGCGGCGGACACGATCCGGTCCTGCTCGACGTCCACCCCGGTGGTCTCCGTGTCGAAAGCGGCCAACGGCCCCTCGTACCAGCGCGTCATGACGAACTCCTCGTTCCCGGTGGGCAGATGGGCCGCACCGGGCACCTCCGCCCACGGAGCGCGCCGACCCCCGCCGAATCCGTGATACCCGGCCTTTTCGCCCCGTACGCCGTTTGGCGGCACCCGGCTGCGGAGACAACTTCTGCGGGGGGTCGTACCCGTGACCACCCGTCACCCCCTCACCCGTTCACGGCAGAGCCGGAAGGCATGGGGAGCCGGCCATGGCGCTCACGCAGCCCGAACCGGGCGGGGTACCGCACGGACAGGGCGATCCGCCGACCGGACCGCTGCGCGGCACACTCGCCACCACCGCCTGCATGGAGACCCTCCAGGTGGGCTACCTCCACGCCGTCGCCGCCGCGGCCGGCTGCTCGCTCTCCCAGCCCTTTCCGGACAACGGCATCGACTGGCACGTGAGCCACGGCGCGCCCGAGCACGTCGTCGACGACGAGGTGACCATCAAGGTGCAGCTGAAGGCGACCTACCAGGTACCGCCCCGCCCCGCCGGGACCAGCTTCGGCTTCACCCTCGACAACGAGCACCTGGTGAAGCTGGCGCGGACGCCGGTCGCCGTCCACAAGATCCTCGTGGTGATGCTCGTCCCGCGGGAGCGGGAACTCTGGCTGAGCGCCGGGCACGACCGGCTCGACCTGCGGCACTGCTGCTACTGGACCAACCTCGCCGGGCACCCCGTCACCGGCAGGCGCCGCACCACCGTACGGATCCCGACCGGGCGGATCTTCGACGACCGGGCGCTGTGCGAGATCATGACCCGCGTCGGGTCGGGAGGGACACCCTGATGGACCGGTACCCGCCGCACCTCGAACCCCTGCCCCGCCCGCGGCCCGCCCCGGGCACTCCCGATCCGGGGCAGGTCGACCCGCAGGTCCTCGGGGCGCTGCTGCACCGCCACGGCTGGCTGAGGCGCGGCGGAGCGGCGGGCCGCTACGGGCGCTGGACCCCGCCGGACCGGGCCGGGACCAGCCTGCTCGTCCCCGAGAACCGGACCTTCCCCGACTGCGCGGACCTCCTGGAAGAGGCCCTGACCGCGCTCTCCCGCAGCGGGGTGCCCTCCGCGCGGGAGGTGCTCTTCGGGCTGAGCGTGCCCAGCGACGAGGTCCGCTGGGAGCGGGAGGTCCCGCCGGGGCCCTACGGGCTCCAGGGCGAGGCCGCATGGCCCGCGCAGGAGCGGCTGCGCTCGGCCGCCCGCCGGCTGCTGCTGGCCGGGGCCCTCGCCGACCGGGCCCGCGCCGGTTACTACGGCGCCCGCCACCGCGCGCAGGCCGAACGCTTCCTCGACGGGGTGCTGGTGGGGCCCGCCCCCGGCGGGCGCAGGCTCGCCGCGTACGTCCCGGTGGCCGCGGGGCGCGGGGCGGTGACGCGGCTGCACCACGCGCTGCACGCGGCCCGTGAGGCGGTGGACTACCGGAGGGCGACCGGCGGCATGGAGGCCTTCGACGCCGCGGTGGCCGCGGGGGTCAGCCGGGAGCTCGCCGAGGCGCTGATCGCGCTCGTACGGGGTTCGGAAGGGGCCCGGATCACACTGGCCTGGGCTCCCGCGGCGGGGGTTCCGGCCGGGTGCGCGGCGCGGCCCGAGCCGGTGGAGTTCTCACCGGGCGACCTGCCGGTGCTGCGCGAGGCCGCCGCCCGCTACACCCGGGCCGAGCCGGCCGTCGCCGTCCGGATCGCGGGGGCCGTGGTCCGGATGCGGCGCTCGGCGTCGCGCGGCGGGGGGACCGTCCGGCTGCGGGTGCTGTCGGGCGCGGAGGTCCCGTACGTCCGGGCCGCCCTCGACGAGGAGGGGTACCGCACCGCGGTCCACGCCCACCTGGCCGGGCTGCCGGTCCGGGTCAGCGGCCGGCTCACCCGCCGGGGCGGCTTCCGCAGGCTGGCGGGGGCCTCGGAGGTGACGCCGGTGCCGCTGGACGAGATGGAGCGGGACCGGCTGATGAAGTCCCTGGACGCGTCCCTCGACGCCGACGAGGTGCTGCCGTCGGACGGCGACTAGGGCGTTTCCCCTCGGATCACCTTGCCGACCTGGTGAGGACGGCGGCGAGGCGGGGTCCGGTGAGGACCGAGGCGGTCCTGCCGTACCGGATGGCCGGACCGCACCGCGCCGTGACGGTCCGTGGGGACTACGTCCACGGCCGGGCCCCCTCTGCGCCTTCGGCCCGATCCCCTCGCGCGGGGCGAGCCGTAACGTGCTCGCCGTACGGATCGTCCGCGCAAGGGGGAAGAGCATGAGCACCGCCGCACCGATATCGCTGGTCACGGGCGGCAACAGGGGCATCGGCCGCGAGACCGCGCGCCGGCTCGCCGGACTCGGTCACACCGTCCTGCTGTCCGCCCGCCGTCCGCAGGACGCCGCACGGGCCGTCGCCGGTCTGGCCCCGGGACTGCCCGGCAGGCTGCTGCCGTGCCGGCTGGACGTGACCGACGCCGACGAGGTCCGTGCCCTCGCCCGGCGCGTGGAGGAGGAGTTCGGGCGCCTCGACGTCCTCGTCAACAACGCGGCCGTCAACTACGACACCTCCCGGCGAGCCGTCTCCGCCGACCTCGACGAGGTCCGCCACACCCTGGAGACCAACCTCTTCGGCGCCTGGCGGACCGTGCGGGCGTTCCTGCCGCTGCTCCGCCGTTCGCCGCGCGCCCGCGTGGTGAACGTCTCCAGCGAATCCGGCTCCCTGGAGCTCATGTCCGGCGGCACCCCCGCCTACGGGGTTTCGAAGGCCGCCCTGAACGCCCTGACCCGCAAGCTCGCCGACGAGCTGCGCGCCGAGGGGATCCTGGTCAACGCCGTCTGTCCGGGATGGGTCGCCACCGACATGGGCGGCCCGGGCGGCGGCCCGGTCGGCGAGGGCGCCGCCGGCATCGTCCGGGCCGCCACCCTGCCCGACTCCGGACCCACCGGCGGCTTCTTCCGGAACGGCGAACCCCTGCCCTGGTAGAGGCATCCGGTGGTCGCGCCGTGGAGGCCCCGCGCCCCCGTCGGGGGGCGACGGACCCTACGGAGCGACCGGTGATGCCGTGTCCCCGGCCCTCCGGAGCTTGTCGCCCCCCAGGGGCGTGGCCGGGTCGCCCCTTTCCACCGTGACCGGGACACCTTCGGTGATCTGCTCCAGGCGGGCCTTCAGGTCCTTCGAGGCGGCTCCCTCGGCGGTGCTCGTCGCCACCACCCCGGAGGCGTCGGCGGCGGGCGAGAAGCTGTAGAGGGGGAAGGCGGGCCGCCCCTGGTCGGCGGTGAGCCGCTCCACGGCGGTGACGAGCGCGCGGTGGGTGTAGCGGCTCAGGTAGAGGTCCGCGCGGCCGGGGTCGACGGAGGGGTCGGCCTTCCCGGCGGCTTCCAGCAGCCGGCGGCCCCGGGCGAGGTCGGTGACGCACACCGCGACCCGCCCGGCCGGGCGGTCGGTGACGTGGGTGCCGTACACGTCGGCGAAGGCGCCGTACCCCTGCGCCGCGACGGCCTGCGACAGGCGTGCGGCCTCGGGGGTGTTCGCGGGCGTGCCGTCGACGGTGGCGGGCGGGGCGCCGGGCCCGGCGCGGTCGTGCCCGGGGCAGGCCGGTGCCCCCTCCAGGGACGGCGGCGCGGGCGGCTCGGCCGCCGGGCCGGAACCGCCGGGGGCCGAGCAGCCGCCGAGCAGCGCGGCGGCGAGACAGGCGAACGTGACGGCGGTACGGCGCATGGTTCCTCGATCCGGCTCGGTTCCCGCTTCGGGTGCCCCTGTGACGTGCCCGGCCGCCGGCCGGTTCCCCGGGCCGGCCGCTACGCGGTGCCGCGCAGGGTGAAGGAGGCCATCCGCAGGCCGGGGACGGGGGTGAAGTCCGCGCCCCGGGTGAAGCCGAGGCGTTCGTAGAGGGCGACCGCCGGGGCGTTGTCCGCGCCGGTGGAGACCTCGACGGGGCGGCCCGGGAAGAGCTCCGCGAGGGCGTGGCGCACCAGCAGCGAGGCGATGCCCCGGCGGAACCGGGCCGGGTCCACGCACAGCCGGTCGACGGACACGCCGTCCGGTGTCTCCTCCCAGGCCAGGAAGCCCGCGACCGCGCCGTCGCCGGTGACCGCGCCCAGCCAGCGCAGCGGCCGCGCCCGCATCGCCTCCAGGCCCTCGCGGAGCGCGGGGATGCCGTCGAAGCCGATCAGCTCCGCCTCCACCGCGTAGGAGGCCAGGCCCACCGCGTGCACGGCGGCCGCCGTCGCGTCGTCGGTGAGGTCCAGCGGGCGGAGCTGCGGCATGAGGGTGTCCCTTCGGGGGGTCGGACGGGAACGGCCCACGCTACCCCCGCCGCGCCGGGCTCGCCGGAGGTTTCCGGGCCGGCCCGGACCCGCCCCGGGGCCCCGGGGTTTAACCGTTTCGCGGCGCGGCCGCTCGGCTCGGTACGATTCAGGCGCGCGGCGTTCGCCCGCGTGCCCCCTGAGTCAGGAGAGACCGGTGTCAGACGTCCGTGTGATCATCCAACGCGATTCCGAGCGGGACGAGCGCGTGGTGGCCACGGGCACTACGGCGGCGGAGCTCTTCGCCGGCGAGCGCACCATCGTCGCCGCGCGCATCGCCGGTGAGCTGAAGGACCTCTCGTACGAGGTGCGGGACGGCGAGACCGTCGAGCCGGTGGAGATCTCCTCCGAGGACGGCCTCAACATCCTGCGCCACTCGACCGCGCACGTCATGGCGCAGGCCGTGCAGGAGCTCTTCCCCGAGGCCAAGCTGGGCATCGGCCCGCCGGTCCGCGACGGCTTCTACTACGACTTCGACGTCGCCAGGCCCTTCACCCCCGAGGACCTGAAGACCATCGAGAAGAAGATGCAGGAGATCCAGAAGCGCGGCCAGCGGTTCGCCCGCCGCGTGGTCTCCGACGAGGCGGCCCGCGAGGAACTCGCCGACGAGCCGTACAAGCTGGAGCTCATCGGCATCAAGGGCTCCGCGTCGACCGACGACGGCGCGAACGTCGAGGTGGGCGGCGGCGAGCTGACCATCTACGACAACCTGGACGCCAAGACCGGCGAGCTGTGCTGGAAGGACCTCTGCCGCGGTCCCCACCTGCCCACCACCCGCAACATCCCGGCGTTCAAGCTGATGCGCAACGCGGCCGCCTACTGGCGCGGCAGCGAGAAGAACCCGATGCTCCAGCGCATCTACGGCACCGCCTGGCCCTCGAAGGAGGAGCTGAAGGCCCACCTCGACTTCCTCGCCGAGGCGGAGAAGCGCGACCACCGCAAGCTCGGCAACGAGCTCGACCTCTTCTCCATCCCGGACGAGATCGGCTCCGGCCTGGCCGTCTTCCACCCGCGCGGCGGCATCATCCGCCGGGTCATGGAGGACTACTCGCGCCGCCGGCACGAGGAGGAGGGCTACGAGTTCGTCTACTCCCCGCACGCCACCAAGGGCGCCCTCTTCGAGAAGAGCGGCCACCTGGACTGGTACGCGGAGGGCATGTACCCCCCCATGCAGCTCGACGGCGGTACCGACTACTACCTCAAGCCGATGAACTGCCCGATGCACAACCTGATCTTCGACGCGCGCGGGCGCTCCTACCGTGAGCTGCCGCTGCGGCTGTTCGAGTTCGGCACCGTGTACCGGTACGAGAAGTCGGGCGTGGTCCACGGCCTGACCCGCGCCCGTGGCTTCACCCAGGACGACGCGCACATCTACTGCACCCGCGAGCAGATGGCCGAGGAACTCGACCGCACGCTCACCTTCGTGCTGAACCTGCTGCGCGACTACGGTCTGACCGACTTCTACCTGGAGCTGTCGACCAAGGACCCGGAGAAGTTCGTCGGCTCGGACGAGGTCTGGGAGGAGGCCACCGCGGTCCTCCAGCAGGTCGCCGAGAAGCAGGGCCTCCCGCTGACCCCCGACCCGGGCGGCGCGGCCTTCTATGGCCCGAAGATCTCCGTGCAGGCGCGCGACGCCATCGGCCGCACCTGGCAGATGTCGACCGTCCAGCTGGACTTCAACCTGCCGGAGCGCTTCGACCTGGAGTACACGGGCCCGGACGGCTCCCGCCAGCGCCCGGTCATGATCCACCGCGCGCTGTTCGGCTCCATCGAGCGGTTCTTCGCGGTGCTGCTGGAGCACTACGCGGGCGCCATGCCGCCGTGGCTGGCCCCCGTCCAGGCGGTCGGCATCCCGATCGGCGACGGGCACGTGGAGTACCTGCAGGAGTTCGCCGCGGCGGCGAAGAAGCAGGGCCTGCGGGTCGAGGTCGACGCCTCCTCCGACCGCATGCAGAAGAAGATCCGCAACCACCAGCGCATGAAGGTTCCGTTCATGATCATCGTCGGTGACGAGGACATGGCCGCGGGCACCGTCTCCTTCCGCTACCGCGACGGCTCGCAGGAGAACGGCATCCCGAAGGACGAGGCGCTGGCCAAGCTGGCCAAGGTCGTCGCCGACCGCGTCCAGGTCTGACCCGGACCGATGCGAGAGCGGGGCCCCCGGAAAGGGATCACTTTCCGGGGGCCCCGCTCGTCGGTCCGGACGAGGTCATATGCTGCGCCTATGACGATTGAGCCGGAGCAGCAGATCGGTGTGGGCACGCAGGACGCGTTCCAGCGTCTGTGGACGCCCCACCGGATGGCCTACATCCAGGGCGAGAACAAGCCGACCGGCCCGGAAGCCGGGGACGGCTGTCCCTTCTGCGGGATTCCGGAGATGTCCGACACCGAGGGCCTGGTCGTGGCGCGGGGCAAGCACGTCTACGCCGTGCTGAACCTCTACCCCTACAACGGCGGCCACCTGATGGTCGTCCCTTACCGTCACGTCGCCGACTACACGGAGCTCGACGCGCCGGAGACGGCGGAGCTGGCGGACCTGACCAAGCGGGCCATGGTCGCGCTGCGCAAGGCCTCTGGGGCGCACGGCTTCAACATCGGCATGAACCAGGGCTCGGCGGCGGGCGCCGGCATCGCCGCTCACCTGCACCAGCACATCGTGCCCCGCTGGGGCGGGGACACGAACTTCATGCCGGTCGTCGGGCACACCAAGGTGCTGCCGCAACTCCTCGCGGACACCCGCCAGATGCTCGCCGACGCTTGGCCGAACGACTAGGTCGTCTCTTTCGGATCTTGCCGGTCAAGCAAGATCCGGAAGAGACGGCCTAGCCCGAGGCGGAGCCGGCAGCGCGGAACGGCCGGCTTAACCCTCCGTACGGCCGGACCGCCGCTCCGCCAGGACGGCCTCGACGTCGAACTCGGCGAGGCCGAGCGGCGGGCCCGGCGGCGGCCGGCGCAGGGCCGTGCGGATCTTCTCGTTGACCTCCGTCAGGATCGCCCTGGCCCGCCGCTCCGTTCCGGCCGCCAGGGCGGCCTCCCGGGCGTCCTCGGCCTCCTTGCGCAGGGCCAGCGCGGGCGGCAGCGTGGAGAAGCCCTCGCGGTGCAGCTTCTCCTTGATCCACCACATCTCGTCGTACGGGGCGTCCAGCGAGGACAGCGGCTGGCCCCAGCCCGGCAGTTTCTCGAACTCGCCCCGGTCGGCGGCCTCTCTGATCTGCCGGTCCACGAAGGACTCGAAGCTGACTCCTGGCGGTTTGCGCTCGGTCACGGTGCTTCCTTCCGGCGGCTGCGGCTCCTCCAGCGTAGCTAGGCGTCGTAGACGTCCGCCTTCCGCGGGGCGGGCTCCTGGACGAGGCCGTTCATGATCGAGGAGCGGTTGGTGAAGGCCGAGGTGTCCACGCCGTTCTCCTCCAGCACCCTGAAGGTCGCCCGGTGTACCGACCGCAGGACCGGGGCCACGGTGCGCAGGGCGTCGTCCGCCATGAAGCGGTGGCGCCACATGGAGCTCGCCCACACGTGCCGCAGGCCGAAGGGCTCGGGCAGGACCAGCTTGCCGCCGAAGTACTCCAGCAGCGGCGGGTACCAGGTCAGGGGGGCGCGCACGGCCAGGCGTACGACTTCCATGGTGTCCACCAGCGGCAGCGGGCGCTCCACGGTCTCCCAGAAGCGGATCGACTTGGGGACCTCGACCACGGGGGCCTTGGACTTGGTGGTGAACAGGCCGTGGACGGGGCCGAGGGCGTGCGCGGTGACGTCCACGCGCAGGGTCTTGTAGAGGACGGTGACCGTGACCAGCATCGTGATGACGAGCTGGCCGTCCCAGAGCGGGTACTGGATGCCGAGGTAGTGCCGGTTGCCGGCGCTGAACTGCTGCTCGTTGCAGATCCGGGTGATCTCGTGCGGCTTGACCAGGAAGGTGTCGACGTCCTCGCCGCTCGGCCGGGCCACTTCGGCGGCGCCCTCGCCGACAGGGGTGACGATCCAGTGCTGGATCGAGGCGGGCGGGAAGCCGCCGGTGTGCAGCGGGCCGCGCTCCAGCTTGCGCAGCTCGGTGTCGATCGCGCGTATGACGTCCCAGCTGCGGAAGGGGTGGATGTCGCGCCCGTCCACCTTCGGGGTCAGCTCCTCGGCCATCTGCCAGCTGCCCCAGCGGGTGCCCATGCCGAGGATGCCCTTGGGGCCGGCGTAGAAGACGGAGTTGCTGCGGTCCTCCGCGGTCAGTTTCGCCAGCTGCCGGCGCAGGTCCTCGCGGGCCTTCTCGTCGGGGTTGCCCGGGACCGCCTCCGGGATCTTGGCGGCGACGGGTGCGCCGCCCCCGAGCAGGCCGTCCCAGCGGGAGCGCAGGTCGGCGGCGGTGGTCTCGCAGATCCGTCGGGCCAGGTACCAGCCGAGGACGGGGGCGAGGAGCGCGCCGAGCAGGTAGAGCTCCAGCAGGCCGCTGCCGGGCTGGCGGTACACGACCCGGTAGAGCAGCACCGCGCCGAAGAGGACCACCCCGACCAGCAGGGCGGTGCCGATCCAGCCGCTCTTCTTGCCCTCGCCGCCGGACAGGGTCCTGCGGAGCTGGAAGAGGCCGAGCCACAGCAGCAGCCCGGGCAGGAACGCCACTCCGCTGACCAGGGTGATCAGGCGCAGCTTGCGGTCGCGTTCCTTGCGGATCCGGGAGGCGGCCAGGCAGTGCTCGACCACGGTCTGCGGGTCGGCGCCGAAGGACTGGATGAGCGGCTTGCGGCCGGCGCCGAGGGTGCGGGCTTCGACGGCGCGGCAGAAGGCCTCGCCGAGGTTGGGTTCGAAGAGGGAGATCTTGGGCGGCTTGACCGAGGCGGGGTGGTTCTCGCTGTTCGCGGTGAGGATGGTCGCCAGCTTGGTGTCCCTGCCGCCGTCGCGGTACGCGGCGGAGGCGAGCGCGTTGGTCGCCGCGGTCTGGCCGCCGCCCCCCTGCAGAGGAATCTGTGCTCCGGGCCTGAAGTCGAAACCGTCGTCCGCCACCGCTGCCCCCATCGCCGTGCCACTGTGCTCTTTGCCCGTGGTGCCGTCGTACTAGTCGTTCCGGTCGTTCCGGTCGTGCTGTACTTCCGTACTGCCGTGCCGCTTTCGCGGCGTGTCGCGCTCTGTTGTGGTCCGTTGTGCTCTCCGTCGCGGCGAAGAGCCTATAGGCGTACTCGTCCCCATGGTCATGGGACAGGGAAATACCGCCCACCGCAAGCGGGTTGGGTGGGCGGCCTCCGGGCGTTATGTCAACTAACTCCCCTTCTGCTCCTGTTCGCGAACTTTGTCCGCGAGATGCGGCGGCATGGGCTCGTGCCGGGCGTACGCGCGGCTGAAGCGGCCCGTGCCGTGGGACACGGAGCGCAGTTCCACGGCGTAGCGGCCGATCTCGATCTCGGGGATCTCGGCCCGCACCCGGGACCGGCCGGGGCCGGCCTGCTCGGTGCCGACGACGCGGCCGCGGCGGCCGGCGAGGTCGTTCATGACCGGGCCGACGTACTCGTCGGGCACCTCGACGTCGAGTTCGGCGACGGGCTCCAGCAGGTGGATCGGGATGTCGGCGGCGGCTTCGCGCAGGGCGAGGGCGCCCGCCGTCTGGAAGGCGGCGTCGGAGGAGTCCACCGAGTGCGCCTTGCCGTCGCGCAGGATGACGCGTACGTCGACCAGCGGATAGCCGGCCGCGACCCCGCGGGCGGCCTGGGCGCGTACGCCCTTCTCCACGGAGGGGATGAACTGGCGGGGCACCGCGCCGCCGACGACCTTGTCGACGAACTCGATGCCGCTGCCGGGCGGGAGCGGTTCGACCTCGATCTCGCAGATGGCGTACTGGCCGTGGCCGCCGGACTGTTTGACGTGCCGGCCCCGCCCGGCGGCCTTGGCGCCGAAGGTCTCGCGCAGGCTGACCTTGTGGGGGACGGGGTCGACCCGGACCCCGTAGCGGGTCTTCAGCCGCTCCAGCACGAGGTCCTGGTGGGCCTCGCCCAGGCACCACAGGACGAGCTGGTGGGTGTGCGGGTTCTGTTCCAGCCGCAGGGTGGGGTCCTCGGCGACCAGGCGGGCCAGGCCCTGGGAGAGCTTGTCCTCGTCGGCCTTGCTGTGGGCCTCGACGGCGAGGGGGAGCAGTGGGTCGGGCATCGGCCAGGGCTCCATCAGGAGCGGGGCGTCCTTGGCGGAGAGGGTGTCGCCGGTCTCGGCGCGGGTGAGTTTGGCCACGCAGGCGAGGTCGCCCGCGATGCAAGCGCCGAGGGTGCGCTGCTGTTTGCCGAAGGGGGAGGTGAGGGCGCCGATCCGCTCGTCTGCTTCGTGGAGGGCACGGCCCTCGGGGCCCCGGTCCTCCGGGCCGTGGCCGCAGACGTGGACGGCCTCCTCGGGGCGCAGGGTGCCGGAGAAGACGCGGACCAGGGAGACGCGGCCGACGTAGGGGTCGGAGGAGGTCTTGACGACCTCGGCGAGGAGCGGCCCGGCCGGGTCGCAGGTGACGTCGGGGCGCAGGGAGCCGTCGGGGGCGGTGACGCCGAGGGGGGCGCGTTCCGCGGGGGTGGGGAAGCCGCCCGTGATCAGTTCGAGGAGTTCCACGGTGCCCAGGCCCTGGCGGGCGCCGTCGGCCGCCGGGGCGGCCATCAGGACGGGGTGGAAGGTGCCCCGGGCGACGGCCCGCTCCAGATCGTCGATCAGTGTCTTGACGTCGATGTCCTCACCGCCGAGGTAGCGGTCCATGAGGGTCTCGTCCTCGCTCTCGGCGATGATCCCCTCGATGAGGCGGGAGCGGGCTTCGTCGATGAGGGCGAGCTCGGCGGGGTCCGGGTCGCGCTCGGCCCGCTCGCCGGAGGTGTAGTCGTACACGCGCCGGGAGAGCAGGCCCAGGAGCCCGTTGACGGGGGAGTGGCCGTCCGGTCCGGCCGGTCCGTGCAGCGGGAGGTAGAGCGGGACGACGGCGTCCGGGTCGTCGGCGCCGAAGATCTCCCCGCAGACGGTGGTCATCTGGGAGTAATCGGCGCGGGCTGCCTCCAAATGGGTGACGACGATGGCGCGCGGCATGCCGACGGCCTCGCATTCGTCCCAGACCATCCGGGTGGCCCCGTCGATCCCGTCGGAGGCGGAGACGACGAAGAGGGCCGCGTCCGCGGCGCGCAGACCGGCCCTGAGTTCCCCGACGAAGTCGGCGTATCCGGGGGTGTCCAGGAGGTTGATCTTGATTCCGGCCCATTCGACGGGGACCAGGGACAGCTGTACGGAGCGCTGGCGGCGGTGCTCGATCTCGTCGTAGTCCGAGACCGTGGTGCCGTCCTCGACCCGTCCGGCCCGGTTCACGGCCCCCGCCGTCAGGGCCAGGGCCTCGACCAGGGTCGTCTTCCCCGCGCCGCTGTGGCCGACCAGCACGACGTTCCGTACGGAATCGGGGCGGTCGGCCGTCAGTGCCCTGCCGGCGGCTCCGGCTTGGTGTGATGTGGCTCCCATGGCGCTCGTGCCTCCTGGTGTCGCGGTGAGGAGGGTGATCGGGGTCCTTCGAGCTTTGCACTGCCGTCACACCGCGTCCATACGTGGTACCGGCCACGGCCGCCCGCGCGGCGGGCGGGTGACACGGGCCCGCCGCGGGCGGCGAGCGGGAGCCAACCGGTGGGTGCGCGGCACTGCGGGCGCGGGGCGCTGGCTACGATGGGCCAGCCGGTGGCCGTGGTGGCCGCTCGGCCCACCGACCCTCTGGGAAGGCCATGCTGAACAAGTACGCGCGTGCGTTCTTCACGCGTGTTCTCACGCCGTTCGCCGCGTTTCTCCTGCGCCGGGGGGTGAGCCCGGATGCCGTCACCCTCATCGGTACGGCCGGAGTGGTGGCCGGGGCGCTGGTCTTCTTCCCCAGAGGCGAGTTCTTCTGGGGCACCATCACCATCACCCTCTTCGTCTTCTCCGACCTGGTGGACGGGAACATGGCCCGCCAGGCGGGGCTCTCCAGCCGCTGGGGGGCGTTCCTCGACTCCACGCTCGACCGGGTGGCCGACGCCGCGATCTTCGGCGGCCTCGCGCTCTGGTACGCCGGTCAGGGGAACGACAACGCCCTGTGCGCGGTGGCGATCTTCTGCCTGGCCAGCGGGCAGGTGGTCTCGTACACGAAGGCCCGCGGCGAGGCGATCGGGCTGCCGGTCGCCGTCAACGGGCTCGTCGAACGGGCCGAGCGACTGGTGATCTCGCTGGTCGCGGCCGGCCTGTCCGGGCTGCAGACCTTCGGCGTCCCCTCGTGGATCGGGGTGCTGCTGCCCGTCGCGCTGTGGATCGTGGCGGCGGGCTCGCTCGTCACGCTGGTGCAGCGGGTGGTCACCGTACGCCGTGAGGCGGCCGAGGCCGACGCGGCGGCCGCCGGCGCCGAGGGCGGGGCGGCCTGATGGGCAAGGCGCAGGACAAGCTGGTCGACGGGCTGTACGGGCTCGGCTGGGCGGGCGTGAAGAAGCTGCCCGAGCCGGCGGCGGTGGCCCTCGGCCGCAGGATCGCCGACGTGGCGTGGAAGCGCCGCGGGAGGAGCGTGCTGCGGCTGGAGTCCAACCTGGCCCGGGTGGTGCCCGACGCGACCCCCGAGCGGCTGCGCGAGCTGTCGCACGCGGGCATGCGTTCGTACATGCGCTACTGGATGGAGTCCTTCCGGCTGCCCACGATGGATCCGAAGCGGTTCTCCACGGATGTCGCGTTCACGGACGAGCACCTGCTGCGCGAGGCCCTCGCCAGCGGGCGCGGAGTCGTCGTGGCCCTGCCGCATCTGGCGAACTGGGACCTCGCGGGCGCCTGGGCCATCGGCCACATCGGTGTTCCCTTCACCACGGTCGCCGAGCGGCTCAAGCCCGAGACGCTCTACGACCGCTTCGTGGCCTACCGCGAGAGCCTGGGCATGGAGGTGCTGCCGCACAACGGCGGCGCCGCCTTCGGCACCCTCGCCCGGCGGCTGCGCTCCGGCGGGCTGGTCTGCCTCGTGGCGGACCGGGACCTGTCGGCTTCCGGGGTCGAAGTGGACTTCTTCGGGGCCACCGCCCGCATGCCGGCGGGGCCCGCCCTGCTGGCCCAGCAGACGGGCGCGGTGCTGCTCCCGGCGACGCTGCACTACGGGGACGAGCCGAAGATGTACGGCCGGTTCCACCCCGAGGTGGAGGTGCCGCGGCAGGGCACGCGGATCGAGAAGACCGCCGCCATGACGCAGGCGGTCGCGGACGCCTTCGCGACGGGGATCGCCGAGCACCCGGAGGACTGGCACATGCTGCAGCGCTTGTGGCTCGATGACCTGGAGGAGCGCCCGTAGTGAAGATCGGCATCGTGTGCCCGTACTCCTGGGACGTCCCGGGCGGCGTCCAGTTCCACATCCGTGACCTGGCCGAGCACCTGATCCGCCTGGGCCACGAGGTGTCGGTGCTGGCCCCGGCGGACGACGAGACCCCGCTGCCCCCCTACGTGGTCTCGGCGGGACGGGCGGTGCCGGTGCCCTACAACGGGTCGGTCGCCCGGCTGAACTTCGGCTTCCTCTCCGCCGCCCGGGTACGCCGCTGGCTGCACGAGGGCGTCTTCGACGTGATCCACATCCACGAGCCGGCCTCGCCCTCCCTGGGCCTGCTGTCCTGCTGGGCGGCCCAGGGCCCGATCGTGGCGACGTTCCACACCTCCAACCCCCGCTCGCGGGCGATGATCGCCGCGTACCCGATCCTCCAGCCGGCGCTGGAGAAGATCAGCGCCCGGATCGCGGTGAGCGAGTACGCCCGGCGCACGCTGGTGGAGCACCTCGGCGGGGACGCCGTGGTCATCCCCAACGGCGTCGACGTCGACTTCTTCGCGCGGGCCGAGCCCAAGGCCGAGTGGAGCGGGGGGACCCTCGGCTTCATCGGCCGCATCGACGAACCCCGCAAGGGCCTCCCGGTGCTCATGGCCGCCTTCCCGGCCATCGCCCGGGCCTGCCCGGACGTACGCCTGCTCGTGGCGGGCCGGGGCGACGAGGAGGAGGCCGTGGCCTCCCTCCCGGCGGAGCTCCGCTCCCGGGTCGAGTTCCTCGGCATGGTCTCCGACGAGGACAAGGCCCGCCTGCTGCGCAGCGTGGACGTCTACGTCGCCCCCAACACCGGCGGCGAGAGCTTCGGGATCATCCTGGTCGAGGCCCTCTCGGCGGGCGCCGCCGTCCTGGCCTCGGACCTCGACGCCTTCGCCCAGGTCCTGGACCAGGGCGCGGCGGGAGAGCTGTTCGCCAACGAGGACGCCGCCTCCCTGGCCGCGGCGGCGACCGCCCTCCTGCGCGACCCGGCCCGGCGCGCGGAACTGAGCGCCCGCGGCTCGGCGCACGTCCGCCGCTTCGACTGGTCGACGGTGGGCGCGGACATCCTCGCCGTGTACGAGACCGTCACCGCCGGCGCGGCCGCCGTCGCCGCCGACGAACGGGTCTCCCTCCGCACCCGCCTCGGCTTCTCGCGGGACACGTAGGCGTCCGCAGCGGGTAGTGTCGCCGCCCGTGATCGAAAACCTTGTCTGGATCGCGGTGGCGCTCGCCGTCGTCGGGGTCTATCTCAGCTGGACCGCCGGGCGGCTGGACCGGCTGCACACGCGGATGGACGCCGCCCGGGCCGCCCTCGACGCGCAGCTCGTGCGGCGGGCCTCCGTGGTGCTGGAGGTGGCCACCTCCGGGGCGCTCGACCCCGCCTCCTCGCTGGTGCTGTACGAGGCCGCGCACGCCGCGCGGCAGGCGGAGGAGGAGCACCGGGAGGTCGCCGAGAGCGAGCTCAGCCAGGCGCTGCGGGCGGTGTTCGCCGACGCCGACCAGGTGGAGGTGCTCAAGGCGGCCCCGGGCGGCGAGGAGGCCGCCGAGGAGCTCGCCGCGGCGGTGCGCCGGGTGCCCATGGCCCGCAGGTTCCTCAACGACTCCGTACGGGCCGCCCGCGCGCTGCGCCGCCATCGCAAGGTGCGGTGGTTCAGACTGGCGGGACACGCGCCGTTCCCGCTGGCCTTCGAAATGGACGATGAGCCTCCGGTGGACCTCGCGGACCGCCCCGCCTGATCCTCATAGGGCCGCGGGGGACAAGTGAAAGAGCCACCGGCTCCACATTGGCCCTTGTAGTGGACTGGTCGGTGGGGTTTTCTCAGCGAGTACCGCCCGTCTTCCCTTTCGAGTTCCTTTCGAGTGAGGTCAACCCGTGAGCACGCTTCCCACCTCTTCCCAGTCCGCTGAGTCGGCCATCGGCACGTCCCGCGTCAAGCGCGGCATGGCCGAGCAGCTCAAGGGCGGCGTGATCATGGACGTGGTCAACGCCGAGCAGGCGAAGATCGCCGAGGACGCCGGCGCCGTGGCCGTCATGGCCCTGGAGCGGGTCCCCGCCGACATCCGCAAGGACGGCGGCGTGGCCCGCATGTCCGACCCCAACATGATCGAAGAGATCATCGAGGCCGTCTCCATCCCGGTCATGGCCAAGTCCCGCATCGGCCACTTCGTCGAGGCCCAGGTCCTCCAGTCCCTCGGCGTCGACTACATCGACGAGTCCGAGGTCCTGACCCCGGCCGACGAGGTCAACCACTCCGACAAGTGGGCCTTCACCACCCCCTTCGTCTGTGGTGCCACCAACCTGGGCGAGGCCCTGCGCCGCATCGCCGAGGGCGCGGCCATGATCCGTTCGAAGGGCGAGGCCGGCACCGGCAACGTCGTCGAGGCCGTCCGCCACCTGCGCCAGATCAAGAACGAGATCGCCAAGCTGCGCGGCTTCGACAACAACGAGCTGTACGCCGCCGCCAAGGAGCTGCGCGCCCCGTACGAGCTCGTCAAGGAGGTCGCCGAGCTCGGCAAGCTCCCCGTCGTGCTGTTCTCCGCCGGCGGTGTCGCCACCCCGGCCGACGCCGCCCTGATGCGCCAGCTGGGCGCCGAGGGCGTCTTCGTCGGCTCCGGCATCTTCAAGTCCGGTGACCCGGCCAAGCGCGCCGCCGCCATCGTGAAGGCCACCACCTTCTTCGACGACCCGAAGGTCATCGCGGACGCGTCCCGCAACCTGGGCGAGGCCATGGTCGGCATCAACTGCGACACCCTCCCCGAGGCCGAGCGCTACGCCAACCGGGGCTGGTAACCAGCATGAGCAATCCCCCCGTCATCGGTGTCCTGGCACTCCAGGGCGACGTACGGGAGCACCTGATCGCCCTGGCCGCGGCGGACGCCGTGGCCAGGCCGGTCCGGCGTCCCGAGGAGCTCTCCGAGGTCGACGCCCTGGTGATCCCCGGCGGCGAGTCCACGACCATGTCCAAGCTCGCCGTGCTGTTCGGCATGCTGGAGCCGCTGCGCGAGCGCGTGCGCGCCGGCATGCCCGTCTACGGCACCTGCGCCGGCATGATCATGCTCGCCGACAAGCTGCTCGACGGCCGTGACGACCAGGAGACGCTCGGCGGCATCGACATGATCGTGCGCCGCAACGCCTTCGGACGCCAGAACGAGTCCTTCGAGGCCCGGATCGACTTCGCGGGCATAGAAGGGGGCCCCGTCGAGGGCGTCTTCATCCGCGCCCCGTGGGTCGAGTCGGTCGGCGCCGCCGCCGAGGTGCTGGCCACGTACGACGGCCACACCGTCGCCGTGCGCCAGGGCAACGTCCTCGCCACCTCCTTCCACCCCGAACTGACCGGCGACGACCGCGTCCACGCGTACTTCGTCGACATGGTGCGCGCGGGGCTGTGACGAGGTCCCGGTAGGATCGTCGGTGAACACTGTTGGTTACGCGAAGGAGACAGGCGGATGTCCGGCCACTCTAAATGGGCTACGACGAAGCACAAGAAGGCCGTGATCGATGCCAAGCGCGGCAAGCTCTTCGCGAAGCTGATCAAGAACATCGAGGTCGCGGCCCGTATGGGCGGCACGGACATCGAGGGCAACCCGACGCTCTTCGACGCCATTCAGAAGGCCAAGAAGCAGTCGGTCCCGAACAAGAACATCGACTCCGCGGTCAAGCGCGCCGCCGGCCTCGAGGCCGGCGGCGCCGACTACGAGACGATCATGTACGAAGGCTACGGCCCCAACGGCGTCGCGGTGCTCATCGAGTGCCTCACCGACAACCGCAACCGTGCCGCCTCCGACGTCCGCGTCGCCATGACCCGCAACGGCGGCTCCATGGCCGACCCGGGCTCGGTCTCGTACCTGTTCAACCGCAAGGGCGTCATCCTCCTGCCCAAGGCCGGCCTCTCCGAGGACGACGTCCTTGACGCGGTCCTGGACGCCGGTGCCGAAGAGGTCAACGACAACGGCGACACCTGGGAGATCATCAGCGAGGCCACCGACCTGGTCGCGGTCCGTACCGCGCTCCAGGAAGCCGGCATCGACTACGACTCGGCCGACTCCAGCTTCGTCCCGACCATGCAGGTCGAGCTCGACGAAGAGGGCGCGCGCAAGATCTTCAAGCTGATCGACGCGCTGGAGGACAGCGACGACGTGCAGAACGTCTTCGCCAACTTCGACGTCTCGGACGAGGTCATGGAGAAGGTCGACGCCTGACCGGCGCCGCGCCTTCCCGCTCTCCCTCCGGCGGGCCGACAGGACACACCCTGTCGGCCCGCCGCTTTGTCAGTGGGGGCGGATAGCCTGCACCGACAGGCGAACGGTGGTCGGAGGAGGGGGCGCGCGTGCGCGTACTGGGCGTGGACCCGGGGCTGACGCGATGCGGTGTCGGCGTGGTCGAGGGGATCGCCGGACGGCCCCTGACCATGATCGGCGTCGGGGTCGTACGGACGCCCGCCGACGCGGAGCTGGGGGACCGGCTCGTCGCGATCGAGGCCGGCATCGAGGAGTGGCTCGATACCCACCGGCCCGAATGCGTGGCCGTGGAGCGGGTTTTCAGCCAGCACAACGTCCGCACCGTCATGGGCACCGCCCAGGCCAGCGCCGTCGCCATGCTGTGCGCCGCGCGCCGCGGGATACCGGTCGCGCTGCACACCCCGAGCGAGGTCAAGGCCGCCGTCACCGGCAGCGGTCGCGCCGACAAAGCGCAGGTCGGGGCGATGGTGACCCGGCTGCTGCGGCTCACCGAACCGCCCAGGCCGGCCGATGCCGCCGACGCGCTCGCCCTCGCCATCTGCCACATCTGGCGGGCCCCCGCCCAGAACCGCCTCCAGCAGGCGGTGGCCCGGCACGCCACCGGCGCGCGCGCCGCGCACGCCCTGAACGCCGTCCACGCGCCGAGCGCCCCGAGCGCGGGCAGGACCCCGAACGCCCCGAAAGGCCGTACCCGATGATCGCCTTCGTCAGCGGCCAGGTCGCCGCGCTCACCCCCACCCTGGCCGTGATCGAGGTCGGGGGCGTGGGGATGGCCGTGCAGTGCACGCCCGGCACCATCGCCGGACTGCGGGTGGGCGAGCAGGCGCGGCTGGCCACCTCGCTGGTCGTACGGGAGGACTCGCTGACCCTGTACGGCTTCGCCGACGACGACGAACGCCAGGTCTTCGAGCTGCTCCAGACCGCGAGCGGCGTCGGCCCGCGGGTGGCCCAGGCGATGCTCGGCGTGCACAGCCCGGACGCGCTGCGGGCGGCCTTCGCCTCGGGGGACGCGAAGGCGTTGACGGCGGTCCCGGGGATCGGGCCGAAGGGCGCGCAGAAGCTGCTGCTGGAGCTGAAGGACAAGCTGGGCGCCCCCGGCCCGGTGGTCGGAGCCCAGCGCGCGCCCGCGTCGGGACCCGCCCCCTGGACCGAGCAGCTCACCGCCGCGCTGATCGGCCTCGGCTATGCCGCACGGGAGGCCGACGAGGCCGTGTCCGCGGTGACGCCGCAGGCCGAGGCCGCCATCGCCGCCGGCGGCTCGGCCCCCGTCCCGCAGCTCCTGCGGGCGGCGCTGCAGTCCCTCAGCCGGGCCCGCTGAGCCGGCGCGGGGCGCGTGCCGGACCCCGTACGAACGCTCCGCAACCGCCGCCCCGGTGGAACGGCCCCCGGCGGGGCCGGGCCGGCGCGGGGGTAACGGCGGGGCCTGGATTGAACAACGCAACGACGGAGAAGGCAGACTGACCACCGTGAACTGGGACGACGACGACACCGGCACCTCCGAGCCCGACAGGCTGGTCACCGCGGCGGCCGACGGGGAGGACACCGCCGTCGAGGCCGCGCTGCGCCCGAAGGACCTCGGCGAGTTCGTCGGCCAGGAGAAGGTCCGCCAGCAGCTGGACCTCGTGCTGAAGGCCGCCCGCCAGCGCGGCGCCACCGCCGACCACGTCCTGCTGTCCGGCGCGCCCGGCCTCGGCAAGACCACCCTGTCCATGATCATCGCCGCCGAGATGGGGGCGCCCATCCGGATCACCTCCGGCCCCGCCATCCAGCACGCCGGGGACCTCGCCGCGATCCTGTCCTCCCTCCAGGAGGGGGAAGTCCTCTTCCTCGACGAGATCCACCGCATGTCCCGGCCCGCCGAGGAGATGCTGTACATGGCCATGGAGGACTTCCGCGTCGACGTGATCGTCGGCAAGGGCCCCGGAGCCACCGCCATCCCGCTGGAGCTGCCGCCCTTCACCCTCGTCGGGGCAACCACGCGCGCCGGCCTGCTCCCGCCGCCCCTGCGGGACCGCTTCGGCTTCACCGGGCACATGGAGTTCTACGCCCCCGTCGAGCTGGAACGCGTCATCCGGCGCTCCGCCGGCCTCCTCGACGTGGAGATCGACACCGCCGGGGCCGCCGAGATCGCCGGCCGCTCCCGCGGCACCCCCCGCATCGCCAACCGGCTGCTGCGCCGCGTCCGCGACTACGCGCAGGTGAGGGCCGACGGAGTGATCACCCGCGAGGTGGCCGCCACCGCCCTCCAGGTGTACGAGGTGGACGCGCGCGGACTGGACCGGCTGGACCGGGCCGTGCTGGAGGCCCTGCTCAAGCTGTTCGGCGGCGGGCCCGTCGGGCTGTCCACCCTCGCCGTCGCCGTGGGGGAGGAGCGCGAGACGGTCGAGGAGGTCGCCGAGCCCTTCCTCGTCAGGGAGGGGCTCCTCGCCCGCACCCCGCGCGGCCGGGTCGCGACCCCCGCGGCATGGGCCCACCTGGGGCTCGCCCCGCCGCAGCCGGGCGGCCGTGGATCAAGCGGACAACAGGGCCTGTTCGGGGCCTGACGGCGCGGAGGTTCGACCGGTCAGGAACTGCGGTGCCATGCTGGGCGTTGTTCCATCGGTGCGGACTCGCCTAGACTCCGCCGATGCCGACCCTTCGGGTCGGCGTGCCCACCCCCGTAGAAATGGCCGCTCCCCGGCGCGGCCGTGCGAAGGATCCTCGTCCCGTGAACAACATCAGCTTCTTGCTCCCGTTCATCGTGCTCATCGGGGCGATGTTCCTGATGACCCGGTCCGCAAAGAAGAAGCAGGCCCAGGCCGCTCAGATGCGTGACCAGATGACGACCGGCACCGGCGTGCGCACCATCGGCGGCATGTACGCCACCGTCAAGGAGATCGGCGAGGACACCGTCACCCTCGAGGTGGCCCCCGGTGTCCACGCGGTCTACGCGAAGAACGCCATCGGCGCCGTGCTGGAGGACGCCGAGTACAACCGGATCGTCCATGGCTTCTCCGAGACTCCGGAGGAGGACGCCCCGGTCGTCCCCGACGACGCCTCCTCGCTGACCGAGGGCGACGCCCCCAAGCTCGACCTGGGCAAGAAGGACGAGCCCAAGGGCGACGACGAGCCGAAGGACGGCAAGACCGACGGCGAGCCCGGCGCCAAGTAGCGTCCGGCAGGGGCCGCGGCGGTGTCCGACCGGCATCCGCCGCGGTTCCCGCAGTGAACTTCTGCGGGGGGCAGGGGTCCCCACCACACATTTCGTGGCCGTCCGCGCGCTGACCCGGCGCGGGACGGTTGGACAGGGAGATACGACAAGGTGGCAGCACCGAAGAAGGGCCGGCGGCCCACGGGGGCTCAGGGGAGGCCGGGGCGTGCCCTGGCCCTCATCCTGATCGCGATGGTGGCGCTCACCGCGGGGATGTTCCTCACGAAGCAGACGACGCCCCGTCTGGGCATCGACCTCGCCGGTGGTACGAGCATCACGCTCAAGGCCAAGAGTGAGCCCGGCAAGCCGGACGCCGTCAACGAGACCAACATGAACACGGCGGTCGGCATCATCGAGCGCCGCGTCAACGGTCTCGGCGTCTCGGAGTCGGAGGTCCAGACCCAGGGCCGCGACCACATCATCGTGAACATCCCCAAGGGGACGAACGAGCAGCAGGCCCGCGAGCAGGTCGGTACCACCGCCCAGCTGTACTTCCGCCCCGTGCTGGCGTTCGCCGACGGCGCTCCCGTCGCTCCCGAGCCGAAGCCGAGCACGCCCGCGAACCCCTCCGCGAGCCCCTCCGCGAGCGGTTCCGGCGCCCCGAAGTCCGAGGGCTCCAAGCCCTCCGCGTCGGCCACCCCGTCGTCCAGCGCCACTTCTCAGGGCCGTGTGCTCAGCGAGGCCCTCAAGGCCCCGGGCACCCCCACTCCCTCGCCGTCGGCGAGCGAGTCGAAGAAGGCAGACGACAACAAGGCCACGCCCCCCGCCTCGGCCCCGGCTCCCGCTCCGACCCCGTCGGCCGACCCGGCCGCGGCGGACCTGCAGGCGAAGTTCGCCGCGCTGGACTGCACCAAGGAGGACCAGCGCGCCGCCGCCGGCAAGGGCGTCAAGCCCGAGGAGCCGATGATCGCCTGTGGTCAGCGCGGCACCGTCTGGGGCAAGTGGCTGCTGGGTCCGGCCCAGGTCAACGGCCAGGACGTGAAGGACGCCCAGGGCGTCATCGACCAGCAGCGCGGTCAGTGGATCGTCACCATGCAGTTCACCGACAAGGGCGCCGACAAGTTCGCCAAGATCACCGGTGAGCTGGCCACCAAGCAGTCCCCGCAGAACCAGTTCGCGATCGTGCTCGACGGCGAGGTCATCTCCGACCCGTCCGTCAGCCAGGCGCTGACCGGCGGCAACGCCGAGATCTCCGGCGGCTTCACCCAGCAGTCCGCGCAGGACCTGGGCAACATGCTCTCGTACGGCGCCCTGCCGCTGTCCTTCCAGGAGGACAGCGTCACCACCGTCACCGCCGCGCTCGGCGGCGAGCAGCTGAAGGCCGGCCTCATCGCCGGCGCCATCGGCCTCGCGCTCGTGGTGATCTACCTGCTCGTGTACTACCGCGGTCTGGCCTTCATCGCCATCGTCAGCCTCATGGTGTCCGCGGTGCTCACCTACACGATCATGGCGCTGCTGGGCAAGGGCATCGGCTTCGCCCTGAACCTGCCCGCCGTCTGCGGCGCGATCGTCGCGATCGGCATCACCGCCGACTCGTTCATCGTGTACTTCGAGCGCATCCGTGACGAGATCCGCGAGGGCCGCACCCTGCGTCCGGCCGTCGAGCGCGCCTGGCCGCGGGCCCGCCGCACGATCCTGGTCTCCGACTTCGTGTCGTTCCTCGCCGCCGCCGTGCTCTTCATCGTCACGGTCGGCAAGGTCCAAGGCTTCGCCTTCACCCTGGGTCTGACCACCCTCCTCGACGTGGTCGTGGTGTTCCTGTTCACCAAGCCGATCATGACCCTGATGGCCCGCACGAAGTTCTTCTCCAGCGGGCACCCGTGGTCCGGGCTCGACCCGCAGCGGCTCGGCGCCAAGCCGCCGCTGCGCCGGTCCCGCCGCAGCGCGCCCGTTCCCGCCCCCGTCGACGCAAAGGAGGCGTGAGAGATGTCGAAGCTGGGAGATCTCGGCGCCAAGCTGTACCGCGGTGATGTCGGCTACGACTTCGTCGGCAAGCGCTTTCTCTGGTACGGCGTTTCCATCCTGATCACCATCACGGCGATCGTGGCCCTGGCCGTCCAGGGCCTCAACATGGGCATCGAGTTCAAGGGCGGGGCCGTCTTCACCACCCCGAAGACCACCGTCTCCGTCGCCAAGGCGACGGAGAGCGCGGAGAAGGCCTCGGGGCACGACGCGATCGTCCAGGAGCTCGGCACCGGCGGCCTGCGCATCCAGATCTCCGGTCTGGACACCGACTCCGCCGCGTCCGTGAAGAAGCAGCTCGGCACCGAGCTCAAGGTCGACGCGGCCCAGATCAACGCCGACCTGGTCGGCCCGAGCTGGGGCGAGCAGATCGCGAACAAGGCCTGGACCGGCCTCGGCGTCTTCATGATCCTCGTGGTGATCTACCTGGCCATCGCCTTCGAGTGGCGGATGGCCGTGGCCGCGCTCATCGCGCTGATCCACGACCTCACCATCACCGTCGGTGTGTACGCGCTGGTCGGCTTCGAGGTCACCCCGGGCACCGTGATCGGTCTGCTCACCATCCTCGGCTACTCCCTCTACGACACCGTCGTCGTCTTCGACGGTCTCAAGGAGGGCTCGAAGGACATCACCAAGCAGACCCGCTACACCTTCAGCGAGATCGCCAACCGCAGCATCAACGGCACGCTGGTCCGCTCGATCAACACGACCGTCGTCGCACTGCTCCCGGTCGCCGGCCTGCTCTTCATCGGCGGCGGCTTCCTGGGCGCGGGCATGCTCAACGACATCTCGCTCTCGCTGTTCGTCGGCCTCGCGGCCGGCGCGTACTCCTCCATCTTCATCGCGACCCCGCTGGTCGTGGACCTGAAGGAGCGCGAGCCGGCGATGAAGGCGCTGACCAAGCGGGTGCTCGCGAAGCGCGCCGCCGGCGGTGCCAAGGGCGAGGACGCCGACGCGGACGCCGAGCCGGAGGACTCCGCGCAGGTCGTGGCCCAGGGCGGCCAGGGGAGGCGGCGCCGGTGACCGCGGCCTCCACTCCCGAACTGCGCGAGCTGCTGCTCGGCCGCATCAAGGACGTCCTGGACTACCCGAAGCCCGGCGTGGTGTTCAAGGACATCACCCCGCTGCTCGCCGACCCGAAGGCCTTCGCGGCGCTGACGGAGGCGCTGGTGGAGCTGGCGGTCCGGTACGGGGCGACGAAGATCGTCGGCCTGGAGGCGCGCGGGTTCATCCTCGCGGCCCCGGTCGCCGTACAGGCGGGCATCGGCTTCGTGCCCGTACGCAAGGCCGGCAAGCTCCCGGGCGCCACGCTCGGGCAGTCGTACGAGCTGGAGTACGGCACCGCCGAGATCGAGGTCCACGCGGAGGACCTGTCGGCGGGTGACCGGGTCATGGTCATCGACGACGTCCTCGCCACCGGCGGCACCGCCGAGGCCTCGCTGGAGCTGATCCGGCGGGCCGGTGCCGAGGTCGCCGGCGTGGCGGTCCTGATGGAGCTGTCCTTCCTCCCGGGGCGGGCCAAGCTGGCCCCCTCCCTGGCGGGCGCCCCGCTGGACGCCCTGATCGTGATCTGACCCCCCTGCCTGCGTGAGCGGCGGGTTCCCGGGACACCCGGGAGCCCGCCGCTTCCGTGTGCGGGGCCGGCCGCCGCAGGCCGGGCCGTGCGGGCCCGGGGGCGGTGTCCCGGGGAGCGACCACGGAGAACAGGGCGGCACAACCCTCGCTACCATGGGTTATCCGGACCTGCCCGGGCCCCCGGATCCTCCCCCGGACGCCGTCCGGGGGGACCCCCAGAGGAGCGCTCTTGCCAGACGAGGTCCAGCCACTCTCCGCCGCACAGCCCGACCCGCAGGCCGAGCGGGCCGCGGCGGCCGCGGCCACGCCCCCGCCGGCCCCGCCGGTCAAGCCCGTGCCGGCCAGGCCGGCCGGGTCCTCCAACCGCGTGCGCGCCAGGCTGGCGCGCCTCGGCGTGCAGCGTTCCAACCCGTACAACCCGGTACTGGAACCTCTGCTCCGCATAGTCCGCAGCAATGACCCGAAGATCGAAACGGCGACGCTGCGCCAGATCGAGCAGGCCTACCAGGTCGCCGAACGCTGGCACCGCGGCCAGAAGCGCAAGAGCGGCGACCCGTACATCACCCACCCGCTCGCGGTGACCACCATCCTCGCCGAGCTGGGCATGGACCCCGCCACCCTGATGGCGGGCCTGCTGCACGACACCGTCGAGGACACCGAGTACGGCCTGGAGCAGCTCCGCCGCGACTTCGGCGACGCGGTCGCCCTCCTCGTCGACGGCGTCACCAAGCTGGACCGGGTCAAGTTCGGCGAGGCCGCGCAGGCCGAGACCGTGCGCAAGATGGTCGTCGCCATGGCCAAGGACCCGCGCGTCCTGGTCATCAAGCTCGCCGACCGCCTGCACAACATGCGCACCATGCGCTACCTCAAGCGGGAGAAGCAGGAGAAGAAGGCCCGCGAGACCCTCGAGATCTACGCGCCGCTGGCCCACCGCCTCGGCATGAACACGATCAAGTGGGAGCTCGAAGACCTCGCCTTCGCGATCCTCTACCCCAAGATGTACGACGAGATCGTGCGGCTCGTCGCCGAGCGGGCCCCCAAGCGCGACGAGTACCTGGCCGTCGTCACCGACGAGGTGCAGGCCGACCTGCGCGCGGCCCGGATCAAGGCCACCGTCACCGGCAGACCCAAGCACTACTACAGCGTCTACCAGAAGATGATCGTCCGCGGCCGTGACTTCGCGGAGATCTACGACCTGGTGGGCATCCGCGTCCTCGTGGACACCGTCCGGGACTGCTACGCCGCCCTCGGCACGGTGCACGCGCGCTGGAACCCGGTCCCCGGCCGGTTCAAGGACTACATCGCGATGCCCAAGTTCAACATGTACCAGTCGCTCCACACGACGGTCATCGGGCCCAGCGGCAAGCCGGTCGAGCTCCAGATCCGCACCTTCGACATGCACCGCCGCGCCGAGTACGGCATCGCCGCGCACTGGAAGTACAAGCAGCAGACCGTCGCCGGGGCCTCGAAGGTCCGCACCGACGTCCCGCAGGCCGCCAAGGGCAGCGCCGGCCACGACACGGTCAACGACATGGCCTGGCTGCGCCAGCTGCTCGACTGGCAGAAGGAGACCGAGGACCCGGGCGAGTTCCTGGACTCGCTGCGCTTCGACCTCTCCCGCAACGAGGTCTTCGTCTTCACCCCCAAGGGCGACGTCATCGCGCTGCCCGCCGGCGCGACCTCCGTGGACTTCGCGTACGCGGTCCACACCGAGGTCGGCCACCGCACCATCGGCGCGCGGGTCAACGGGCGGCTCGTCCCGCTCGAATCGACCCTGGACAACGGCGACCTGGTCGAGGTGTTCACCTCCAAGGCCGAGGGCGCGGGCCCCTCCCGGGACTGGCTCGGCTTCGTGAAGTCCCCCCGGGCCCGCAACAAGATCCGGGCCTGGTTCTCCAAGGAGCGCCGCGACGAGGCCATCGAACACGGCAAGGACGCCATCGCGCGGGCCATGCGCAAGCAGAACCTGCCGATCCAGCGGATCCTGACGGGCGACTCCCTGGTCACCCTGGCGCACGAGATGCGCTACCCGGACATCTCCTCCCTGTACGCGGCGATCGGCGAGGGCCACGTGGCCGCGCAGGGCGTCGTGCAGAAGCTGGTGCAGGCCCTCGGCGGCGAGGAGGCCGCCAACGAGGACATCGAGGAGAGCGTCCCGCCGTCGCGCGCCCGCGGCAAGCGGCGCGGCAACGCCGACCCCGGTGTGGTCGTCAAGGGCGTCGACGACGTGTGGGTGAAGCTGGCCCGCTGCTGCACCCCGGTCCCGGGCGACCCGATCATCGGCTTCGTCACGCGGGGCAGCGGCGTATCGGTTCACCGCGCCGACTGCGTCAACGTCGACTCCCTCTCCCAGCAGCCCGAGCGGATGCTGGAGGTGGAGTGGGCGCCGACCCAGTCCTCCGTCTTCCTGGTCGCCATCCAGGTCGAGGCGCTCGACCGGTCCCGCCTGCTGTCGGACGTCACCCGGGTCCTGTCGGACCAGCACGTGAACATCCTCTCCGCGGCCGTGCAGACCTCCCGCGACCGGGTGGCCACCTCCCGGTTCACCTTCGAGATGGGCGACCCGAAGCACCTGGGCCACGTCCTGAAGGCCGTACGGGGCGTCGAGGGCGTCTACGACGTCTACCGCGTCACCTCGGCCCGCCGGCCGTAGGCCACGACGCCTGACACGACCGTGGGCGCCGCCCCCCGAGGGGACGGCGCCCACGGTCGTACCGGGCGGCGGCCGGATCAGGGGCAGCCCCACCAGACGAAGTTGAGATTGCCGCCGAAGAAGGCGGAGACGGCGGTGGCCGAACCGACGATCCACACCACGGTGCTCCTGCGGGCCCGGGCCAGGGCCAGCGCGAACGGGAACAGCAGCGGGAAGGCCGGCATGATGAAGCGCATCTTCGAGGAGTAGAAGCCCGCGCCGCCCAGCGCCATCAGCATGATCATGGCCGCGAAGACCCACAGGACCACCGGGGGCCGGCGCCTGCGCGTCATCAGGACGAACAGCACCACGGCCGTGACCACCGTCAGCGAGACCACCAGGTGGTTGAGGGTGATGTGCCCCTCGGTGAAGGTCCGCTTCAGCTCGTTGAGGGTGTAGAGACCGCCGTCGTAGACGGACCCCCACCGGCGCTGCAGCTCGAAGTAGCCGTCCCAGCGGCCGAAGTGCAGGCCCACGTAGCCCACGTACCCGAACCAGCCCAGCGGGGCGATCAGCGAGGCCACGACGATCCGGCCCACGGCCGGACGCTGCGCACGCCGCTTGCGGCGCCACTGCACGTACTCCCAGACGCCCGCCAGCACCACGGCCGCGACGATCGCGGACCCGGAGGGCCGGGTGGCTCCGGCGAAGAAGGCCAGCACACCGGCCGTCAACCAGGACTTCGCCATCACCGCGTACATCGCCCACACCGACAGGGCGATGAACACCGGCTCGGTGTACGCCATCGACTGGACCAGCGCCGTCGGCACGATCGCGAACAGGGCGCAGGTGAAGAGGGCGACCCGGCGTCCGTAGATCCTGTCCGTGACGGCGAAGATCCCCCACGCGGCGATCACCGACGCGAACAGCGCCACCCCGATCGCCGCCCACATCACGGGCAGCTGCGTGACGTTCGCGGTCCACCGCACCAGCATCGGGTAGACGGGGAAGAACGCCATGTGGCAGCCCGGCCCCACCGGGGCGCAGGACGCGGGCATCTCCGTCGTCAGACCGTGCTCGGCGATGTGCAGGTAGAAGTCGGAGTCCCAGCGCCCGCCCAGGACTTCCAGCAGCCCCACGCCCTCGCGGTGGGCCCAGACGGCCATCACGGCGAGCCCGGTGGCGCGCAGCGAGATGTGGATCAGCAGCGCCTTCCGGGCGCGCTTCAGGGAGGCGAGTACGCGCCGTCCGGCCCCCCGGGGTCCCCGCCCCCTCTTGTCGCCGACGGGCCGGGCAGCGAGAAGGGGGTCTGGGACATCAGCGCGTATATGGGTGTGCGTCACAATCGATCCTGGTCGCCCGGCAGAGAGCCGCCCGGGGCGGCACCGTACAACGGTACACATGCGTCAGGTGTGACGGACGCGCAGCCCGCGTCCGAACCGCAGGACGAACGGGACGCACTGACAGGGCCCGCGCACGGTACGCGCGAGCCCCCGGCCGAGGGGCCGGGAAGGCCCCGGCCGCCGCTCGCCCCGGAACGCCGGACGGGCACCACCGGACCGAACCGGTGGTGCCCGTCCGCACGAACGGCCGGCGTCAGCCGCCGAACTCCTCCAGGCCCTTCAGCGCCTGGTCCAGCAGGGCCTGCCGGCCCTCCAGCTCGCGGGACAGCTTGTCCGCCTTCGCGTTGTTGCCGGCCGCGCGCGCCGCGTCGATCTGCTCACGCAGCTTGTCGACGGCCGCCTGGAGCTGCCCCGTCAGCCCGGCGGCGCGGGCCCGCGCCTCCGGGTTCGTACGGCGCCACTCGCCCTCCTCGGCCTCCTGGATGGCCCGCTCCACGGCGTGCATCCGGCCCTCGACCTTGGGACGGGCGTCGCGCGGCACGTGGCCGATGGCCTCCCAGCGCTCGTTGACGGAGCGGAACGCGGCCCGGGCCGCCTTCAGGTCCGTCACCGGGAGGAGCTTCTCCGCCTCGGCGGCCAGCTCCTCCTTCAGCTTCAGGTTCTCGACCTGCTCGGCGTCACGCTCCGCGAAGACCTCGCTGCGCGCCGCGAAGAAGACGTCCTGCGCACCGCGGAAACGGTTCCACAGGTCGTCCTCGGCCTCGCGCTGCGCCCGGCCCGCCGCCTTCCAGCTGTCCATCAGTTCGCGGTAGCGGGCGGCCGTCGGACCCCAGTCCGTCGACTTCGACAGCGCCTCGGCCTCCGCGACCAGCTTCTCCTTGGCCTTGCGGGCGTCCTCGCGCTGGGCGTCGAGCGCGGCGAAGTGCGCCTTGCGGCGCTTGGAGAAGGCGGAGCGGGCGTGCGAGAAGCGGTGCCACAGCTCGTCGTCCGACTTGCGGTCGAGCCGGGGCAGACCCTTCCAGATGTCCACGAGCGCGCGCAGCCGCTCACCGGCACTGCGCCACTGGTCGCTCTGCGCCAGCTGCTCCGCCTCGGTGACCAGGGCCTCCTTGGCCGAACGGGCCTCGTCCGCCTGCTTGGCCTTCTGGACCTTGCGCTCCTCGCGCCGCGAGTCCACCGTCGCCGCCAGCTTGTCGAGCCGGACGCGCAGCGCGTCGAGGTCACCGACGGCGTGGTGCTCGTCCACCTGCGTCCGCAGGTGCTCGATGGCCGTATGGGCGTCCTTGGCGGACAGATCGGTGGTCCGCACCCGCCGTTCGAGGAGGCCGATCTCGACCACCAAGCCCTCGTACTTGCGCTCGAAGTAGGCCAGGGCCTCCTCGGGGGTGCCCGCCTGCCACGAGCCGACGACCTGCTCGCCCTCGGAAGTACGCACGTACACGGTGCCGGTCTCGTCGACTCGGCCCCACGGGTCGCTGCTCACAGCGCCTCCTCCACCTGATGCCCGCCGGGGGTAAGCCCCCGGGCATCGTCCACAGTTTCCTGGGGCGGGCAGCGCCCGCCCTGCACAACGCCAACATAGGCGACCGCCGGGCCGGCTGTCCGCATCCCGCACGACGGAATATCGACGTACGGGCGGCGGGCCGCCGCCCCGGGGCCGCGCCGCCCGTCAGTTCTTGGTGACGGTGCCCTTCTCGATGGTCACCGGGGTCTTGGGGGCCCCGTCCTGGGCCCCGTCGGCGGTCCCGGCCTTGGCGACCTCCTCCAGCACCTTCAGCCCGGCCGCGTCGATCTTGCCGAAGGGGGTGTAGGACGGGGCGAGCGGGCTGTCCTTGTAGACCAGGAAGAACTGGCTGCCGCCGGTTCCGGGGCGGCCGGTGTTGGCCATCGCCACCGTGCCCGCCGGGTAGATCACCTGGCCCTGCTCGTTCGGCTTGCCCAGGGCGTCCAGGTTCTCGTCCGGGATGTTGTAGCCGGGGCCGCCCATGCCGGTGCCCTCCGGGTCGCCGCACTGCAGGACGAAGATCCCGCCGGTCACCAGGCGGTGGCACTTGGTCTTGTCGAAGAAGCCCTTGTCGGCGAGCGACTTGAACGAGTTGACCGTCTGGGGCGTCTTCGCCGCGTCCATCTCGAACGTGACGTCGCCCGCGCTGGTCTTCAGGCCGAAGGTGTACTTCGCCTTGTCGTCGATGGCCATCGCGGGGGAGGGGGACTTCTTCGGCGTGGGCGCCGACGGGGACGACGAGGGGTCGGCCGCCGCGTCCTTCGTGTCCTCGCCGTCGAAGACACCGCCCACGACGAGGCCGACCAGCGTGGCGATCACCACGGCCGCGGCCGCGCCGATGACCGCCAGGCGCTGCCGCGACTTGCGGCGGGCCTCCGCGCGGCGCTTCTGCTGGCGCTCGTACTTCTCCCTGGCGAGCTGTCGCCGACGCTGATCGCTCGTGACCACCGGGTCGTCTCCTTGTGCGTCTCTGATATCGCTGTCCGGGCTGGGTTAGGCCGTACCGTATATGGGTTCGCTGTGTAATGAAGGCCGCCGGTAGGCTCTGAGCAGCAGATTCCGATCCGCTGCCTCCCGCCGGACGACGATTGAGGACGAACGTGCTGATTGCCGGATTCCCCGCCGGGGCCTGGGGCACCAACTGCTACCTGGTCGCCCCCGCCGCCGGTGAGGAGTGCGTCATCATCGACCCGGGCCACCAGGCCGCCCAAGGAGTCGAGGAGACGCTGAGGAAGCACCGTCTCAAGCCCGTCGCGGTCGTCCTCACCCATGGCCACATCGATCATGTGGCCTCGGTGGTCCCGGTGTGCGGAGCACACGACGTGCCGGCCTGGATCCACCCCGAGGACCGCTACATGATGAGCGACCCGGAGAAGGCCCTCGGCCGTTCCATCGGCATGCCGCTCATGGGGGAGCTGACCGTGGGAGAGCCGGACGACGTCCGCGAGCTCGGCGACGGCAGCCGGCTCAAGCTCGCCGGGATGGAGTTCTCGGTGGCGCACGCGCCCGGGCATACCAAGGGGTCGGTGACCTTCCGGATGCCCGAGCAGGCCGACGTCCCGCCGGTCTTCTTCTCGGGCGACCTGCTCTTCGCCGGCTCCATCGGACGCACCGACCTGCCCGGCGGCTCCCACGCCGAGATGCTCCAGTCGCTGGCCCGCGTGTGCCTGCCGCTGGACGACTCGACGGTGGTGCTGTCCGGCCACGGTCCCCAGACCACCATCGGCCGCGAGCGCGCGACCAACCCGTACCTGCGGGAGGTCGCCGCCGGCCCGGGGGGCGACACCGCCGCCCCACGACGAGGAATGTGACGAGTTTCGTGAGCACCTTCAAGGCCCCCAAGGGCACGTACGACCTGCTGCCGCCCCGGTCCGCCACCTTCCTGGCGGTCCGCGAGGCGATCGCCGCGCCCCTGAAGAACTCGGGCTACGGCTACGTCGAGACCCCCGGGTTCGAGGACGTCAAGCTGTTCTCGCGCGGTGTCGGCGAGTCCACCGACATCGTCAGCAAAGAGATGTACACCCTCACGACGAAGGGGGGCGACGAGCTCGCCCTGCGCCCCGAGGGCACCGCCTCGGTGCTGCGAGCCGCCCTCCAGGGCAACCTGCACAAGCTCGGCGGCCTGCCCGTCAAGCTCTGGTACTCCGGTTCGTACTACCGCTACGAGCGCGCCCAGGCGGGCCGCTACCGCCACTTCTCGCAGGTCGGGGCGGAGGCCATCGGCGCCGAGGACCCGGCACTGGACGCCGAGCTGATCATCCTCGCCGACCAGGCGTACCGGTCGCTGGGCCTGCGCGACTTCCGCATCCTGCTGAACTCGCTCGGCGACAAGGAGTGCCGCCCGGTGTACCGGGAGGCGCTGCAGACCTTCCTGCGCGGCCTGGACCTCGACGAGGAGACCGTCCGCCGGGCCGAGATCAACCCGCTGCGCGTCCTCGACGACAAGCGGCCCGAGGTGCAGAAGCAGCTGGTGGGCGCGCCCGTGCTGCGCGACTACCTGTGCGACGCGTGCAAGGCGTACCACGAGGAGGTCCGCACCCTGGTCTCGGCCGCCGGTGTCGCCTTCGAGGACGACGAGAAGCTCGTGCGCGGCCTCGACTACTACACCCGCACCACCTTCGAGTTCGTCCACGACGGCCTGGGCTCGCAGTCCGCGGTGGGCGGCGGCGGCCGTTACGACGGCCTGTCCGAGATGATCGGCGGACCGGCACTGCCGTCGGTCGGCTGGGCGCTCGGCGTGGACCGGACCGTGCTCGCGCTCGAGGCCGAGGGCGTGGAGCTGGACATCCCGGCCTCCACGGCCGTGTTCGCGGTGGCGCTGGGCGAGGCCAAGCCGGCCGTGTTCGCCCTGGTGACCGAGTTGCGCAAGGCCGGCGTCGCGGCCGACATGTCGTACGGGGGCAAGGGCCTCAAGGGCGCCATGAAGGACGCGAACCGCAGCGGCGCGCGCTTCGCGATCGTCGCGGGCGACCGCGACCTCGCCGACGGAGTGGTCCAGCTCAAGGACCTGGAGTCCGGGGAGCAGACCGCCGTGGCGGTCGCCGACGTGGTCGCCGAGGTACGGGCCCGGCTGGCCTGACACCAGCGTCCTCCGGTGGCGGGGCGGGGAAGGATCCCCGTCCCGCCACCGGCGTTCCCGGGCCGTCCTTATCTCCGCCGAACGGATGGCGGACGCCCCCGTACGGCACAATGGCCCTGCTTGATGACCTTGCGGACGCGGAGCGGGCGGGATCGGGATGACGACAACAGGCGCAGGCGCGGACACCGCTGCGCGGACCGTCGGCGCGAGCCGGGCACTGGCCTGGCTGCTGGTGACAACCGGAGCGGCGGGGCTGCTGGCCGCCTGGGTGATCACCATCGACAAGTTCAAGCTGCTCGAGGACCCGAACTTCACCCCCGGCTGCTCCCTGAACCCGATCGTCTCCTGCGGCAACATCATGAAGAGCGAGCAGGCGGCCGTCTTCGGCTTCCCCAACCCGATGCTGGGCCTGGTCGCCTACGGGATCGTGATCTGCGTCGGCATGAGCCTGCTGGCCGGGGCCCGGTTCGGCCGCTGGTACTGGCTGGCCCTGAACGCCGGCACCCTCTTCGGCGTCGGATTCTGCACCTGGCTGATGTACCAGTCGCTGTACAACATCAACTCGCTCTGCCTGTGGTGCTGCCTGGCCTGGGCCGCCACCATCCTGATGTTCTGGTACGTCACCTCCCACACCGTGCGCCAGGGCCTGCTGCCCGCCCCCGGCTGGCTGCGCGGCTTCCTCGACGAGTTCACCTGGGTGCTGCCCGTGCTGCACATCGGGATCATCGGCATGCTGATCCTGACCCGCTGGTGGGACTTCTGGACCTCCTGAGCGCGGCCGCCCTGTCGGTGGGCTCGCTTAGGCTTCCGGTGTGGAACCAGATCTCTTCACCGCCGCCGCCGAGGACCGCCAGGAGAAGGACCCCGCGAGCTCCCCGCTCGCCGTCCGCATGCGCCCGCGCAACCTGGACGAGGTCGTCGGCCAGCAGCACCTGCTGAAGCCGGGCTCGCCGCTGCGCCGGCTGGTGGGGGAGGGCGCCGGGGGGCCGGCCGGAGCCTCGTCGGTGATCCTCTGGGGACCGCCCGGCATCGGCAAGACCACTCTCGCCTACGTGGTCAGCCAGGCCACGAAGAAGCGGTTCGTCGAGCTGTCGGCGATCACGGCGGGGGTCAAGGAGGTCCGGGCCGTCATCGAGGGCGCCAAGCGCGCCGCCGGCGGCTACGGCAAGGAGACCGTCCTCTTCCTCGACGAGATCCACCGGTTCAGCAAGGCGCAGCAGGACTCGCTGCTGCCCGCCGTGGAGAACCGCTGGGTCACCCTGATCGCGGCGACCACCGAGAACCCGTACTTCTCGATCATCTCCCCGCTGCTGTCGCGCTCGCTGCTCCTCACGCTGGAACCACTGACCGACGAGGACCTGAGCGCGCTGCTGCGGCGCGCGCTGACGGAGGAGCGGGGGCTGGGCGGGGCGGTGTCCCTGCCGGCCGAGGCGGAGGCACACCTGCTGCGCATCGCCGGCGGCGATGCCCGCCGGGCGCTGACCGCGCTGGAGGCCGGGGCCGGCTCGGCCATCGCCAAGGGCGAGGAGGAGATCACCCTCCAGACCCTGGAGGAGGCCGTGGACCGGGCGGCCGTCCGCTACGACCGGGACGGCGACCAGCACTACGACGTGGCGAGCGCCCTGATCAAGTCGATCCGGGGCTCGGACGTGGACGCGGCGCTGCACTACCTGGCCCGGATGATCGAGGCGGGGGAGGACCCCCGGTTCATCGCCCGGCGCCTGATGATCTCCGCGAGCGAGGACATCGGCCTCGCGGACCCGACTGCCCTGCCGCTGGCGGTGGCGGCGGCCCAGGCGGTGGCGATGATCGGCTTCCCGGAGGCCGCGCTGACCCTGTCGCACGCCACGATCGCGCTGGCCCTCGCCCCGAAGTCGAACACCGCCACGACCGCGATCGGCGCCGCGCTGGCCGACGTACGGGCCGGGCTGGCCGGGGCGGTTCCGGCGCACCTGCGGGACGGGCACTACAAGGGCGCGGCGAAACTGGGGCACGCGGTGGGCTACGTCTACCCGCACGACGTGCCGGGCGCCATCGCCGCGCAGCAGTACGCCCCGGACGAGATCCACGGCAAGCGGTACTACGAGCCGACGCGGTACGGCGCCGAGGCGCGCTACGCGGACGTGGTGGAGAAGGTCCGGGAACGGCTGCGGGGCGGCGGCCCCGCCTCCGCGTGACCTCAGCGCGCGGCGGCGAACAGGGCGCGCATCGCCCGGCGCAGCCCGCAGACGTCCGCCACCGGCTCGGGGAAGTCGAACCGGGCGTCGAAGGAGGTCCGGCCGGGGCCCCGGCTGAAGCGCACGCGCAGCCCGAGCCGGTCCAGGGCCAGCGGGACGGCGGTCGTCCCGGCCGCCGCGCGCGGGCCCAGCAGCGCGCACAGGTCGGCCACCCGGTCGGCGTGGGCGGAGGCGAGGTGCTGGAGCAGCTCGGTCTCGTGGGCGGCCAGCGGGTCGGGCTCGGCCGCCGCCAGCTCGTCGGGGTCAACCGGGCCGGTGCCCCACAGGTCGTCCAGCGAGATCTCGCCGACCTCCAGGCGCAGCATCGTCCAAGCGGGGCGGCCGGTGTACGGCGGGTCCTGCGACTCGCTCAGGCCCAGCAGCTCGCCCACCGGCCGCCGCTCCACGAGCAGCGCCGCGCAGGCCGCGCGGGCCTCCCCGCGCACCGTGGTCAGCCACCCGGAGAGCCGGGCGCGGCCTCGGATACGATGGGGCACGGACACCGGCGCCACATCCGTGATCTCGATCACGGCGGTGAGGTCGTCGTCCTGGGCGTGAGCGGCAGCCCTGGCAGCCGCGGATTCCCCTGATACCAGGAGGATCACGTCCCCGTCCGGGGTGACGGTCCGCGCGGCCGGCACCCCTGTCCACCACTCGGCCTGGTCAGGAGCACCCGGCAGCGTGAGGGATACTGAGGCGTTGGACTCTACGAGGGTTCGTACGCGTTCGGCTCCGGTGAGCTGCCGAACGCCTTCCCTGGGACGCGGCTGACCTTGCCTATCGTCGTCGAAAGCGGATTCCGTTTCGTTGGAACCCGAACTGCGGCGCGCACTGGGCAGGGGGATCCCATGTGGTCGAGACATTACGTCCTCCTCGCTAAGGTAAGCCTCACCTAACTTACATGGAGGTAGGTTCCACGTGAACCAGAAGCGACCCAAGGTCAAGAAGTCCCGTGCCCTCGGCATCGCCCTGACGCCGAAGGCCGTCAAGTACTTCGAGGCCCGCCCCTACCCGCCGGGCGAGCACGGCCGTGGCCGCAAGCAGAACTCGGACTACAAGGTCCGTCTGCTCGAGAAGCAGCGTCTGCGCGCCCAGTACGACATCTCCGAGCGCCAGATGGCCCGCGCGTACGACCGCGCGAAGAAGGCCGAGGGCAAGACGGGCGAGGCGCTGGTCGTCGAGCTCGAGCGTCGTCTGGACGCCCTGGTCCTGCGTGCCGGCATCGCCCGCACCATCTACCAGGCCCGCCAGATGGTCGTCCACGGCCACATCGAGGTCAACGGTGGCAAGGTCGACAAGCCGTCGTTCCGTGTCCGTCCGGACGACGTCATCACCGTGCGCGAGCGCAGCCGCGAGAAGCACCCCTTCCAGGTCGCCCGCGAGGGTGGCTACGCCGGTGAGGGCGAGACGCCGCGCTACCTGCAGGTCAACCTGAAGGCCCTGGCCTTCCGCCTCGACCGCGACCCGAACCGCAAGGAAATCCCGGTCATCTGCGACGAGCAGCTCGTCGTCGAGTACTACGCCCGCTGATCCGGCGGCCGTAGCCCTCACAGGCTGGTATCGGCCCGCCGTCCCCTCCGGGGGGCGGCGGGCCTTTCCGTTCCCGGGCGCGGCCCGGCAGCCCACTGGGCCCGCAGCACCAGCGCCTCCAGCGTCAGCTGCCGCCCCTCGTCCGCGTACGCCGCGTACCGCTCCGGGCCCAGCACCTCACCGGCCCGCTCCTGGCACAGCAGCCGGGGCGCGTTGAAGTACCCCGACCCGAAAAGCCGCAGGCCGACCCCGTCCCACATCGGCTCCGCCGCTCCCTGGAGCACCGCCGCCTCGGCCGCCGCCCCCTCGGTGACCGTGACCAGTGCCAGCAGCTCCACCGCCAGCACGAGCCCGACCAGGTCGCGGAAGGTGTGGTTCACCGTCACGCACTCGGTCAGCAGCCGCCGGGCACGGGCCGGGTCCCCCTCGTCCAGGGCCGCGTACGCCAGCACGTACAAGGCGTACGCCTTCGTCCAGCGCTCCCCGCGTTCCAGGCAGACGTCCCGGACCTCCTCGCACAGCGCGACCGCGCCCGCCAGGTCGCCCTGGAAGGCCCGCGCCATCGCGAGCTCCACCTGGCACATCAGCACGTTGCTGTTCAGCTCCCCGGCCTCCCGGTAGCGCTCCAGCGCCTCGCCCAGCAGCTCCCCGGCCCGCGCCATCTCGTCCGAGACCAGCGCCAGGCACCCCAGCCGGTGCACCGCGTACGCGGCCGCCACCCGGTTCCCCGTGAGTTGCGCGCGGTCCCGGCACTCGTGCAGCGCGCCCATCGAGGCCACCGCGTCACCCTGGAGCGCCGCCACGTACCCCAGCACCCACAGGGCCTTCAGCCGCGAGCCCTCGTACTCCTCGCCCTCACCGGCCTGCCCCGGCCCGGACTCCAGGCTGCGCGCCAGCCAGTGCCGGCCCTCGGTGAGCCGGCCGCAGCCCGCCCAGTAGAACCACAGGGTCCCCGCCAGGTACTGCCCCAGGTGCTGCTCCCCGGGCTCCTCCAGGCAGCACTCCAGGGCCAGGCGCAGATTCGGCAGCTCCGCCTCCATCAGCGCGGCCACCTCCTGCTGGCGCGGGCCGAACCAGTCCAGCTCGCACCACGTGGCCAGCCCCACGTACCAGTCCCGGTGGCGCCGCCGCAGCCGCCCGGCGTCACCGAGCGACTCCAGCCACCCCGCCCCGTACAGCCGTACGGTCTCCAGCATCCGGTAGCGCACCCCCGCCGGCGTCTCCTCCCGCGCCAGCACCGACTGCGCGAGCAGCTCCCCGACCAGGTCGAGCACGCTGTCCGCCGGCAGGTCCGGACCCGAGCACACGTACTCCGCGGCGTCCAGGTCGAACCGCCCGGCGAACACCGACAGCCGGGCCCACAGGAGCCGCTCCGCCGGGGTGCACAGCTCGTGGCTCCACCCGATCGCCGTCCGCAGTGCCCGGTGCCGCGGCAGCGCCCCGCGCGCCCCGCCGGTCAGCAGCGCGAACCGGTCCTCCAGCCGGGCCAGGACCTGCTCCGGGGAGAGCACCCGCAGCCGGGCCGCCGCCAGCTCCAGGGCCAGCGGGATCCCGTCGAGCCGGGCGCACAGCTCGGTGAGGGCCGACCGGACGGCCGCCGTCACCGCGAAGCCGGGGTCGGCGGCCGCGGCCCGTTCGGCCAGCAGGGCCAGGGCCTCCGCGGGGGCGGGCGGGGCCAGCGGGAAGAGCGCCTCCCCGTCCAGGCCGAGCGGGCGCCGGCCGGCCGCCAGCACCCGCAGGCCGGGGGAGCGGCGCAGCAGCCCGCCCAGCAGGGCGGCCGCCTCGTCGACCAGCTGTTCGTACCCGTCGAGGACCAATAGGAGACGGCGACCGGCCAGGTGTTCGGCCAGGACCGCGCGGGGCGGGCGGACGGTGTGGTCGGTGAGGCCGAGGGCCTCGGCCAGGGTGAACTCCAGCAGCGCCGGATCGCGCAGGGCGGCCAGCTCGGCCAGCCAGACGCCGTCGCAGTAGCGTTCCTGCTGCTCCCCGGCGGCCGCTCGGGCCGCGGCCAGCGCCAGCCTGGACTTCCCCACGCCGCCCATCCCCGTGACGGTGACCAGCCGGGACGACTCCAGGAGCCGCGCGACCGCGGCCAGTTCGGCACCCCGCCCGACGAAGGAACTCAGCTCCGAGGGAAGATTGCCCGGCGTCACTCGTCGGTTGGGTCGCTGTCGCATGGGACACGGAGAGTACTGTTCCGGACGCGCCGCGTACAAGACGGGTCCGCGCGGGCGTGCGCCGGACCCGGAATTCCGGTACTGCGGCGGATCTCCGGCGCGATAGGGTCGGAGGAAGACTTTTCTCCGTAGTTCAATCCGTAGGCAAGCTGATCAGGGAGCGGTGCAACGTGTCCGGTGGAGAGGTGGCCGGCATCCTCGTGGCCGTCTTCTGGGCCATCCTGGTGTCCTTCCTCGCCGTGGTCCTGGTACGGCTCGCGCAGGTGCTCCGCGCGGCTACCAAGCTCGTGGCCGACGTCACCGAGCAGGCCGTCCCGCTGCTGGCCGACGCCTCGACCACCGTCCGCTCCGCGCGCACCCAGCTCGACCGGGTCGACGCCATCGCGAGCGACGTCCAGGAGGTCACCTCCAACGCCTCCGCGCTGTCCTCCACCGTCGCCACCACCTTCGGCGGCCCCCTGGTCAAGGTCGCGGCCTTCGGCTACGGCGTGCGCAAGGCGCTGGGCCGCACGGAGGACGCCCCGCAGAAGACCACCCGGCGAACCGTGATCGTCGGCCGTACGGTGCCGTCGGCCCGGCGCCGGAAACAGAAGGGCTGAGACCGCCGATGTTCCGCCGAGCCTTCTGGTTCACCGCAGGCGCCGCCGCCGGCGTGTGGGCCACCACCAAGGTCAACCGGCAGCTGAAGAAGCTGACCCCGGAGAGCCTCGCCGCCCAGGCCGCGGACAAGGCCGTGGAGGCCGGGCACCGCCTCAAGGAATTCGCCCTCGACGTCCGGGCGGGAATGACCCAGCGCGAGGACGAGCTGAACGACGCACTGGGGCTGCACCAGGACCCCGGGATGCCCGACAACGTCACCGCCCTCCCCGGGCCGCGGCGGCTGCGGGCCATCGCGCACCACCAGAACGACCAGAACACCCACCGTTCGAGCAAATCGACGGTCACGCCCAACCGGAATGAGGACCACTGATGGAGTCGGCTGAAATCCGCCGCCGCTGGCTGAGCTTCTTCGAGGAGCGCGGTCACACCGTTGTCCCTTCGGCGTCGCTCATCGCGGACGACCCGACTCTGCTGCTGGTCAACGCGGGCATGGTCCCCTTCAAGCCGTACTTCCTCGGCGAGACGAAGCCCCCCGCCCCCCGGGCCACCAGCGTGCAGAAGTGCGTCCGTACGCCGGACATCGAAGAGGTCGGCAAGACCACCCGCCACGGCACGTTCTTCCAGATGTGCGGCAACTTCTCCTTCGGGGACTACTTCAAGGAAGGCGCCATCAAGTACGCCTGGGAGCTGCTGACCAGCTCCGTGGCGGACGGCGGCTACGGCCTGGAGCCCGAGAAGCTCTGGATCACGGTCTACCTCGACGACGACGAGGCCGAGACGATCTGGCGCGACGTGATCGGCGTTCCCGCCGAGCGCATCCAGCGCCTGGGCAAGAAGGACAACTTCTGGTCCATGGGCGTCCCCGGCCCCTGCGGCCCCTGCTCCGAGATCAACTACGACCGCGGCCCGGAATTCGGCGTCGAGGGCGGCCCGGCCGTCAACGACGAGCGCTACGTGGAGATCTGGAACCTGGTCTTCATGCAGTACGAGCGCGGCGCCGGCGACGGGAAGGAGGACTTCCCGATCCTCGGCGACCTGCCGTCGAAGAACATCGACACCGGCCTCGGCCTCGAACGCCTCGCGATGATCCTGCAGGGCGTGCAGAACATGTACGAGACCGACACCCTGCGCGTGGTCATGGACAAGGCCACCGAGCTCACCGGCGTGCAGTACGGCGCCGCGCAGCACACCGACGTCTCGATGCGCGTGGTCGCCGACCACATGCGCACCTCCGTCATGCTCATCGGCGACGGCGTCACCCCCGGCAACGAGGGCCGCGGCTACGTGCTGCGCCGCATCATGCGCCGCGCCATCCGCAACATGCGCCTCATGGGTGCCACGGGCCCGGTCGTCCAGGACCTGATCGACGTCGTGATCGACACGATGGGGCAGCAGTACCCCGAGCTCGTCACCGACCGCAAGCGCATCGAGACCGTCGCCCTCGCCGAAGAGGCCGCCTTCCTGAAGGCCCTCAAGGGCGGCACCAACATCCTCGACACCGCGGTGACCGAGACCAAGGCCGCCGGCGGCACGGTCCTCTCCGGCGACAAGGCGTTCCTGCTCCACGACACCTGGGGCTTCCCGATCGACCTCACCCTGGAGATGGCCGCCGAGCAGGGCCTCTCCGTGGACGAGCCGGGCTTCCGCCGCCTGATGCAGGAGCAGCGCGACCGCGCCAAGGCCGACGCCAAGGCCAAGAAGACCGGCCACGCCGACATGTCGGCCTACCGGGAGATCGCCGACGGCGCCGGCGCCACCGAGTTCACCGGCTACGCCACCACCCAGGGCGAGTCCACCATCGTCGGCCTGCTGGTCAACGGCGTCTCCTCGCCCGCCGCCTCCGAGGGCGACGAGGTCGAGGTCGTCCTCGACCGCACCCCCTTCTACGCCGAGGGCGGCGGTCAGCTCGCCGACCAGGGCCGCATCAAGCTCGACACCGGCGCCGTCATCGAGGTCCGCGACGTGCAGCAGCCCGTCCCCGGCGTCTCCGTGCACAAGGGCTCCGTCCAGGTCGGCGAGGTGACGGTGGGCGCCTCCGCGTACGCCGCCATCGACGTCAAGCGCCGCCGGGCCATCGCCCGCGCCCACTCGGCCACCCACCTGACCCACCAGGCGCTGCGCGACGCCCTCGGCCCGACGGCCGCCCAGGCCGGCTCCGAGAACAGCCCCGGCCGCTTCCGCTTCGACTTCGGTTCCCCGAACGCCGTCCCCGGCACGGTCCTCACCGACGTCGAGCAGAAGATCAACGACGTGCTCTCCCGCGAGCTCGACGTCACCGCCGAGATCATGAGCATCGACGAGGCCAAGAAGCAGGGCGCCATCGCCGAGTTCGGCGAGAAGTACGGCGAGCGGGTCCGCGTCGTCACCATCGGCGACTTCTCCAAGGAGCTGTGCGGCGGCACGCACGTCGGCAACACCTCCCAGCTGGGTCTGGTGAAGCTGCTCGGCGAGTCCTCCATCGGCTCCGGCGTGCGCCGCGTCGAGGCCCTGGTCGGCGTCGACGCGTACAACTTCCTCGCCAAGGAGCACACGGTCGTCGCCCAGCTCCAGGAGCTGGTCAAGGGCCGTCCGGAGGAGCTGCCGGAGAAGATCGCCTCCATGCTCGGCAAGCTGAAGGACGCCGAGAAGGAGATCGAGAAGTTCCGCGCGGAGAAGGTCCTCCAGGCCGCCGCCGGTCTCGCCTCCAACGCCCAGGACATCCGCGGTGTCGCCCTCGTCGTCGGCCAGGTGCCGGACGGCACGGGCGCCGACGACCTGCGCAAGCTGGTCCTCGACGTCCGCGGCCGCATCCAGGGCGACCGGCCGGCCGTCGTCGCGCTGTTCACCGTGGCGAACGACCGCCCGCTGACCGTCATCGCCACCAACGAGGCGGCCCGCGAGCGCGGCCTCAAGGCCGGTGACCTGGTCCGCGCCGCCGCCAAGACCCTCGGCGGCGGCGGTGGCGGCAAGCCCGACGTGGCCCAGGGCGGCGGCCAGAACCCGGGCGCCGTGCCCGAGGCCATCGCGGCCGTCGAGCGCCTCGTGGCAGAGACGGCCTGACGATGAGCCTGCGCCGCGGCCGCCGACTGGCCATCGATGTCGGAGACGCCCGGATCGGGGTCGCCTCCTGCGACCCCGACGGGGTGCTCGCCACGCCGGTGGAGACCGTCCCGGGCCGGGACGTCCCCTTCGCCCACCGGCGGCTGCGGCAGCTCGTCGAGGAGTACGAGCCCCTCGAAGTCGTGGTCGGCCTCCCCCGCTCGCTCAGCGGGCGGGAGGGACCGGCCGCGGCCAAGGTGCGCGCATTCGCGAACGAACTGGCCAAGGGAATCAAGCCGGTGACCGTGCGTCTGGTGGACGAGCGGATGACGACGGTCACCGCCGCCCAGGGCCTGCGGGCCTCCGGGCGCAACGCGAAGAAGGGCCGGTCGGTCATCGACCAGGCGGCCGCTGTGGTCATCCTCCAGAACGCTCTTGAGACCGAACGGGTATCAGGTAATCCGCCCGGTGAGTGCGTCGAAGTGGTTGTCTGATCGCGATACGGTAACGTTCCGCGCGATGAGACGGCATTCGAACAGCCGTCGCTCACCACCAAAGAGGCGGAACCGGGTGTCGCGGCCGACGTAAGCCGCGGCCTTCGTCTCGCGGCTCTAGGGGACCGATGACTGAGTATGGCCGGGGCGGTGGCTCCGAACCGTGGCACCCCGGGGACCCGTTGTACGGGGACCAGGGGTGGACCGCGCACCAGACGCAGCAGGCGCAGGTGCCCTACGCCGGCGACCCGCAGCAGCAGTACGCGCAGCCGCAGGAGCCGCACTACCACCAGCAGCACACGGGGCAGTACCCGCAGCAGTACGACGAGCAGGGCTACGCCCAGCAGGTCCAGTACCAGCAGATGGGGCAGCCCATGGCGCCCCAGCCGATGGTCCCTCAGCCGGCGTACGACGGCGGGGGCGGCGGCCAGGGCTGGGACACCGGCCAGGGCCAGTACGCGGCCGCCGCCGTCCAGGTCGACCCGTACGCGGGCGCGGACCCGTACGCCCAGCAGGCCGTCGGGGCCTACCCCGGTGAGGCCCCCGACCTGTACACCACCCCCGAGGCCTACCCGCCTCCGCAGCCGCCCGGCCTGCGCCACCTGGAACCGGACCCGGTCGAGGAGCCGCTCGCCGAGGAGCCCGAGGAGGAAATCCTCCCCGCGGCCGACGGCGACGAGCCGCCCTCGCGCGGGCGCCGCGCCGGCGGCCGGGCCAAGGGCGGCAAGGGCGGCAAACAGAAGAAGCGCAGCGGCACGGCCTGCCTGCTCGCCGCCGTGGTGATCATCGGCGTCGTCGGCGGTGGCGGCTACTACGGCTACACCTACCTCCACGACCGCTTCGCCCCGGCCGAGGACTTTGCCGGTGAGGGCACCGACGAGATCGTCGAGGTCGAGATCCCCAAGGACGCCGGCCTCGGCCAGATGGGCCGCATCCTCAAGCAGGCCGGCGTGGTCGCCAGCGCCCAGGCGTTCGTCGACGCGGCGAACGCCAACCCCAAGGGCAAGTCGATCCAACCCGGCATCTACCCGATGAAGAAGAAGATGTCGTCCTCGGCCGCCGTCGCGCTGATGATCGACCCCAGCAAGCTCAACGTCATCACCATCGGCGAGGGCTGGCGGAACACCAAGATCTACGAGGCCATCGACAAGAAGCTCGGCAAGCCGGACGGCACCACGAAGGACATCGCGCTGCGCGAGGCCAAGAACCTCGGCCTGCCGGCCTGGGCCGGGAACAACCCGAAGCTTATCGACCCGCTGGAGGGCTTCCTGCTCCCCGCGCGCTACGACCTGAAGAAGGACAGCACGCCCGAGTCGCTGCTCCGGCAGATGGTCAAGAACGCGGCCGACAAGTACACGGAGATGGGGATCGAGGGCAAGGCCAAGGAACTGGGCCTGGACAGCCCGCTCCAGGTGGTCACCGTCGCCAGCCTCGTCAACGCCGAGGGCAAGAACCACGACGACTTCCGCAAGATGGCCGAGGTGGTCTACAACCGCCTCAAGAAGACCAACGACGTCACGAACCAGAAGCTCCAGTTCGATTCGACGTACAACTACATCAAGAACCAGAGCGAGATCAACTTCAACCTGAAGGAAGCCCAGGCCTTCGACCACCCGTACAACACGCACTTCGTCAGGGGACTGCCGCCCGGCCCGATCGGGAATCCCGGCGCGGACGCGGTGAGCGCTACGCTCAACCCCGACCACGGCGGATGGATGTTCTTCGTGTCGGTCGACGGCGACAAGACGACCTTCACCAAGACCTACGACGAGCACCTGAAGCTCGTCGCGGAGTTCCAGGAGCGCCAGGCGCAGAAGAAGAACGGCGGGTAGGCAGGACATGTCACGGATACGGGCCGCGGTGCTGGGTTCGCCCATCGAGCACTCCCTCTCACCGGTGCTGCACCGCGCCGCGTACCGGGAGCTCGGCCTCGACGCCTGGAACTACGACAGGTTCGAGATCGACGAGGCCGCGCTGCCCGCCTTCGTGGCCGGCCTCGGCCCGGAGTGGGCCGGGCTGTCGCTGACCATGCCGCTCAAGCGGGCGGTCATCCCGCTGCTCGACGGGATCAGTGACACCGCCGCCTCGGTGGAGGCCGTCAACACGGTCGTCCTCACCGAGGACGGCCGCCGCCTCGGCGACAACACCGACATCCCCGGGATCGTCGCCGCGCTGCACGAGCGCGGCGTCGACGAGGTGCCCGCCGCCGCCGTCCTGGGGGCGGGCGCCACCGCCTCCTCGGCGCTCGCCGCCCTCGCCCGGATCTGCACCGGCGAGGTCACCGCGTACGTCCGCTCGCGCGCCCGCGCCGACGAGATGCTCCGGTGGGGCGAGCGGCTCGGCGTCGACGTGCGCACCGCCGACTGGTCGGACGCGGCGCAGGCGCTCGGAGCCCCGCTGGTGATCGCCACCACCCCGGCCGGTGCCACGGACGAGCTGGCCACGGCCGTCCCCGCGGCGCCCGGCACCCTCTTCGACGTCCTCTACGACCCCTGGCCCACCGCCCTGGCCGCCTCGTGGTCCGGACGCGGCGGCACCCTCCTCGGCGGCCTCGACCTGCTCGTCCACCAGGCCGTGCTCCAGGTCGAGCAGATGACCGGCCGCACCCCCGGCCCGCTGGCGGCCATGCGGGCCGCCGGGGAAGCGGCCCTGCGCGCCCGCCACTGACGCCCCGCGCGCCCGCGCGTAGGAAGCGGATAGCCGGACCCGCCACCATCGCCGCGTACCCTCCCCGGCCACCGCCGGGGGACCCCCAGTCCGTCAGCTGGACCGAGATCGGCTCGACGGCCCGGACGTGGGAGGATTCGGGTATGGCGGTCCCGTCCGCGCTCCCCCCGGCCACCGCCGGGAGGGCCCCGGGGAGGCGCCGCCGCTGTACCAGGCGCGAGCATGAGGAGCATCGTTGAGCAGGTTGCGTTGGCTGACCGCGGGAGAGTCGCACGGACCGGCCCTGGTCGCGACGCTGGAGGGCCTTCCCGCCGGCGTCCCGGTCACCACCGAGCTGGTGGCCGACCACCTGGCGAGGCGCCGGCTCGGCTATGGCCGCGGTGCCCGCATGAAGTTCGAGCAGGACGAGATCACCTTCCTCGGCGGCGTCCGCCACGGGCTGTCCCTGGGCTCCCCGGTCGCGGTCATGGTCGGGAACACCGAGTGGCCTAAGTGGGAGACGGTGATGTCGGCCGACCCGGTCGACCCCTCGCTGCTCAAGGACACCGGCCGCAACGCGCCGCTGACCCGCCCCCGCCCCGGCCACGCCGACCTCGCGGGCATGCAGAAGTACGGCTTCGACGAGGCCCGCCCGATCCTGGAGCGCGCCAGCGCCCGCGAGACGGCCGCCCGCGTCGCCCTCGGCGCCATCGCCCGGTCCTTCATCAAGGAGGCCGCCGGCATCGAGATCGTCTCGCACGTGGTGGAGCTGGCCTCGGCCAAGGCCCCCTACGGCGTCTACCCGACCCCCGCCGACGTCGAGAAGCTCGACGCCGACCCGGTGCGCTGCCTCGACGCCGACGCGTCGAAGGCGATGGTCGCCGAGATCGACCAGGCCCACAAGGACGGCGACACCCTCGGCGGCGTCGTCGAGGTGCTCGCGTACGGCGTGCCCGTCGGCCTCGGCTCCCACGTCCACTGGGACCGCCGCCTCGACGCCCGTCTCGCCGCCGCGCTCATGGGCATCCAGGCCATCAAGGGCGTCGAGGTCGGCGACGGCTTCGACCTGGCCCGCGTGCCCGGCTCGAAGGCGCACGACGAGATCGTCTCCACCCCCGAGGGCCTCAAGCGCACCTCCGGCCGCTCCGGCGGCACCGAGGGCGGCCTGACCACCGGCGAGCTGCTGCGCGTACGCGCCGCGATGAAACCCATCGCGACCGTGCCGCGCGCCCTCGCCACCGTCGACGTGGCCACCGGTGAGGCCACCGTGGCCCACCACCAGCGTTCCGACGTCTGTGCCGTGCCCGCCGCGGGCATCGTCGCCGAGGCCATGGTGGCGCTGGTGCTGGCCGACGCCGTGGTCGAGAAGTTCGGCGGCGACTCGGTCCCCGAGACCCGCCGCAACGTCCGGTCGTACCTCGACAACCTGCAGATCCGGTGACCGGCGGCCCCCGGGTCGTACTCGTCGGCCCCATGGGCTCCGGCAAGTCCACGGTGGGCGGCCTGCTCGCCCGCCGGCTCGGCGTCCCCTACCGGGACACCGACGCGGACATCGTCGCGGCCCAGGGCCGGGAGATCTCCGACATCTTCGTCGACGAGGGCGAGCCGTACTTCCGTGAGCTGGAACGCGAGGCCGTGGCCGCCGCCGTCGCCGAGCACACCGGAGTCCTCGCCCTCGGCGGCGGCGCCGTCCTCGACGAGGGCACCCGCGCCCTGCTGAGCGGGCTGCCCGTCGCCTACCTGTCGATGGACGTCGAGGAGGCCGTGCGCCGCGTCGGGCTCGGCGCCGCCCGCCCGCTGCTCGCCGTCAACCCGCGCCGCCAGTGGCGCGAGCTGATGGAAGCCAGGCGCCACCTGTACACCGAAGTCGCGCGCGTCGTGGTGGCCACCGACGACCGCACCCCCGAAGAGGTCGCCCAGGCGGTCCTCGACGCTCTGGAGTTGAAGGACGTATGACAGACCAGGTGACGCGGATCCACGTCGGCGCCAGTGCCGGACACGACGCGTACGACGTGCTGGTCGGCCGGCAGCTGCTCGGCGAGCTGGGCGGCCTGATCGGCCCGAAGGCCCAGCGGGTCGCCGTGATCCACCCCGAGGCGCTGGCCGAGACCGGCGAGGCGCTGCGCGCGGACCTGGCGGAGCAGGGCTACGAGGCGGTCGCCATCCAGGTGCCGAACGCCGAGGAGGCCAAGACCGTCGAGGTGGCCGCGTACTGCTGGAAGGCGCTCGGCCAGTCCAACTTCACCCGCACCGACGTCATCGTCGGCGTCGGCGGCGGCGCCACCACCGACCTGGCGGGCTTCGTCGCGGCCAGCTGGCTGCGCGGGGTGCGCTGGATCGCCGTGCCGACCACCGTCCTCGCGATGGTGGACGCGGCCGTCGGCGGCAAGACCGGCATCAACACCGCCGAGGGCAAGAACCTCGTCGGGGCCTTCCACCCGCCGGCCGGGGTGCTCTGCGACCTCGCCGCGCTGGAGTCGCTGCCGGTCAACGACTACGTCAGCGGCCTGGCCGAGGTCATCAAGGCCGGGTTCATCTCCGACCCGGTGATCCTCGACCTGATCGAGGAGGACCCGGCGGCGGCCCGTACGCCCGCCGGCCCGCACACGGCCGAGCTGATCCGCCGCTCCATCCAGGTCAAGGCCGACGTGGTCTCCAGCGACCTCAAGGAGTCGGGGCTGCGGGAGATCCTCAACTACGGCCACACCCTCGCGCACGCCATCGAGAAGAACGAGCGCTACAAGTGGCGGCACGGTGCGGCGGTCTCCGTCGGCATGGTCTTCGCCGCCGAGCTCGGCCGGCTGGCAGGGCGGCTGGACGACGCCACGGCCGACCGCCACAAGGCGGTGCTCGCCTCCGTGGGCCTGCCGCTGACCTACCGCGGCGACCAGTGGACCAAGCTGCTCCAGACCATGCAGGTCGACAAGAAGTCCCGCGGCAACCTGCTGCGCTTCATCGTCCTGGACGGGCTGGCCAAGCCCACCGTGCTGGAGGGCCCCGACCCGGCCCACCTCGTCGCCGCCTACGGCGAGGTCTCCGCGTGAGCCGCCGGGTGCTGGTTCTGAACGGCCCGAACCTGGGCCGGCTCGGTTCCCGCGAGCCCGACGTGTACGGCGCCACCTCGTACGCCGGTCTCGTGGAGAGCTGCCGCGCCCTGGGCGCGGAGCTCGACTTCGACGTGGAGGTCCGCGAGACCAACGACGAGGGCGAGCTGGTGCGCTGGCTGCACGAGGCGGCCGACGGCAGGATCCCGGTCGTCATCAACCCGGGTGCCTTCACGCACTACTCGTACGCCATGCGGGACGCGGCCGCCCAGCGGACCGCACCGCTGATCGAGGTGCACATCTCCAACCCGTACGCCCGGGAGGAGTTCCGGCACACCTCGGTCATCGCGGCCGTGGCGACCGGCACCGTCGCGGGCTTCGGGCTGGGCTCCTACCGGCTGGCGCTGCGTGCGCTGGCGGAGGAAGTCACGGCCTGAGATAACGTTCTCGCATCAGTCGCCTGAACGAGACGGAGTGGCGCGGATGCAGCACGGAGTGGGGGGCTGGGGTCCGACGGGACAGCACCCGGCGGTTCCCCCGCAGCCGCCGATACCCCCTGCCCAGGGCTGGCCGGTGACGCCGGTCCCCGAAGCGACGGGGCACATCCCGCTGCCTCCCGCCGCGGCCCCCGGGCCGGGCGCGCCCGCGCCCGGCACCGGCGGGGCCGTGCTCGCCGTGCTGCTCATAGGGCCGGCCGGGGCCGGCAAGACGACCGTGGCCCGGCACTGGGCGGGCACCCGCCCGGTGCCGACCGCGCACATCAGCCTGGACGACGTCCGCGAATGGGTCTGCTCGGGCTTCGCCGACCCGCAGGCCGGCTGGAACGAGCACTCCGAGGCCCAGTACCGCCTCGCCCGCCGCACCTGCGGCTTCGCCGCCCGCAACTTCCTGGCCAACGGCATCTCCTGCATCCTCGACGACGCGGTCTTCCCCGACCGGCCCGTGGTCGGCCTGGGCGGCTGGAAGCGGCACGTGGGGCCGGCGCTGCTGCCGGTCGTACTGCTGCCCGGGCTGGACGTGGTCCTCGACCGCAACGCGGCCCGCTCCGGCAACCGCCGGCTCTCCGACGAGGAGGTCGCCCGCATCCACGGCCGGATGGCCGGCTGGTACGGATCCGGGCTGCCGATCATCGACAACTCACACCTCGACGTCGAGGGCACCGCGCGGGCCCTGGACGAGGCCCTCGCCCGGGCGATGACGAGCCCGCCCCGCTGGTAGCGCCGCCGGGGCCGTGGGCCGTGGGCCGTGGGCGTGGACCCGGCCCCGTCCGGCCGCGCTCGCCGGGCCGGATGGGCGTGGCGCTCGTAGGCTCGAAGACATGTCAGACGTGTACGCGGCCCGCAGGGGCCTGCTCCGCGAGCGCTGCGCCGCCGCGGGCAATGCCGCCGCACTGGTCACGCGTCCAGCGAACGTCCGCTACCTCGCCGGGGCGTCCCCGCTGGGCGCCGTCATGCTGGTCGGGCCCGCCGAGGACGTGCTGTTCTGCCCCGGGGCGCCCACCGGGGAGGTGGACGAGGGACGGCTCGACGAGGGCCTGCGCGTGTCCGTCCTGCCCGCGCCCGGAGCCGATCCCGCCGTGGCCGCCGCCGATCTGGCCGCCTCCGTCCGGGCCGACTCCCTCGCCGTCGAGGAGCACCACCTGACCGTCGCCCGGCACCGGGCCCTGCACTCGGTCGCGCCCCGGCTGCGGCTGGCCGACCTCGGTACGGCCGTGGAGCAGCAGCGGCTGGTGAAGGACGAGGAGGAGATCGCCTGCCTGCGCATCGCCGCCGAGATCGCCGACCAGGCCCTCGGCGAGCTGCTGGAGTCGATCCTCGTGGGCCGGACCGAACGCCACCTGGCCCTGGAGCTGGAGCGCCGCCTCGTCGACCACGGCGCGGACGGCCCGGCGTTCCCGACGTCCGTCGGCACCGGCCCGCACTCGGGCCGCTCCCGGCACCGGCCCTCGGACCGGAGGGTGGAGGAGGGCGACTTCCTCTCGGTCTGCCTCGGCGCCGGCTACCGAGGCTACCGCTGCGAGATCGGCCGCACCTTCGTGATCGGCACCACTCCCGCCGACTGGCAGATCGAGCTGTACGACCTGGTCTTCGCCGCCCAGCGGGCGGGCCGGCAGGCCCTGGTGCCGGGGGCCGCGTACCGCGACGTGGACCACGCGGCACGGTCCGTACTGGACTCGGCGGGGCACGGTGAGGCCCTCGCCGGGTGGATGGGGCACGGGGTCGGCCTCGAAATCGACGAGGACCCGCAGCTTGCACCTACGGCAATGGGTAAACTGGACGCTTGCGTGCCGGTCACCGTCGAACCGGGGGTTCACCTCCCCGGCCGGGGAGGTGTCCGGATCGATGACACGCTCGTCGTACGCCCCGAGGCGGACGGCGGTCCCGAGCTACTCACCATTACGACCAAGGAGCTGCTCGCGCTCTAGTCCGCGACGCCGGACCGTGCGCGCATCCGTGGTCTTCCAGTGCAGGAGATTCCGCAACCGTGGCTTCCACGAACGACCTCAAGAACGGCATGGTGCTCAAGCTCGACGGTGACCAGCTCTGGTCCGTCGTCGAGTTCCAGCACGTCAAGCCCGGCAAGGGCCCGGCCTTCGTGCGCACCAAGCTCAAGCACGTGCTCTCCGGCAAGGTCGTCGACAAGACCTTCAACGCCGGCACGAAGGTCGAGACCGCCACGATCGACCGGCGTGACATGCAGTTCTCGTACATGGACGGCGAGTACTTCGTCTTCATGGACATGCAGACCTACGACCAGCTGATGGTCGACAAGAAGGCCGTCGGCGACGCCGCCAACTTCCTGATCGAGGGCTTCACCGCCTCCGTCGCCCAGCACGAGGGCTCGGTCCTCTACGTCGAGCTCCCGGCCGCCGTCGAGCTGGTCATCGAGCACACCGACCCGGGCGTCCAGGGCGACCGCTCCACCGGCGGCACCAAGCCGGCCCGCCTGGAGACCGGCCACGAGATCCAGGTCCCGCTCTTCGTCAACACCGGCGAGAAGGTCAAGGTCGACACCCGCACCTCCGACTACCTCGGCCGGGTGAACAGCTAACCGTGGCTGCCCGGAGCAACGCGCGCAAGCGCGCCTTCCAGATCCTCTTCGAGGCCGACCAGCGCGGCGTGTCCGTGCGCGAGGTCCTCGCGGACTGGATCCGCCACGCGCGGTCCGATGACCGGCAGCCGCCGGTCAACGCCTTCACGATGGACCTCGTCGAGGGCTACGCCGACAAGGTGAACCGCATCGACGACCTGATCGTCACCTACGCCGTGGACTGGGAGCTCGACCGCATGCCGGTCGTCGACCGGAACATCCTGCGGCTGGGCGCCTTCGAGCTGATCTGGGTCGACGAGACCCCGGACGCCGTGGCGATCGACGAGGCCGTGCAGCTGGCCAAGGAGTTCTCCACGGACGACTCGCCCGCGTTCGTGAACGGCCTGCTGGCCCGCTTCAAGGACCTGAAGCCGAGCCTGCGCCGGGGCGAGTAACCCCGGGGCGGACGGCTGAGCGGAGGGCCCGCGGCGCGATGAGCGCCCCGGGCCCTCCGCCGTTTTCCCGGCCGGCCGCCTGCGGCACCGGGCCCGGCACCGCGTGCCGCCGGCCCTCCGCCGCCCGGCGGACGAAAAACGGGCGGGTGGCGGGGCCCCGGGGGGCCGGGCCCCCCCCGGGCCGGGTTTGGTGGGGCGGGACGGCCCCCCGGGACTAGATGTCCTCGTGGGCCACGGCGCGACGCGCGTCGGCGTCGAGGACGCCCCAGCTGATGAGCTGCTCGGTCAGGACCGAGGGGGACTGGTCGTAGATGACGGCCAGGGTGCGCAGGTCGTCCTGGCGGATCGACAGCACCTTGCCGTTGTAGTCGCCGCGCTGGCTCTGGATGGTCGCGGCGTAGCGCTGGAGCGGGCCGGCCTTCTCGGCGGGGACGCCCGCCAGGCGCTCCAGGTCGAGGCGCAGCTTCGGCGGCGGCTCGGCCGCACCGCCGGGGGTCGTGCCCGGCAGCAGTTCCTGGACCGGAACCCCGTAGAAGTCCGCCAGCTCGGCGAGGCGCTGGACGGTCACGGCGCGGTCCCCGCGCTCGTAGGAACCGACCACCACGGCCTTCCAACGGCCCTGCGACTTCTCCTCGACACCATGGAGGGAGAGGCCCTGCTGGGTGCGGATGGCGCGGAGCTTGGCCCCGAGCTGTTTGGCGTATTCGCTGGACATAACGCTCCCGGACGCTGTGACGCTGTGACTACATGGAGACCATGCGGCTCCGCCGCGCGGCTGGTAACTCACTGTGAGGTTACGCAGCGTTACGTGGATGCGTCAAGCCGAATGCTCTTCCCCGCCCACTTACGAGCGGGATCACCGGGGTCCGGTGCGGAGCCGGGCGCCCACCCCTGGTACCGTGGTCGGCGTACATCAGACGTCCTTTAAGGTCCGTCCCGTGAGGCGGAGAAGGAGGTCCTTTTCATGGACAGCACGACTTCCCAGGTCTCGGCCGATGAAGAGATGCGCCCCGTTCTGGAGGCGCAGGACATCGCCCGGGTCCTGACGCGTATCGCCCACGAGATCGTCGAACGCGCCAAGGGCGCCGACGACGTGGTGCTCCTCGGCATTCCCACCCGCGGTGTGTACCTGGCCCGCCGGCTGGCCGCCAAGCTGGAGGAGATCACCGGGACGAAGATCCCGGTCGGCTCCCTCGACATCACCATGTACCGCGACGACCTGCGCCTGAAGCCCGCCCGGGCGATCGGCCGCACCGAGATCCCGGGCGACGGCATCGACGGCCGCCTGGTGGTCCTCCTCGACGACGTCCTCTTCTCCGGCCGCACCATCCGGGCGGCCCTCGACGCGCTCGGCGACATCGGCCGCCCCCGCGCCGTCCAGCTCGCGGTCCTCGTCGACCGCGGTCACCGCGAACTCCCGATCCGCGCCGACTACGTGGGCAAGAACCTGCCCACCTCGCTGCGCGAGACCGTCAGGGTCCAGCTCCAGGAGGAGGACGGCCGCGACGCCGTGCTGCTCGGCCAGCGGACCGCCCGGCCAGCAGGGCAGTAACCCCCGCGCGTACGGGACCCCTCGCGGGAGCCCGCGCCGAGCCCTGCCCTGCCGCACCACCGTCAGCCCCGCCTGCCTGCCCTCCCGACTTACGGAGCACCCAGATGAAGCGCCACCTCATCTCGGCCGCCGACCTCACGCGCGACGACGCCGTCCTGATCCTCGACACCGCCGAGGAGATGGCCCGCGTCGCCGACCGGCCGATCAAGAAGCTGCCCACCCTGCGCGGCCTCACCATCTGCAACCTGTTCTTCGAGGACTCGACCCGTACCCGGATCTCCTTCGAAGCAGCCGAGAAGCGCCTCTCCGCGGACGTCATCAACTTCGCCGCGAAGGGCTCCAGCGTCTCCAAGGGCGAGTCCCTCAAGGACACGGCCCAGACCCTGGCCGCCATGGGCGTGGACGCCGTGGTCATCCGCCACCACGCCTCCGGCGCCCCCTACAGGCTCGCGAACTCCGGCTGGATCGACGCCCCGGTGATCAACGCCGGCGACGGCACCCACCAGCACCCCACCCAGGCCCTCCTCGACGCGTTCACCATGCGCCGCCGCCTGGTCGGCCGCGACGCCGGGCTCGGCAAGGGCCTCGACGGCCGCCGGATCACCCTCGTCGGCGACGTCCTGCACAGCCGCGTGGCCCGCTCCAACGTCGACCTGCTGCACACCCTCGGCGCCGAGGTCACCCTGGTGGCCCCGCCGACCCTGGTGCCGGTCGGCGTCGAGAACTGGCCCTGCGAGATCTCGTACAGCCTCGACGAGGTGCTGCCGAAGTCGGACGCGGTCATGATGCTGCGTGTGCAGCGTGAGCGGATGAACGCCGCCTTCTTCCCGACCGAGCGCGAGTACTCGCGCCGTTACGGGCTGGACGCCGCCCGGATGGCCCGGATGCCCGAGCACGCCATCGTGATGCACCCCGGCCCCATGGTCCGCGGCATGGAGATCACCGCCGAGGTCGCCGACTCCGACCGCTGCACGGTCGTCGAGCAGGTCGCCAACGGCGTCTCGATCCGCATGGCCGTCCTGTACCTGCTGCTCGGAGGCTCCGAGCCCGCCGTCACCACCCCCGCCGCCGCCCGTACCGAGGAGAACAAGTAACCATGAGCAAGATCCTTATCCGCGGCGCGAAGGTCCTCGGCGGCGAGGCGCAGGACGTCCTGATCGACGGCGAGACGATCGCCGAGGTCGGCACCGGGCTGTCCGCCGAGGGCGCCCAGGTCATCGAGGCCGAGGGCCAGGTCCTCCTCCCGGGCCTCGTCGACCTCCACACCCACCTGCGCGAGCCCGGCCGCGAGGACTCCGAGACCGTCCTCACCGGCACCCGCGCGGCCGCCTCCGGCGGCTACACGGCGGTCTTCGCCATGGCCAACACCTTCCCCGTCGCCGACACCGCCGGCGTCGTCGAGCAGGTGTGGCGCCTGGGCAAGGAGTCCGGCTACTGCGACGTACAGCCCATCGGCGCCGTCACCATCGGCCTGGAGGGCAAGAAGCTCTCCGAGCTGGGCGCCATGCACGAGTCCGCCGCCCGCGTCACCGTCTTCTCCGACGACGGCAAGTGCGTGGACGACGCCGTGATCATGCGCCGCGCCCTGGAGTACGTGAAGGCCTTCGGCGGCGTCGTCGCCCAGCACGCCCAGGAGCCCCGCCTCACCGAGGGCGCCCAGATGAACGAGGGCATCGTCTCGGCCGAGCTGGGGCTCGGCGGCTGGCCGGCCGTCGCCGAAGAGTCGATCATCGCTCGCGACGTGCTGCTCGCCGAACACGTCGGCTCCCGCGTGCACATCTGCCACCTCTCCACCGCCGGCTCCGTCGAGATCGTCCGCTGGGCCAAGTCCCGCGGCATCGACGTCACCGCGGAGGTCACCCCGCACCACCTGCTCCTCACCGACGAGCTCGTGCGCTCGTACAACCCGGTCTACAAGGTCAACCCGCCGCTGCGCACCGAGCGCGACGTGATGGCCCTGCGCGAGGCGCTCGCCGACGGCACGATCGACATCGTCGCCACGGACCACGCCCCGCACCCGCACGAGGACAAGGACTGCGAGTGGGCCGCCGCCGCCATGGGCATGGTGGGCCTGGAGACCGCGCTCCCCGTCGTCCAGCAGACGATGGTGGAGACCGGACTGCTCGACTGGACGGGCGTCGCGGAGCGGATGTCGCACGCCCCGGCGCGCATCGGCGGCCTCGCGGGGCACGGCCGGCCCGTCTCGGCAGGTGAACCCGCGAACCTGACCTTGGTCGATACCTCGTACCGTGGTGTCGTGGACCCCGCACTCTTCGCCTCCCGCAGCCGCAACACGCCTTACGAGGGCCGTGAGCTGCCGGGACGCGTCACTCACACCTTCCTGCGGGGCCGGGCAACGGTCGTGGACGGGAAACTGGCGTGACACCTGCAGTGATCCAACTGGCCGCCGAGGCCGCCGAACGACAGTCGGCGGAGGTGACGGACTGGGGCCCCCGCATGGCGTGGGTGCTCGGCCTGCTCGTCTTCATCGCGTTCGTGTACTGGCTGATGCGGCAGGGCTGGAAATGGCGGGGCGCCCTGCAGAGCGATCTGCCGGAGCTGCCCGCCACCCCCGGCGGTCTTCCCGAACACCGGCTGGCCCTGACCGGCCGGTACCACGGGTCCACCACCGCCGGGCAGTGGCTCGACCGGATCGTCGCCCACGGGCTCGGAGTCCGCAGCCGGGTCGAGCTCACCCTCACCGACGCGGGCCTGGACGTGGTCCGTCCGGGGGCAACCGACTTCTTCGTACCGGCCGCGCAGCTGCGCGGCGCCCGCCTCGACAAGGGAATCGCGGGCAAGGTACTCACCGAGGGCGGCCTGCTCGTCGTCACCTGGGCGCACGGCGACAAGCTGATCGACTCCGGATTCCGCTCCGACCGGGCCGCCGAGCACGCCGCCTGGGTCGAAGCGATCAATCTCATGAACTCAACCACCACGACGGAAGGCGCCGAACGATGACGACCTCCACCAGGGGAGCAGCCAAAGCTCCCGCCGTACTCGTCCTGGAGGACGGTCGGATCTTCCGCGGCCGCGCCTACGGCGCCGTGGGGGAGACCTTCGGCGAGGCCGTGTTCTCCACCGGCATGACCGGCTACCAGGAGACCCTGACCGACCCGTCGTACCACCGGCAGGTCGTCGTGATGACCGCCCCCCACGTGGGCAACACCGGTGTGAACGACGAGGACCCCGAGTCCTCCCGCATCTGGGTGTCCGGCTACGTCGTACGCGACCCCGCGCGCGTCCCCTCCAACTGGCGCTCCCGGCGTTCGCTGGACGAGGAGCTGGCCGGGCAGGGCGTCGTCGGGATCTCCGGCATCGACACCCGCGCCCTGACCCGCCACCTGCGCGAGCGCGGCGCCATGCGCGTCGGCATCTTCTCGGGCGAGGCCGTCGCCGACGACGCGGCCCTGCTGGCCCGCGTCCTGGAAGCCCCGCAGATGAAGGGCGCCGACCTCTCCGCCGAGGTCGCCACCAAGGAGACGTACGTCGTCCCCGCGATCGGCGAGAAGAAGTTCACCGTCGCCGCCGTGGACCTCGGCATCAAGGGCATGACCCCGCACCGGATGGCCGAGCGCGGCATCGAGGTGCACGTGCTCCCCGCCACCGCCACCGTCGAGGACGTCTACGCCGTCTCCCCGGACGGCGTGTTCTTCTCCAACGGCCCCGGCGACCCGGCCACCGCCGACCACGCGGTCTCCGTCATGCAGGGTGTCCTCGCCCGCAAGACCCCGCTCTTCGGCATCTGCTTCGGCAACCAGATCCTCGGCCGCGCCCTCGGCTTCGGCACCTACAAGCTGAAGTACGGCCACCGCGGCATCAACCAGCCGGTCCAGGACCGCACCACCGGCAAGGTCGAGATCACCGCGCACAACCACGGCTTCGCCGTCGACGCGCCCCTCGACCAGGTGTCCGAGACCCCGTACGGCCGCGCCGAGGTCTCCCACGTCTGCCTGAACGACAACGTCGTGGAAGGCCTCCAGCTGCTCGACCAGCCGGCCTTCTCCGTCCAGTACCACCCCGAGGCGGCCGCCGGCCCGCACGACGCCGCGTACCTCTTCGACCGCTTCGTATCTCTGATGGAGGCCGAGCGTGCCTAAGCGCACCGATATCCAGTCCGTCCTGGTCATCGGCTCCGGCCCGATCGTCATCGGCCAGGCCGCCGAGTTCGACTACTCCGGCACCCAGGCCTGCCGCATCCTCAAGGCCGAGGGCCTGAGGGTCATCCTGGTCAACTCCAACCCCGCGACGATCATGACCGACCCGGAGATCGCCGACGCCACGTACGTCGAGCCGATCACCCCCGAGTTCGTCGAGAAGATCATCGCGAAGGAGCGCCCCGACGCGCTGCTCCCGACCCTCGGCGGCCAGACCGCGCTCAACACGGCCATCTCCATGCACGAGCAGGGCGTGCTGGAGAAGTACGGCGTCGAGCTCATCGGCGCCAACGTCGAGGCCATCAACAAGGGCGAGGACCGAGACCTCTTCAAGGGCGTCGTCGAGGCCGTCAAGGGCAAGATCGGCTACGGCGAGTCCGCCCGTTCGGTGATCTGCCACTCGATGGACGACGTCCTCAAGGGCGTCGACACCCTCGGCGGCTACCCCGTCGTCGTGCGCCCCTCCTTCACCATGGGCGGCGCCGGCTCCGGCTTCGCCCACGACGAGGAAGAGCTGCGCCGCATCGCCGGCCAGGGCCTCACGCTCTCCCCGACCACCGAGGTGCTCCTGGAGGAGTCCATCCTCGGCTGGAAGGAGTACGAGCTGGAGCTGATGCGCGACACCAAGGACAACGTGGTCGTCGTCTGCTCCATCGAGAACTTCGACCCGATGGGCGTGCACACCGGTGACTCGATCACCGTCGCCCCGGCGATGACGCTCACCGACCGCGAGTACCAGCGGCTGCGCGACATCGGCATCGCGATCATCCGCGAGGTCGGCGTCGACACCGGCGGCTGCAACATCCAGTTCGCGATCAACCCGGACGACGGCCGCGTCATCGTCATCGAGATGAACCCGCGCGTCTCCCGCTCCTCCGCGCTCGCCTCGAAGGCCACCGGCTTCCCGATCGCCAAGATCGCCGCGAAGCTGGCCATCGGCTACACGCTGGACGAGGTCCCGAACGACATCACCGAGAAGACCCCGGCCTCCTTCGAGCCGACCCTCGACTACGTCGTCGTCAAGGCCCCGCGCTTCGCCTTCGAGAAGTTCCCGGCCGCCGACGCCACCCTCACCACCACCATGAAGTCGGTGGGCGAGGCCATGGCCATCGGCCGCAACTTCACCGAGGCCCTCCAGAAGGCCCTGCGCTCCCTGGAGAAGAAGGGCTCCCAGTTCACCTTCGTCGGCGAGCCGGGCGACAAGGCCGAGCTGCTGGCCACCGCGGTCCGCCCGACCGACGGCCGCATCAACACCGTCATGCAGGCCATCCGCGCCGGCGCCACCCAGGAAGAGGTCTTCGAGTCCACGAAGATCGACCCCTGGTTCGTCGACCAGCTCTTCCTGATCAAGGAGATCGCGGACGACCTCGCCGCCGCCGAGAAGCTCGACCCCGAGCTGCTCGCCGAGGCCAAGCGCCACGGCTTCTCCGACGCCCAGATCGCGGAGATCCGCGGCCTGCGCGAGGACGTCGTCCGCGAGGTCCGCCACGCGCTGGGCGTCCGCCCGGTCTACAAGACGGTCGACACCTGCGCCGCCGAGTTCGCCGCGAAGACCCCCTACTTCTACTCCTCCTACGACGAGGAGTCCGAGGTCGCCCCGCGCGAGAAGCCCGCGGTGATCATCCTGGGCTCCGGCCCGAACCGCATCGGCCAGGGCATCGAGTTCGACTACTCCTGCGTCCACGCCTCCTTCGCCCTCAGCGAGGCCGGCTACGAGACCGTGATGGTCAACTGCAACCCCGAGACCGTCTCGACGGACTACGACACCTCCGACCGCCTGTACTTCGAGCCGCTGACGCTCGAGGACGTGCTGGAGATCGTCCACGCCGAGTCGCTGGCCGGACCGATCGCCGGTGTGGTCGTCCAGCTCGGCGGCCAGACCCCGCTGGGCCTCGCCCAGGCGCTCAAGGACAACGGCGTCCCGGTCGTCGGCACCTCCCCGGAGGCCATCCACGCCGCCGAGGACCGCGGCGCCTTCGGCCAGGTCCTCGCCGACGCGGGCCTGCCCGCGCCCAAGCACGGCACCGCCACCACCTTCGCGGGGGCCAAGGCGATCGCCGACGAGATCGGCTACCCGGTCCTGGTCCGCCCGTCCTACGTGCTCGGCGGCCGCGGCATGGAGATCGTCTACGACGAGACCCGCCTGGAGTCGTACATCGCGGAGTCCACCGAGATCTCCCCGACCCGCCCCGTGCTGGTCGACCGCTTCCTCGACGACGCGATCGAGATCGACGTCGACGCCCTCTACGACGGCACCGAGCTCTACCTCGGCGGCGTCATGGAGCACATCGAGGAGGCCGGCATCCACTCCGGCGACTCGGCCTGCGCCCTGCCCCCGATCACCCTCGGCGGCTTCGACATCAAGCGCCTGCGCGCCTCCACCGAGGCCATCGCCAAGGGCGTCGGCGTCCGCGGCCTGATCAACATCCAGTTCGCGATGGCGGGCGACATCCTCTACGTCCTGGAGGCCAACCCCCGCGCCTCCCGGACCGTCCCCTTCACCTCGAAGGCGACCGCCGTCCCGCTCGCCAAGGCCGCGGCCCGCATCTCGCTCGGCGCCACCATCGCCGAACTGCGCGCCGAGGGCATGCTGCCCAGGACCGGCGACGGCGGCACCCTGCCGCTGGACGCGCCGATCTCCGTCAAGGAGGCCGTCATGCCGTGGTCGCGCTTCCGCGACATCCACGGCCGCGGCGTGGACACCGTCCTCGGTCCGGAGATGCGCTCCACCGGCGAGGTCATGGGCATCGACACGGTCTTCGGCACGGCGTACGCCAAGTCGCAGGCCGGCGCCTACGGCCCGCTGCCGACCAAGGGCCGCGCGTTCATTTCCGTCGCCAACCGCGACAAGCGCTCGATGATCTTCCCGGCCCGCGAGCTCGTCGCCCACGGCTTCGAGCTGCTCGCCACCTCCGGCACCGCCGAGGTGCTGCGCCGCAACGGCATCAACGCCACCGTGGTGCGCAAGCTCAGCGAGGGCGAGGGCCCGGACGGCGAGAAGACCATCGTCCAGCTGATCCACGACGGCCAGGTCGACCTGATCGTCAACACCCCGTACGGCACCGGCGGCCGCCTCGACGGATACGAGATCCGTACGGCCGCCGTGGCGCGCAGCGTCCCGTGCCTGACCACGGTCCAGGCGCTCGCCGCCGCCGTGCAGGGCATCGACGCGCTCAGCCGCGGTGACGTCGGCGTGCGCTCCCTCCAGGAGCACGCGGAGCACCTGAACGCCGCCCGCGACTAGCAGCCCGTAGCGGAGAGGGGGACACCGGACGCGCGAACCGCGCCGGGTGTCCCCCTCTTCTTGAGCGCAGAAGGGACTTTTCGGACGATGTACAAACTGTTCTTCAACCTGGTCTTCAAGCGGATGGACCCCGAGCGGGCCCACTACACGGCCTTCCGGTGGATCCGCCTCGCCGCCCGCGTCCCGGTGCTGCGCACCTTCGTCGCGGCCGTCCTGGCGCCGCGGTACGCGTCCCTGCGCACGGAGGCGCTCGGTCTGCGGATGCACGGCCCCTTCGGGCTCGCGGCCGGCTTCGACAAGAACGCCGTCGCCATCGACGGCATGGCGATGCTCGGCTTCGACCACATCGAGATCGGCACCGTCACCGGCCAGGCGCAGCCCGGCAACCCCAAGAAGCGCCTCTTCCGCCTGGTCCCCGACCGGGCGCTGATCAACCGCATGGGCTTCAACAACGAGGGCTCGGCCGCCGTCGCCGCCCGCCTCGGCGCCCGCAACCCGGTCTTCCGGACGGTCGTGGGCGTCAACATCGGCAAGACCAAGGTGGTTCCGGAGGCCGAGGCGGCCGCCGACTACGTGGTCTCCACCGAGCGGCTGGCCCGCCACGCGGACTACCTGGTCGTCAACGTCTCCTCCCCGAACACCCCGGGCCTGCGCAACCTCCAGGCCACGGAGTCCCTGCGGCCGCTGCTGACCGCGGTGCGGGAAGCCGCCGACCGCGCGGTCACCGACCGCCGGGTGCCGCTGCTGGTCAAGATCGCCCCCGACCTCGCGGACGAGGACGTCGACGCGGTCGCCGACCTCGCCCTGGAGCTGGGCCTGGACGGCATCATCGCCACCAACACCACCATCGCCCGCGAGGGCCTCGGCCTGAAGTCCGACCCCGCCCTGGTCAAGGAGACCGGCGGGCTGTCCGGCGCCCCGGTCAAGGAGCGCTCGCTGGAGGTCCTGCGCCGCCTGTACGCGCGCGTCGGCGACCGCCTGGTCCTGGTGGGCGTCGGGGGCATCGAGAACGCCGAGGACGCCTGGCAGCGGATCCTGGCGGGAGCCACCCTGGTCCAGGGCTACAGCGCCTTCGTCTACGAGGGCCCGTTCTACGCCCGCGCCATCCACAAGGGCCTGGCCGCGCGCCTGGCCGCCAGCCCGTACGCGACCCTGGCCGAAGCCGTGGGCGCGGAGACCCGAAAGGCCGCGCTGTGAGCCCTGTGACCCCCTTCGGAACCCGGCTGCGCGCCGCCATGGACTCCCGGGGCCCCCTGTGCGTGGGGATCGACCCGCACGCGGCCCTGCTGGCCTCCTGGGGCCTGGGGGACGACATCGCCGGTCTGGAGCGGTTCTCCCGCACGGTCGTCGAGGCCCTGGCCGAGTCCGTCGCCGTCTTCAAGCCGCAGGCCGCCTTCTTCGAGCGCTTCGGCTCGAAGGGCGTCGCGGTGCTGGAGCGGACCGTCGCGGACGCCCGGGCCGCCGGGACCCTGGTGGTCATGGACGCCAAGCGCGGTGACATCGGCTCCACGATGGCCGCGTACGCCTCCGCCTTCCTGGACCCCGCCTCCCCGCTGTTCTCGGACGCCCTGACGGTCTCCCCGTACCTCGGCTACGGCTCGCTCGCCCCGGCCGTGGAGCTGGCCCGACGCTCGGGCGCCGGCCTCTTCGTGCTGGCCCTGACCTCCAACCCGGAGGGCGCGGAGGTCCAGCGCGCGGTCCGCGAGGACGGCCGTTCGATCGGCGCGACCATGCTGGCCCACCTGGCGGCGGAGAACGCGGGCGCCGAGCCCATGGGCTCCTTCGGCGCGGTGGTCGGTGCCACGCTGGGCGACCTGTCCTCCTTCGACCTGGACATCAACGGCCCGCTGCTGGCCCCGGGCATCGGCGCGCAGGGCGCGACCGCGGCGGACCTCCCGGCGGTCTTCGGCTCCGCCGTCGCCAACGTGGTCCCGAACGTCTCCCGCGGGGTCCTGAAGCACGGTCCGGACGCCGCCGCCCTGCGCGCCTCGGCGAAGCGCTTCGCGGAGGAGGTGCGGCAGGCCGTCGCGGGCTGATCCCCGGGGTACGGGACCGGACGCGTGACACGCGATCTCGAAATTCGAACGTCTTTCCCCGGACAAAACCAGGGTGGTATGTCCGTGATGTACGGTTCAGTGGAGGCTGACCAGGACTTTTCGTCCGTTCTCGCTGACTGGAGCGGCCTTGGCCGCTAGTCTCCGACCAGGGTGAACGAGCAGCGAGCGAATTCCATCGCTGTTCGGGACCTCACCCGGCGTGGTGCCCACGGGCTCCCCGCCGTCCGTATCCGACAGTTCGACATCCGAGGTGACGTAGGCGTGGCTCTTCCGCCCCTTACCCCTGAACAGCGCGCAGCAGCGCTCGAAAAGGCCGCCGCGGCTCGCCGGGAGCGGGCCGAGGTGAAGAATCGACTCAAGCACTCCGGCGCCTCCCTCCACGACGTCATCAAGACGGGTCAGGAGAACGACGTCATCGGAAAGATGAAGGTCTCCGCCCTTCTCGAGTCGCTGCCCGGCGTCGGCAAGGTCCGCGCCAAGCAGATCATGGAGCGCCTCGGCATCTCCGAGTCCCGGCGTGTCCGAGGTCTCGGCTCCAACCAGATCGCCTCTCTGGAGCGCGAGTTCGGCGGTAGCAGCGCCTGAGGCGCTGCCCGAAGTGCTCCCGGCGTTCTCAGGCAGTCCCGAGAACCTGGATAATCGCTCTATGGCAGCAGAGGTTCGTCCGCGGCTGACCGTGCTCTCCGGCCCCTCGGGGGTCGGCAAGAGCACGGTCGTCGCGCATATGCGCAAGGTCCACCCCGAGGTATGGCTCTCGGTGTCGGCCACCACCCGCAAGCCGCGGCCCGGTGAGCGACACGGAGTCCACTACTTCTTCGTCAACGACGACGAGTTCGACAAGCTGATCGCCAACGGCGAGCTGCTGGAGTGGGCCGAGTTCGCGGGCAACCGCTACGGCACACCGCGCGGCGCGGTACTGGAACGCCTGGACAACGGCGAACCGGTACTGCTGGAGATCGACCTGCAGGGCGCCCGGCTCGTCCGCGAGTCCAAGCCCGACGCGCAGCTGGTCTTCCTGGCCCCGCCGAGCTGGGACGAACTGGTCCGCCGCCTCACTGGCCGCGGCACCGAGTCGCCCGAGGTCATCGAGCGCCGGCTGGAGAGCGCCAAGATCGAACTCGCTGCCGAGTCCGAGTTCGACACCACCCTGGTGAACACCTCCGTCGAGGACGTGGCACGTGAGCTGCTAGCCTTGATGAAAGTTGTTTGATCGAATTTGTTTCGATCTTCACCCATCTTCGGAAGGTAGAGCGTGTCCTCTTCCATCACCGCGCCCGAGGGCATCATCAACCCGCCGATCGACGAGCTGCTCGAGGCCACGGACTCGAAGTACAGCCTCGTGATCTACGCGGCCAAGCGTGCGCGTCAGATCAACGCGTACTACTCGCAGCTCGGTGAGGGCCTGCTCGAGTACGTCGGCCCCCTGGTGGACACCCACGTCCACGAGAAGCCGCTTTCGATCGCGCTGCGCGAGATCAACGCGGGTCTGCTGACCTCCGAGGCCATCGAGGCCCCGGCCCAGTAGGGCAGCGAGAATTCCTTCACCACAGGCCCGGCAGAACATCTGCCGGGCCTGTGGTGTGTCATAGGTGTCGTACGCGAATCGTCAAGGGGAGTGCGTGGTGGACAAGCCGAAGGTCGTGCTGGGCGTCAGCGGCGGGATCGCCGCCTACAAGGCCTGCGAGCTGCTGCGCCGGCTGACCGAGTCGGGGCACGACGTACGGGTGGTGCCGACCGCGGCGTCCCTGAACTTCGTCGGCGAGGCCACCTGGGCCGCGCTCTCCGGGAACCCGGCCTCCACGGAGGTCTGGGAGACCGTCCACGAGGTGCCCCACGTGCGCATCGGCCAGGAGGCCGACCTCGTCGTCGTCGCCCCGGCCACCGCCGACATGCTGGCCAAGGCCGCCCACGGGCTGGCCGACGACCTCCTCACGAACACCCTGCTCACCGCCCGCTGCCCGGTGGTCTTCGCGCCCGCGATGCACACCGAGATGTGGGAGCACCCCGCCACCCAGGAGAACGTCGCCACGCTGCGCCGGCGCGGCGCCGTCGTCATCGAGCCCGCCGTCGGCCGGCTGACCGGCAAGGACACCGGCAAGGGCCGGCTGCCCGACCCGGACGAGATCTTCGAGGTCTGCCGCCACGTCCTGCGCGGGCACCGCACCCGCGGCGCGGCCGGGCCCGACCTCGCCGGGCGGCACGTGGTCGTCAGCGCCGGCGGCACCCGCGAGCCCCTGGACCCGGTGCGCTTCCTCGGCAACCGCTCCTCCGGCAAGCAGGGCTACGCCCTCGCCCGCACCGCCGCCGCGCGCGGCGCCCGGGTCACCCTGGTGGCCGCCAACACCGCGCTGCCCGACCCCGCCGGGGTGGACGTCGTACGGGTGGGCACGGCCCTCCAGCTGCGCGAGGCGGTGCTCAAGGCGGCCGCGGACGCCGACGCCGTGGTGATGGCCGCGGCCGTGGCCGACTTCCGGCCGGCCCGGTACGCCGACGGCAAGATCAAGAAGCAGGACGGGCAGGACCCCGAGCCCGTGGCCCTCGTACGGAACCCCGACGTCCTCGCGGAGATCTCCGCCGAGCGGGGCCGGGAGGGCCAGATCGTCGTGGGCTTCGCCGCCGAGACGGACGACGTGCTCGCGAACGGCCGGGCCAAGCTCCGGCGCAAGGGGTGCGACCTCCTCGTGGTCAACGAGGTGGGCGAGACCAAGACCTTCGGTTCCGAGGAGAACGAGGCCGTCATCCTCGCTTCGGACGGGACGGAGACTCCTGTGCCCCATGGTCCGAAGGAAGCTCTGGCGGACACCATCTGGGACCAGGTCGCCCCGAGGCTCGCGGCCGGGCGTGACCTCCACCGCGCCTGAGCGTTTCCCTTCTCGTCGGTAGATCCGTACGTCAGAATGGAGTGCCGCAGGTCACACGGCTCCCATAGGGCGAGACGGGTGGTCCGGCGAACGGTGGCGACCGATAAACTGCACACTTGGAACGTGATCGGGCGCAGCCCCCGGTGTGGTTCCGCCAAATGATCAGCCAGCAGCCGCTGCAACCCCAGGGAGCGTTGTGTCCCGTCGCCTGTTCACCTCCGAGTCCGTGACCGAGGGTCACCCCGACAAGATCGCTGACCAGATCAGCGACACGATCCTCGACGCGCTCCTCACCGAGGACCCGACCTCGCGTGTGGCCGTGGAGACTCTCATCACCACCGGTCTCGTGCACATCGCGGGCGAGGTGACGACCAAGGCCTACGCGCCGATCGCCCAGCTCGTCCGCGACAAGATCCTCGAGATCGGCTACGACTCGTCCAAGAAAGGCTTCGACGGCGCCTCCTGCGGCGTCTCGGTGTCCATCGGCGCGCAGTCCCCGGACATCGCGCAGGGTGTGGACACGGCCTACGAGCA
>NZ_JBIBCI010000024.1:0-69020 GCF_042901085.1 Streptomyces sp. NPDC012794
CCGAGTACGTCCAGTACGCGCGCTGTGCCTCCGCCTTGCGAGGCACCGCACCAGACGCCGCGGGCTTGACCGGCAAGATCCGAAAGAGACGACCTGGTCGTGGGGCGGGCGGGACTCCTGGGCCGGGCGATGCGCTGAAATTCGAATACATGCATGGAAACCACCCTTTGGGGTGAAGTGACGTCAGGTTGCTGACCGTTCACTCCTCGTGCGCAAGGATTCGAACGTCGAAGCCGTCGGCGTGCGCGATGTCCCCCATTGGCGCCGCGACGGCACCCAACTCCCCGGGGGTTCCACCATCTTGAACAGCAACACCTTCCGCATGCCCGCGGCCGTTCTGCTCGCCACGGGAGCGGTGGCCCTGCTCGCCGCGCCGCCCGCCCTCGCCACGGGCGGCGGTACCGGGAGCGAGGGAACGTCCGGCGCCGCCGTCCTGCGGACCGGACTGGACGTGGGCCTGCTCAACAAGGCCGTCCACGTTCCGCTGAAGGCCACCCTCAACGAGGTCACCGCCCCCGCCAGCGCCGCGAAGACGGCCCTCACCGTCACCCTCGACGGGGCCGAACAGGGGCGGCCGGTCAGCGTCCTGCGGGCGGACGTCGCCACCGCCAGGGCGAGCGCCGACAAGAGCCGCGCCGAGGCCGAATCGCACCTCGCCCACGCCAAGGTGCACGTCCCCGGCCTGCCCGCGCTCTCCCTCATCGAGGTCGAGAAGGTCACCTCCAAGGCCGTCTGCGAGGCCGGGAAGAAGCCCGTCGCCTCCTCGAACGTCCTCGGCACGGTCACCGCCCTCGGCAAGAAGGTCACCCTCACCTCCGGCGGCCCCACCAAGGTCGAGGTACCCGGCGTCGGCCTGGTCTCCCTGGAGCTCTCCGGTACCCGGACCACCTCCACCACCGCCGCCGCGTCCGCGCTGCGCCTGAAGGTGTCGGTCAACCCGCTGAACCTGAACGTGGCCGAGGTCGACGGCGAGGTCGTGCTCGCCGAAGCGCACTGCGAGTCCCCCCGGGGAACCGGCCCGGGCCCCGGCCCCGCGGCGAAGCCGGACGTCAAGCCGCAGACCGTGCCACAGGCCAACCTCGCCGAGACCGGCGCCGGTTCGGTCACCCCGTACGTCGCCGGCGGCGCCCTCCTCCTGCTCGGCATCGGCGCGGGCGCCCTCGTCGTCACCCGCCGCGGCAGGACCCGCTGACCCGTCAGCGCGAGGCGCGCTCCAGCCCCTGGCCGACGGCGCCGCGCGAGGTGACGGCCGCCGTGATCTCCTTGTCGGCCCGGGCGTAGTCGGACCGCCGGGCGGCTCCGTCCGCCGCGCAGGAGGTGCACACGACCCGGAAGGGCGGGCCCATGTCCGAGTACTGCGTGAAGTACTCGGCCTTGACGACCTCCCAGCGGCCGGGCCGCCCCGCCGCCGGGGCGAAGGTGAACCGGGGGATCGAGGACATGTTGCCCCGCGCCTTCTCCGCCTCGTAGAAGCTCGCGATCTGATCGCCCATGCCGAACACCACCCAGGTGCCGTTGATCTTCTCGTAGGGCTGCGGCACGTGGTTGTGCGTACCGAGGATCAGATCGATGTCGGGGAGGCCGTCCGCCCCGCGCGAGGCCGTCAGCGCCTGTGCCAGGTCGCGCTGCTGCTGGTCGGGCGCCGTCTGCCACTCGGTGCCCCAGTGGATGCTGAGGACGACGACGTTCGCGCCGGCCGCCCGGGCCGCGCGGGCGTCGGCGATGATCCGGCCCTGGTCGATCAGGTTGACGGCCCAGGGCTTGCCCGCCGGGAGCGGTATCCCGTTCGTCCCGTACGTGTAGTCCAACTGGGCGACCTTCGCGCCGCCGGCCGAGAGCACGGCCGGCGCCTTGGCCTCGTCGGCGCTGCGCGCCGAGCCGACGTGCTTGATGCCGACCCGGTCGAGGTGGTCGAGGGTGCGGGTGAGGCCGTCGTAGCCGTCGTCGAGGGTGTGGTTCGAAGCGGTGGAGCAGCTGTCGTAACCGGCGTCCTTGAGGGCGTCGGCCAGCTGGTGCGGGGCCTTGAAGGCGGGGTAGCCGGTGTAGGGGCCGCCGGGCCGCCCGTACGGTATCTCGTGGTGGCATATCGCCAGATCGGCGGCCGACACGATGGGCTTCACGCCCGCCAGTATCTTCCGGAAGTCGTACTCCCCGGCCTTGCCGCCGGCGTCGTCCGCCGAGCGCTGGATGATCGAGGGGTACGGGATGATGTCCCCGGTCGCGACCAGCGTGAACGGTGTCCCGCCCGGCGCGGCCCGGTCCGTCCCCGGCTTCGCCCCGAGCCGCTGCTCGGGGGCGGAGGCGCCGTCCCCCAGCAGCCGCGGCGCGGCGTACACGCCCCCGCCGACCACGGCCAGCCCGACCAGCCCGACCCCTATCCGCGCCGCCACCTTCATGGACCGTCCCCCGTCATCCCGTAGTTCCGGCCATCGTAGGCGCCCCGTAGTCCCCGCGCCGGACGGGCACCAGTGGGCACGGGTCGGCCGTACAACCGGCGCGAGGGGCCGGGGACGGGGTGGGGTGTCGTCCGGGACCGAAACGAGATGATTTCGGCGCGCGGTACCCCGCACACCTCACACCCGGAACAGGCGCCGAACGTCGAAGCCCGTCCCGGACGACACCCCACCCCGGCACCGACCCCCCCCCCCCCCCCCCCCCCCCCCCCCCCCCCCCCCCCCCCCCGGCACCGACCCCGCCCCACCACCCCGCCAACCAGGGCAACGGCACCCGCCCAACGGGGGCAACGGCAACGGCACGCGCCCGGCCAGGGCAAGGGCACCGCCACCCGCCCGGCCAGGGCAACGGCAACGGCCCGCCCCCGCCCCCTCCCTACCGCGCGGCCAGCGCCAGCGCGTGGTCCAGCGCCTGCAGCAGCCTCCCCGTCGTCGCCCTGTCGCGGACCGCCAGGCGCAGCCACGTCGCGTCCAGCCCCGGGAAGGTGTCCCCCCGCCGCACCGCGAAGCCCAGCGCGCGCAGCCGGGTGCGGACCTCCGCCGCGCCGGGGACCTGGACCAGCACGAACGGCCCCTCGGCCACCCCCGACACCCGCACCTCCTCGAACTCCGCCAGCCCCGCCAGCAGGTGCTCCCGGTCGACCGCGATCCGCCGCGCAGCGTCCTCCGCCTCCGCCAGCGCCGCCGGCGAAACGCACGCCTCCGCCGCCACCAGCGCCGGCGTCGACACCGGCCACAGCGGCTGCGCCCCGGCCAGCTTCGCGATGACCTCCGGCTCCGCCAGCACGTAGCCGATCCGCAGACCGGCCAGCCCCCACGTCTTCGTCAGGCTCCGCAGCACGACCAGCCCGGGGACGTCCATCCGCCCGGCCAGCGCCTCCCGCTCGCCCGGGACGGCGTCCATGAACGCCTCGTCCACCACCAGGATCCGCCCCGGCCGGGCCAGCTCGGCCAGGACCCCCGCCGGGTGCAGGACCGACGTCGGGTTGGTGGGGTTGCCGACCACCACCAGGTCGGCTTCCTCCGGCACCGCCGCCGGGTCCAGCCGGAAGCCGTCCTCGGCCCGCAGCAGCACCCGTTCCACCCGGTGCCCGGCGTCCCGCAGGGCCGCTTCCGGCTCGGTGAACTGCGGATGCACCACGACCGGCCGTACCGCCCCCAGCGCCCGCGCGATCAGGACGAACGCCTCCGCCGCCCCCGCCGTCAGCAGCACCCGTTCCACCGGCAGCCCGTGACGGGCCGCCACCGCCGCCCGCGCCGCCCGCCCGTCGGGGTAGGCCGCCAGGTCGCCCAGGCAGGCCGCGATCCGCTCCTTGAGCCACTGCGGCGGCGTGTCGGAGCGTACGTTCACCGCCAGGTCCACCAGCGCGCCGCCCGCGTCCGCCACCTCCGCGTCCCCGTGGTGGCGCAGGTCGTGCTCCTCGGTGCCGGCCACCGCGCACGTCGCCGCCACCGAGCGCCGCTTCGGCACGAGGAGTTCCCCGCCCCCGGCCAGGGCCGCCGCCTCCGCCACCGAGGCCGTGCCGGAGGCGTCCCGCACCGTCGCCGACGGATGCGGTACCGGTATGCGCGCGAGCTGTTCCGCCGGATAGCCGACCAACGGCACGCCGAAACGTTTCGCCGCACCGGCGATCCCCGGCTCCCCGGTCTTCGACTCCACCGTGGCCAGCGCCGCAACCGCCCCGGTGGCCAGCCCGGCCCCCCGGAGCGTCTCCTCCACCAGCGCGCAGACCTCCTCGACGGAGACCCCCGCACGCCCGCCGACCCCGACCACCAGCCGCGTCACGTATTCGCCCACAGCGATCCCTCCTCCGTCCGTCGTCCGTCTGTCGTCGTCAACACGCTGCCGCCCGCCCCCCGCACACGGAAGTGCGCGCCCGGCCGCCAGTCGGTATGCAGGGGCACATGGCGGTGATCGTGGCTTTGGGCGCGTTCCTGATGACGCTGGCCGGCGGCTGGACGGCGCAACGCGTCACCGACCGCCGCCACCTGGTGCTCGGCCTCGCCGGCGGGCTGATGCTCGGCGTGGTGGGCCTCGACCTGCTGCCCGAGGCGATGCACGCGGCCGGCGACGAGGTGTTCGGCGTGCCGCTGGCCCTGCTGCTCTTCGTGGGCGGCTTCCTGACGGCCCACGTGGTGGAGCGGCTGCTCGCCGTGCGCCAGGCCGCGCACGGCGCCGCGAACGACGCCGCGGCCCCCGGCGAGGACCCCCACGGCCCCAGCGGCGGCCGCGTTCCGCAGGTCGGTCTCACCGCGGCCGCCGCGATGGTCGGCCACAGCGTCGCCGACGGAGTGGCCCTCGGCGCGGCCTTCCAGGTCGGCGGCGGCATGGGCGTGGCCGTGGCGCTGGCCGTCATCACCCACGACTTCGCCGACGGGTTCAACACGTACACCCTCACCCGCCTCTACGGGAACGCCCGTCGCAAGGCCCTGCTGATGCTCTTCGCGGACGCCGTGGCGCCGGTCGTGGGCGCCGCGTCCACCCTGCTGTTCACCCTTCCGGAGGAACCCCTCGGGGCGTACCTCGGATTCTTCGGCGGCGCCCTGCTGTATCTCGCCGCCGCCGAGATTCTCCCCGAGGCGCACCACAGGCACCCCGCCCTGTCCACGCTGATGTGCACGGTGGGCGGGGTGGCCGGGATCTGGCTCGTGGTCGGCCTCGCCGAATGACCGCCGGCCGGGGCGGGCGGTCACCGGTGGGCTGCCGCGGCTTCCGCGAAGCGCCGGGCGACCGAGGGCCGGGCCGCCCAGTGGGTGTGCAGGTAGCTGGCGTGCACGCCCTGCCGTACGAAGCCCTCGACGCGGCGTTCGGGATGCGTGAACCCCCACGCCGGCTCGGCTCCGGCGCCCGGCTCGATCACCGTCCGGTGGAACTCGTGCCCCCGCAGCCGCGTCCCCGCGGCGGCGAGCGAGCTGTCCGTCACCGCCACCGCCTCCCGGTAGCCCAGCGTGAGCCGCTCCGACATCCGGGCGTCGGCGTCGAGCACCCCGCACATCGGCTTCCCGTCCAGGGAACGGGCCAGGTACAGCAGCCCCGCGCACTCGGCGGCGACCGGCCCGCCGGACGCCGCGAAATCCGCGACGGCCTTGCGCAGCGGCTCGTTCGCCGACAGCTCCGGCGCGTACACCTCGGGGAACCCGCCGCCGATCACCAGTCCGGAGGCCCCCTCGGGGAGCGACTCGTCCCGGAGCGGGTCGAAGGTGACCACCTCGGCTCCGGAGGCCGTCAGCAACTCCGCGTGCTCGGCGTACGAGAACGTGAACGCGGCCCCGCCCGCGACGGCGACGACGGGCCGCCGGCCCCCCGCGTCCGGGACGGCGGAGACGGCGTCCCGCGGCGACCACGCCGCGCAGTCCAGCGGCGGGGCCGTCCGGGCCAGCGCCATCAGCGCGTCCAGGTCGCAGCCGGCCCGCACCTGCCCGGCCAGCGCCGCCACCGCGGCCACGGCGTCGGCCCGCCGCTCGGCCACCGGGACCAGGCCCAGGTGCCGGGACGGCGTTGCCACCTGCGGGGCCCGCCGCATGACACCGAGGACCGGCATCCCGGCCTCCTCCAGCGCCTCCCGCAGCATCGCCTCGTGCCGGTCGGAGCCCACCTTGTTGAGGATCACCCCGCCGAGCCGCACCTGCGGGTCGAAGGAGGCGAAGCCGTGCACCAGCGCCGCCACCGACCGCGACTGCGAGGAGGCGTCCACCACCAGCACCACCGGCGCCCGCAGCAGCTTCGCCACCTGCGCCGTCGACGCGAGCTCACCCCGCCCCGCGGCCCCGTCGTACAGCCCCATCACGCCCTCGACCACGGCGAGGTCGCACCCGGCGGAGCCGTGCGCGAACAGCGGCGCGACCAGCTCCGGCCCGCACATGAAGGCGTCCAGGTTGCGGCCCGGCCGGCCCGTGGCCAGGGCGTGGTAGCCGGGGTCGATGTAGTCGGGCCCGGCCTTGTGCGGGGACACGGCCAGGCCGCGCTCCGCGAAGGCCGCCATCAGGCCCGTCGCCACGGTGGTCTTGCCGCTGCCGGAGGACGGCGCGGCGATGACCAGCCGGGGCACGCTCACGGACGTCACCACTCGATGCCCTTCTGGCCCTTCTGGCCGGCGTCCATGGGGTGCTTGACCTTGGTCATCTCCGTGACCAGGTCCGCGAACTCCACCAGCTTCTCCGGCGCGTTGCGGCCCGTGATGACCACGTGCTGGGTGCCGGGGCGGTTCCGCAGCACCTCGATCACCTCGTCCACGTCGATCCACCCCCAGTGCATGGGGTACGCGAACTCGTCGAGCACGTACAGCCGGTGCGTCTCGGCGGCCAGGTCGCGCTTGACCTGCTCCCACCCCTCCTTGGCGGCCTGCTCGTTGTCGAGCTGCGCGTCCCGCTGCACCCAGGACCAGCCCTCGCCCATCTTGTGCCAGACGACGGAACCGCCCTCGCCGGAGGCGCCCAGCACCTTCAGCGCGTTCTCCTCGCCGACCTTCCACTTCGCCGACTTGACGAACTGGAACACCCCGATCGGCCAGCCCTGGTTCCAGGCGCGCAGCGCCAGGCCGAACGCGGCCGTCGACTTGCCCTTGCCCGGGCCGGTGTGCACGAACACGAGCGGGCGGTTGCGGCGCTGACGCGTCGTGAGCCCGTCGTCGGGAACGACGGTCGGCTGTCCCTGCGGCATTACGCGGCCCTCCTGGAGGATTCGGATGTCACTGCGGTACGTACGTTCTTCACGAGCCCGGCCAGCGAATCGGCCCGCAGCCCGTCGAGGGTCACGGCCGGCCCGCCCAGATCGGCGGCCAGCGCCCCCGCCAGCCCGAGCCGGACCGGCCCGGACTCGCAGTCCACGACCACCGAGGCGATCCCCCCGGCCGCCAGCAGCCGGGCACTGCGCCCCGACAGCTCGCGCGGGTCACCGCCGAGGGCCCCGGCCGACGTGGCCCGCCCGTCGGTGACGACCACCAGCAGCGGGCGCCGCGAGGGGTCCCGCAGCCGCTCGATCCGCAGCACCTCGTGGGCCTTGAGCAGGCCCGGGCCGAGGGGGGTGCGGCCACCGGTCGGCAGCTTCTCCAGCCGGGCGGCCGCCGCGTCCACCGAGGAGGTGGGCGGCAGCGCCAGCTCGGCGCCGGCCCCGCGGAAGGTGATCAGGCCGACCTTGTCGCGGCGCTGGTAGGCATCCAGGAGCAGGGAGAGCACCGCGCCCTTGACCGCGCTCATACGCTGCCGGGCCGCCATCGAGCCGGAGGCGTCCACCACGAAGAGCACGAGGTTGCCCTCGCGGCCCTCCCGGGTGGCCTGGCGCAGGTCGTCCTTGCGCACGACGAGGCCGCGCCCGGCGCGCCCGCGCGCCTTCTGGTGCGGTGCGGCGGCGTGCACGGTGGCCGCCAGGTGCAGCTTCGTCAGCTGCCCCCGGGGCCGCTGGGCGCCGGTGGTGCGGCCGTGCGCGGTGCGGGCGCGCGAACGCCGCCCGGCCGCGCCCTCGCCGAGGCCGGGCACGCTGAGCATCTTGGTGCGGAACGGCTCGGCGGCCCGTACGGCGGCCTGCTCGGCGCCGCCGGCCCCGCCCCGCGGGGCGGAGGGCTCCGGCTCGGGGGCCTCGCCCGCGGGTTCGGCTCCGGCGGGCTCGTCCGGGGTGTCCGGCGCGTGCGCGGTCTCGGGCCCGCTCTCGGGCCCACCGCTCTGCGGGGGCACCCCGCCGCCGCCCCCGCCGGGTCCGCCGTCACCGCCGTCACCGCCGTCGTCCGGGCCCTCGGGCCCCGGGCCGGGCTCGGGCTCCGGGTCGGGCTCCTCGTCGGGGAACCGGTCCAGGATCTCGTCGAGCTTGTCCTCGTCGAGGCCCGGCGCGTCGAAGGGGGCCCGCCTGCGGCGGTGGGGGAGGGCCAGCAGGGCGGCCTGGCGGACATCCTCCTTGCGTACGGAGGTCCGCCCCGCCCAGGCCGCGAGCGCGGTCGCGGTACGGGCCATCACGATGTCGGCGCGCATCCCGTCGACCTCGAAGCCGGCGCAGGCGGCGGCGATCCGCAGCAGCGCGGTGTCCCCGAGCCGTACCCGCGGGAGCAGCGCCCGCGCCGCCACCACCTGGGCGCGCACCTCGTGCTCGTCCGCGGCCCAGCGGGCGGCGAAGCCCGCGGGGTCGTCCTCGTACGCGAGCCGGCGGCGCACCACCTCGACGCGCTGCCCGGGCTCCCGGGAGGCCGCGACCTCGACGGTCAGGCCGAAGCGGTCCAGGAGCTGCGGGCGCAGCTCGCCCTCCTCGGGGTTCATCGTCCCGACGAGCAGGAAGCGGGCGGCGTGCCGTACGGAGACGCCCTCCCGCTCCACGTACGAGGCGCCCATCGCGGCCGCGTCGAGCAGGACGTCCACCAAGTGGTCGTGGAGGAGGTTCACTTCGTCGACATACAGGATCCCGCGGTGCGCGTCGGCGAGGAGCCCCGGCTCGAAGGCCTTCACGCCCTCGGCGAGGGCCCGCTCGATGTCCAGGGCGCCGACGAGCCGGTCCTCGGAGGCACCGACGGGCAGCTCCACCATGCGGGCGGGCCTGGCCTTGCCCGGGCCGGGCTCGTGCGGCCCGTCGGGGCAGGCCGGATCCGGTGCGGCCGGCGCACACGAGAACCGGCAGCCGGGGACGACGTCGACCTGCGGCAGCAGCGCCGACAGCGCGCGCACGGCGGTGGACTTGGCGGTCCCCTTCTCGCCGCGTACGAGCACGCCGCCGACCGCGGGGCTCACGGCGTTGAGCAGCAGGGCCAGCCGCAGGTCGTCCTGACCGACCACCGCTGTGAACGGGAAGTGGGTGATGCTCATCCGCTGATCGCTCCTTCGAGTGGAATGCGCCCGCTGCCCATGGAGCGAGAGTGGCCCGCAGTGCGGGCACCTGACCGAACCGCTTCTCCGGTCCCCGCGCGCAGGGGGACGCCGGAGGCCCTCATGGGGCACCCGGCGGGAGGAAGGGGAGGCCGGACGGGGCGCCCCCCTCGATGAGGGCCAGCAGCGCGCGGGTGTCGGCGTGTTCCTCGATCAGGTCCCCCAGCAGGTCCAGCTGCTCCTCCCGCAGGGCGGCGAAGGAGGTGTCCGGGGCCGGGACGAAACGCCGTCCGGCCGCGACCGCCACCTCCCGCAGGAACGCCCGGCGGAAGCCGTCCGACTCCAGCGAGCCGTGCCAGTGGGTTCCCCACACCGATCCGACCCGGCAGCCGTCGAGGAAGGGCTCCCCGCCCAGGACCTCGGCGACACCGTGGTGGATCTCGTAGCCGTCCACCGGCTCGCCGAGGGCGGTACCGGCCGGCCGCGCCAGGGTCTTCCCGGGCGCGAACCGCACCCGGACCGGCAGCAGCCCGAGGCCCGCCACCGAGCCCGCCCGGGACTCGACCTCGTCCTCGATGTGCTCGCCCAGGGCCTGGAAGCCGCCGCAGATGCCGAGCACCGGGCGCCCCTCGGCGGCGCGGCGCGCCAGCGCGTCCGCGAGTCCCCGCTCCCGCAGCCACTCCAGGGCCTTCACCGTGCCGCGCGTACCCGGTACGACGACCAGGTCCGCGTCGGCCAGTTCCTCGGCCCGGTCCACGAACCGCACAACCACGCCCGGTTCCGCCGCCAGCGCGTCGACGTCGGTGAAGTTCGACATCAGCGGCACAGCGCACACCGCGACCCGCAGCACGTCCTCGCCGACCGGCGGTGCGACCACGGACTCGCGCACGGCGCCGCGCAGGGAGACCCTCAGGCCGTCCTCCTCGTCGATGCCCAGCCCGTGCCGGTAGGGCAGCACCCCGTACGTCGCCCGCCCGGTCAGGCCGCGCAGCATCTCCATGCCGGGCTCCAGCAGGGACACGTCACCGCGGAACTTGTTGACGAGGTATCCGGCGATCAGCGACTGGTCCTCGGGGGACAGCAGGGCCGTCGTGCCGAAGAAGGAGGCGAAGACCCCGCCCCGGTCGATGTCACCGACCACGACCACCGGGAACCGCGCGGCCCGGGCGATGCCCATGTTCACGATGTCGGTCCGGCGCAGGTTGATCTCGGCCGGACTGCCCGCCCCCTCGCAGATCACGGCGTCATACGTGCCCCGCAGCTGTTCCAGGCAGTCCGTGACGATGCCGAGGAGCTGTTCCTGCCGGCCGCCGTGGTAGCCGCGGGCGCTCATCTCGCCCACTGGCTTGCCGAGCAGCACCACCTGGCTGCTGCGGTCGCTGCCGGGCTTGAGCAGCACGGGGTTCATCAGCGCGGTCGGCTCCACCCGGGCCGCCTGGGCCTGCATGGCCTGGGCGCGGCCGATCTCGGCGCCCTCGCGCGTCACGAACGAGTTCAGCGACATGTTCTGCGCCTTGAACGGGGCCACCTTCACGCCCTGCCGGGCCAGCCAGCGGCAGATGCCCGCCGTGACCACGCTCTTGCCCGCGTCCGATGTCGTACCCGCGACCAGCAGTCCGCCGCCGCGCTTCGTGCCGCTCATCTGCCCGCCCTCCTTGTGCGGCAGCCCTCGCGTGCGCGGGCCGCCAGCGTCCGGGCCGCCACGCAGGCCCCCAGCGCCAGCCAGGTCACCCGCCGTGACAGCCGTACCGCGCGTTCGATGTCCGCGACCTCCACGGGCCGCCCCCGCTCCCCGTTCAGCACCGCGCGGTGCTCGACGCGGCCCCCGTAGGACAGGGTCCCGCCGAGCCGCACGCCGAGCGCCCCGGCGAAGGAGGCCTCCACCGGCCCGGCGTTGGGGCTGGGGTGGGCGGCGGCGTCCGCGCGCCAGGCCCGTACGGCTCCCCGCCGGTCGGGGCCGGCCGCCACGGCGGCGAGGGCCGTGAGCCGGGCGCCGGGCCAGCCCGCCACGTCGTCGAGGCGGGCGGAGGCCCAGCCGTAGCGCAGGTAGCGGGGCGACTTGTGGCCGACCATGGCGTCCAGGGTGTTCACGGCGCGGAAGGCCAGCAGCCCGGGGACCCCGGCGACGGCACCCCACACCAGGGCCCCGACCACCGCGTCGGAGGTGTTCTCGGCGACGGACTCCACGACGGCCCGCGCCATCTGCTGCTCGTCCAGGGCCTCGGGGTCGCGCCCGCACAGGTGGGGGAGCCGCTCCCGGGCCACCTCCGCGTCCCCGGCGGCGAGCGCCCCGCCGATCGCGCGGGCCTCCCGGCCCAGCGAGGTGCCGCCGACGACTGCCCAGGTGGCCGCCGCGGTCAGGGCGATACGGGCCGCCGCGGGCCGGGAGCGCACGGCGCGTGCGCCCAGCGCGCCGACGGCGGCGGCGCCGCCGGCGCAGAGGAGGGTGTGCAGGAGGCCCCGCGCGCGGTCGTCGCGCCACAGGGCGCCCTCGACTGCGGCGGCGGCTCGTCCGAAGGCGGCCACGGGGTGCCCCCGGCGCGGATCCCCGAGGATCCGGTCGCCGATCAGCCCCGCCGTGACGCCGTACGCGAAGACGCGGTCGGCACGCATGGTGGCAGGTATGTCCTCACTCAGGGTCCGCGCCCTGGTTCGACGTGTCCGGCGGCGAGAGTTCCTGGCTCCCGGGGCGCACGCGTCGCGTGAGCTCCTCGGTGACAGTGGCGGGACCGCGCCGGATTCGCACCGGACTTCCTCTCCATGCCGCCGTATTGGCTCGGGCAGTCCACCACGGCCTGCGAACGCCCGTCAACTTGCCGTTGACCTGGTGGGACGGCGGCGGAGAAGGGGCACGGGTGCGCGAAAGCTCCCTCCCGGGAATCCCGGAGGGAGCTTTCGTACGCGCTGCGCCGGTGTCAGCTGACGATCAGGTAGATCCCGTAGGCCACGGCCGCCGCGCAGAGCGCGAAGCAGGCGTAGGCGCCGCTGCGGGCCAGGCCGGCCGTTCCGCCCTGCTCGGTGGCGGTCTCGTGCTTGGAGAGGCCCACCAGGCCGAGGGTGAAGAGGGCCACGAGGGCGACGGTGGCGGAGAGGCTGACCCCGAAGACGGAGCCGAGTGCTGCCCAGTCGATCTTCATACTGCCGTTTCCTCTGTCGTTCTCGGGCTCAGACCGCCGCGGCCGGAGCCGTGGGGGTCGTCGGGGCGGCCGTCGCGGCCGGGATGGTGGCCTTGAGGTCCTCGTCGGTCACCGCGGCGGTGGTGCCGGCGGCCGGCGGGACGGCGACGGCGGCCATGGCGGTGGTGACCACGCCGGGCTGCTCGGCCCCGGCGAGGTCGGTGTCCGTGGCGTTGACGTTGGTGTGGTCGACGACCTGGCGGCGGGAGATGAGCCAGATGGCGACGCAGGAGGCGACCAGGAAGACCGTGACGGCGGCGACGCCGACGTCACCGGTGCGCATGACCAGCTCGGCGCCGGCGGCGACGAGGGCGGCGGCCGGCAGGGTCAGGCCCCACGCGATGAACATGCGGGTGGCGGTGGACCAGCGGACCACACCGCCCTTGCGGCCCAGGCCCGCGCCCATGACGGCGCCGGAGCAGGCGTGCGTGGTGGAGAGGGAGAAGCCGAGGCTGGACGAGGCCAGGATGACGCTCGCGGCCGAGGTCTGGGCGGCGAAGCCCTGCTGCGGCTGGAGGTCGGTCAGGCCGGAGCCCATGGTGCGGATGATGCGCCAGCCGCCCAGGTAGGTGCCCAGGGCGATGGCCACACCGGCCGACACGATGACCCAGACCGGCGGGTTGGAGCCGGGCGCGAGCGCGCCGCCGGCGACCAGGGCCAGGGTGATGATGCCCATCGTCTTCTGCGCGTCGTTGGTGCCGTGCGCGAGGGAGACCAGTCCGGCGGAGGCGATCTGGCCGGCCTTGTAGCCCTTGGCGGAGGTCTTCTCGCCGACGTGGCCGTTCAGCTTGTACGTGAGCTTCGCGGCCAGCATCGCGGCCACGCCGGCCACGATCGGGGCGGCGACGGCGGGGATGAGCACCTTGGTGACGACGACGCCGCCGTTGACGGCGCCGAGGCCGGCGGAGGCGACGGCCGCACCGACCAGGCCGCCCATCAGAGCGTGGGAGGAGCTGGAGGGGAGGCCGACCAGCCAGGTGACGAGGTTCCAGAGGATCGCGCCGACCAGGGCCGCGTAGATCACCTCCGGCTGAATGCCCTCCTCGTTGACCAGGCCCTTGGAGATCGTCTTCGCGACCTCCACGGACATGAACGCGCCGACGAGGTTGAGCACGGCGGACATGGCCACCGCCGTCTTGGGCTTGAGGGCGCCGGTCGAGATGGTGGTGGCCATCGCGTTGGCTGTGTCGTGGAAACCGTTCGTGAAGTCGAACACGAGAGCGGTGATGATCACGATCCCGAGGAGAAGCGTTATGTGCTCCATTTACCCAGGCTTCTGTTTGGCGTCAGTGGCACGGCGACCGTAGGCAACCTGGGTGAACGGAAGATGAACTGACGCGGGCGGCACGGTGTCCCCACGCGCCACACCATCAGGCCATTCGTCCCGATTCTCTCGCAGTCATCCCGGTTCATGCACGTCAAAGGGGGGTGAACGGATCCCTCCGGGCCGATCGGACACCCCGCGGAGCACCGCCCGCCGGCCCCCGGAAGAGAGGTAGATCACTCCTCCCGGGGCCGCCCCCGGCTCGGGGTGCGCCGTTCGCGGGACGATCTCCTCCGGTGGCCCCCGCGCCGTCGCGCGCCGAGACTGGAACGGTGCGTACCGCCACAGCGACGGCAGCGGCCGTCACCACGACCCTGATCGGTGCCGGAGCAGCCGCGGTCGCGGCCGGCCGGTACGCCGCCGACGCCGCCCTGCGGCCCGAACCCGGCCGCCCGCTGCCCGGCGGCCCCCGCCTCACCGTCCACTCCACCGGCCCCGGCCGGGTGGTCCTCACCCGCTCGCTGGCTTCCCTGCGCCCCGGCGTCCACGGACTGGAGGCGCCCGGGGTGCACGCCGTGGTCGGCTCCGTCCTCACCGACGTCCCGCACGACGCGGACACCGTCGTACGCCGCCTCCTCGCCGTCACCCACGGCAGCCTGACCCCCGGCACGAGGGTCGCCCTCACCCCTCAGGTGCACCGGGGCGACCCGCGCACCGCCCTCGGGCTCGACCACGCCGACGTGGACGTGCCCGGGGAGCTCGGCCCGCTCCCCGCCTGGTTCCTGCCCGGCGCCCGGGGCACCTGGGTGATCACCGTCCACGGGCTCGGCACCGGCCGCGAGCACCCGATGGTGGTCATGCCCTTCCTGCACCGCCACGGCCTCCCCGTGCTCGACCTCGGCTACCGGGGCGACCTGGGCGCCCCCGCCTCCCCGGACGGCCTCGGCCACCTGGGCGAGTCGGAGTGGCGGGACCTGGACGCCGCCATCCGCTACGCCGTGCGCTACGGGGCCCGCCGCGTGGTCCTGTACGGCTGGTCCACCGGGGCGGCCATGGCCCTGCGCGTCCTGGAGCGCTCCGCCCTGGCCGGGCGGGTCTCCGGGGTGGTGCTGGACTCGCCCGTCCTGGACTGGCACGCCACCCTCCGCGCCCTCGCGGCCGGCCGCCGCACCCCGGCCCCGCTGCTCCCGCTCGCGGTCCGGGCCGCCGAGGGCCGCGCCGGGCTGCGCGCCGACCACCTCGCCCCGGGGGCCGACCCCGGCGCGCTGCGGGTGCCCGTCCTGGTCTTCCACGGGCCCGCCGACGCGATCGCCCCCTGGCAGCCCTCCCGCCGGCTCGCCGCCGCCCGGCCCGACCTGGTCACCCTGCACACCGTCATGGACGCCGGGCACGGGGCGATGTGGAACGCCGACCCGCTGCGGTACGAGGAGGCGCTGCGGCGCTTCCTGACCCCGCTTATGTGACGTGTGGTGCGGCGCCACCGGTGAAGGGCCTGGGGCGGACGGGACGGGGTGGGTGATTCATCCCGGTTCCTCCGCCTCGTGACCTGTGGAAATGACCGGTTCCGTTTGGGCTTTCGGCCAGTGACGGGCGAGACTGCTTCCGTGACGTCCCGAAAGCCTGATGAGCAGTTGGCTCGCGACTCCAGACTCCGACTCGTCTCCCAGCGCTCCGTCGCCACGGCGCGCAAGGCGGTGACCGACCGGCGAACCCGGTCGGCCACCCGGCCCCCGGCGGGCACCCCCGCCACGGCAGACCTGGCGGACCGCGCCCGCGCCTCCCTCGCCGACGCGGTACGGCTGGCCCGCTGGGCCGAGCTGAACCTCGGCGCGGGCGATGGCGGCCGCCCCGTACCGGCGGGCGCGCTGCCCGCTCCCGACGTCGAACGCGCCGCCGCGGAACTGGGGCTGACGCACGGCCAGATCCAGGTCGGCTGGGACCGCGCCCGCCTCTCCGGCCTCGTCGAGGTGCACGGCGGACACGCCCGTCCCGGCTGGCGGCTGCGCGCCTGGGGCCGCGACGACACCGCCGTACTGCGCGGCTGGGTCGCGCTCTTCGACGCCTGGTCGCTCGTCCACCCGGCCCCCGCGGACATCGCCCCCTCGGCCGTCGCCGAAGTGGTCGAGGCCATGCCGCAGCTGCTGTCGCTGCTCCAGCTGTCCGCCGGCCCGGTGTCCGTCCCGGACCTCCTGGACCTCCTCGGCCAGCGGGTCACCGAGCTGCGCGGCGAGCGCTGCGAGGTCCCCTACGGCCCGGAGCCCGCCACCGGCTCCGCCACCGCCGAACCCAGGCCGCTCCCGCTCGCCCGGCTGCTGCGCTGGGCCCTCGGGGGACTCGCCGCCGTGGACGCCGTCACCCTCGGTCCCGCCCGGGCCACCCTGACCCCCCTCGGCAGCTGGGCCGTGTGGGTGAAGCTCGAGCAGATCTGCGTCGCCGCCCAGAGCCCGGCCGGGAACATCGAGCAGTCCGCCGCCGCCATGCTGCACGGCTGCGCCCGGCTCACCCCCGGACCGGCCCGCGCCGAGTACCAGGCCTGGCTCGCCGCCCGGCCCGTCGGCCACGCCGTCAGCGAGCTCCTGCACGCCGCCCGCGGCGAGGACGCCCTGCTGCGCGGCCTGGCCTTCGAGGCCCTGCGCGTGGTCGGCGCCCCCGCCGAGCCCGAGGTGCGCGCGGCCCTGCGCGAGCCCGCGCTGCGGCCGTACGCCCTGCTCTGGCTCGCCGAGCACGACGGGGCCGACCCCGACGACGCCCAGGACGTCCTCACCCCCGAGGAGTCGACCTGGCTGTGGGTCGACACGGCCGCCGCCATCGCCGACCACGGCGAGGCCGGCCTGCTGGCCCGGCACCTCGACTCCGCCGTCCGCACCACCGTCCCCCGGCTGCTGGACGAGGTCCGCGCGGTCGGCCACCCGCGCACCGTGCAGGTCCTGGTCGCGCTGGCCGCCGCACACCCCGACCCGGCCCTCGCCAAGGCGGTCCGCCGGGCCGCCTTCCAGGTCCACACCGGCGGCGCGTAGCCCGCGGGGGAGCGGGAGCTGCGGCAAGGGCGGCGGCGTACCCGCCGCGGGTCTCAGACCTGCGGCGCGTACGTCCCGAAGCTCCAGATGTTGCCCTCGGCGTCCCGGGCCATGTAGTCGCGGGAGCCGTAGTCCTGGTCGGTGGGCCCCATCAGGACCTCCGCACCGTGCTCGACGGCCCGCCGGTGGTGGGCGTCGACGTCCTCGACCACGACGTAGACCCCCGAGGGCCCCGCGTCGCCCATGGCCTTGTCGAAGACCCCGCCGGTGCCCTTGCTGCCCAGCATCACCACGCCGTTGCCGTACGCCAGCTCCGCGTGCACCACCGAGCCGTCCTCACCCTCGTACACCGCGACCTGGCTGAAGCCGAAGGCCTCGGTCAGCAGCTTGATGGCCGCCTTCGCGTCGCGGTAGACCAGCGTGGGGCAGATGGACGGAACGCCTGCCATGACGATCACTCCCTCTCGTGACGGTGACCCACGTCACAGCATGGCAGGCGCCGCCGGCAGTCAGCGGAAGGTGTTGCACTGGGCCATGTCGCCCGTGCGGTAGCCCTGGAGGAACCACTGCTGGCGCTGCTCGGCCGAGCCGTGGGTCCAGGACTCCGGGGTCACGCGGCCCTGAAGCCTCTCCTGGATCCGGTCGTCGCCGACCGCGGCCGCCGCGTCCAGCCCGTCCCTGATGTCCTGCTCGGTGAGGCTGGTGATCAGCGGCCGCCCGGTGGACTCGTCCGGCGTCCTCGTCGCGTTGTGCGCCCACACCCCCGCGTAGCAGTCGGCCTGGAGCTCGACCTTCACCGCGTTGCTGTTCGCGCCCTGCTGCCCGTCCTGGGCCCGCTGGAGCGTGCCGGTCAGGTTCTGGACGTGGTGCCCGTACTCGTGGGCGACGACGTAGGCCTGGGCGAAGGGGCCGCCGCTCGCCCCGAACTTCGTCCGCAGCTCCCGGAAGAAGTCCAGGTCGAGGTAGACCTGCCGGTCGCGCGGGCAGTAGAAGGGGCCGACCGCCGCGGTGGCGGCCCCGCAGGCGGTGTTCACCCGGCCGGTGAAGAAGACGGTGGACGCCGGGCGGTAGGCGCCGCCGCGCTTCTGGAACTCCTGCCTCCAGAAGTCCTGGGTGCTGTTGACCACCGCGACCAGCCGGCAGTCCTCGCGCGTGTTGGCGTCCCGTCCGGTCCGGCAGGACTGCTGCACCTGGGCGGCCGAGGAGGAGGTCGCGGCAGGCTCCGGACTCCCGTCCGACAGGCCCAGCTGCTCCGGGCCCACGCCGAAGAGCAGCCCCAGCACCAGTGCGATCAGGCCGACGAGCCCACCGCCGATCGTGGCCCTCCCGCCCGGGACGCGGCTGCCGCGCACGTCCTTGACCTCGGACGTGTCCAGATTGGCGTTGTCGTCGAACTGCATCCCGCACCGCCTCTATCGGTGAGACCGCAGGGACGGGCCGGCCGCCCCTGCGGCGAGTATCAACCCGTTCATCCTGATGCGCGCCCCGGGGCGCCCGCGTGGTCCGTGCGCCGAACGGGGGACGGGAGGTCCCGAAAAGTGGTTGCGCGCCCCCGGTAGAATGAATCCCATGGCAAATCTCCTCGCGGATTAGCGGCGTCGAAGCAACGCGCGTCCTGCCCCCACTTCCGCCGTCCCCACCGCCCTGGAGTATTTCCGTGATCACCGCCACCGGCATCGAGCTGCGCGCCGGCGCCCGCATCCTCATCGAGAACGCGTCGTTCCGCGTCGCCAAGGGCGACCGCATCGGGCTCGTCGGCCGCAACGGAGCCGGCAAGACCACCCTCACCAAGTGCCTCGCGGGCGAGGGCCAGCCCGCCGGCGGCACCATCACCCGATCCGGTGAGGTCGGCTACCTCCCGCAGGACCCGCGCACCGGCGACCTCGACGTACTCGCCCGTGACCGGATCCTGTCCGCGCGCGGGCTCGACGTACTGCTCCAGAAGATGCGCGCCAACGAGGAGCGCATCGCCACCGGCTCCGGCGCCACCCGCGAGAAGGCCCTGAAGCAGTACGAGCGCCAGGAGACCGAGTTCCTCACCAAGGGCGGCTACGCCGCCGAGTCGGAGGCCGCGACCATCTCGGCCGCCCTCAGCCTCCCCGACCGGGTCCTCGGCCAGCCCCTGCACACCCTCTCCGGCGGTCAGCGCCGCCGTGTCGAGCTCGCCCGGATCCTCTTCTCGGACGCCGACACCCTGCTCCTCGACGAGCCCACCAACCACCTCGACGCCGACTCGATCGTCTGGCTGCGCGACTACCTGAAGAACTACCGCGGCGGCTTCATCGTGATCTCCCACGATGTCGACCTGGTCGAGACCGTCGTCAACAAGGTCTTCTACCTCGACGCCAACCGCTCCCAGATCGACGTCTACAACATGGGCTGGAAGCTCTACCAGCAGCAGCGCGAGGCCGACGAGAAGCGCCGCAAGCGCGAGCGCCAGAACGCCGAGAAGAAGGCCGCGGCCCTCAACGCCCAGGCCGACAAGATGCGCGCCAAGGCCACCAAGACGGTCGCCGCCCAGAACATGGCCAAGCGCGCCGACCGGCTGCTCTCCGGCCTGGAGGCCGTCCGCGCCTCCGACAAGGTCGCCAAGCTCCGCTTCCCGGACCCGGCGCCCTGCGGCAAGACCCCGCTGACCGCGGAGGGCCTGTCGAAGTCCTACGGTTCGCTGGAGATCTTCACCGACGTCGACCTGGCCATCGACAAGGGCTCCCGCGTGGTCATCCTCGGCCTCAACGGCGCCGGCAAGACCACCCTGCTGCGCCTGCTGTCGGGCACCGAGAAGCCCGACACCGGCACGGTCGTGCCCGGTCACGGCCTCAAGCTGGGCTACTACGCGCAGGAGCACGAGACGCTCGACCCGGACCGCACGGTCCTGGAGAACATGCGCTCCTCCGCGCCCGACCTGGACCTGGTCGAGGTGCGCAAGACGCTCGGCTCCTTCCTGTTCTCCGGCGACGACGTGGACAAGCCCGCGGGCGTGCTCTCCGGCGGTGAGAAGACCCGTCTGGCCCTGGCCACCCTGGTCGTCTCCTCGGCCAACGTGCTGCTGCTCGACGAGCCCACCAACAACCTCGACCCGGCCAGCCGCGAGGAGATCCTCGGCGCGCTGCGCACCTACAAGGGAGCGGTCATCCTCGTCACGCACGACGAGGGCGCCGTGGAGGCCCTGGAGCCGGAGCGGATCATCCTGCTCCCGGACGGGGTCGAGGACCTGTGGGGTCCGGACTACCGGGACCTCGTCGCCCTCGCCTGAGCCCCGCCCGACCGCCTCCGCCGGGGTGATCCAGGTCCTTATGGATCATTCGGCTCAGGCGTGATCCATCATCTGAGTGAGACGGTCTCGTACCGTCGCGCTCTGTACGACGGCCCTGGCCGCGTCCTTCCGGACGCGCGACCGGGGCCGCCTTTTTGCCCTGACCGGCCCCTGACCTGGTGATTCCCGTCTGCGGTGGAGAAATGTGACGGAGGTCATGCGGCGGAAAGGGAGATTCCGTTCTGCTCGGGTGTCCACGGCCCGGGGAATGCCGTGGCACCGACCTTGCTGAATGGGTGGCCAGGAAGCCGGGGAGGGGTGATCATGAGAAGTCCAGAGCGCACTTCCCACGAGGAGGCACGGGTGGCCGAGACTCTGAAGAAGGGCAGCCGGGTGACCGGCGCCGCGCGCGACAAGCTCGCGGCAGACCTGAAGAAGAAGTACGACTCCGGTGCGAGTATCCGGGCGCTGGCCGAAGAGACCGGCCGGTCCTACGGATTCGTCCACCGGATGCTCAGCGAGTCCGGAGTCACGCTGCGCGGTCGCGGTGGCGCGACACGCGGCAAGAAGGCGGCTGCGGCCTGACCCCGGCCGTCAGGCCGGGGCCGTACCGAAGACCGCTCGACAGCTCCGTTCTCTTACACGCTGTCTGATCCGTGCTGTCTGTTTCATCCGTTCCACGCACGGTACCTTCGGTGACCCCCGGTCGGCCCCGTGGCCGACTGGGTGGTTACTGTGCAGTCACTTAGGCCGAGTATGCGGCCACGACTGCACACCGGAGGCACCAGATGGCTCTGCTCGACAAGGATGGCGTACGGCTCACCATCGACGACACGGTCGCCACGGTGACACTGACCAATCCGGCCAAGCGAAACGCTCAATCCCCCGCGCTCTGGCGGGCGTTGGCGGAGGCCGGACGGTCGCTGCCCGGCACCGTCCGGGTGGTCGTGCTGCGCGGCGAGGGCAAGTCCTTCTCCGCCGGGCTCGACCGCCAGGCGTTCACCCCCGAGGGCTTCGAGGGCGAGCCGTCCTTCCTCGACCTGGCGCGCGGTTCCGACGAACTGCTCGACTCCACCATCGCCGAGTACCAGGAGGCCTTCACCTGGTGGCGGCGCAATGACATCGTCTCCATCGCCGCCGTACAGGGCCACGCGATCGGCGCCGGCTTCCAGCTCGCGCTCGCCTGCGACCTGCGCGTCGTCGCGGACGACGTGCAGTTCGCCATGCGCGAGACCAGCCTGGGCCTGGTCCCCGACCTGGCCGGCACCCAGCCGCTGACCGCCCTCGTCGGCTACGCCCGCGCGCTCGAGATCTGCGCCACGGGCCGCTTCGTGCACGCCGAGGAGGCCGAGCGGGTGGGCCTCGCCAACCTGGTGGTCCCGGCCGGTGAACTGGACGCCGCCGTCCAGGACCTCACCACCGCCCTGCTGGCCCCGGCCCGCGACGCCGTCATCGAGACCAAGGCGCTGCTGCGCGGGGCCCCGTCCCGTACCTACGATGACCAGCGCGCCGCCGAGCGCGCCGCCCAGGCCCGCCGGCTGCGCGACCTGGCGGGCCTGTCCGACTGAGGCCGTACGCACGCCCGGAAGGCCGGAACGGCGGGACCGTTCCGGCCTTCCGGCGTAGTTCCCGGAGCGCCGGGGACCGTACGCGCTTACCGTGGTCGGGAGACTCCCCTTCCTAAGGACGTCCCATGAGTGATTCCGCAGAGACGGGCTTCGCCAAGGACCCCGCGGACCGTGGCCGCACCAGCATCGCCGACGGGGTGGTCGAGAAGATCGCCGGACTGGCCGCCCGGGAGGTGGTCGGCGTCCACGCCATGGGCAGCGGCAGCGGACTCTCCCGTACCTTCGGGGCCGTCCGCGACCGGGTCCCCGGCGGAGCCAAGGCCGCGGCCGCCCGAGGCGTAAAGGCAGAGGTCGGAGAGGTCCAGACCGCCCTCGACCTGGAGATCGTCGTCGACTACGGGGTGGAGATCCGCGAGGTCGCCCGGGCCGTCCGGGAGAACGTCATCGCCGCCGTCGAGCGGATGACCGGCCTGGAGGTCGTCGAGGTCAACATCGCCGTCAGCGACGTCAAACTGCCCGACGAGCCCGACGACGAACCGGACTCCCGGCTCCAGTAGCGGGCCCGGAAACGGAGAGGAGCCACGCGATGAGCATGGCGATCGCCGGCCTGTTCGCCGGCATCGCCCTGGCGTTCGCCGGGTACTTCGGCGGCTTCGGGGCCTTCCTGCTGGTGGCGGCACTGGGCGCCATCGGCTTCCTCGTCGGCCGGTACCTCGACGGGGACCTCGACCCGGACGACTTGTTCCGCCCCCGCGGCCGGGACGGCCGGCGCGGGTGAGCGGCCGATGAGCACGCCCCGCCCCCTGCCGCCCCGGGTGCCGCCCGCCGAGCGGGGTGCCCTGCGGATCGCCGACCGGGTTGTCGCCAAGATCGCGGCACAGGCGGCCCGCGAGGCGCTCGACACCCTGCCGGGGGCCGTCCCGCACGCCACCGTCACCGTCCACCACGACATCGCGCGGGTCCGGGTCAGCCTGGAGCTGGACTACCCCTCCGACCTGGCCGCCCAGTGCGCGGCCGTACGCGAGCAGGTTGCCCGGCGCGTCCAGCAGTGCGCGGCGATGGCGGTCCCCGAGGTGGCCATCGACATCGAGCACCTGCACTCCGCCCACACCCGGCCCGGCGCCCCCGCCGGGCGGGACCGGCGGCTGCGGTGAGCCGGCCGCACCGCTTCCGGTCGCCGCGCAGGGGCCCGGCCGGGGTCGTCGCCCTGGTGGTGCTCGCGGTGGCGGGGCTTTTCCTCTACGACCTGGCCGCGGTACGCGCACACCGGCCCGGGATGCGCTGGCGGCGCGAGCTGACCGCCCTGCTGGAGCGGCACACCCCGGCCGACGCGGAGGTACTGGCGGGCGGGGCGCTGCTGGCCCTGGCCGGAGCGGTGCTGCTGCTGCTCGCGGTGGCCCCCGGGCTGCGCCGGGTGCTGCCGATGCGAACGGAGCCGGGGGTGCGGGCGGGCATCGGGCGCCGGGCCGCCGCGCTGGTCCTGCGGGACCGGGCCATGGAGGTCGCCGGGGTCCGCTCGGTCCGGGTCAGGGTGGGCCGTACCCGCGTCGGGGTCCGGGCCACCTCGCACTTCCGCGAACTGGACGACGTACGGGCCGACCTGGACGAGGTGCTCGCCGTCGGCATCGGGGAACTGGGGCTCGCGCGTCCGCCGCGGGCCCGGATCAGGGTCAGGAGGTGAGCGGCGTGCCGCTGCTCGGCGTGGTGAACCGGGCGGTGCTGGCGCTGGCCGGTCTGCTGCTGCTCGCGGCGGGCCTGTCGGTCCTGACGGCGTCCTGGCCGTTCGGCGGACGGCACGCGCCGCTGCTCGCGCGGCACCGGGGCCTGGAGGGCGGGTGGTGGTGGGCGGTGTTCGCCGCGCTGGCGGTGTGCGTGCTGCTGGCGCTGTGGTGGCTGGCGGCGCAGCTGCGGCGTCCGCGGCTCGCGGCGGTGGCGGTGGACACCGGCGACGGGGACTACGCGCTGCTGCGGGGGCGCGCGCTGGAGTCGGCGGTGGCGGCCGAGGCGGCGGCCCTGGACGGCGTCGCCCACTGCCGGGTCGTGCTGCGGGGCAGGCGGGGTGCGCCTGCCCTGCGGGTGGCGCTGGAACTGGCACCGCACGCCGTGCCGGCGGACGCCCTCGCGGCCCTGGCCGGCCCGGTCCTCGCCCACGCCCGTACCGCGACGGGCCTCGCGTCCCTTCCCGCGGAAGCCCGCCTGCACGTCAGGCCGCACCCGGCGCCACGGGTCACGTGAACGGGGTGCCGGTGCCCTGGCCGGGCGGGGGTGGGGGTGGGGGCGCGGTTGCGGTGCTGTCCTGCCGGGCGGTGGGCCTGTGGGGCGGTGCCGGAGCGGGGTGGTTTCGGGTGGGTCGGGGGCGGTGCCGGGGTGGGGTGTCGTCCGGGGCGGGCTTCGATGTTCGGCGCCTGTTCCGGGTCTTGTTGTACGGGGTACCGGGCGCCGGATTCATCTCGTTTTGGCCCCGGACGACACCCCACCCCGTCCCCGCCCCCTCGCGTAGCCGTTTGCCGTCCCGCCGCTTTGGCCTCGCAGGCGTGCTGCTGGCACATCCGGCACGGTCGGCAACTTCAGCCTCGCCGGCGTTTGAGGCGCGGGGTCCGGGGCGGAGCCCCGGGGAACGGGGGAAGGGCGGGTAGGGGGCCGGCCCCGCGCAGCGGCACAGCGCACGCCGACGGAGTCCGGGGGCTAGAAGCCGTGGCGGGCTCCGCCGTCCACCGGGAGCATCACGCCCGTGAGGTACGACGCCGCCGGGGAGAGGAGGAACGCCGCGGTGCGGCCGAACTCCGGCGGGGTGCCGTAGCGGCGCAGCGGGATGCGGGACTCGTGGCCCGCCCGGGCCGCGTCCGCGTCGCCGGACAGCGCGTCCAGCTCCCGCACCCGGTCCGTGTCGATCCGCGCCGGCAGCAGCCCGACCACGCGGATCCCGCGCGGGCCCAGCTCCACCGACAGGGACTTGGCGAAGCCCGCCAGCCCCGGCCGCAGGCCGTTCGAGATGGTCAGGCCGGGGATCGGCTCGTGGACCGAGCCCGACAGGACGAAGCCGATGACCCCGCCCTCCCCCAGCTCGGCCGCGGCCGCCCGGGCCAGGCGGACCGCGCCCAGGAACACCGTCTCGAACGCCGCCGTCCACTGCTCGTCGGTGTTGCCCGCCGCGGTGCCCGGCGGGGGGCCGCCGACGCTGATGAGGACGCCGTCGAAGCGCCCGAAGCGGTCCCGCGCGGTGGCGACCAGCCGCGCCGCCACGTCCGGGTCGGAGTTGTCCGCCGCCACACCGACCGCGTTCGGGCCGAGTTCGGCGGCCGCGTCCGCCGCGCGCTTCGCGTCCCTGCCCGTCAGTACGACCCGCGCCCCGTCGGCGGTGAGCTCGCGCGCGGCGGCGAAGCCGAGGCCCCGCGTGGCACCGGTGACGACGTAGACACGGTCCTTCAGTCCAAGATCCATGCCGGACAACCTACGCCGAAGCGGGCTCCGGAGACACAGCCTTGGCCGCCGCCTCCTCGCGGTCGCGCTTCTCCCGCCGCACCAGCACCAGCCACCCCACCGGCACCGCCGAGGCGAAGAGCCACCACTGCACGGCGTAGGCCATGTGCGCGCCGATCGAGTCGTGGTCGGGGTCTGCCACCGGCTCGGGGCTGCCGCCGGCCGGTTCGGGCGCGGTCAGTTCGAGGTAGCCGCCGAGCACCGGCTTGCCCAGGGCGGCCGCCTGCTGCTCACTGTTGATCAGCATCACCTGGCGGTCGGGCAGGCCCTTGCGGTCCTTGATCCCGCTGCCGCCGCTGGTCTCGTCGGCCTTGAGCCGCCCGGTGACCGTGACCTGGCCCGAGGGCGCGGCCGGGACCGGCGGAAAGGCGCGCGGGTCGCCGCCGCCGGGCACCCAGCCCCGGTTGACCAGTACCGCCCGGCCGTCGTCCAGCACCAGCGGCGTCACCACGTGGAAGCCGACCTTGTCGCCGTTGGAGGTGCGCATCCGTACGACGACCTCGTGCGCGGAGTCGTACGTGCCGGTGGCGGTGACGGCCCGCCAGTAGTCGGCCCTCGGGACGGTGTGCCCGGGCGAGGTGATCTCGGTCACGGGTACCGGCTTCCCGTACAGGTTCCTCGCGATCAGCTCGTTCTGGGCGACCCGGTGCTCGTGGCGGTGGAACTGCCAGAACCCCAGCTTGACCATCACGGGGACGAGGACGAGGGCGACGAGGGTGAGGGACACCCACTGCCGGGTCAGCACAAAGCGGTACACGCCCACGACGGTACCCCCAGCGGGGAGGACCCCGGCGGCCGGGTGGCCTTCCGGGGTCCCGGGGGGAAGGGGGGGAGGGGGTCAGACGTGGTCGACGATGCCCACCTTCCCCTCCGCGCGGGCGCAGTGACCGCCGCAGTACCACTGGCCCTCGACCTCGACGCCCTGTCCGATGATCTGGACCCGGCAGTGCTCGCAGATGGGCGCCATGCGGTGGATGGCGCAGGAGAAGCAGTCGAAGACGTGCACCGCGCCCTGCGCGTGCACCTCGAAGGACATGCCGTAGTCGTTTCCGCAGACCTCGCAACGTGCCATGCGCCGCATGCTCGGCGCGGCGGCCGAACGGAACAAGATCCACCGGGGTGAGTCGCCGCGCCTGCACCCGGCCGGAGCAAGGGCCGTTACTTCTCCCCGGCCGCCGCCACGTCCCGCAGCAGCTGGGTGAAGGCCGCCTCGTCGACGATCGGGGTGCCGTACGCCTTGGCCTTGACCGTCTTCGAGGTCGGGGAGTCGGGGTCGTTGGTCACCAGCAGGCTGGTGAGCCGGGACACGCTCGTCGCGATGTGCAGACCCGCCTCCACCGCCCGGTCCTCCAGCAGTTCCCGGTCCACGGAGGTGTCGCCCGAGAAGGCGATCCGCATGCCCTGCTTGAGCGGCTTGCCGTCCTCGAAGCGCCCCGGGTTCGGGTACGGGCACGGCGGCCGTTTGCGCGAGACCCGCCAGTTGCCGCCGTTCCCGTACGAGGACTGGTAGCCGACGCGCGGAGTGGCGGGGGAGTCCGACCACTCGGTCAGCGGGCGGCATTCCAGCAGGGGCAGCCGTACGCCGTCGCGCGCGGCCGCGTGAAGCGACGGTCGGAAGGCCTCCGCCAGCACCCGGGCGTCGTCGAGGGCGTGGTGGGCGCGCTGCTGGACCACGCCGTAGTGGGCGGCGAGGGACTCCAGCTTGTGGTTGGGCAGCGGCAGGTTCAGTTCCTTCGACAGGGCGATGGTGCACAGCCGCTGGCGCACGGGCGCCGTCACGGAGGCCCTCGCGTACTCCCGGGCGATCATCTGCCAGTCGAACATGGCGTTGTGCGCGACGAGCACCCGGTCGGCGAGCCGGCCCGCGAACTCCTCGGCGATGTCCTCGAAGAGCGGCGCGTCCTGGAGCATCGCGGTGGTCAGGCCGTGGATCCAGGTCGGTCCGGGGTCACGGCGCGGGTTGACCAGGGTGTACCAGTGGTCCTCCACGTTGCCCCGCGCGTCGAGCCGGTAGACGGCCGCGGAGACTATCCGGTCGTCGCGAGCGAGCCCGGTGGTCTCCACGTCGACGACCGCGTACCCCTGTGGGTACGCGGTCGGCCATTCCGCCTCTGCGGTCGTACGGTCGTAGAGCATGGTCACAGAGGATATCGGCACGCACTGACACGCGTGGTCCGATGCCCTTTCAGGCCCGCTCCGGCTCCGGCCCGGCCGCCAGCTCCGCCACCAGGTCCGAGGCGCTCACCGACGCGAAGGATCCGGCCACTTCGGCCGGACCCGCGAAGAGCCGGCAGGCCGTTCCCGAGGCGCCCGGCCCGGCGGCGGTGGCGTGCACCGTGGCCAGGAACACCCTGCGGCCCGCGCTTTCCTCGGCGACGGCCGCCCCGGCGTCCGCGGCCGCGCGCCGCTCCTCGGGCTCGCCCGGCGACGCGACGCGGGCGGCGAATCCGGCCACCGTCTCCGCCGCGCCGGCCCGGTACCTCCACAACTCCCCGTCCCGCAGGACGGCCACCTCGCGGGAGCGGGCCGCGGCCCGCCACACCGCCAGGTCCCACAGGGTGGTGCGGGTGCCGGACCCGAAGTGCTCCCACACGTCGCGGGCGACGGACCCGAGCCGCTCGCCGTGCGAGGCGACGCTCTGGAAGCCTTCGGACGGCGGCAGGTGGACGTCCGCCCACAGGGCCCGGCGGGCGGCGAGGTCCACGACCATCGGCATGCAGACCCGGGAGTCCCCCGTCAGGTCGAAGCGCTGACGCACGGTCCGCGGGTCGTACGAGGAACCGCGGGGGCCGTCCGCCGGCAGGGCCATGAAGCCGGCGAAGGCGTCCGGCAGTTCGTCGAAGGGCACGTTGTTGTAGCTGAAGACCAGCGGTACCGCGTACACGTCCCCGTTCTCGGCGAGGGCCGCCAGGTCCAGGTCCACGTACTCGGTGGCACCGTCCGGAGCGGGCGCCGAGGTGAGGTCGCCCGAGTGCACGGCGGCCGCGCGCGGCCCGTACCGCAGGCGGGTGTAGTCGCAGAGCCCCCTGTACTTCCAGCCGGCGTCGAAGAAGGCGACGGACAGGTCCAGGTCGGTTCGGTCGCCCGAGGGCTCCGTCCAGTGCAGGAACAGCCGCAGCACCTCGTCCCCGGGCAGGGTCTGCGTACTGCCGCGCGGGACGGCGACCAGCGACCGGGACGCGTTGCGTTCGCCGAAGGGCACGGTCAGGTCCGCGAGCCCGGCGTCCAGGACCGCCAGGTCGTACGCCTCCCCGTCGGCCGCGGCGAACCGGCGCAGCACCTCCGCCTCCAGCCGGGCCGTGACCGCCCCGACGAGGGGTGCGGGCAGCGGGGCCCGCTCCTCCCACGCCACCTGGGCGCGCGCCACCCGGCCGCGCGGGAAGAACACCCGGCGCCCACCGGTACGGTCCTCGGCGCGGGTGCGCAGGGCGCCGAACGCCGACAGCAGCGGTCCCGCCCCCACGTGGGGCAGGCCCCGGTCCAGGGCCCGCTCCAGCTCGGGCAGGAGTTCCGCGCCCGGGTGCAGGCGCAGCAGGTGGTCGAGGCGGCGTACGAGTTCCCCCGGGCGCTGCCCGGCCAGCGCGGCGGCGGCCCCCGCGTCCCCCTCGGCGAGGGCCTGTTCGAGCCGGCCGGCCCAGGTGGCGGGCCGGATCCGGTCCCCGTCCACGCGGACGGCGTCCGGGTGCGCGGCCGCGCCGGCCAGCAGCGCCGCGCCGAGCGGGGTGGCGGCGGACACGGTGGTGCCGCGCAGCACGGCGAAGGCGAGCGCGGCCCGCGGATGCCGGTCGTGCCGCTCGAAGGGGTGCAGCAGCTCGGCGGCCCGCTTCCAGGCGGTCGGGTGCCGCAGCAGGTCCTCGACCAGGTACCGCGGGTCCAACCCGTCGAGCACCGCGAGGAGTTCCCGCCGCAGCGGCCGCCCGGGGTTCACGAACCGGGGCAGCGGCTGAAGGCCGGCGTCCCCGCCGGACAGCACGGCGAGCAGCCGCAGCACGTCGGTGGCGGTGGTGAGCCGCGCGGCGAGCAGCGGCCGTACCGCGTCGGCGGTCCGCCAGGCGCGCAGCAGCGTACCGAGGACCCGCGCCTTGGTCTCGCGTACGGGGATCTGCTCGGGGAGCCAGCCGAGGTCCGCCGGAGCGGCGTGCAGCAGCAGGTCCAGGTCGTCGCTCTCCTCGGGGGACAGCGGGGTCTGCCGGGCCAGCAGCGAGGCGACCACGCGGCCGCAGTCGGCCTGCCGGTCGGTGCCGAGCCGCAGCAGCCGCAGTGGGCCCCCCGCCCCCTGGGCGGCGGGTGCGGCGGAACCGGAGGACCGGTCGGGGACCGGGCGCAGGAAGGGGTCGGCGGGGTCGACGCGCCGGTGGCAGACGGGGCAGCCGGTGTAGTCGGAGCCGTCCCAGCAGGCGCGGCAGACGAGGTGGGCGCAGGGCGCGACGGGGTGGACCGTGCCGGCCTCGCCGCACAGGACGCACGGCTGCGCGGCATCCTGGAGCATCAGGGCGAAGACGCGGCTGACGTACCAGTGTTCGGTGTCGTGCGGGATGGAGAAGGGGAAGCGGCGGAAGAGCGGCTTGTGCACCCGGTCGGAGCCCATCAGCCCGTTCAGCAGCGCCAGCAGCCGCAGCCGCTCCTCGGCGAGGTCGGTCGGCGCGAGCCGCGAGAGCGCGGCGTGCAGCTCCGGGCTCAGCGCGTGGCCGCGTTCGAGGAGCTCGCCCTCCAGGGGCCGCACTCCCTCGTGGCCGGGTGACACGGCGGCGTTGGGCAGGTCGACGTAGACGGTCCTGAGCCGGTGCAGCAGGACGGACTCGATGGCGGACACGGCTGGGACCCCCTCCGGGAACGACAGGGCGGGGGCGGAGAGTGGGCGCGCGGATTCTTGGTAAAGGAGTGGAGAAGGATGCGCGCCGGGGAGCCGCCCCCGCACGGCCGATCTGATCACGGGGCCGGGCACCCGGGCAATCCGATTATCGTCCGGAGCCGGTGAGCAGGGCCTGCGTCAGGGACCGTACCGACAGCAGGAACAGCCGGTCCGGGTCGGCCGGGCGGGCCAGGGCGCGGGCGAGCGCCGGGTCGTTGGGGGCGGACTGCGGGTCCCACAGCTCACCCTCGCCCGGCGACTGGGCGGGGGAGCGCTCGCGGTTGCGCTCGACGAGCAGGAAGCCGACGGTCTGGAACTGGACGGCGCGCACCGCGTCGGCGGCCCGCACCCCCCGCAGTCCGGCGGCGTGCACCTCGTCGGCCAGTGCCCGCTGGGCGGGCAGGAACATCCGCTCGGTGAGCCCGCGCTCGTGGACCATCGCGATCAGGTGCGGGCGGGCGCGGATCTCCCGCCGCAGGGTCAGGGCCACCGAGACGATCCGCTCGGCCGGGGTGCGGCCGGCGGGGCGCACCGCGCCCATCTCCTGGACGGTCCGCTCCACCAGGGCGTCGAGGAGCCGCTCGCGGTTGCCGACGTGCCAGTAGATGGAGGTCACCGCCGTGCCCAGCTCGGCCGCGAGGCCGCGCATGGTCAGGGCCGCCGGACCGTGTCGCCTGACCAGGGACGCGGCCGCTTCCAGTACTTCGTCGCGGGTCAGCGCGTTTCTCGCCATCGCCGGGGCCGCCGATCTGTCTGCCGGAGCGTCAGTTCCGTGGTGTGCGCGGGTCTTTACCCATCATCGGTACCGGTGTAACTGTGTTACAAAACCGCCTCCGGCCCCCGCCGGGGGGACCCTCGGAAGGGTGGTGCGAGACATGGCACGCATACGGTACGGAGCGCGGACCGAGGCCGAGATCAGGGCATCGCGCGAGAAGAGCGCCAAGCTCCCCGACATCTGGTCCACCGGCGTGGTGGCCGTCTGGGAGACCGACCCCGACGTGGTGGCGGCGGTCCTGCCCCCACCGCTCAAGCCCGCCGAACGGCCCCTCGTACGGGCGAACATCAGCAAGGTCGACCTGCCCGGCTACCCCCTCGGCGCCGGCTCGGTGGCCGTGGCGGCCCGGCACGGCGGGGTCGACGGCTGGTACCCCCTCGTCATGCCGATGACCCACGAGCGCGCCCTGACCGGCGGCCGCGAGGTGTTCGGCGAGCCGAAGAAGCTGGGCGAGGTCACCGTCGAGCGCGAGGGGCTCGTCGTACGGGCCGTCCTCGCCCGGCACGGGATCGCCTTCGTCGAGGTGCGCGGGGCCGTCGACCGCGAGCTGCCGCCGCCCGGACCGACCGTGAAGACCGACTTCTACTTCAAGTTCCTCCCGGCCGTCGACGGATCCGGCCTCGACGGCGATCCGGTGCTCGTGCACTGCACCCGCAACGAGAAGGTCCGCAGACTGGAGCACCTCACCGGGGACGTGGTGCTGCGCGAGTCGATGTACGACCCCGTCGCCGACCTTCCGGTACGGCGCCTCGTGGAGCTCACCATCGGCGAGAAGACCACCGACCAGCGGGGCAGGGTCGTCGAACGGGTCAGCGCCCGGGCACTGCTCCCCTACGTCCACCAGCGCTACGACGACCCCCTCCAGATCCTCGACGGCCCGCCCGAGGGGAGCGTGTGACATGCGGCTCGCACCCGGACAGGTGGCCGTCGTCACCGGCGCCGCGAGCGGCATCGGCCTCGCCATGGCCCGCCGCTTCGCCGCCGAGGGCCTCAAGGTGGTCCTCGCCGACGTGGAGGAGGCCGCCCTGCGCAAGGCCGCCGGCGAACTCGCCACGGACGGCGCCGAGGTGCTCGCCCGGACCGTCGACGTCAGCGAACGCGACTCCGTCCTCGCCCTCGCCGACGCCGCCTACGGGACCTTCGGCGCCGTGCACGTGCTGTGCAACAACGCGGGCGTCGGATCCGGCGCCGAGGGCCGGATGTGGGAACACGAGCCCAACGACTGGAAGTGGGCCTTCTCCGTCAACGTCTGGGGCGTCTTCCACGGCATCCAGGCCTTCGTCCCCCGCATGATCGCCTCCGGCGCCCCCGGCCACGTCGTCAACACCTCCTCCGGCGACGGCGGCATCGCCCCCCTGCCCACCGCCTCCGTGTACGCCGTCACCAAGGCCGCCGTGGTCACCATGACCGAGTCCCTCTACGCCCACCTCAAGGCGGAGGGCGCCCCCGTGGGCGCCTCCGTCCTCTTCCCCGGCCCGCACATGCTGCGCACCGGCCTCTGGGAGTCCCACCGCAACCGGCCCGAGCGCTTCGCCAAGGAGCGGCCGCGCAGGTCCCCGTACCGCAGCCTCGACCAGTACGAGGCCGCGATGAGGGAGGCCGGGCACGAGGTGCGCTTCACCCCGGTCGAGGAGGTCGCGGAGCATGTCGTCGACGGCATCCGCGCCGACCGCTTCTGGATGCTGCCGCCGAGCGAGCACAGCGACCGGCAGATCCGCGCCCGGGCGCGGTCGATGCTCGACCGCGCCAACCCCGCCTACCTGGAGAGCTTCATCCTCGACCGAGGGGACCGACGTGCCTGACGAGACGTACGAGGACCCGTACCTGATCATCTCCTCCGACTGCCACGCGGGCCTGCCCACCGAGCAGTACCGCCCCTACCTCGACTCCCGCTTCCATCCCCGGTTCGACGAGTTCCTCGGGCAGCGCGACGCGCGCCGCGAGGAGGCCACCCGGCTCGGCGTGCGCAACGAGGCCTTCGCCGCGAAGTGGTTCCACGACCACGAGGAAGGCCTCAAGGGCGGTTGGGACAGCGCCCGGCGGCTCAAGGAACTCGACGGCGACGGAGTGGCCGCCGAGGTCGTCTTCCCCGACGCGGACGCCGTCGACAGCCGCACCGCCGCCCCCTTCGGGGTGGGCCTGGGCCTGTCCGGAGACCAGGACCCCGAGCTCGGCATGGCGGGCGCGCAGGCGCACAACCGCTGGCTGGCGGAGTTCGTCGGGCACAACCCCGAGCGCCACTGCGGTGTCGCCCTGCTGCCCATCACGGGCGAACCGTCCAAGGCCGTCGCCGAGATCCACCGGGCCAGGGAATCCGGCCTCGGCGCCCTGATGATCCCCTCCATGTGGGTGGACCGGGCGCCCTACCACGACCGCCGCTACGATCCCGTGTGGGCGGCCGCCGCCGAGACGGCGATGCCGATCGTCACCCACTCGGGGGCCGCGCCGCGCCACGAGTACGGCGACCACCTGGGCATCTACGTCTCCGAGGTCACCTGGTGGCCGGCCCGCCCGCTGTGGTTCCTGCTCTGGTCCGGGGTCTTCGAGCGCCACCCCGGCCTGAGGTTCGGCGTCGCCGAGTCGGGCTGCTGGTGGCTGCCGAACCTGCTGTGGTTCATGGACCGCCTCTACCTCGGCGCCCACGGCGGCAAGAAGCTCTCGCCCTTCTCGGAGCTGAAGCGCCCGCCCAGCGAGTACCTGGACCGGCAGGTGTTCGTCTGCGCGACCAACACCAAGCGCCGGGAACTCGCCCAGCGCTACGAGATCGGCGTGGACAACATCCTGTGGGGCTCGGACTTCCCGCACCCCGAGGGCACCTGGCCCGACACCCGCGCCTGGCTGAAGAAGACGTTCCACGACATCCCGGTCGCGGAGACCCGCCGGATGCTGGGCCTGGCCGCCGCCGAGGTCTTCGGCTTCGACACCGACCGGCTCGCCCCGATCGCCCGCCGCATCGGCCCCACCCCGGCCGAGCTGGGCCAGAGCCCCGACCAGGCGGCGGTGGAGGCCTCCTGGGCCCGCTCCCGCGAGACCGGCCGCCACTGGCTCACCGGCGACGACTTCCCCTCGCTGGGGGTGTCCCGGTGACGGCGGACGACCGCTACACGGTCATCTCGGCGGACTGCCACGCGGGAGCCGACCTGCTCGACTACAGGCCGTACCTCGCCAAGCGCCACCACGAGGCCTTCGACGCCTGGGCCGCGTCCTACGTCAACCCGTACGAGGACCTCCTCGCCGACTCGGCGGACCTCAACTGGAACTCGCGCCGCCGGCTCGCCGAGCTGGAGGCCGACGGCATCGTCGCCGAGGTCGTCTTCCCGAACACCATCCCGCCCTTCTTCCCCAAGGCCTCGCTGATGGCCCAGCCGCCGACCGCCGAGGAGTACGAACTGCGGTGGGCCGGGCTCCAGGCGCACAACCGGTGGCTGGCCGACTTCTGCGCGGACGCGCCGGGGCGGCGGGCGGGCGTCGCCCAGATCCTCCTCAACGACGCGGACGCGGCGGTGGCGGAGATCCGCCGCACCCGGGAGGCGGGCCTGACCGGTGGCGTCCTCCTCCCCGGCGTCCCGCCCGGCTCACCCGTCCCCGAGCTGTACTCGGCCGCGTACGACCCGATCTGGGCGGTGTGCGCGGAACTGGACGTCCCGGTCAACCACCACGGCGGCTCGGCCTCACCGCCGCTGGGCGACGAACCGGCCGCGCGGGCCGTCTTCATGGTCGAGACCACCTGGTTCTCGCACCGCGCCCTGTGGCACCTGATCTTTGGCGGGGCCTTCCGCCGCCACCCCGGCCTGAAGCTCGTCCTGACGGAGCAGGGCTCCGGCTGGATACCGGGCGTGCTGGAGATGCTGGACTACTACCACGGGCGCCTGGTCGCGGCGTCGTCCACCGCCGAGGCCAAGTTCGGCGCGGGCCTGGCCGAGTCCATGGGCCGGGGCCCGAGCGAGGTCTGGCGGGACAACTGCTTCGTGGGAGCCAGCTTCATGCGCCCCCACGAGGTCCCGCTGCGGGAACGGATCGGCCTCGACAAGATCATGTGGGGCAGCGACTTCCCCCACGACGAGGGCACCGCCCCCTTCTCCCGCGAAGCCCTGCGCATCGCGTACGCGGGCCTGCCGAGGGAGGAGGTCGCGGCCATGACCGGCGGCAACGCGGCCCGCGTCTACGGCTTCGACCTGACCCTGCTCGACAAGCTGGCGGCACAACACGGCCCGCTGGTCTCGGATACGGCCGAGCCCCTGACACAGATCCCGCCCGGCGCCACCAGCCCGGCCTTCGCCCGAGGAGCCTCCGTCCGGGTCTGGTGACACCCGGCCCCCGCCGGAGCGGATCAGGCGTCGTACGCCGTGAGCCGCTCCGGCGGGGGGGGGGGGTCTGGCCCGGCGCGGTTCGACCCCCAGGGCGGGGGGTTCCGGGCGCTGCTCTGCGAGACCCCCTTGTACCCCGGGTAACCCCGTCGGATACTGATCGGTAACAACCCCTGGCGGCAGCCCGGAACCCGCCCTAAGGTGCGCCCATGCCAAATCTGCCCGATGTCGTGCTGTGGTCCATACCCGCCTTCGTACTGCTCACCGTCATCGAGGTGGTCAGCTACCGGCTCCATCCCGACGAGGACGCCGCCGGCTACGACGCCAAGGACGCGGTCACCAGCGTCACCATGGGGCTCGGCAGCATCGGCTTCGACCTGCTGTGGAAGATCCCGGTCGTCGCCGTCTTCACCGCCGTCTACGAACTGACCCCGCTGCGCGTGCCGTTCCTGTGGTGGACCGCCCTGCTGATGCTGCTCGTCCAGGACTTCCTCTACTACTGGCAGCACCGGCTACACCACGTCATCCGCATCCTGTGGGCCTGCCACGTGGTCCACCACAGCAGCCGCAGGTTCAACCTCACCACCGCCCTGCGCCAGCCGTGGACCAGCGCGACCACGTGGTGGTTCTACCTGCCGATGGTCGCCCTCGGGGTGCACCCGGCGGCGATCCCGTTCTGCTACGGCATCAACCTGCTCTACCAGTTCTGGGTGCACACCGAGCGCATCGGGAAGCTGCCGAGGCCCTACGAGTACGTCTTCAACACCCCCTCCCACCACCGCGTCCACCACGCCTCCCAAGGCGGCTACCTGGACCGCAACTTCGGCGGCATCCTGATCGTCTGGGACCGGATGTTCGGGTCCTGGGTGGGGGAGACCGAGCGGCCCGTCTACGGGCTCACCAAGAACATCGACACCCACAACCCGCTGCGCGTCGCCACCCACGAGTACGCCGCCATCGCCCGCGACGTACGCGCCGCCGACAGCTGGCGCGAGCGCGCCGGGCGGGTGTTCCGGGGCCCCGGCTGGCAGCCGGCGGCCAAGCGCGCCGATGCGGCGCGGGCCGCCGCTCCCGCTCCCGCCGCCGCCCCCGCCGCGAAGGCGCCGGAGCGCGCCGCGTGAGCGCCGCCGGGACCCGTACGCCCTCCTGGGCGGCGCGGCCGGTGGCCGCCGGACGTGCCGGACGCGTCCTGCTCGCCGCCTTCGGCGCGGCGGCCGCCGCCGACCTCGGTTCGCTGCTGGCCGACTGGCACCTCGGGCACGTCCTCGCCAAGCCGCTGCTGATGCCGCTGCTGGCGGGGTACGTGCTGACCCGCGGCGCGCCCCGCCTGCTGGTCGCCGCCCTGCTCTTCGGCTGGGGCGGGGACCTCGCCCTGCTCTTCGACGCCGAGCCCGCCTTCCTCGTCGGGATGGGCTCCTTCGCCCTGGGGCACGTCTGCTACCTGTTCCTCTTCGGCAGGGTCAGGACGAGCCCCGCGCTCGGGGGCGCGTACGCCGTCGCACTCGTCGGGACCGTCGCGCTGCTGTGGCCGGACCTGCCGGCGGACCTGCGGATCCCCGTCGCCGGGTACAGCCTGCTGCTCACCGCCATGGCCTACCGCTCCAGCGCCCTCGGCCGCGCGGCGGGCGCCGGCGGGGCGCTGTTCCTGCTGTCCGACACCCTCATCGCCACCGGGGTCGCCGAGTGGCCCCAGCTCCCGCGGCCCGACTTCTGGATCATGGCCACGTACCTCGCCGCCCAGTACCTGCTGGCGCTGGGCGCGATCACCCGGGGGCAGGCGTACCGTAGGGAGGTCATACAAGACTCAACCATTTGATCCGGAGGGCTGCACCACCATGCGCGCCACCGTCATCCACGCCCCGCACGACATCCGCGTGGAGGAGGTGCCCGACGCTGCGATCCAGCGCCCCGAGGACGCCGTCGTCCGCGTCCTGCGCGCCTGCATCTGCGGCAGCGACCTGTGGGCCTACCGCGGCGAGGCCGCGCGTCAGCCCGGCCAGCGCATCGGCCACGAGTTCCTCGGCATCGTCGAGGAGACCGGCTCCGCCGTCTCCGGCCTGCGCGCCGGGGACCTCGTCGTCGCCCCGTTCATGTGGTCCGACGGCACCTGCGACTACTGCTCCGAGGGCCTGTACACCTCCTGCGCGCACGGCGGCTTCTGGGGCTCCGTCGGCCACGACGGCGGCCAGGGCGAGGCGGTCCGGGTCCCGCACGCCGACGGCACCCTGGTGAAGCTGCCCGCCGAGGCCGTCTCGGACGACCACCTGCTGACCGGCCTGCTCGCGCTCTCCGACGTCATGGGCACCGGCCACCACGCCGCGCTGGGCGCCGGCGTCCGCGCGGGCTCCACCGTGGCCGTCGTCGGGGACGGCGCGGTCGGGCTGTGCGGCGTCCTCGCGGCCAAGCGGCTCGGAGCCGAGCGGATCATCGCACTGGGCCGCCACAGCGCCCGTACGGACATCGCGAAGTTCTTCGGGGCCACCGAGGTGGTCGCCGAGCGCGGGGAGGCCGCCGAGGCCGCCGTGCGGGAGCTGACCCGGGGCCAGGGCGCCCACGCCGTCATCGAGGCGGTCGGCACCGAGCAGTCCATGCGCACCGCCGTGAACATCACCCGCGACGGCGGCGCCATCGGCTACGTCGGCGTCCCGCACGGCAGCGGCACCGGCCTCGACCTCGGTGTGATGTTCGACCGCAACATCACCCTGCGCGGCGGCGTGGCACCGGTCCGGGCCTACATCCCGGAGCTGCTGGAGGACGTGCTGAGCGGCGCGATCGACCCGGCCCCCGTCTTCGACCGGGCGGTCTCGCTGGACGAGGTCCCGGACGGCTACCGCGCGATGGACGACCGCAGCGCGCTGAAGGTCCTGATCAAGCCCTGAACCGGCGGACGTGAAGGGCCGGGCGGGGAAACACCCCGCCCGGCCCCTTCACGCGTGGGCCGTTACTTGACGGCCTTGAGCGCGTCGACCACGCCCGAGCCGTAGTACGCCGTCTGGCCCCACTTGGTGGTGCAGGTGGTGGCGTCGATCAGCTTGCCGGTGTTGTCGTAGACCTTCTCCGGGCAGGCCGTCTTCGTGGCCTGGGCCTTCAGCATGGCCTGGAGCTGGGACGGCGTGGCCGTCGGGTGCGCGCTCTTCAGCAGCGCCGCGACGCCCGCCACGTGCGGGGCGGCCATCGAGGTGCCCTGCTTGTAGCCGTAGCCGCCGGGGACGGTCGACAGTACGCGGCCGTTGGCGTCCGGGGTGGCGGGGACCTGCCACTTGTCGCCGCCGGGGGCGGCCACGTCGACGACACCCAGGCCGTAGGTGGAGTAGTACGACTTGAAGCCCTGGTCACCGGTCGCGCTCACGGTGACCACGCCCGGCAGCTGGGTGGGCAGGTCCAGGCAGACCTTCGGGTCGATCGTGCGCGGGCCCGGGGTGGAGTCGTTCGGGCTGGAGTCGTCGAGGATCGAGTCCGCGGCCAGGTCGTGGTTGGAGTTGCCGGCCGAGGCCACGTGGAGGACGCCCTTGCGCTCGGCGTACTTGGTGGCCCGGCCGAGGGCCTCCACCAGCGCCTTCTGGTCGTCGTCCGCCTTGCAGTTGTAGAGCCACGGGTCGACGTAGTAGCTGTTGTTGGTCACCTCGATCCCCTTCTCGGCGGCGAACATGAAGCCGCACACGACCGCCTCGGTGTAGAAGAGGCCGTTCCCGGGCTCGCTCACCTTGATGCCGGCGACCTTCGCGCCCGGCGCGACACCGCTGATGCCCACGCCGTTGCGGGCGGCGGCTATGGTGCCGGCCACGTGGGTGCCGTGGTCGCTGCCGTCCGCGTACGGACGCCACGCGCCCTCACTGGTGTCGGCGACGCCGCCGACACAGTTGGCGGACTGCTCCTTGGAGAAGTTGGGCGCCAAGTCGGGGTGAGTGTCGTCCACACCCGTGTCGATGACGCCCACGGTGACGTCCGTGCTGCCATCGTTGATCTTGTGCGCCGCGTCGGCCTTGATCGCCCGCAGGTCCCACTGGTTGGACTCCAGGGGCTCCTGACCCGGCTCGGCCTGCGCCGCCGCGTTGGCGGCGGCCTCCGCGCTCAGCCGCTGGGTCGTGCCCTCATCGGTGGTCTGCACCGGCTGGAGGGGGGCCGTGCGGGTGGCGCCGACCGAGACGAAGAGGCCGCGCTGCGCCCGCAGCTGCTTGGCGAAGTCCGGGTTCTCGGAGTGCGCGACGATGACTCCGATCTGCTCGTGGGCGATCACCACCGTCCCACCGGCCCGCTCGATGGCCTTCTTCGCCGCCGTCGTCGTGGCGTACACGTTCAGGTTCGCCACGTAGGACAGCTTCGGGCCGGTGGCGGCGGTCTTCGATGCCGTCACCGAGTCCGCCGTGGTGCCCAGCGGCGCCGCCGAGGCGGCCACCGAGGGCAGGAAGGCGAGCGAGGCCGTGAGCGCCAGGCCGACCGGAACGGCGAGAACTCGCCGGCGGCCGTGTCCCAGATGAGCCATGGGTTCTCCACATCATCCGTCAAAAAGCCGTCCGCGCGCGGTCGCGCGCGACGGGTTCATGACACGCGAACCTAGCGCCGACGTGCCTGATTGCGCCATGAGTTCGAGAAAGAAGTTCTTGAAGTAACAGTGGGTGTTGAACCGTCCCGACGCGCCGGCCGTGCCGTTGACAGGGGGGATCAGCGCCACCGTCCCCCCCACACGGAGGTTGTTTTGTCCGTCGTCCCCACCGCACCCGCGTCACAAGGAGAACCCCCCGTGACCACCGAAGCAGCAGCGCCGCCGCCGGGCGGCGCGGGACCGGTCCGCCCGTCGGCCGAAGAGTTCACGCGCGTCCAGCAGAGCCCGGAATTCGCCGAACTGCGCGGCTCCTACCGGTCGTTCGCCTTCCCGCTCACCGTGGCCTTCATCGCCTGGTACCTGCTCTACGTCCTGCTGTCCAGCTACGCGGGCGGCTTCATGGGGATCAGGCTCTTCGGCAACATCAACGTCGCTCTGGTCCTCGGCCTCGCCCAGTTCCTGACGACCTTCCTGATCGCCTGGCTGTACTCGCGGCACGCCGCCGCCAAGCTCGACCCCAAGGCCGAGGCCATCAAGGAACGCATGGAGGCCGGAGCATGACCACGAGCACGAGCGCGGTCCCCGCGGTGACGGTCGCCGCCGGGGCGGGCGAGCACCGCCCGCTGATCATCACCCTCTTCGGGCTGTTCGTCGTCGCCACCCTCATCATCACCGTCTGGGCCGGCCGCCAGACCAAGGACGCCGCCGACTTCTACGCGGGCGGCCGCCAGTTCACCGGGTTCCAGAACGGCCTGGCCATCTCCGGCGACTACATGTCCGCCGCGTCCTTCCTCGGCATCGCCGGGGCCATCGCGCTCTTCGGCTACGACGGCTTCCTGTACTCCATCGGCTTCCTCGTGGCCTGGCTGGTGGCCCTGCTGCTCGTCGCCGAGCCGCTGCGCAACTCCGGCCGCTACACGATGGGCGACGTCCTCGCGTACCGGATGCGCCAGCGGCCCGTCCGCACCGCCGCCGGCACCTCCACCATCGTGGTCTCGATCTTCTACCTGCTCGCCCAGATGGCCGGGGCCGGCGTGCTCGTCTCGCTGCTCCTGGGCATCACCAGCGACGGTGGCAAGGTCGCCGTCGTCGCCCTGGTCGGCCTGCTGATGATCGTCTACGTCACGATCGGCGGGATGAAGGGCACCACCTGGGTCCAGATGGTCAAGGCGGTCCTCCTCATCGCGGGCGCCCTGCTCATCACCTTCCTGGTGCTGCTGAAGTTCGACTTCAACATCTCCGCCCTGCTGGGCCAGGCCGCCGAGAACAGCGGCCAGGGCACCAAGTTCCTCGAGCCCGGGCTCAAGTACGGCAAGGACGGGCTCACCAAGCTGGACTTCATCTCCCTCGGCCTCGCCCTCGTCCTCGGCACCGCCGGTCTGCCGCACATCCTGATCCGCTTCTACACGGTCCCCACCGCCAAGGCCGCCCGCAAGTCCGTGAACTGGGCCATCGGCATCATCGGCGCCTTCTACCTGATGACGATCGCCCTCGGCTTCGGAGCCGCGGCCCTGCTCAACCGGGCCGACATCCTGGCCTCCAACAAGGCCGGCAACACCGCCGCACCGCTCCTCGCCCAGGAGATCGGCGGCGGCGCGGACTCCACCGGCGGCGCGATCCTGCTCGCGGTGATCTCGGCGGTGGCCTTCGCCACCATCCTCGCCGTGGTCGCGGGCCTGACCCTGGCCTCCTCGTCCTCCTTCGCGCACGACATCTACGTGAACGTCATCCGCAGGGGGAAGGCCACCGAGAAGGAGGAGGTGCGCGCCGCCCGCTGGTCCACCGTGGTCATCGGCGCCGTCGCCATCTTCCTCGGGGCCCTCGCCCGCGACATGAACGTCGCCGGCCTGGTCGCCCTCGCCTTCGCGGTCGCGGCCTCCGCCAACCTGCCGACCATCCTCTACAGCCTCTTCTGGAAGCGCTTCACCACCCGGGGCGCGCTGTGGTCGATCTACGGCGGGCTGATCTCGGCGGTCGGTCTCGTCCTCTTCTCGCCGGTCGTCTCGGGCAAGCCCACCTCGATGTTCAAGGACGCCGACTTCTACTGGTTCCCGCTGGAGAACCCGGGGATCATCTCCATCCCCCTCGGCTTCCTGCTGGGGTGGCTGGGAACGGTCCTCTCCAAGGAGGAGGCCGATCCGCAGAAGTTCGCCGAGCTGGAGGTGCGCTCCCTCACCGGCACCGGGGCCCACTGACCGGGGGCTCCCCGAGACCGTACGAACACCGTGCGTGGCCGCGTCGTACTTCCCTACGACGCGGCCACGTTACGTATCGTTCATTCGGGCATCCCTCCACGACACACGGGTCGCGTACGCTCGAGCCATAGAACCTCTAGAACCGGACAGGGGAGGGGGCCCACAGTGCTTCTCGACACGTACGGCCGCGTGGCCACTGACCTGCGCGTCTCACTCACCGACCGGTGCAACCTGCGGTGTACCTACTGCATGCCCGAGGAGGGCCTGCAGTGGCTGGGAAAGTCCGATCTGCTGAGTGACGACGAGATCGTCCGGCTGATCCGCATCGCCGTGACGAGCCTCGGCATCACCGAGGTCCGTTTCACCGGCGGCGAGCCGCTGCTGAGGCCCGGCCTGGTCGGGATCGTGGAACAGTGCGCGGCTCTGGAGCCCCGCCCCAGGATGTCGCTGACGACCAACGGCATCGGCCTCAAGCGCACCGCCCAGGCCCTCAAGGCCGCCGGCCTGGACAGGGTGAACGTTTCCCTGGACACCCTGCGGCCCGAGGTCTTCAAGACCCTCACCCGCCGCGACCGCCACCACGACGTCATCGACGGCATGGCCGCCGCCCGCGAGGCCGGCCTGACCCCCGTCAAGGTCAACGCCGTCCTGATGCCGGGGCTGAACGACGACGAGGCGCCCGACCTGCTTGCCTGGGCCGTGGAGAACGAGTACGAGCTCCGCTTCATCGAGCAGATGCCGCTGGACGCCCAGCACGGCTGGAAGCGCGAGGGCATGATCACCGCCGGGGACATCCTGGAGTCCCTGCGCACCCGCTTCACCCTCACCGAGGAGGGCGCCGAGGAGCGCGGCTCGGCCCCGGCCGAGCGCTGGCTGGTCGACGGCGGCCCGGCCACCGTCGGGGTCATCGCCTCCGTCACCCGCCCGTTCTGCGGCGCCTGCGACCGTACCCGGCTTACCGCCGACGGCCAGGTCCGTACGTGCCTGTTCGCCACCGAGGAGTCGGACCTGCGGTCCGCACTGCGCTCGGGCGCCCCGGACGAGGAGATCGCCCGCCTGTGGAAGGTGGCGATGTGGGGCAAGAAGGCCGGGTCCGGACTCGACGACCCGTCCTTCCTGCAGCCCGACCGCCCCATGTCGGCGATCGGCGGCTGACGCCTCCCGGCGGTCCCCCCGCCGACAGGATCTAGCGCTCGCGCTCGGAGCCCTCGGGCTGGACCCAGTCCTCCAGCCTCACGACGTCCTTGAGGAAGCCGCGGACCCCCAGGAACTGGGAGAGGTGTTCGCGGTGTTCCCCGCACGCCAGCCAGGTCTTGCGGCGCTCCGGCGCGTGCAGCTTCGGGTTGTTCCACGCCAGGACCCATACGGCCGCGTCGCGGCAGCCCTTGGCGGAGCAGGTCGGGGTTTCGGGAGAAGTCACGGCCCCAACCCTAGAACGGAACGGCGACGCCGGGCAGCCACGGGGGGAGCTGCCCGGCGTCGGTCCGTCGCTCCGACGGGGGATGCGGAGCGCGTAGGCAGTATGTCACGCACGACCCGGTGCGGTGCACCGGAACTTCATGATTGATCTGAGCTTTTATTGAGGTTTCCCGGGTCCAGTGCGGGGCGCACAGGGGCCGGCATGAAGTGCGAGGGCAGTGAGGGCGTCGATTCGCGCCCCGCGTTGGCGATGACGACGGCGATGTACGGCAGCAGCAGCCCGGCGGCCAGTGTCACGACGGCCACATGGCGCTCCACGTTCCACAGGATCACCGTGGCCACCACCGACAGGGTCCGGATCCCCATCGAGATGACGTAGCGGCGCTGGCGCCCCCGTACGTCCTCGGCCAGGCCCATCCGGGCTCCCGTGATACGGAAGACCTCGGGTCCGTTCCGCTTCGTCCGCTGCATGCTCCACCACCCGATCAGCCCGCCGGACGCTCCCGGTCCGGACCAGTCCACGGTACGCCGCTCCCGCTCGCGGGGAGGAGAGGGGGGTGTCCCCCGAACGGCAGTGTCCGAAATGCGCTGTACGCCGGATGGGCCGAGACTGGGCGCACATGCGCACAACGCGCCACGAGGAGGCTCGACATGCAATGGTTGTGGGCGATCATCGTCGGTTTCGTGCTGGGCCTCATCGCCCGGGCCGTCCTGCCCGGCAAGCAGCACCAGCCCCTCTGGCTGACCACCATCTTCGGCATCGTCGGCGCGGTCCTCGGCAACGCCGTCTCACGATGGATCGGCGTCGAGGACACCAAGGGCATCGACTGGATCCGGCACCTGCTCCAGCTCGCCGGAGCCGTCGTCGTCGTCGGCCTCGGCGACATGATCTACATGGCCCTCCGGGGCGGCAGGCGCCACACCGTCTGACGGCGGCGGCACGGCCGAGGGGCCGGTGCGGACGATGGAGTCCGCACCGGCCCCTCGGCCGTGTTCGTGTCCTCAGGCGCCGGTGACCTCCACCGCGGCGAGGTTCTTCTTGCCGCGGCGCAGCACCAGCCAGCGCCCGTGCAGCAGGTCCTCCGGCGAGGGGACCGCGTCCTCGGCGGTGACCTTCGCGTTGTTCACGTAGGCGCCGCCCTCCTTCACCGTCCGGCGGGCCGCGGACTTGCTGGCGACCAGGCCCGTCTCGGCGAACAGGTCCACGACCGGGCCCAGCTCGGAGACCCGGGCGTGCGGCAGCTCGGAGAGGGCCGCGGCCAGCGTGGCCTCGTCCAGCTCCGCGAGCTCGCCCTGGCCGAACAGCGCCTTCGACGCGGCGATCACGGCGGCGCACTGGTCCGCGCCGTGCACCAGCGTGGTCAGCTCCTCCGCCAGCGCCCGCTGGGCCGCCCGCGCCTGCGGACGCTCCGCGGTCTGCGCCTCCAGCTCCACCAACTCCTCACGGGACCTGAAGGACAGGATCCGCATGTAGGTGGAGATGTCCCGGTCGTCCACGTTCAGCCAGAACTGGTAGAAGGCGTACGGGGTGGTCATCTCCGGGTCGAGCCAGACGGCCCCGCTCTCGGACTTGCCGAACTTGGTGCCGTCCGCCTTCACCATCAGCGGGGTCGCCATCGCGTGCACCTGCGCGCCCGGCTCCACCCGGTGGATCAGGTCGAGGCCCGCCGTCAGGTTGCCCCACTGGTCGGAGCCGCCCTGCTGGAGGGTGCAGCCGTAGCGGCGGTACAGCTCCAGGAAGTCCATGCCCTGGAGCAGCTGGTAGCTGAACTCCGTGTAGCTGATGCCCTGCTCGGAGTCCAGCCGCTTGGCGACCGAGTCCTTCGTCAGCATCTTGTTGACGCGGAAGTGCTTGCCGATGTCCCGCAGGAACTCGATGGCGGACAGGCCCGCCGTCCAGTCCAGGTTGTTCACCATGACCGCCGCGTTCTCGCCCTCGAAGGACAGGAACGGCTCGATCTGCGTGCGCAGCCGGTTCACCCAGTTCGCGACCGTCTCCGGGTCGTTCAGGGTCCGCTCCGCCGTCGGGCGCGGGTCACCGATCTGACCGGTGGCCCCGCCGACCAGCGCCAGCGGCCGGTGGCCGGCCTGCTGGAGCCGGCGCACGGTGAGCACCTGCACCAGGTGCCCCACGTGCAGGGAGGCCGCGGTCGGGTCGAAGCCGCAATAGAACGTGACCGGACCGTCCGCGAAGGCCTTGCGCAGCGCTTCTTCGTCAGTGGACTGGGCGAACAGCCCGCGCCACTTCAGTTCGTCGACGATGTCCGTCACGGTCTCTCGACTCCTTGCGAAATGTGGAAATGCCGAGCTCAGTCTAGGTGGATCAGACGCCCTTGCTGACCGAACTCATGTTGAAGTCCGGGATGCGGACAGGAGGCATGGCGGCCCGCGTGAACCAGTCGCCCCACTCGCGCGGAAGGGTCCTCTCGGTCCGCCCCGCCTCCGAGGCCCGCGACAGCAGGTCCACCGGCGACTCGTTGAACCGGAAGTTGTTGACCTCGCCCGTGACCTGCCCGTTCTCCACCAGGTACACCCCGTCCCGGGTCAGGCCCGTGAGCAGCAGCGTGGCCGGGTCGACCTCGCGGATGTACCAGAGGCAGGTCAGCAGCAGACCCCGCTCGGTGCCCGCCACCATCTCCTCCAGGGACTTCTCGCCGCCCCCGTCCAGGATCAGGTTCCCGAAGGCCGGGGAGAGCGGCAGCCCGGTCAGCGCGGCGCTGTGCCGGGTCGTGGTCAGCCGCGCCAGTTCCCCCTCGCGGATCCATTCCGTCGCCGGGACGGGCAGGCCGTTGTCGAAGACCGACGCGTCGTCGCCCGAGCTGTGCGCGATCACGAACGGCGCGGACTCCAGGCCCGGCGCGTTCGGGTCGCTGCGCAGGGTCAGCGGCAGCCGCGAGAGCCGCTCCCCGATCCGGGTGCCGCCGCCGGGCCTGGAGAAGACCGTCCGGCCCTCCACCGCGTCCCGGGCCGCCGCCGACCACATCTGGTAGATCAGCAGGTCGGCCACCGCGGTCGGCGGCAGCAGGGTCTCGTACCGGCCGGCGGGCAGCTCGACCTTCCGCTCCGCCCAGCCCAGGCGTACGGCGAGCTCCGCGTCCAGGGCGGTCGGATCCACGTCCTTGAAGTCGCGGGTGGCCCGGCCGGCCCAGGCCGAACGCAGCCGGTCCGGGGACTTGGCGTTGAGCTCCAGGGTGCCGTTCGGCTGGTCGTGGCGCAGCCGTAGCCCGGCCGAGGTGCCGACGTACGTGGAGGTCATCTCGTGGTTGGCGAAGCCGTACAGCTCGCGGCCGCCCGCGCGGGCCCGGGCGAAGGCCTCGCCGAGGGCCGGGGCGAAGTCGGCGAACACCGCCGAGGAGGTCTCGTCCGGCGCGTCGGCGAAGTCCGGGGAGGCCGGGGTTCCGGTCACCAGCGGCTGGGCGTCCTCGGCGGGCCCGGCCGCCCGCGCGGCCGCCTCGGCGGCCCGCACCAGCGGCTCCAGGTCGGCGGCGGTGACGGCGGAGCGCGAGACGACCCCCGAGGCCGTGCCCTCCTTGCCGTCGACCGTGGCGATGACCGTCAGGGTCCGGCCGCGGGTGACCCCGTTGGTGGTGAGCGCGTTGCCGGCCCAGCGCAGGTTGGCGCTGGACTCCTCGTCCGCGATGACGACGCAGCCGTCGGCGGTGGACAGCTCCAGGGCCCGCTCGACGATCTCGTGGGGCTTCGTGCGGTTCGGCGACATCAGCGTCCGGCCTCCTGGGTGGTGTTCAAGATGTTCACGTCGCGGAACAGGGCCGACGGGCAGCCGTGCGAGACCGCCGCGACCTGGCCCGGCTGGGCCTTGCCGCAGTTGAAGGCGCCGCCCAGGACGTAGGTCTGCGGGCCGCCGACCTTCTCCATCGAGCCCCAGAATTCGGTGGTCGTGGCCTGGTACGCGACGTCGCGCAGCTGCCCGGCCAGCCGGCCGTTCTCGATCCGGAAGAAGCGCTGCCCGGTGAACTGGAAGTTGTAACGCTGCATGTCGATGGACCAGGAGCGGTCGCCGACCACGTAGATCCCGCGCTCCACCCCGCCGATCAGGTCCTCGGTGGAGAGCCCGCCCGGATCCGGCTGGAGCGAGACGTTCGCCATCCGCTGCACCGGCACGTGCCCGGGGGAGTCGGCGTAGGCGCAGCCGTTGGAGCGGCCGAGGCCGGTCAGCCGGGCGATGCGCCGGTCGGTCTGGTAGCCGGTCAGGACGCCGTCCTTGACCAGGTCCCAGCTCTGCGCCTCGACGCCCTCGTCGTCGTAGCCGATGGTCGCCAGGCCGTGCTCGGCGGTGCGGTCCCCGGTCACGTTCATGATCGAGGAGCCGTACTTGAGCGTGCCCAGCCGGTCGAAGGTGGCGAAGGAGGTCCCCGCGTACGCCGCCTCGTAGCCCAGCGCCCGGTCGAGCTCGGTGGCGTGGCCGATGGACTCGTGGATGGTGAGCCACAGGTTGGACGGGTCCACGACCAGGTCGTAGCGCCCGGCCTCGACGCCGGGGGCCCGCATCTTCTCCGCGAGGAGGGCGGGGATCTGCTCCAGCTCGGCGTCCCAGTCCCAGCCGGTGCCGGTCAGGTACTCCCAGCCGCGCCCGGCGGGCGGGGCGATGGTGCGCATGGAGTCGAACTCGCCGGTGGTGCCGTTGACGGCGACCGCGGTGAGCTGCGGGTGCAGGCGCACCCGCTGCTGGGTGGTGGAGGTGCCCGCGGTATCGGCGTAGAACTTGTTCTCGTGGACGGCGAGCAGCGAGGCGTCGACGTGCGCGACGCCCGCGGCCGCCAGCAGCCGCGCGCTCCAGTCGGCGAGCAGGGCCGACTTCTCGGCGTCCGGTACCTCGAAGGGGTTCACGTCGTAGGCGGAGATCCAGGTCTTCTCCGCGTGCACCGGCTCCTCGGCCAGCTCCACCCGCTCGTCGGAGCCGGCGGCCTTGATCACCTGGGCCGACAGCTTCGCCATGGCCACGGCCTGCGAGGCCACCTTGGCGGCGCCGTCCATGGTCAGGTCCACGCCGGAGGCGAAGCCCCAGCTGCCGCCGTGCACCACCCGGACCGCGTAACCGAGGTCGGTGGTGTCGGAGCCGCCGGAGGGCTTGGCGTCGCGCAGCCGCCAGGAGGCGCTGCGGATCCGCTCGAGCCGGAAGTCGGCATGGTCGGCGCCCAGCGCGCGCGCCCGGGCGAGTGCCGCGTCGGCGAGAGCCCGCAGGGGCAGCGCGGTGAAAGCCGCGTCGATGGAATGGGGCACGGGAGTCCTCCCGGGGTCGGGGCCGGTCGCCCCGATCATGTCGCGCCCGGAGCCACTGTGCCTACCTCTTTCTGTAGGGACTCGACAGAGCCCGTCGCGAGGCCCTGTCGGAGCCCGATTCTCCGGATGACCGGCCCGGCCTATAGGTTTTTGCTATTCAGACCGCTAGGGAAAGGGTGATCCGTTGAGCCGCTCGGTTCTCGTCACCGGAGGAAACCGGGGCATCGGCCTCGCCATCGCCCGAGCCTTCGCAGAGGCCGGCGACAAGGTCGCCATCACGTACCGCTCGGGAGAGCCCCCCCAGGAGCTCACCTCGCTCGGTGTGCTGGCGGTGCGCTGCGACATCACCGATTCCGAGCAGGTGGAGCAGGCCTACAAGGAGATCGAGGAGAAGCACGGCAACGTCGAGGTGCTGGTGGCCAACGCCGGCATCACCAAGGACACGCTGCTGATGCGGATGTCGGAGGAGGACTTCGCGTCCGTCGTCGACACCAACCTCACCGGCACCTTCCGGGTGGTCAAGCGCGCCAACCGCGGCATGCTCCGGGCCAAGAAGGGCCGCGTCGTCCTGATCTCCTCGGTCGTCGGCCTGCTGGGCTCGGCCGGCCAGGCTAACTACGCCGCCTCCAAGGCGGCCCTGGTGGGCTTCGCCCGCTCGCTCGCCCGCGAGCTGGGCTCCCGCAACATCACCTTCAACGTGGTCGCCCCCGGCTTCGTGGACACCGACATGACGAAGGTGCTCACCGACGAGCAGCGCGCGGCCATCGTGGCGAACGTGCCGCTCGCCCGCTACGCGCGGCCCGAGGAGATCGCGGCGGCCGTCAGCTTCCTGGCGTCCGACGACGCCGCGTACATCACAGGAGCCGTCATTCCCGTTGACGGCGGATTGGGCATGGGTCACTGATCACCATGAGCGGAATTCTCGAGGGCAAGCGCATCCTCATCACCGGGGTGCTGATGGAGTCGTCCATCGCTTTCCACACCGCCAGGCTGGCCCAGGAGCAGGGCGCCGAGGTCATCCTCACGGCGTTCCCGCGGCCGACGCTGACCGAGCGCATCGCCAAGAAGCTGCCCAAGCCGGTCAAGGTGATCGAGCTCGACGTCACCAACGACGAGCACCTGGCCCGTCTGGAGCAGCTCGTCCGTGACGAGCTCGGCGGCCTCGACGGGGTCGTGCACTCCATCGGCTTCGCCCCGCAGGACGCCCTCGGCGGCAACTTCCTGAACACCCCGTTCGAGTCGGTGGCCACCGCCATGCACGTCTCGGCGTTCTCGCTGAAGTCGCTGACCATGGCCTGCAAGCCGCTGTTCCCGGCGGAGGGCGCGGCCGTCGTCGGCCTCACCTTCGACGCGCAGTACGCCTGGCCGCAGTACGACTGGATGGGCCCGGCCAAGGCCGCCCTGGAGGCCACCAGCCGCTACCTCGCCCGTGACCTGGGCAAGGAGAACATCCGCTGCAACCTGGTGTCGGCCGGTCCGATCGGCTCGATGGCCGCCAAGTCCATCCCGGGCTTCTCGGAGCTGGCGGACGTCTGGAACTCCCGCTCGATGCTGGAGTGGGACATGAGCGACCCGGAGCCGGCGGGCAAGGGCGTCGTGGCCCTGCTGTCGGACTGGTTCCCCAAGACCACCGGCGAGATCGTCCACGTGGACGGCGGCCTGCACGCGATGGGTGCCTGATCCCGGACCGTCCCCCCGTACGGCGGTGGCCGCGCCTTCCTCCCGGAAGGCGCGGCCACCGCCGTTTCCGTGCGCGGAGCCGGGAGCGGGGGCCGGTCGCGCGGCCGCGTTCGTTCGGATGTCCGGCGCCCGGCCGGATCTTCCCGAGTCGAAAACCGGGACACATGCCTGCAAAATGACCATGCCGGGATCTTCCCGGTGTGTGCGGGGAGGAGGTCCGGCCATGCGCGCGAGGCCGAGCCGAGCGGTATCGCTGCTGGTCACCTCGGTGGTCCTGACCGGCCTCCTGGGCCCCGGCGCCCTCGCCCAGCCCGGCGTACGGGAACCCGTGCCCGGCCCCGAAGCGGGCGCCCCGGCCGTCGTGGACCTCCAGGACATCCCCGCCGAGCCACCCGTACGGCCCGCCCGGACGCCCGCGGCGGAACTCTTCGGCTCCGACTGCGACACCGAGATCACCGGCTCGACGGTGGTGGCCTCCTGCCACAACGCCTACCCCCGGACCGACCTGCTCCGCCTCCATGTGGAGTGCGAGCGCTGGTGGGACCTGGACGCGGACGGCGCCCTCGTCCCCCTGGATCCGGCCGGCCGCACCCGGCTCGCGGGCCGCTGCTGGAAGGAGGTCCGCACGGCCTGGGTGAGCCACCAGCGCACCCCCTGAGCCCGCGCCCCGGCGGCCCCGTGTGCGTCAGGGGCCTCAGGGGCTTCAGGGGCCTCAGGGCCTCAGGAAGGGGCGCCCTTGCCCAGGCAGGCGAAGGGGTAGCCCGCGGCCTCCGCCGCGGCCGTGTCCGCGTCCCCGCGCCGGATCGCCTCGATCAGGCGGGCGTGGTCCAGGTGGTCCGCCGGGTCCAGCTCGGTGCCGACGTCCGTCCGCAGCCAGTCCGCGACGAGGTCGCCGAGGTCCGCGTACAGCCCGGTCAGCACCTCGTTGTGCGAGGCCGTCACCACCGCCATGTGCAGGCTCACGTCCGCCGCCACGAACAGCTCCGCGTCCCCGCTCTCCCACGCCTCCTCGCGCCGCGCCAGCAGCGCGTCCAGCTGTACGAGGTCCCGCTCGGTCCGCCGCTCCGCCGCCAGCCGGGCCGCCGCGGACTCCAGCGTCGAGCGCAGCTCCGCGACGTGCCGCGGGTCGGCCCCGGCGAAGCGCCGGTGCATCACCCCGGCGAGTTCGCTGGTGGCGAGCACGTACGTACCCGAACCCTGGCGGATGTCGAGGAGCCCGTTGTGCGCGAGGGCGCGTACCGCCTCCCGCACGGTGTTGCGGGCGACGCCCAGCAGCTCCACCAGCTCGGGCTCGGTGGGGATCCGGCTCCCGACCGGCCATTCGCCGGAGGTGATCTGGTTCCTCAGCTGGGCGATCACCTGATCGACGAGCGCGGAGCGCCGGGGCGAGGTCAGCGGCATGGCGGGTGGAACCCCCTCGGGGTCGGCTGGAGCGGAGCTGGGGCCGGGACGGACGGGCCCGTGCGGGACCGTCCCGGTCCGTCCGCGACTGGACAACCAATCATCCCATGATTCTATGATGGCGGGATGCGTGACGAAGACATCCAGACCATGAACCGCCCGGCGGTCGCGGACGGCGGCCCCGCACGGCCCGCTCCCGCCGCGCCCGAAGCCGCCCCCGCGTGGCTGGGCCCGGTGCTCATCGTCGGGATCGTGCTGGCCGCCCTCAACCTGCGGCCGGCCATCACCAGCCTCGGCGCCCTCTTCGAGGAGGCCCGCACCGGTCTCCGCATGAGCGGCACCGTCGCCGGGCTCATCACCTCGGTCCCCGCACTCTGCTTCGCCGTCTTCGGCATCACCGCGCCCCGGCTCTCGCGCCGCTTCGGCCCGGCCGCCGTCGTCTGCGCCGGCATGGCCGCCGTCGCCGCCGGCCTGCTGATCCGCCCCTTCGCGGACAGCGCCGCCGGCTTCCTCGCCGCCAGCGCCCTGTCCCTGGCGGGCATCGCCCTGACCAACGTGCTGCTCCCGGTGATCGTCAAGCGCTACTTCCCGGACCGCGTCGGCACCATGACCGGCCTCTACTCCATGGCCCTGGCCGCCGGGACCTCCCTCGCCGCCGCCGCGACCGTCCCGCTGACCGGCGCCCTCGGCGGCAGCTGGCGCACCGGCCTGCTGATCTGGGCCGGCCTCGCCCTGGCCGCCGTACTGCCCTGGCTGCCCGTCGCCGCCGCGAGCCGCCGCGAGAGGGCCGCGGCGCCCGCCGCCGCGACCGCCGCGACCGGCCCCTCCGTCGTCCGCAGCCGCACCGCCTGGGCCCTCGCCTGCTACTTCGGCCTCCAGGCCACCGGCGCCTACGTCACCATGGGCTGGCTCCCGCAGATCTTCCGCGACGCGGGCGTCTCCGCCTCCACCGCCGGCGTGCTGCTCGCCGTCACCATGGTCATGGGCGTCCCCCTGGCCTTCGTCATCCCCGGCCTCGCCGGACGCATGCGCAACCAGGGCCCCATCGCCGTCGTCCTCGGCGTCTTCGGCCTCATCGGCTACCTCGGGCTCTACCTCGCTCCCGCCGCCGGAGCCTGGGCCTGGGCGCTGCTGCTCGGCATCTCCAACTGCGCCTTCCCCCTCGTCATCACGATGATCGGGCTGCGCGCCAAGTCCCCGGCCGGAGTCGTCAAGCTCTCCGCGTTCGCCCAGAGCACCGGGTACCTCATCTCCATCCCCGGCCCCCTGGTCATCGGCACCCTCTACCAGCACAGCGGCGGCTGGGACCTGCCACTGGCCCTGATGGCGGGCCTCCTCGTCCCCCAGGTCGTCCTCGGCCTCCTCGCGGGCCGGGACCGCACGATCGAGGACGAATGCGGCATGCGAGACTGAACGGCATGTCGCCCGTACTCGAACCCAACCCGCAGAACGGCCACAGGAAGCTCGGCCTCGTGCTCGGCGCGATGCTCCTGGTGTCCGTGATCATCTCCGTCATCGCGACCGTCGCCTCCCCCTGACACCGGTGACCCCGGCGGGTGGTGGGGATAACCCCACCACCCCCTAGGGGGCCAGGTTCAGGGTTGCCTGGGGTGCGCCCCGGATGGGAACCGCCCCTTCGGATCCATAGGTTCGAAGGAGAGCGAGCCCGTCCCACCCCGCACACCCAGGAGGCGGCCATGTCGGCCCCCGCACACCCGTCCGGCCCCCGCACCAGCGCCCCCGGCACCCGGCTGCACTGGTGGACGCTGGCGCTGCCCGCCCTCGCCTTCGGCCTCCTCCTGCTCCTCCTCGCCGGTTCCGGCCAGGCACACGCCGCCGCCGGAGAGGGCTCCGCCCTGGTCCAGGTCACCCACCAGCTGCTGCGCGCCGTCGGCTGACCCGTGCGCGGGACACGTCCCACCGAGGGGGGAAGGCCCCCCAACACCCTGCGCCCGGCAGCCCGTTTCATGCGAAGCTGGGAGCCATGAGCGCCGACACACCCCGCAGGATCGCCCTCCTCCGGCACGCCAAGGCCGACTGGCCGCAGGTGTCCGACCACGACCGCCCGCTGGCGGAACGCGGCCGCAAGGACGCGCCCGCCGTCGGACTGAAGCTGGCCGAGACCGGCATCACCTTCGACCTGGCCCTCTGCTCCACCGCCGCCCGCACCCGGGAGACCTGGAAGCTCGCCGTCCAGGAACTCCCCTCCCGGCCGAAGACCGTGTACGAGGACAGGCTCTACGAAGCCTCGCCGGGCGAGCTCATCGCCCTGCTGAACGAGACCCCCGACGAGGTGTCCGACGTCCTCGTCATCGGCCACAACCCCGGCATGCACGCCCTCGCCGACGGCCTGTGCGGACGCGCCGAGGGCGACGCCCTGTCACGGATGACCCGTACGGGCTTCCCGACCGCCGCGCTGGCCATCGTCTCCTTCACCGGCCCGTGGAAGTCCCTCGAACTCGGGGCGTGCACCCTGCTGGACTACTGGACGCCCAAGGAGCACTGAGCCCGAGCCCCCTACGTGGCCCGAGCACCACGCAAGGACGTACGCCCGGCCGGAGACGATCCGGCCGGGCGTACGGGGGTGAGGGCGGGCGAAGGGGCCTCAGGCCAGGTTCGCCGCTTCCACTTCCTCACGCGTGACGCCGAGCAGGTACAGCACCGCGTCCAGGAAGGGCACGTTCACGGCGGTGTGGGCGGCCTCGCGGACCACCGGCTTGGCGTTGAAGGCGACGCCCAGGCCGGCCGCGTTCAGCATGTCCAGGTCATTGGCGCCGTCACCGATCGCCACCGTCTGCGACAGCGGCACCCCGGCCTCCTCCGCGAAGCGGCGCAGCAGCCGGGCCTTGCCCGCCCGGTCCACGATCTCGCCGGTGACCCTGCCGGTCAGCTTCCCGTCGACGATCTCCAGGGTGTTGGCCGAGGCGAAGTCCAGCCCCAGCCGCTCCCGCAGGTCGTCCGTCACCTGGGTGAACCCGCCCGAGACCACGCCCACCTGGTAGCCCAGCATCTTCAGGGTCCGGATCAGGGTCCGCGCGCCCGGCGTCAGCCGCACCTCCGAGCGGACCTTGTCCACCACCGACGCGTCCAGCCCCGCCAGCAGCGCGACCCGGGCGTGCAGGGACTGCTCGAAGTCCAGCTCGCCGCGCATGGCGCGCTCGGTCACCTCGGCCACCTCGGCCTCGCAGCCGGCGTGCGCGGCGAAGAGCTCGATGACCTCGTCCTGGATCAGGGTCGAGTCCACGTCCATGACCACGAGCCGCTGCGCCCGGCGGTGCAGCCCGGCCGAGACCACGGCCACGTCGACACCGATCTGCGCGGCGGTGGTGGCCAGGGCGGTGCGCAGCGGCTCCGTCTCGACGCCGGAGACGGCGAACTCGACCGCCGTCACCGGGTACTTCGCGAGCCGGAAGATACGGTCGATGTTGCCGCCGGCCGCGGTGATCCGGGCGGCGATGGTCGCCGTGGACTCGGCGGTGAGGGGGTGTCCCAGAACGGTGACGTGGGAGCGGCCGCTGCCGCGGGGCCGGTTGTCACCGGTACCGGAGATGATCTCCGCCTGCAGCTTGAGCGACTCGGCCCAGCTGTGCACGGTGGAGCGCAGCCCGCCCTCGGAGCCGGCGGCGGGCTTGGTGACGAGGGCGCACAGGACGATGCGGCCGCGGGTGACGACCTGCTCGATGTCGACGACATCGACGGAGTAGGCGGCGAGGGTGTCGAACAGCCCGGCGGTGATCCCGGGACGGTCCTTGCCGAAGATCTTGACGAGGAGGGTGGGGACGTCGGAGGTCTGCGAAGCGCTCATGGTGCTCACACCGTATCTTCCCGCCCCCCGGCCCCGGACCCCCGTCCCACCCTTCAGACGCCGCGCTTCGCCGCGCCCCGCGGCGGCCCCGGCCTCCGGCCGCCTCCGCGCCCGGCCGCTGCCCGGCCCCGCCCCGGGGCGGGGCCGGCGCGGCGACGTGAAACCGGCGGGGGCCGGCGTCAGGAAGGCGAGAAGTCCCGTATCGCACTCTCCGGGTGCCTTTCGACCCCGTCAGCGGGCTCGCGGAGGGGCCGGCGGAAGGCCCCGATTCCACATGTGGCCCCAGGCCTGAAATAGTTCCCCCGGATGTTCGCCATCCCTAGACTCCCTGACGTCGTTCTCCCTGGACGCCAGGGGGATTCTCGGGGGACCTTAAGTGGGGCTGGAGTGCCGGAACTCGTACTGGAATTGAACGGAAGGACCTGGACGCTCGATCCGTCCAGGTCGTACTCGCTGGGGCGCGATCCCCAGGGAGACGTGGTGATCGACGATGCGCGGGTGTCGTGGCGGCACGCCACCATCGGCTGGAACGGCCGGGGTTGGGCCATTGAGGACCACGGCAGCACCAACGGTACCTACGTGCACGGCGCGCGGGTCCAGCAGACGGAGCTCGTGCCCGGTACGCCGGTGCACCTGGGCAACGCGACCGACGGCCCGCGGCTGAATATCAGCGGCGCCGCCGCGGCGGCTCCGCAGCCGGCCTACCAGGCTCCGGCCGCGCGGGCGCAGCAGCAGGCGCAGGCCCCGGCGTACCAGGCCCCGGTGCAGCAGCAGCCGCAGCAGCCCGCCTGGGAGCAGCAGCACCAGCAGCACCAGCAGCACCAGCAGCCGTACGTGCCGCAGCAGCAGGGCGGCGGCGGTCCCGCGCAGTCCGCGGCCCCGGGCTACAGCGACCACCGCAGCCCGACGACGTTCCACCAGATCGCCGTCGGCCGCGTCATGCGCATCGGCCGTGCCCTGGAGAACGAGCTCGTCGTCTCGGACCTCCAGGTCTCGCGCCACCACGCGGAGTTCCGCTCCACCGGCGGCCGCTTCGAGATCCACGACCTCGGCAGCCACAACGGCACTTACGTCAACGGCCAGCCGCTGCCCAAGTCCGGCACCGCGCTGCTCGGCCCGAACGACATCGTCGGCGTCGGCCACTCGACGTTCCGGATCGTCGGTGACCGGCTCGAGGAGTTCGTCGACACCGGTGACGTCTCCTTCTCGGCCCGCCACCTCACGGTCACCGTCGACGGCGGCAAGCAGATCCTCAAGGACGTCACCTTCGGCGTCCCGGAGAAGTCGCTCATCGGCGTCATCGGCCCCTCCGGCTCCGGCAAGTCGACGCTCCTGAAGGCGCTCACCGGCTACCGGCCCGCCGACCAGGGTGACGTCCTCTACGACAACCGCAACCTGTACAAGCAGTTCGCGGAACTCCGCCAGCGCATCGGCCTGGTCCCGCAGGACGACATCCTGCACAAGGAACTGAAGGTCAGCACGGCCCTCAAGTACGCGGCCAAGCTGCGCTTCCCCGGCGACACCGCCGAGTCCGAGCGCGCCGCCCGCATCGACGAGGTGCTGCGCGAGCTCAAGCTCGACATCCACAAGGACAAGAGGATCACCTCGCTCTCCGGTGGTCAGCGCAAGCGCGTGTCGGTGGCCCTGGAGCTGCTGACCAAGCCCTCGCTGATCTTCCTGGACGAGCCGACCTCCGGCCTCGACCCGGGCATGGACCGCGACGTCATGCAGCTGCTGCGCGCCCTCGCCGACGACGGCCGCACGGTCCTCGTCGTCACCCACTCGGTCGCCGAGCTGGCCCTGTGCGACAAGCTGCTGGTCATGGCCCCGGGCGGGTCCGTCGCGTACTTCGGCCCGCCGGACGAGGCGCTGAACTTCTTCGGCTACACCACCTGGGCCGACGTGTTCTCCGCCTTCGAGAACTACCGCGACTACGACTGGGCCGGCCGCTGGAAGGGCTCGCAGCACTACCAGCTCTACGCCGCGGACCTCGACGCGGTCGCCCCGCAGCAGGTCGCGATGCCCTCGCCGCAGCAGATGAACCCGCCGAAGCCGCAGGGCTGGGGCTCGCAGCTGTGGACGCTGATGCGCCGCTACGTCTCGGTGATCGTCTCCGACAAGGGCTTCCTGGCCCTGATGGTGCTGATGCCGGCCGTCCTCGGCTTCGTGTCCACCGTGATCCCCGCCAAGTTCGGCCTGGCCCCGCCGACCCCGCCGTCCCGCTTCAACGGCGACGCGGGCACGATCATGCTGATCCTCGCGGTCGGCATGTGCTTCTCGGGCGCGGCCAACTCGGTCCGTGAGCTGATCAAGGAACGGGTCATCTACGAGCGCGAGCGCGCGACCGGCCTGTCGCGGTCGGCGTACCTCATGTCGAAGGTGATCGTCCTCGGCGTGATCACGATGATCCAGGGCGTGATCATCTGCGCCATCGCCTTCACCCCGCGCAAGCTGCCCGCCGAGGGCCTGTTCATGAGCCCGGCCGTCGAGCTGTGCGTCTCGGTCACCGCGCTCGGCTTCACCGCGATGATGTTCGGCCTCGTGATCTCCTCGCTGGTGAAGACCGCCGAGAAGACCATGCCGCTGCTCGTCATGTTCGCGATCGTCCAGGTCGTCTTCACCGGTGTCCTGTTCCAGCTGTACGACAAGATCGGTCTGGAGCAGTTCGCCTACCTGATGCCGTCCCGCTGGGCCATCGGCGCCGCCGGAACCACCCTGAACCTGGGCAAGCTCATGGCGCCGTGGGACCCGCAGAACCCCACCAACACCGACCCGCTGTGGGACCACACCGCCGGCCAGTGGTTCATGGACGTCACCGTCCTGCTGCTGCTCGGCATCATCTGCGGCTTCGCGGTCGCGCGCCTGCTGCGCCGCCACGAGCCCGAGGTCATGCGCAAGTAGCGGGCCCGGCCTCCCGCCGCCACGCGCAACGCCTCAGGGCGGCACCCGGAACTCCGGGGGCCGCCCTGAGGCGCATGGGGGGTATGGGGGGTGAGGCGCTCAGTACGCGCTGTTCACGTTGTCCATGGAGCCGTAGCGGTCGGCGGCGTAGTTGCACGCGGCGACGATGTTCGCGACCGGGTCGTACTGGTCGAACTTGGTGCCCTTGACGTGGTACGCCTTGAAGGTGGGGGCGATCACCTGGAGCAGGCCCTTGGACGGGATGCCGTTCTGCGCGTTGATGTCCCACAGGTTGATCGCGCGGGGGTTGCCGCTCGACTCGCGCATGATGTTGCGGTGGATGCCGGAGTAGCTGCCGGGGATGCCCTCGCGCTTCATGATGAAGAGCGCTTCCTTGATCCAGCCGTCGAGGTTGTTCGCGAAGACCGGGGTGCGGGCCGCGGAACGGCTGGCGGCCGCCTTGGCCTCGCGGTCCTTCTTCGCCTGGGCCTCGGCCTTGGCCTTCGCCGCGTCCTTGGCCTTCTGGTCGGCGACGACCTGCTGGGCGCCGAGGTGCTTCTGCACGGACTGGGTCCAGGCGACCGGGGCGGCCTCGAACGTCTGAGCCTGAGCGCTCTCGGCACCGGCGGGGACGAGGGAGAAGGCGAGGGCGGCGGCACCGAGGGTGGCGACACCGGCGATCGACAGCTTGTGCGCCTTCGTCAGACGACTGTGACCGGGAGTGCTGGAAGCAGACATGCGAAGCAACCTCTTCGAATAGCGGGGGCCGCAGGAAAGCGCCGCTCGGATCCGGGATCCGCGGCGCTGTGCGACGGGTGCCATTCTTAGCGGCGGCAAAATCAGCTGGCAAAGGTGTGACGTACGATCCCGCTTAGTGGATCACGCCCGCCCGGTGAAGCGGCATTTGCGCCCCAGCCGCTAGGCGCGGCAGCGCTGACGGTGTCCTTATGCCTCCACTACGCAGCTTCGTAAGTGATGTGCGTCCTATGCCCGGGCTCACATCGGGCAGGTAACAGTCTCACCCAGAGTTGCGCTCGCAATTCAATACGTGAGCAAACTCCGACTCAAGGATGAGCCGAACGCCCCGGACCTCATCCCCAGGGCAGAGAGCCCGCCCCCGCACCCCCCGCCCGGGCCGGACGCCCTGGGGCCCGGGACCTACGCCCGACGCCCGATACCCCAGGTCAGGGCCGCCGGTACGGTGACCCCATGCACAACGGACCCGCTACGGGAGGACTGGCGGCCGTCAGCGCCGCGCTGCTCGCCATGAGCCGCCGGCTGGAGGTCCACGACGTCCTGCGCACGATCGTCGCCTCCGCCCGCGAGCTGCTGGACGCCCGGTACGCGGCCCTGGGCGTCCCGGACGACCACGGCGGCTTCGCCCAGTTCGTCGTGGACGGCATCAGCGAGGAGCAGTGGCGCCGCATCGGTCCGCTGCCCCGCCAGCACGGCATCCTCGCCGCGATGCTCCACGAGGAGACCCCCCAGCGGCTGGCCGACGTACGCGAGGACCCGCGCTTCGGGGGCTGGCCCGCCGCCCACCCCGAGATGTCCGGCTTCCTCGGCCTGCCCATCCGGGACGGGGAGGAGAACCTCGGCGCCCTCTTCCTGGCCGACAAGAACGGCCCCGGCGGCTTCACCGACGAGGACGAGGCGCTCCTCTCCCTCCTCGCCCAGCACGCGGCCATCGCCCTCACCAACGCCCGCCTCTACGAGCGCAGCCGCGAACTGACCATCGCCGAGGAGCGCTCCCGGCTCGCCCACGAGCTGCACGACGCCGTGAGCCAGAAGCTGTTCTCCCTCCGCCTGACGGCCCAGGCCGCCGCCGCCCTCGTGGACCGAGACCCGGCCCGCGCCAAGGGGGAGCTCCAGCAGGTCGCCGCGCTCGCCGCCGAGGCCGCCGACGAACTCCGCGCCGCCGTGACCGAGCTGCGGCCCGCCGCCCTGGACGAGGACGGCCTCGTCCACACCCTGCGCGACCACGTCCGCGTACTGGACCGTGCCCACACCGCGCGCGTCACCTTCACCTGCGACGGCGTACGGGCCCTGCCCGCCGCCCAGGAGGAGGCCCTGCTGCGCGTCGCGCAGGAGGCCCTGCACAACGCCCTGCGCCACTCCGGAGCCGACCGCGTCGACGTCACCCTCGCCCGTACCCCCGCGGGCGGCGCCGTCCTGCGCGTCCGGGACGGGGGCCGCGGCTTCTCCCCCTCCGCCGTCCGCACGGCCGGCCGGCACCTCGGGCTCGTCTCCATGCGGGACCGCGCGAGCGGCGCCGGAGGCCGGCTGGAGGTCCGCTCGGCGCCCGGTGCGGGCACCACGATCGAGATGGAGGTCCCCGGTGGCTGACACCCCCGGTCGCGGCCGGATCCGCGTCCTGCTGGTCGACGACCACCAGGTGGTCCGGCGCGGCCTGCGCACCTTCCTGGAGGTGCAGGAGGACATAGAGGTGGTCGGCGAGGCCTCCGACGGGTCGGAGGGCACCGACCGGGCCGAGGAGCTGCGGCCCGACGTGATCCTCATGGACGTCAAGATGCCGGGCACCGACGGCATCGAGGCCCTGCGGCGGCTGCGGGACCTGGGCAACGGGGCCCGGGTCCTGATCGTCACCAGCTTCACGGAACAGCGGACCGTGGTCCCCGCCCTTCGGGCCGGTGCCGCCGGATACCTCTACAAGGACGTCGACCCGGAGGCCCTCGCCGCCGCAATCCGCTCCGTGCACGCGGGACACGTACTGCTCCAGCCGGAGGTCGCCGAGACCCTGCTCGCGGCCCAGGACGACCAGAGCGGCCCGGGAGGACGCGGGGGAGCGCTGACCGACCGGGAGCGGGAGGTCCTCGGCCTGATCGCGGACGGCCGTGCCAACCGGGAGATCGCCAGGGCCCTCGTCCTGTCCGAGAAGACGGTCAAGACGCACGTCTCGAACATCCTGATGAAACTGGACCTCTCCGACCGGACCCAGGCCGCGCTGTGGGCCGTCAGACACGGCCTCACCGACTGGCCCGCCCACCGCCGCGCCAAGTAATGCGCTCAGCTGAGATTCATACGGTCGGGTGTATGTAGCCCACATGGCGTATCCCGGCCGGGGTGCGGCCGTTCTCCATGGCGTGCCGCGACGGCTGGTCGCGGCGGACGCACTGGAGGACGAGAACGTGAAGAACTTCAAGAAGGCCGCAGCCGTCACCATGATCGCGGGCGGCCTCGTCGCCGCCGGCGCCGGTGTCTCCTCGGCGCACGGCGGTGCGTCCGCGGAGGGCGAGGCCCTGAACTCGCCCGGCGTGGCCTCCGGGAACCTCATCCAGGTCCCCGTGCACGTCCCCGTGAACGCGGTCGGCAACGCCGTCACCGTGATCGGCCTGCTCAACGGCGCCTTCGGCAACACCGGCGTCAACGCCTGACCCGCGCCCCCACCGGCCCCGCTTCCCCCCTTCTCCCCGGGAAGCGGGGCCGTGCCGTTCCCTCCCGAGGCCCTTCCCGAAGATCGGGGGCCCGGGCACAACCGCCGGAGGCTAGCGCTCCTCCACCGCCGCGTTGTACGCCGCCACGAGCGCCCGCCGCGCCACCCGCTCCACCGGCCGCAGCGCCTCCGCCCGCGCCGCGATCTCCGATGCGGCCACCGCACCTCCGTGCCCGCGCTCGTACGCCAGCGACACCATCAGGTCCACCCGCTGCGCCAGCGCCAGCACCCGCACCGCCCGCGGCGGATACCCGGGCGCCAGTACCTCCCGCCCCGCCTCCGCCCGCGCCCGGTACGCCGACAGCGCAGCGTCCGCCACCGGCCCCGACGCCGACACGTCCAGCCGGGTCAGCACCACCGTCGCCTCGCGCAGCGCCTCGGCCAGCTCCCGCTCCGCCTCGCCCAGCGACGGCACGTCCGCCGGCGGGGCCTCCCGTACCGGCAGGCAGTGCCACACCACCGAGACGTGCACGTCACCGGCCGGGCCCGCCTCCGTGACCTCCGGCACCAGCCCCAGCGCGGCCCCCGCGCACACCACCGCCTCCTCGGCCTCCAGCGCCCGCGCGTTGAACTCCGGCGGCCCGCTCAGCCCCAGCGGATGCCCCGCCACCGGCAGCGCCACCCGCAGCCCGGACACCCCCAGCGCCCGCAGCCGGCCCAACGCCAGCGTGAGCCCCACCGGACCCGCCTCACCCGGCAGCCCCGACACCCGGTGCACGGCGTCCTCGCCCACGATCGACAGCGCGGCCTCGTCGGGCGAGACCAGACCGGCCAGCAGAGCGTTCCCCCAGGCGGCCAGCCGCCCTGAACGCGGTTCGAAAAGCATCCCCCCACTCTACGGATCGGCCCCCCGACCCGGCCTGGCGCCCGGAGCCCTCCCCGAGTGGCGTAGGTTTTCCCCTGGGGCTGCGCCTGCCGGCGCACAGAGAACCGTGACTGCAAGGGGTGACAACACGCTCATGAGCGATGTTCTGGAGCTGGTGGACGTATCCGTGGTCCGCGAGGGCCGGGCTCTGGTGGACCAGGTCTCCTGGTCGGTGAAGGAGGGGGAGCGCTGGGTGATCCTCGGCCCCAACGGCGCCGGCAAGACCACGCTGCTGAACCTCGCCTCCAGCTACCTCTTCCCCACCACGGGCGCCGCGACCATCCTCGGCAGCACCCTCGGCAAGCCCGGCAGCGACGTCTTCGAGCTGCGTCCGCGCATCGGCGTCGCCGGCATCGCGCTCGCCGACAAGCTCCCGAAGCGGCAGACCGTCCTGCAGACCGTGCTCACCGCCGCCTACGGCATGACCGCGACCTGGCAGGAGAAGTACGAGGAGATCGACGAGCAGCGCGCCCGCGCGTTCCTGGACCGCCTCGGCATGACCGACTACCTCGACCGCAAGTTCGGCACCCTCTCCGAGGGCGAGCGCAAGCGCACCCTGATCGCCCGCGCCCTGATGACCGACCCCGAGCTCCTCCTCCTCGACGAGCCCGCCGCCGGCCTCGACCTCGGGGGCCGCGAGGACCTCGTACGGCGCCTCGGCCGCCTGGCCCGCGACCCCCTCGCCCCGTCCATGGTCATGGTCACGCACCACGTCGAGGAGATCGCCCCCGGCTTCACGCACGTCCTGATGATCCGCCAGGGCAAGGTCGTCACCGCCGGTCCCATCGAGCTGGAACTGACCTCCCGCAACCTCTCCCTCTGCTTCGGCCTCCCCCTCATCGTCGAGCGCAACGACCACGACCGCTGGTCCGCCCAGGGCCTGCCCCTGCGCTAGGCCGTCTCTCAAGCGTCGCGCCGGCCGAGCCGTGCGCGCCCTGTCCGGCCGCGCCCGCCCGGCCTACCATGACCACGTGGACATCGACGCGTGGGTGTGGTGGCTCATCGGCGCGGTCGGACTGGGCATCCCCCTCGTCCTGACCGCCATGCCGGAGTTCGGCATGTTCGCGGTCGGCGCGGTCGCCGCGGCCGTCACCGCGGCCGTCGGCGGGGGAGTGGTGGCCCAGGTCCTGGTCTTCGTCATCGTGTCGGTCGCGCTGATCGCCGTCGTACGGCCGATCTCCAACCGCCACCGCGACCAGCGGCCCCAACACCGCAGCGGCATCGAGGCGTTGAAGGGCAGATCCGCCGTCGTGCTCGAACGGGTCGACGGCAGCGGCGGCCGCATCAAGCTGGCCGGCGAGATCTGGTCCGCCCGCAGCCTCGACTCGGACACCACCTTCGAACCCGGCCAGTCCGTCGACGTCGTCGACATCGACGGAGCGACCGCGGTCGTCATGTGAGCAAGCAGCCCACCCGCGGCCCCGGGGTCTGCGAGACTCCGTTCAACGGGGCAGCACAGACAGCCGGAAGGGCACGGGGAACCGCATGCAACCGATCATCATCGTCCTGATCATCCTGGTGGTACTGGTCTTCATCGCCCTGGTCAAGACGATCCAGGTGATCCCGCAGGCCAGCGCCGCCATCGTCGAACGGTTCGGCCGCTACACCCGCACCCTCAACGCGGGCCTCAACATCGTCGTCCCGTTCATCGACTCCATCCGCAACCGGATCGACCTCCGCGAACAGGTCGTCCCCTTCCCGCCGCAGCCCGTCATCACCCAGGACAACCTGGTCGTCAACATCGACACCGTCATCTACTACCAGGTGACCGACGCCCGCGCCGCGACGTACGAAGTGGCCAGCTACATCCAGGCCATCGAGCAGCTCACCGTCACCACCCTGCGCAACATCATCGGCGGCATGGACCTGGAGCGGACGCTCACCTCCCGCGAGGAGATCAACGCCGCCCTGCGCGGGGTCCTCGACGAGGCCACCGGCAAGTGGGGCATCCGCGTCAACCGCGTCGAGCTGAAGGCCATCGAGCCGCCGACCTCCATCCAGGACTCGATGGAGAAGCAGATGCGCGCCGACCGCGACAAGCGCGCCGCGATCCTCCAGGCCGAAGGCGTCCGCCAGTCGGAGATCCTGCGCGCCGAGGGCGAGAAGCAGTCCTCGATCCTGCGCGCCGAGGGTGAGGCCAAGGCCGCCGCCCTGCGGGCCGAGGGCGAGGCCCAGGCCATCCGCACCGTCTTCGAGTCGATCCACGCAGGCGACGCCGACCAGAAGCTCCTCGCCTACCAGTACCTCCAGATGCTCCCGAAGATCGCCGAGGGCGACGCCAACAAGCTCTGGATCGTGCCCAGCGAGATCGGAGACGCGCTCAAGGGCCTCTCGGGCGCCATGGGCAACTTCGGCCCCCTCGGCGGCGGTCCGTCCGGCTTCAACCCGCAGAACCCCGGCAAGCCCGCCCCCGGCGGCGACGGAACCGCCGAGCGCCGGGAACAGCCCCCCATCGACTGACGGCCGCCCCCTTTCGTGCATGATCGGTGAGGCCCCTCGACCTTCATGGCGGGGAGGCGACTCACTCACACAAAGGGGATGGCTCCGTCCATGTCCATGTCCGTCCTGGAATCGCTCGCGGTCTTCGCCGCCGGAATCGGCGCCGGCACCATCAACACCATCGTCGGCTCCGGCACCCTGATCACCTTCCCGGTGCTGCTCGCCACCGGACTGCCGCCGGTCACCGCCAACGTCTCCAACACCCTCGGCCTCGTGCCCGGTTCCATCAGCGGCGCCATCGGCTACCGCAGGGAACTCCAGGGCCAGCGCGCCCGCATCATGAGGCTCGGCGCCGTCTCCCTCGTCGGCGGCCTCGCGGGCGCCGTCCTGCTGCTGAACCTGCCGTCGGACTCCTTCGACACGATCGTGCCCGTCCTCATCGGTCTGGCCCTGGTGCTCGTCGTCCTCCAGCCCCGTCTCGCGGCGGCCCTGCGCCGGCGTCAGCAAGCCGTCGGCGGCGAGCCGGGCCGGGCCGACGGCGGAGCCGCCCTGCTCGCCGGCATGCTGCTCTCCAGCGCCTACGGCGGCTACTTCGGCGCCGCGCAGGGCGTCCTCTACGTCGGCCTGATGGGCCTGCTGCTGCACGAGGACCTGCAACGGATCAACGCCGTCAAGAACGTGCTCGCCGCACTTGTCAACGGCATCGCGGCCGTCTTCTTCCTCTTCGTCGCCGAGTTCGACTGGACGGCCGTGCTCCTCATCGCGGTCGGCTCCGCCATCGGCGGCCAGATCGGCGCCAAGGTCGGCCGCCGGCTTCCCCCGACCGCCCTGCGCGCCCTCATCGTCGCGGTCGGGATCGTGGCCATCGTCCAGCTGCTGCTCCGCTGAGCGACGTAGAGGAAATACGTCGCCCAGCGCGCCGCACACCCCGGCGGACGGGACGGTACGGGCAGGGCTCAGGCGGTGCGCGCCAGCCACTCGGGCAGCGCGTCCTCCCCGCCCACCCCCAGGGCGAGCAGCATCGCGTCCGCCGGGGACGGCACGAACGGCTTCCGCAGCAGCGGCATCCCCGCCTCCTCAGGCGTCCGCGCCGCCTTGCGGTGGTTGTCCTCGGCGCACGAGGCCACCGTGTTCAGCCAGGTGTCACCGCCCCCCTGAGCACGCGGCAGAACGTGGTCGACCGTCGTCGCGCGCTTCCCGCAGTACGCGCACCGGTGCTGGTCCCGGACCAGCACCCCCCGCCGCGACCAGGGAGCATGTCTTCGGAAGGGCACCCGTACGTACCTGCAGAGCCGGATCACCCGGGGCATCGGGAGCTCCATGGTCGCGGCGCGCACACGCAGCTCGGGGTGCGACTGTTCGACGACTGCCTTGTCCTGGAGGACCAGCACCACAGCCCGGTTCAGCGTCACCGTCGACAGCGGCTCGAAGCTCGCGTTCAGTACCAGCGTGTCCCGCATCTCGCCCACCTCCCGTGTGCAGGCCCGCGACCACCCTGGCGCTAGACCCGGAACCACTCTGGCCGCGCGCGCCACGCGGGACAACGCAATAAAAATGCCCGGTCCTGGCCTTCTTTAGACCAGGACCGGGCGAACACCGGAAGAACGCTCAGCCGGCCGGCGACTCGTACTCACCGATCAGCTGGGCGCGGCCCAGGGCGTGGAACCGGAGGTGGAAACCGACCGACGCCGGAGAGGAGTCCTCGTCCGTCCCCAACTCCTCGCGGTCAACCGCGTACACGGTGAACACGTACCGGTGCCGCTCCCCGCGCGGGGGCGCCGCACCCCCGAAGTCCCGGGTGCCGTAGTCGTTGCGCGCGTGCACGGCCCCCTCCGGCAGCCCCTCGAAGTCCCCGCTGCCCGCTCCGGCGGGCAGCGAGGTCACCGAGGCGGGGATGTCGAAGAGCACCCAGTGCCAGAACCCGCTGCCCGTCGGCGCGTCCGGGTCGAAACAGGTCACCGCGAAGCTCTTCGTCCCCTCGGGGAAGCCCTCCCACCGCAGCTCCGGCGAGATGTTGCCGCCCGTCAGCACCTGCGCCGCGGACAGCTCCGCCCCCGGCGCGATATCCGGGCTCGTCACGGTGAAGGTCTCCACCTCGGGGTGGAAGGCGTGGGGAAGGGGCGCCCTGTTCTGCTCGGCCACTGCTGGTCCTCCTGGATCGGATGAGGGGTACGGGCCGAGCCTAGAACCAGTTGCGCTGCGAACCGACCGAGGCGATCCACTGGTTCAGGTACGCCGCCCAGTCGGTCCCCTGGTACGACTGCAGCCCCACCTGGAAGCAGCGGTAGGTGTCGCTGCCCTCGCTGAACAGACCCGGCTTCTTGTCCATCTCCAGTACCACGTCCATCTCGTGCCCGTCCGAGACGAAGGTCAGCTCGACCTGGTTCAGCCCCCGGTACTGCGACGGCGGGAGGAACTCGATCTCCTGGTAGAAGGGCAGCGTCTGCCGGGTGCCGCGGATGTGCCCGCGCTCCATGTCCGCGCTGCGGAAGGTGAAGCCCAGCTGCCGGAACGCGTCCAGGATCGCCTGCTGCGCCGGCACCGGGTGCACGTTGATCGGGTCCAGGTCACCCGCGTCCACCGCGCGCGCGATCTCCAGCTCGGTGCTGACCCCGATGTTCATCCCGTGCAGCTGCTGCCCGCCGAAGTGGGTGACCGGCGTCTCCGCCGGGATCTCCAGCCCGAAGGGCACCACGTGGAGCGCGCCGGGCTGCACCTTGAAGGCACCCCCGAGGCGCTGCTTGGTGAAGACGACGTCCTGCTTGTACTCGCTGTCGCCGCCCTCCACCTCCACCCGCGCCTGGAGCCCGACGGAGAGCCCCTCGATCTGCTGCTCCACGGACCCGCCCTGGATCCGGACCTCGCCCTGGACGATCCCGCCGGGCACGACGTTCGGCTCGGTGATGACCGTGTCCACCGAAGCACCGCCGGCACCCAGGCTCGCGAACAGCTTCCTGAACCCCATGCTCAATCTCCCTATACGGATCTAAGACCTGGCGACTCTAAGAGGCGGTGACCAGACCTGCTGCGATCTGCCGCGCTCCGCGCTCCGCGGCGCGACCGCCCCTTACCACTGCGGAACCATAGGCCCCGGTTGCAGGAGCGCGCGTTCCACTACCCTCGACCGGATGAGCGCGCGCCCCGACCGTACGCCCCTGCCCCGGTCCTTCTTCGACCGCCCGGTCCTCACCGTGGCCCCCGACCTGCTCGGCCGCATCCTGGTCCGCCGTACTCCGGACGGCCCCATGGAACTGCGGATCACGGAGGTGGAGGCGTACGAGGGCCAGACCGACCCCGGCTCCCACGCCTACCGGGGCCGCACCGCCCGCAACGCGTCGATGTTCGGCCCGCCCGGACACGCGTACGTCTACTTCATCTACGGCATGTGGTTCAGCCTCAACCTCGTCTGCGGCCCGCCGGACCATGCGAGCGGGGTGCTGCTGCGGGCGGGGGAGGTGACGATGGGCGCCGAGCTGGCCGCCAAACGTCGGCTTTCAGCCAGATACCCGCATGAACTGGCCAAGGGTCCGGCCCGCCTGGCCACGGCCCTGGACGTGGACCGCTCCCTCGACGGCACCGATCTCTGCGCGGGCCCCGATTCCCCCCTGTCCCTCCTCGCCGGCACCTCCACCCCGCCCGACCTGGTGAGCAACGGCCCCCGCACGGGGGTGGGCGGTGAGGGCGCCGCCCACCCCTACCGCTATTGGATCACCGGCGATCCGACCGTCAGCCCGTACCGGGCCCACGCGCCGCGCCGCCGCGCAACTTGACTCGATCTTGGGAGACGCCTAACGTAGCCCGAGCCGTTGGAACGGAGCACTGCCTTCAGCAGACCCCGAGCGGCCAAACCACTACCTGCGACTCACCCCTGGCGGGGTCCTATTCGGCGTGCCCGAATTCCCTGCCGACCGGCTCGATTATGAGCCGGGAGGGAAAAGCGTTAACGTAGTGACCACGCCGAAAGGAAAGCGCGAAAGCGCAGGACCTGGAAAGCGCCGAGGAAATCGGACCCGAGAGAGTCTGGTAGAGTCGGAAACGCAAGAACGAAGAGCAGAACGAAAGCCCGGAGGAAAGCCCGAGAGGGTGAGTACAAAGGAAGCGTCCGTTCCTTGAGAACTCAACAGCGTGCCAAAAATCAACGCCAGA
>NZ_JBIBCI010000025.1:0-60627 GCF_042901085.1 Streptomyces sp. NPDC012794
CTGCCGTGGGGTTCGCAGCTGGAGGAGACCCACCGGGCGTGGGAGGTGGGTTACTGGATCAAGTCGTTCGTGTGGGACGGCCTGATCGTGGACGGTATCTGGGGCACGATCCGCGGGCTGGGCACGCTGGTGGGTGTGGACGGTGCGGACGCGGCGGGGCAGGCGTGGCTGGGCTTGGCGAAGCTGGCGACGGGTCTTGCGATCACGGTCACGCCGGGTGTGGGTACGGCGTTCTGGATGGCGGACGAGAAGGATCTGCCGGGCTGGCTGCGGGATTCGCGGACGGCGGTGAAGGAGACCGGCAAGGCGCTGGTGGCGTGGGACGAGTGGGGCAAGAACCCGGCGCGTGCGGCGGGTGCGGTCACCTTCAACGTCCTGACCACGGTGTTCACCGGTGGTGCGGGGACGGCGGCGAAGACCGGTGCGGTCGCGAAGGTGCTGTCGGTGGCGGGCAAGACGGGCCGGCTGATCGACCCGATCACCTACATCGGCAAGGCCGGCTCCCTGGCGAAGCTGAAGATCGGCGACCTGTTCGCCAACCTCGGCAAGGTCGACGGGGCGTTCCCCAAGCTGGACGACGTGGTGTGGAAGGACCTGCCCAAGGCGGACGCGCCGGGGGTGAAGTTCCCGCACCCGGACGACACCGTCCGTCTCCCGGACGACGCGCTCGGACGTCCGCAGTACTACGACAAGACGACCAACCAGCTCCTGGACCACAAGGGCCTGCCCAAGCAGGACCTCACCACCGTCCCCAAGGGCCCCGACCACCCCCTGGCCGAAATCCCCAAGCGCGAGGAAGTCCCCGCAGGCGTAGGCGGCCGCCCCACGGACATCACCACCCACACCCCCGGCGGAGTCACCACCCACACCCCGGGCGGGGTCACCACCCACACCCCGGGCGGCATCGCGGACAACACCCCGCACAACAGCCACACCGAACCCGGCGGCACCGGAGGCACAGGGGGCCACGGCAACACCGACACCACCCCCACCACCGGCGGCCACACGGACACCCCGTCCACGGGCGGCCACGGCGACGGCCCCTCCACGGGCGGCGGCGGCCACGGCGACGGCCCGACCGTCCCGCACCAGGGCGGCGGCTCGGGCGGCGGCTCCCTCCCCGACGGTCCCGCGGGCGCCGGCGATGACGGGGTGCTGCCCGGCGGCTCCGAGCCCAGGCCGGACGGGGCGCGGTACATCGAGGAGCCCACCCCCGAGCACGTCCCGGCGGCCCGGTTCTACGACGGCGTCCGGGCCAACCCGGAGAGCCTGAACATCGGGGCGATTTCAGACAACACAGGCATCAGCCCTCAGGTGCTGGACCGTGTCCGCACCCACTTCTTCCTCACCCAGCACGTGGTGCCCGAGGGTCCCGGTCTTTCGCGCCACGGGTACTTCACACCGCGGAGCGACATCGCGGAGATCTGGGAAGCGGCGAGCCAGCGCACCCTCACGCCCGAGGAAGCGACCAAGTTCGAGCGCTACATCGGACACGAATACGTCGAGAGCCAGCTGATGGAGGCGGGTCTGCCCTATACCGTCGACGCACCGCACCTGTGGGATTCGTTCCAGAACGACGGCGGCCCGGTGGAGTACTACCGTGAATTCCCCCGGGACCCCCGTGACGCAGGCGCGCACGATCTCGCGGTGAACGAAGGAAGGGGCGGATTCGGACACTGGAGGGCGGTAGGGTTCGACGTTCCGAAGATCGAGCTGGCGTCCGATCTGTCCAACATCGACGAAGTGGTGGCGGCTCTGAAGGACGAGCTGCGCTCGAAGGGAATTGAGCTCAAGTGACCGATCGGACGGCGTCCGCCGTGCTCCACCGCCTGAGCGCGGTCGGGTGGATGAGCGACTGGGACTTCGCGTTCGGGCACGCCAAGTCGCGTCGAGTCCTGTTCCGGGAATACCTGCGCCGAGCGGCCCTGTGGTCGCAGGCGTATGCGGCGGAGGAGGCCTGGCCCTTCTTCGACGTGACCCCGTACGTGGACCCCGACTTCCGGCTCTCCGCCGAAATCGCTTCCGAGCTCGCGGAATTCCTGCTGCGGCTACCCAACGGGGAGGTGCGGAACACCTGCTCGGGAGCGGTCCGCCTGGCCGAGCTCCGTGCGCAGAACCCGGACGGGTTCTCGGGCCTGCCCGATCTGTACGAGCCGCTGGTCCTCTTCTACGAGCGGGGCGGGGAATTCGCCCGGGACAACTCCGGGGCCCTCGACCTGACGGGTGTGCGGTTCCGGCTCAGCGCCCTGACGGCCTACCTCGGCAATCCGCCCGTCACCCTGCTCGGTGACACCGTGCTCGACGCGCTCGATGCCGACGGCCAGGTCGCGCACTTCACGGCGGAGGACGGGCAGGGCCCCCTGCTGCGGCGCCGGGTGCTGAGGGACGAGCAGACGGACGAGGTCTTCGGCCGGGACCTGCGGTGGCAGCCGACGGACCTGATTCCCGGCTCCGAGACGGAGCTCAAGGAGGCGGGTCTGATCCAGCTCGAAGAGCTCAAGGCAGCCAAGCTCATCGGGGAGATCGTCGCCGCCGTCTCCCGGTGAAGTGACGACGGTGGGGGAGGTCGCCTGGATGGATGTCGCGGGGCTCGACCTCTCCATGAGCGACCTGTCCGGTGCGGGCTTGGCGAACGGGCTCCTCACGGAGACGGTTCTGCGTGGAGCCCGCATGTCAGGCGCGGATCTGTACCGTGCGCACCTCGAAGGTGCCGTTCTCGACGAAGCCGATCTCGCCGGTGCCTCCTTGGTGAAGGCCGAGCTGGACCGTGCCTCGCTGCGCGGTGCCATGCTCGACGGTGCGGACTTCGGGAGCGTCGAGATGTACGACGTGGACGCACGGGCGGCTTCGTTCCGAGGGGCAGTGTTCCATGGCGCGTCGCTGGACGATGTGGATCTGCGCGGTGCCGATCTCAGCGATGCGTCGGTGTCGCGGACCTTCATGCAGGTTGTCTTCGACGATCGGACGGTGGCGGACGGCCTCACGGGCACGGTTTTCGGGCCGGCCGTCGTCGTGGACGCCGAAGGCCGACGGGAACTTTCCGGTGCCGACTTGGAGTCGTGGCTGAACGGCCGGGGCGCGAAGGTGCGGGTGCTGCCGTGTTGAGCGAGGCGCTGGACGTGCTCCAGGAGTTGTCGGGGAGGGGATGAGGGTGACGGCGTCGCTGGTGCTGGCGCGGCTGCGGGCCGTGGACTGGGACATGCGGTGGGACCTGGCGTTCGAGCGCAGCGGGTCCCGGCGGGTGCTGATGTGGGAGTACCTGCGGCGGGCCGCCGTGTGGGCCAAGGCCTGCGGGGCCGAGGGGGCGTGGCCGTTCTACGACGTCACGGCGTACGTGGACCCCGGGTTCGAGCTCCCCGCCGGGCAGGCGGCCGAGCTGGAGGAACTGCTCGCCCGGGTGCCCGGCGCGGAGCTGCGGCGGACCTGCGCCGGGGCCGTGCGGCTGGCGGCGCTGCGGGAGCGGAACCCGGCCGTGGTGGACGGGCTGCCGGACCCGTACGAGCCGCTCGTGCTGTTCTACGAGCGCGGCGGGTCGTTCACCCGGGACTGCTCGGGCGTCTTCCTCGACCTCGTCGGCGTGATGTACCGCCCCGGCAAGCCGGAGGGCTACCTCGGCAGCTGGCCCGTCGGCGTGCTCGACGACGCCGTGCTCGACGCGCTGGAGGGCGAGGGGCGGCTCACCTACTACGGAGCGGAGGACGGCCGGGGGACGGTCCAGCGGCGGCGAGAGGTCGGGGAGGTACCCACGGACGAGGTGTTCGGGTGGGACCTGCGCTGGCGGCCGACGGACCTCCCGGCCGAGCGGGCGGGGCTGGTCGCGATCGACCGGCTGGAGGCGGCCCGGCGGCTCGGAGGGATCGTGTCCGCCGCCACCGCCGGATGATCCGCGCGGGCGAGCTGGTCGCGCGGGTCACCGCGATCGACTGGCGAGTGAGGGAGGCCGACTTCGGGCAGGGCGCCGCGTGCGCCCGGCTGATGCGGGAGTACCTGCGGCGTGCGGCGCTCTGATCGAGAACGGGTTCGTGGACTTCGCCGAGGGCCGGGTGCGTTGGGCGACGTGGCAGGTGTACGCGCGGGAGGGGGTCGGGCCGTGGGCGGGTTGATGCGGGCGCCGTTGGAGTGCGGGGCCTGGTATTGGGAGCTCGACGGGACCGGTGAGGCCGGTGTCGATGCCGCGCTGCGCACGGCCGCCGCCATGGCCGGCGTACTGGAGCGGCACGGGTTGCTGGAGCCCGTGGCGCTGGAGTGGTTCTGGGTGTTCGGGGACGGTGACGCCCGGCTCGGGCTCGACGGCGTGCGGCTGGACGACGCCCGCCTGCCCGGGCGGGTGGCGGCGCTGCGGCCGGCCGGGCAGGAGCGCGCCGAGCCGTCGTCCTTCCACGTGGTGGGCGACGGGGTCTGGTTCGACGCCGCCGGGCGGGAACGGCGGGAGCACCGCCTGGTCGAGCTGAGCGTGTGTCCCGACACCGTCATGGGGCTGTCGGCCGAGCTGGCCGTGCACCATGACGTGTGGGGGGCATGTGACTTCCGGGGTGTTCCGCACCCCCGGGTGTACGCGTACAACGCACCGCGCCTCGCGGCCGCGTTGCGGGAGCTCGACGGGCTGCTCGGGGTCGCGGCGGAGCCGGGGGAGCCCACGTACTTCGGGACGGCGGTGGGCCACGGGCTCCGGGAGCCGGACATCATCGACGGGCTGGGGCCGGACCTCACCGACCTGTTGGAGCGGTGGAGCCGGTGAACGAGCGGCTGGAGGGGGTTGCGGGGTTCGAGAGGGGCCTGCGAGGCGCCGAAACCGGCGCCGCCGGTTTCGGCGTCGTGAGGGGGCGTACTAGCGTGCGGGGCGACAGGGAGAAGGGAGGCCGGGGTGGCGGCTGAGGATTACGACAGCCAGTTGCTGGAGTCCGTCGCGGTGCGGCGGCGCAGGATGCGCGATGCCGTGCTGTTCGGGGCGCAGCGCGGGCGGCGGATGGCCGACGAGCGGATCGGGAAGGCCGTCGCCGGGCTGGTGATCGCGGCGGTGCTGTGCGCCGGCTGCGTCGGCTGGTCGTTCATCTCCCACCGCCTCATGGGCAAGACGGGGACGCCAGGGCAGGTCAGTACTCGGTGATAGGTTCGAGCGTGTGGTGAGCATGGGGGCAATCAGCGGTACGGCCTTGAGCCGGGTCACCCTGGTCGGCGAGCGGCGGCGGATGGATCTCGTACTGCCCTCCCAGGAGCCGGTCGGGCGGCTTTTGCCCGACGTCATACGGATGCTGGACGACCGGGTGGCCGCGCAGCCGATGCTGCGTCACCTGGTCACGGCCGACGGGTCGGTGATCGAGCACGGGGTCTCCCTGGAGGAGGCCGGCGTGGCCGACGGGGCCGTGCTGCGGCTCGTACGGGTGCAGGACGTGCCGTCCGCGCCCGTGGTGCACGACGTCACCGACGAGGCCGCCGAGGACCTTGACGTACGGGCCTGGCGCTGGCGTCCTGCCGCGCGGCGGGTCACCGCCGGGGCCGGGATGGTGCTGTGGGCGCTGGTGGCGGGATGGTTCGCCCGGCGGGAGTTCGCGCCGGGTGCCGTGGCGGGCGCACTGCTCACGGCGGCCGCCGTCGCCGGGATCGTGGGGGCGCTGGCCGGGCGGCTGAAGCGGTCCGGGCTGGCGGCCGCGCTGCTGGCCGGCGCCGCCGCCGTGGGGGTGCTCGGGGCGTGGACCCTGGGCGACGCGCAGCACTGGGGCGCCATGGGCCGGCTCGCCGCCGTGGCCGGTGCGCTGGCTGTGGGGCTCGCGCTGCTGGGGTGGTTCACGGCGCTCGGGCGGGGCGGGCTGGTGGGCGCCGCCGCCGTGGTCGGTCTGACGGTGGCCTGGGAGGCCGTGGCCCTGTCGCAGGGGCAGGCGGGCGCCCGGACCGGGTCGGTGCTCGCCGTGTTCTCGGTGGTCCTGCTCGGGCTGCTGCCGCGTCTCGCGCTGGCGGCGGCCGGTCTGACCGGTCTGGACGACCAGCGGGCGCGCGGGGTTTCGGTCAGCCGGTACAAGGTCGCCACCGCCCTCGGTGCCACCCACCGGGGCATGGCGCTGGCCACCCTCGCCACCGCCGTCTCGGCGGGCGCGGCCGGGGTGCTCGCGCTGCGGGAGCCCGACGTCTGGACGGTGTCCCTCGCCTCGGCGGTCGCCGTCGTGCTGTGGCTGCGCGCGCGGGCGTTCCCGCTCGTCGCGGAGGTGGTCGCGCTGCTGCTGGCCGGGGCTGCCGTCACCGTGGCGGCCCTGCTGGTGTGGGCCGGCCGGGCCGGCGCGGCCGGGCCGCTGGCGGTGCTGCTGGCGCTGGCCCTGGCGGCACTCGGCGTCCTCGCCGTGCAGCCGCCCGAGCACGTACGGGTCCGGCTGCGGCGGTTCGGGGACACCGCCGAGTCCATCGGCGTCATCGTGCTGTTCCCGCTGCTCATCGGGGTGTTCGGTGTGTACGGGCGGCTGCTCGGCACCTTCGCGTAAGGGTTGCTACTCAGACATGTCAGACATGAGCATGAACGAGCGTGACGGACACCTGCCCGGTCCCGGACACGGCCACGGCCCCGGGCCCGCAGGCGCCACCGGCCACGGCCCCGCCGGTGCGCACGGCGACTGGCAGGCCGGAGCCGGACAAGGCCCCGCCGCCGGCCACGGCCCCGCCACCGGACAAGGCCCCGCCGCCGGCCACGCCCCCGCAGCCTCGCACGGCGACTGGCAGGCCGGAGTACTCGGAGACCTGACGGGCGCCGGCCCCGCCGCGGCCGCGGGAACTCCCGCCGCCGCACCCCAGGGCCCGCTGCCGGTGCAGCCGCACGCCCCCCTCCCGCAGCAGCCGGCCCCGGCGCCGCCGCGGCAGGCGTACGCCCAGCAGCCCTACACCCCGCAGGCGCCGCAGGCCCGGGCCCCCCAGACCGTCCCGGTCCCCGGCTCCGGGGCCGCCGCCGGCCGGCCCCGCCACGGCGACCCCCTGATGCGCCGCACCCTGCGCACCCTGCGCGGAGTGCTCGGCTCCTCCGTCGCCAAGGCCGTCGCCGCCGAGACGGAACTCGCCACGCAGGTGCAGCAGCCCGTCACCACCGGACGCCAGATCGTCGTCACCAGCATCCGCGGCGGATCCGGCAAGACCACCGTCACCGCCCTCCTCAGCCGCACCTACAACCACTTCCGCCACGACCCGGTGCTCACCCTGGAGGCGGACGCCGCCCTCGGCACCCTGCCCGTGCGGCTCGGCGTCCAGTCCCTGCGCTGGACCTGCGCGGACCTCGCGCAGATCGTCCGCCCCTCCATGCAGCTCACCGACATCACCGGCTACCTCGTCCCGCTCGCCGACGGCGGCTGGCTGCTGCCCGGCAGCCAGGGCCGGATCGGCGCCCAGGTCGACGTCGCCACCTACCGGACCGTGATGGTCGCGCTGCGCCGCTACTTCGGGGTCACCGTCGTCGACTGCGAGACCCTCCCGGGCGAGGTGGCCCGTACCGCCCTCGACACCGCGCACGCCCGCGTGCTCACCGCCCCCGCCACCGCCGAGGGCCTGGTCTCCACCCACGCCGTGCTCGACTGGCTGGCCTCCCTGCCGGTGCCCGTGCTGCCCCGCACCGTCGTCGTGCTGACCGTGCAGTCCCCGCACCCCGCCGTCGACCTCGGCAAGGCCGCCGAGAAGCTGCGCGCGACCGGCGCGGGGGTCGTCGTACTGCCCTACGACCGCCACCTCGCCTCCGGCGGCGCCATCACCTCCGAACTCCTCGGCGCAGGCACCCGGGAGGCGGCCGTACGGCTCGCCGCCGAGGTGCTCCAGCGGGCCGTGGCCCTCCCGGCGTCGGGTGCCGCCCGGTGACCCAGCAGCTGATCCACCGGCCGGCCCGCGGCACCCTGCCGCCCGCGCCCGCGCACCCGCACGCCGTCGAGGCCCCACCCAACCTGCCCGAGGGCAAGATCGGCAGCCCGGCGACCGCGCTGCTGCCCATGGCGGGCGTGATGGGCTCGGTCGTGATGATGACCGTCATCCGCAACAGCCAGTTCGCCGCCGTCGGCGCGATCGTGCTGGTCTTCGCCCTCGTTGGCGCCGTCGCCCTGTTCTGGTCCCAGCGCGGCAAGGCCCAGCGCACCCGCCGCGCCCAGCGCGAGCGCTACCTGGAGTACCTGGAGGAACAGCGCGAGGAACTCGGCGCCCGCGAGAAGGCGCTGCGTGACGAGGCGCGCCGCCTCAACCCGCCGCCGGAGGCCCTGTACGACCTGGTGCGCGACCCCGCGCGGCTGTGGGAGCGGCGCCGCACCGACCCCGACTTCCTGCGGCCGCGCCTGGGCACCGGCGCCGTCGCCGTCCAGGAGCTCAGCCTCGCGGCGGGCGCCGGGGGCGTGCTCACCCCGCCCGACCGGTTCATGCTCAACGAAGCGGGCGCCCTCATGGCCCGCTTCGGCCGGGCCAGCGACTTCCCGCTGACCGTCCCCCTCGACCGGGCCGGCAACGTCAGCATCGTCGGCGACCGCGAGGGCGTCCTGCGGGTCGCCCGCGCCCTGCTCACGCACACCGCCGTCCTGCACGCCCCGGACGACGTGGCCGTGGCCCTCGGCGTGCCCGGGGACCGGCTCGCGGACTGGGAGTGGGCCAAGTGGCTGCCCCACGTCCTCGACCAGCAGGAGCACGACGGGCCCGTCGCCGCCCGCCGGATCGCCCCCAGCCTGCCCCAGCTCGCCGCCGGGGTCCTCGCCCCGGACCTGCGCCGCAGGGCGTCGTACGCGGCCGAGGTGCGCCGCGGCCTGTCCGACAAGCGCGCCCTGCGCCTGGCCGGTCGGCTCCTCGTCGTCAGCGACGAGTACGGGGAGAACGCCGTCGAACTGCCCCGCCCCGACACCGCGGTCGGCCTGGCCGACATGAACACCACCGTGCTGCACCTGCTCGCCGAGCAGGTCCACGAGCCCGACGAGGTGTCCGTACGGATCACCGTGGACGGCAGCCACGTCACCGTCCGGGACCTGCGCACCCCGCAGGCCCCCGCCGCCGAGGGCATCAGCGACGCCCTCGGCCCGGCCACCGCCGAGGGCCTGGCCCGCATGCTCGCCCCGCTGCGGCTGTCCGCCGAGTCCGTCGCCGAGGGCACCCCCGTCTCCGGGCCGGTCGACTTCATGGGCCTGCTCGGCATCTCCGACCCGGCCGCCCTCGACGTGGGCCGGATGTGGGCGCCGCGCGGGGAGCGGGACTTCCTGCGCGTGCCGATCGGCATCGACGACCGGCACGGCCCGGTGCTGCTGGACCTCAAGGAGTCCTCGCAGCTCGGCATGGGCCCGCACGGGCTGTGCGTCGGCGCGACCGGCTCAGGCAAGAGCGAGCTGCTCCGTACGCTCGTCCTCGCGCTGGTCGCCACCCACTCGCCCGAGGACCTCGCGATGGTCCTCGTCGACTACAAGGGCGGCGCCACCTTCGCGCCCTTCGAGAAGCTCCCGCACGTCGCCGGCGTCATCACCAACCTGGAGAACCAGGCCGGGCTCGTCGAACGCGTCCACACCAGCCTCGCCGGCGAGGTCAAGCGCCGCCAGCAGGTCCTCAAGGACGCCGGGAACGTCGCCGACATCGGCCACTACGCGGTGCTGCGCGCCGAGAAGCCCGAACTGGAGCCGCTGCCGCACCTGTTCGTCGTCATCGACGAGTTCGGCGAACTCCTCACCGCCAAGCCCGACTTCATCGACCTGTTCCTGTCCATCGGCCGCATCGGCCGATCCATCGGCGTGCACCTGCTGCTGTCCAGCCAGCGCATCGAGGGCGGCAAGCTCAAGGGCCTGGACACCTACCTGTCCTACCGGCTCGGGCTGCGCACCTTCTCCGCCGACGAGTCGCGCACCGTCCTCGACACCACCGACGCCTTCCAGCTGCCCCCGCTGCCCGGGTTCGGCTACCTCAAGGTGGACACCTCCACCTACACCCGTTTCAAGGCCGGGTACGTCTCCGGCCGCTACCGGGGCCCGGCCGCCGAGCGCGAAGGCGGCGAGAGCGGACCGCTCGCCCTGCCCTACCCCACCTTCAACACCCTCCAGGACAGCGCCGGTCCGGCCGAGGACACCGAGGAGAAGCCCACCGCCACCGCCCGCGAGACCGGGCCCAGCGTGCTCTCCGTCATCGTCGACCAGCTCGCCGGCGCCGCCCCGCCCGTACGCCGCATCTGGCTGCCGCCGCTGCCCGACGCGGTGCCCCTCGACGCCGCCGCCGGACCGCTGTCCGTCACCGAGCGCGGCCTCCAGCTGGGCACCGTCCGGCGGGCCCCGCTCAAGGTGCCGCTCGGCGTCCTCGACGACCCGGCGCGTCAGTGGCGCGGCCCCTGGGAGCTCGACCTGACCGTCGCCGGCGGGCACACCGCCGTCACCGGCGGCCCCCAGTCCGGCAAGACCACCCTGCTGCGCACCCTGGCCCTCTCGCTGGCGCTGACCCACACCCCGCAGGAGGTCGCCGTCTACGGCCTCGACCTCGCCGGGGGCGGCCTCGCCGCGCTCGCCGGTCTCCCGCACGTCGGCGGGATCGCCGGACGCGCCGACCGCGAACGGGCCGCCCGTACGGTCGCCGAGGTACGGGCCATGCTCGCCACCCGCGAGGCCCTCTTCCGCGAGCACTCCATCGACTCCGTCGACCAGTTGCGCATGCTGCGCTCCCAGGGCCGGCTCACCGAGCTCGCCTCCACCGACATCGTGCTGCTCGTCGACGGGTACGGGGCCCTGCGCGAGGAATTCTCGGAGCTCGACGACGCCGTTACCGACCTGCTCAAGCGGGGCGGCGGCTACGGCATCCACGTCGTCGCGGGCATGCTCCGCTGGAACGACGTGCGCATCGCCAACCAGTCCCTCTTCGGCGGCCGGGTCGAGCTGCGCCTGGGCGACCCCTCCGACTCGGCCATCGACCGCAAGCTGTCCGAGACGATCTCCCCGGACACCCCGGGCCGGGTCCTCACCGACGGCAAGCTCTTCGCGCAGACGGCCCTGCCGCGCATCGACTCCCAGGCCGGCAACACCGACCTGGCGGCCGCCCTGGAGGAGGCCGCGGGCACCGTCCGCGCCACCTGGCACGGCGAACTGGCCTCGCCGGTACGGGTGCTGCCCGCGCGGCTGCCGGCCGACCGGCTGCCGACCGTCGACGAGGAGCCGTACCGGATCCCCGTCGGCGTGGACCAGGACGTCCTCGCCCCGGTGCTGCTGGACCTCTTCGGCCAGGACCAGCACCTGCTGATCCTCGGCGACAACGAGTGCGGCAAGACCAACCTGCTCGCCCTGGTCGCCCGCCAGCTCATCGCCCGCTACGGCGAGGAGGAACTGGTCTTCGCCGTCTACGACCCCCGGCGCGGGCTGCGCGGCGTCGTCCCCGAGCCCTACCGGGGCGGGTACGCGCACAACGCGAAGATCGCCGCCGCGCTGTCGGCGGGGATCGCCAAGGAGCTCGACAAGCGGCTCCCGGACGACGGCATCGACCCGGACGCCGAGCCGGGCGAGGGCCCGGGCTTCGCCGGACCGCGCATCGTGGTCCTCGTCGACGACTACGACATCCTCACCACCGCCGGGCAGCAGCCGCTCCAGGCGTTCGTCCCCTACCTGCCCTCCGCCCAGGACATCGGCCTGCACTTCGTGATCGCCCGGCGCGTCGCCGGCTCTTCGAGGGCCCTGTACGAGCCGCTGCTCACCACCCTGCGCGAGTCCGGCACGACGGCCCTCGTGATGAACGGCGAACGCTCCGAGGGACAGCTGTTCCCGCAGCTGTACGCGAGCGCCCAGCCGCCCGGCCGCGGCACGCTGGTCCGGCGCGGCCGCCCGCACCAGATCGTGCAGACCGCCCTCGCCGACTCCCCGAAACAGGAAGCACCCTGACACCGTGACCAAGGACGTCATCGCCCTCACCGCCAAGATGCCCGACACCACCGCGCTGATGGTGGCCCTGACGGCGGGCGGCGCGGACCTCGACGCCCAGGCCGTCGGGGACGGTGCCGTGATCCAGCTGCTGGGCGCGGGCGGCCGGCCGCTGGTCTCCGTCGAGGCGCCCGTGCTCGTGCAGGTGCCCGGCGAGGTGGAACGGCTCCTCGGGACGCCCTCGCCCACCCCGGTCTGGTGGACGGAGACCCGCGCCTCCACCGCCGTGCCCGAGGCGGCCCCCCTCGCCGGGGCCGTCGCCGGACGCCTCGCCGAGGTGCTCGGCGGCGCCGTCTGGCCCGAGGGCGCCGGGCACGTGGCCGTGGTGCCGGTGACCTCCGAGGCCTCGGCGGCGCCCGCGCCCGTCGGAGCGCTGCCGACCGTGGACGTGGTCACCGAATCCACCGCGGTGGTGCTCGCGGACCGCCCGGTGATCGGGCTGACGGCCTGGCTGTCGGACGTCCTGCGGACCACCGCCGGCTTCGGCGCGGCCCTGCACATCGTCACCCCGGACCACTGCCGGCTCAGCCTGCCGCTGCGCACCGCGCTGACCGGGGCGCCGAACCGCTGGGTGGTCCAGGACCCCGAGTGCGGGTACTACGACGGCCTGTCCGGCGCGGTGCTGAGCTGGCAGGACGGCACCTTCGCCCCGGTCCGCGACGAGGCGGGCCGGCCGCGGGCCGCCGCCGCGTTCGGGCAGGCCGGGGCGTCGGGCGAGCGCCGGCTGACCGTGCAGTTCCGTACGGAGCACCCCGCCGAGGAGGGGCTGCTGGTGGGCCGCTCGCTGGAGGCCGCCTGGCGCACCCTGACCGGGGAGCCGCCCGCGGGCTGGGGCACCGCCGAGCCGGTGAACCTGCCGTGGTCCCCGCGCCAGTTCACCGACCTGGCCCGCGGCCGGGCGCCCGAGCCGACCCTGGTCACCGCCGTCGGATCGCCGGGGCGGCCCGCGCTGGCCACCGTACGCGTGACCCGTACGGCCGCCGGGGTCGAGGAGGACATCACGCTGTCCCTCGGGTACGGGCCCGCCGAGGAGGTGCCGCTGGCGGCGCTCGAGGCGCTGGCGGAGGAACTGGTGTCCGGGCACGGCCTGATCAGCATGCTGGCCTCCCTCGGCCCCGGGCGGCGGGACCTGAGCCTGACCCCGCGGGCCCTCGCGCCGGCGGTGCCGGTGTCGTTCACCCTCGGCGGGGCCGGGGTGGCCGAGGTGACGCTGACCCGGGCGCGGCGGCCCCCGCTGGAGGTCAGGCCCGTCCAGGTGGGCCCGCAGCGCCGGCCCGGGCTGCACTACCCGCTGGGCGACGGCGGCGACCCGGCGGCGTGGGAGTCCCTCTCCACGTTGCTGGGCCACCTCCGTACGGCGGTACCGCCGCTGCCGTAGGCGGGGGGCGGCGGCCGGACGCGGCGGCGGGGCGGGTCAGCCCGCGCCGCCGCCTGCGCGCACCAGGCCCGTCTCGTAGGCCAGCACCACCACCTGGACCCGGTCGCGCAGGTTCAGCTTCGTCAGGATGCGGCCCACGTGCGTCTTGACCGTCGCCTCCGACAGCACCAGCCGGGCCGCGATCTCCCCGTTCGACAGGCCCTGCGCCACCAGCAGCATGACCTCGCGTTCGCGGTCCGTCAGCCGCTCGATCTCCTTGTTCTCCGGCTCGGCCGTCGTGCTCGGCAGCATCGGCGCGAACCGGTCCAGCAGGCGGCGCGTCGTCGAGGGGGCCACCACCGCGTCCCCGCTGTGCACCGACCGGATCGCGGCCAGCAGCTCGGCCGGGGGCACGTCCTTCAGCATGAAGCCGCTCGCGCCCGCCTTGAGGCCCGAGAAGGCGTACTCGTCCAGGTCGAAGGTGGTCAGGATGATCACCTTGGGGTGTTCCTCCGGCTCGCAGATGCGCCGCGTCGCCTCCACCCCGTCGAGCTTGGGCATGCGCACGTCCATCAGCACCACGTCGACCGCCGTGGCCCGCAGCACCTCCAGCGCCTCCAGGCCGTTGCCCGCCTCCGCGACGACCTCCATGTCGGGCTGGGCGGCCAGCACCATGCGGAAGCCGGTGCGCAGCAGCACCTGGTCGTCGACCAGCATCACTCGGATGGACATGCGTGACTACCTCAACCTCTTCTTGAGCGGGGGCTAACTCTTTTTGAGCGGGAGCAGGGCACTGATCCGGAAACCACCGCCGGGACGCGGGCCCGCGTCCAGGGTTCCCCCGACCATACCGATGCGCTCCCGCATGCCGATCAGACCGTGTCCGGCGCCGTCCGCGCCGCCGTCCTCGTACAGTTCGTGCGCGGCGCCCCGCCCGTCGTCCTCGACGAGCAGGCCCAGCCCGTCGTCGAAGTAGACCAGCCGCACGGTCGCCTTCGCGTCGGGGCCCCCGTGCTTGCGCGTGTTCGTCAGCGCCTCCTGCACGATCCGGTACGCCGTCAGCTCCACGCCGCTCGGCAGCTTGCGGGGTGCGCCCTCCACCTCGAAGCCGACCGTCAGCCCGGCCGCCCGCACCTGCTCGACCAGCACCTCGATCTGCTCCACGTCGGGCTGCGGGACGTAGTCCTCGGACTCCTGCGGCTCGCCCGTGCGCAGGACGCCCAGCAGCCGGCGCATCTCGGCCAGCGCCTGGCGGCCCGTGCCGGAGATGGTCTGGAGGGCCTCCTTGGCCTGGTCGGGGGCGACGTCCAGGACGTACGCGGCCCCGTCGGCCTGCACCACCATCACCGACACGTTGTGCGCGACGACGTCGTGCAGCTCGCGGGCGATCCGGGCGCGCTCGGCGGCCACCGCCACCTTGGCCTGGGCCTCGCGCTCCTTCTCCAGCCGCTGGTTGCGCTCCACGAGCTGGGCGTAATAGGCGCGGCGGGTGCGCAGCGAGTCGCCCGTCACCCAGGCCAGGGCGAAGGGCACCATCATGAACAGGGCGAAGAGGATCTCCTCGACGGTACTGGCGCTCTTGTCGATGCCGAAGCGCAGGAAGTACAGCGGTGAGGCCAGCAGTCCGCAGGCCAGGGCGGTGCGCGACACCCAGCGCGGGACGTCGGCGGCCGCCACCGTGTACAGGACGACGAGCATGGCGACGTCGCAGAACTGCATCTCCTGGCCGATGGCGAGCTGGTAGAGGCCCGCGCCCACCGTCAGCCAGAACATCGCCACGGTCCACTTGCGGCGCAGGGCGAGGGCGGCGGTCAGCGCGGCGACGACGGGGACGGTGGCCAGCCGCAGGGCGGTGCTCTGCCCCTCGGCCCCGGCCACGTTCATCATCGACATCCCGAAGAAGAGGACAGCCCAGAAGCTGTCGACGCCCGTCGGGTGTCTGCGGATGAAGTCGTAGAGGCGCTGCACGTAACCCAGAGTAGGGAAAGGAGATAGGTGCTGGAGTCAACCACAGGTGCGATCCCGGCGACAGGGGCGTACTCCGCAAGGTGGAGGGTCGGCTTAACCTGTGGGGGATGAGCGCTCAAGGTGAGGTCAGGGGGCCGGTCCGGTGGCGGGCCGCGATGGAGGCCGCGCTGTACGGACCGGAGGGTTTCTACGTCCGGCCGGGCGGGCCGGGGCCCGCGGGACACTTCCGGACCTCCGTGCACGCCTCCGCCCTGTACGCGGGGGCCGTGGCCCGGCTGCTGGCGTGGGTGGACGGGGAGCTCGGCCGGCCGGAGCGGCTCGACCTGGTCGACATGGGGGCCGGGCGGGGAGAGCTGCTGGCCGGGGTCCTCGCCGCGCTGCCGCCGGAGACGGCGGCGCGGGTGCGCCCGTACGCGGTGGAGCGCGCGGCGGAGCCCGGGGGGCTGGACCCCCGCATCCGCTGGGTGGCCGAGCCCCCGGAGGGGACCACCGGGCTGCTGTTCGCCAACGAATGGCTGGACAACGTACCGCTGGAGATCGCCGAGGACGGCCGCTACGTCCTGGTCGCCCCCGACGGTACGGAGACCCCCGGCGGTCCCCTCGACGACGCCGACCGGCTCTGGCTGGAGCGCTGGTGGCCCGGGGCGGCCGGACCGGACGGCGGCCGGGCGGAGATCGGCCGTGCCCGCGACGAGGCCTGGGCGGCGGCGGTCGCCACCCTGGACCGGGGCCTGGCGGTGGCCGTGGACTACGCCCACACCCGCGACGCCCGCCCCCCGTACGGGACCCTCACCGGCTTCCGCGCGGGCCGCGAGACCGCCCCCGTCCCGGACGGCGGCTGCGACGTCACCGCGCACGTCGCGCTCGACGCCTGCGCGGGACCGGGCGCGGCCCTGCTCACCCAGCGCGAAGCCCTGACAGCGCTCGGGGTCGGCGGCGGCCGTCCCCCGCTGGCCCTGGCCTCCACCGACCCGGCGGGCTACGTCCGTGCCCTGTCGGCGGCGGGCGAGGCGGCGGAACTCACCGCGCGCGGGGGCCTCGGCGACTTCGGCTGGCTGGTCCAGCCGGTCGGCATCGGCCCCTGGCCGCGGTAGCGGGGCCGGGGCACGCCGGTCGCGGGGCACGGCCGGGGGGCCGGGCGTCGCGGGGCACGGCCGAGGGGCCGGGGTTCCTGGCGGAACCCCGGCCCCTCGTGCGTATGACGGCTATTCCTGGTGTTCCTGCTGTTCCTACTGCTCGACGTCGTGGTCGTGGCCCGGGCGCAGACCGCCGCCGTTGCCGGAGCCGGTGGACGGCTGCGAGACGACCGGCTGCGTCAGCGGGGCCAGGTCCCAGGCGTAGTGGCCCACCGCGTTCGCGATGACGTCGACGTTGATGTCGAGCGCCTTCTGGTCGATGTTGGTGATGTCGTCACCCTTGCCGTGGTAGTTCGGGTCGTAGGCGATACCCGCCGTACCGCCGAACTTCGCGGCCTGCTCAGGGGTCTTGATGCCCTCGGCGCCCGTGTCCGTACCGCCCGACGGGATGCCGGCCTCGATGAACGGGCCGTAGTCCGAGCGGCCGGTGAAGTCACTGCCCTCGTGCGGGATGTTCTGCGCGTCGAGGAAGTCGGTGATCTGCCGCTCCAGCTGCGCCGAACCCTCCGGGCCGGGGCCCGAGCCGACCTTGTCGGAGTCGTCGCCGTCGTAGACGAAGTACGCGGCGTTCGGCGAGGCGATCATGTCGAAGTTGAGGTAGAGCTTGATCTGCTTCTTCTGCTCCGGCGTCAGCGAGGCCACGTAGGCCTCGGAGCCGAGCAGGCCGAACTCCTCCGCCGACCACCAGGCGAACTTGACCTTGTTCTTGATCTTCGACTGGCTGCTCGCGAGGCGCTGCGCGACCTGGAGGATGCCCGCCGAGCCGGAGCCGTTGTCGTTGATGCCGGGACCGGCCGCGACCGAGTCCAGGTGCGCGCCGAGGAAGACGGTGTTGTTCTCGTCCCCGCCCCGGGTCTCCGCGACGACGTTGTACGTCTTGCGGTTCTCGCGCAGCTCGCGGATGTCCAGGGTGACCGAGACCGGCCCGGCGGCCGCCTCGGCGGCGAGCTTCTCGCCCTCCTCCTGGCTGATTCCGCCCGTGGGGACCTTGCCGGCGTTCGCGTCGCCGAGGGTGCCGTTGAGGGCGCCCGCGGTGTTGTTGTAGATGATCGCGCCGACCGCGCCGGCCGCGGCCGCGTTCGCCTGCTTCGCCGCGAAGGTGCAGCCGCCGCGCTTGACCAGGGCGATCTTGCCGGTGAAGGCGCCGGCCGCGAAGTCGGTGGCCTCGCAGCCGTTGGTGCCGTCGGCGTCGACGGGGGCGACGGCGACGGGCGCGGTGATGCCGCCCTCCGGGCCGCTGGCCGTGTACGTCATCAGCTTGAGCGGGACGTCGCGGCCGTTCGCGCCGTTGACCTTCAGCTTCTCGGAGAGCGTCTCGACGTACACGAAGTCGAACTCGTGGCGCGAGACCTCGTACCCGGCGCCCTTCAGCACGGCTTCGACGTACTGGGCGGACTGGACGTGCCCCTTGGAGCCGGCCACGCGGGTGCCGCCGTTGTAGTCGGCGATCGACTGGAAGACCTTCAGGTGGTTGTTGGCCCCCTTGCCCGTCGAGTCCTTGACCAGCTTCCTGGCCAGCGCGTCACCCCGGGCGGCATCGCTCTGCGGGCTCGTCGCACCGGCCGGGCCGGCGAGGAGCAGAGGGGAGACGAGGGCAGCGGCCGCGAGGGCCGCGGTCGCTGTGGCTATACGGCGAGAGGGCATGAAGGTCCTTTCACTGCGGAAGAGCCTGTGGGGGAGTGGTGGACGCACGTTAGACACCAAGAGGCGCCCGTCGCCAGAGTTTTCACTGCTTCCGGTTTGTGAAATCCGGATATCGGCGTCTCTGGAAAGGGCGAAATCCGGCCACTGTCCGATGCCCGGGTGGATCGGCTCAGCGCAGGACGCCCTCGATGAAATCGGAACCTATTCGGGCGACCGCGGACAGATCCAACTGATGCTGGACGTAACGACCCTGGCGTCTGGTCTGCATCAGCCCGGCCTTCTTCAGCACGGCCAGGTGCCGGGACACCTCCGGCGCGGATATCCCGTAGACGCGCGCCAGCTCACTGGTCGTGTACGGGGCCCGCGCCAGACTCCGGCACAGCCGCATCCGCATGGGGTGCGCCAGGGCTTCCATCCGCCGCTGGAGCAGCTCCACCGAGCCCGGCGCGGAGGCCAGTTCCGGCGAGTCCAGCGGATAGTGCACCACCGGCCGCCAGCCCGGCGCGTGCAGCACCAGCAGGTGCGGCCAGCCGAAGTTCGTCGGTACGAAGACCAGTCCCGCCCCGATCCGCGGATCGGTCGCGGTGGCCTGCCCGTTGACCATCTTGTCGGCGGTGATCGTCGTCAGGCCCTCGTCCACGCTCAGCGCCGCCGAGACCTCCCGCAGCGCCGCCGGCAGCCCCTTGCGGCGCAGCACCTCCGCCTTGTGCCGGGCGTCCGCGGTCTGCCGGGGCTCCACCCGCCGCCAGGTCTGCGCGAAGAACGCCTCGTCGCAGTCCTCCAGCAGCCGCCGCATCCACACCCGCACCCCCGCCGGGTCGTCCAGCAGCCGGACCGAGAACTGCAGCTGCCGCGGCCCGCGCGCGGCCGCCGTCTCCAGCGCCTTCGCCCGCGCGGCCCCGTCCTTGAGCGGGTGCGGCCCGCCGCCCTCGTTGTAGAGCGCCAGCCAGCAGTGCTCCAGCGCCGCCATCACGAAGCGCTCGTCATCCATCCGGTCGAGCACGTCCAGCTCCTCGGCCAGTGTCGGCGCGGGCAGACCGGTACCGCCCGGGATCCCGGCGAACGCCATGAAGATGTCGGAGAAGGAGCTGCGCCACAGGAATTCGGCCTCGAGGAGCCGGTCCGCCAGGCAGGGGTCGAGCGAGGCTGTGGTGGACCTGGCCCACGACTGGAGCCCCGGGTGATGGGCCGGCTGCGAGAGCGCGTGCAGGGCCATGCAGAGCTCGGCGAGCGGTGACGGCGCGAAGCCGATCCGCTCCTCGGGGAGCCCGGCGATGTCGATGGTGACGCTCATCGCCCCATTTTCTCCTTCCCCGCGCGCCCCGCACCGCCCGGCCCCGGCGGCCTTCCCGGGCTCGGGGGCGGGGGCCGGGCGGGAGCGCGCGGGGCTGCGGGCGTCCGTGCGTCCGTACGAGGGTTCACGAGGCGCCCGCGGGGGCGTCGCCGCAGGTGGGAGGCGTCGATTGACGGGGAGCGTCAATCGGCGAGCGCTCTGCGCCCAAGGGGGTGAGGGTGGATCCATGACAGCGATCGAGCAGTATCTCGTGGACACCTACCGCGCGACCCAGCACGGCACCCCGATGCCCCCGCCCCCGGGCCGCCACGACCTCGCCGTCCTGCGCGCCATCCGCACCGAAGCCCAGTTCAACGCCGTCCTGGCCGGCCGCCCGGTCACCCACCCCTGGCTCCATGCCCTGACCCGCCTGCTCCGTGGGGGGAGGGTGTGTTGAGGGGGTGGGGGTGGCGGGAACCCCCCAAACCAGTCCTGACGCCGCCCCGCAGCACCCCGCCCCTCCCCCCGCAGTCCCCCTACACCCGCGCCAGGAACTCCGCCGCCGCCTCGCGGACGTCCTCTGGGGTCCACGTCAGGCCCGGCCGCGTGATCTCCAGCTCCGTCACCGACAGCCCCGGCGGGCCCTCCGCCGACCAGCGGCGGAACAGGGCCGTGCCGGTGTCCTCCGCCAGGCGGGCGCCCGCCTCCGTGAGGCGGTCCGCCTCGTACGGGAGCCACACCTGGAACTGGTGCGTGTGCGGTACCTCCGGGTGGATCCGGGACCACGGCACGCCCGCCTCCGCGAAGGCCTCCGCCAGCGCGGCGGCGACGGTCCGGGCCTGCTCCACGTACGCGGGGAGGCGCGGCAGCTCCCGTTCCAGCCCGGCCAGGGCCGCCAGGGCCTGGGGGAACTGACGGAAGACCTGGCCCCCGTACCGGTGGCGCCACACCCGGGTCTCCTCCACGAAGTCCCGGGACCCGGCCAGGCAGGCTCCGCTCAGCCCGCGCAGCGACTTGTAGAAGGAGACGTACACCGAGTCCGCGAGCCCCGCGATCTCCGGCAGGGGCCGGCCGAAGTGGACGGTGGTCTCCCACAGCCGGGCCCCGTCGAAGTGGACGACGGCGTCCCGCTCCCGGGAGGCCTCCACCAGCCCCTCCAGCTCCTCCCACGCGGGCAGCAGGAACCCGGCGTCGCGCAGCGGCAGCTCCAGCATCAGCGTGCCGAAGGGCTCGGGGTGCTCCCGGACCTCCTCCGGCGTCGGCTGGCGCGGCTCCGTCACCGGGTGGGTGGTCCGCAGCCCGGCCAGCGCGGTCAGGGCTCCGCCTTCCCACCGCTCCGGGTGGCTCATGGGGTGCAGGGCCACGACCGGGTTCCCGGTACGTCCCGCCCAGCAGCGCAGCGCGATCTGCTGGGCCATCGTCCCCGAGGGGAAGAACGCGGCGTCCTCGGTGCCGAGCAGACCGGCGACCCGCCGCTCCAGGTCGGCGACGACCCCGTCGCCGTAGACGTCCGCCGGGGCGTCCAGGTCGTACGGGGCGTCGGCGAGCCCGGCCAGCAGCTCCCGGACGGTGTCCCCCCGGCCGCCGTGCGTCAGGGCCCGGCGGGCGCCCTTCCAGGCGGCCGTGAGCCGCTCCGTCCGCTCCGCGTCATCGGTCATGCCCCTGATCATCGCCGAAGGCCCGGCCGCCCCGCCCCGCCCCGGGCGGGCCTGACCGGCACCGGCGTGCCGAAAGGGCCTAGCATGGCGACGTATCGTCCGGTACCCCCCGCGGACTGGAACGGAAGGCCCTCCCCGCGTGAACTCATCCCAGGAACCGCGTCCCGCCCGGCTCACCGTCGGAGTCGTCGGCGCGGGCCGTGTCGGCCCCGCGCTGGCCCGTGCCCTCCAGCAGGCGGGCCACCGTCCCGTCGCCGTCTCCGGGGTCTCCGACGCCTCCCGGCGCAGGGCCGAGCGGATGCTGCCCGACGTGCCGCTGGTGTCCCCGGCGCAGGTGCTGGAGCGGGCCGAGCTGGTGCTGCTCACCGTCCCCGACGACGCCCTGCCGGGCCTGGTCGAGGGCCTCGCCGGGACCGGCGCCGTGCGCCCCGGCCAGCTCCTCGTGCACACCTCGGGGCGTTACGGGACCGCCGTCCTGGACCCGGCGCGCCGTGCGGGCGCGCTGCCGCTGGCCCTGCACCCCGCGATGACCTTCACCGGTACCGAGGTGGACGTGCAGCGCCTGGCCGGGTGCTCCTTCGGCGTGACCGCCCCCGAAGAGCTGCGGCTCGCCGCGGAGGCCCTGGTCATCGAGATGGGCGGGGAGCCCGAGTGGATCGCGGAGGAGAGCCGTCCGCTCTACCACGCGGCCCTCGCCCTGGGTGCGAACCACCTGGTCACCCTGGTCGCCCAGGCGCTGGAGCTGCTGCGCGCGGCCGGTGTCGAGCACCCCGACCGGATGCTCGGCCCGTTGCTCGGAGCGGCCCTGGACAACGCCCTGCGCTCCGGTGACGCCGCGCTGACCGGCCCCGTCGCCCGTGGCGACGCCGGCACCGTCGCCGCGCACGTCTCCGAGCTGCGCAAGCACGCCCCCGCCACCGTCGCCGGGTACCTGGCGATGGCCCGTACGACCGCCGACCGCGCCCTCGCGCACGGCCTGCTCAAGCCCGAACTGGCCGAGGACCTCCTCGGCGTGCTCTCGGACGACGCCGACCCGAAGGATGCCGAGCGATGACCGGCCCGCTCCAGCTGCTGAACACCGCCGAAGAGCTCCACGCGCTGCCGCGCGGCGGCCGCCGCGCCGTCGTGATGACGATGGGCGCCCTGCACGAGGGCCACGCCACGCTCATCCGCACCGCCCGCGAGGAGGTGGGGCCGCAGGGGCAGGTAGTGGTCACCGTCTTCGTCAACCCCCTCCAGTTCGGAGCCGGCGAGGACCTGGACCGCTACCCGCGCACCCTCGACGCCGATCTGCTGGTCTGCGAAGGGGCGGGCGCCGACGCCGTGTTCGCGCCCGCCGTGGACGAGGTGTACCCCGGCGGGGACCCCCAGGTGCGGATCGCCGCCGGCCCGATGGGCGAGCGCCTGGAGGGTGCCACCCGCCCCGGCCACTTCGACGGCATGCTGACCGTCGTCGCCAAGCTGCTCCACCTCACCCGCCCCGGCCTGGCCCTCTTCGGCCAGAAGGACGCCCAGCAACTGGCCCTGATCCGGCGCATGGTGACCGACCTGAACTTCCCCGTGGAGGTGGTCGGCGTACCGACGGTCCGCGAGGACGACGGGCTCGCCCTGTCCTCCCGCAACCGTTACCTCGGCCCGGCCGAGCGCCGTACCGCCCTGGCCCTGTCCCGCGCCCTGTTCGCGGGCCGCGACCGGCTCGCCGCGCAGGCCGCGCTGTGCGCCCGCGCCGAGGCCGCTCCCGCCGGCGGCGGACGCGCCACCGGGCTGGCGCGGCTGGGCGAGATCCGCGCCTCCGCCGACGCCCACGCCGTGTCGGCGGCGGCCACCGGCGGCACCGGCCTGCCCGACGCCGTACGGGCCGCCGCGCGGCACGTGCTGGAGGAGGCGGCCCGGTACGAGCCGCCGCTGGTCCTGGACTACCTGGCCCTGGTGGACCCGCAGGACTTCACCGACGTCGGCCCCGACTTCACCGGACGGGCCGTGCTGGCCGTCGCGGCGAAGGTCGGCACGACCCGGCTGATCGACAACATCCCATTGGAGTTCGGAGCACACGCGTGAGCACCACAGGCAACCCGGGCACCGCCGGTACCGGCATACGGCTGCACGCCCCCGCCCCCGGCTGGGCCCTCGACGCGGACGTCGTGGTCGTCGGTTCCGGCGTCGCGGGGCTGACCGCCGCGCTGCGCTGCGCCGCAGCGGGCCGCCGTACGGTCGTGGTCACCAAGGCGCGGCTCGACGACGGCTCCACCCGCTGGGCGCAGGGCGGCATCGCGGCCGCCCTCGGCGAGGGCGACACCCCGGAGCAGCACCTGGACGACACCCTGGTCGCGGGCGCGGGCCTGTGCGACGAGGCGGCCGTGCGGCTGCTGGTCACCGAGGGTCCCGACGCGGTGCGCCGGCTCATCGCGGCCGGTGCCGTCTTCGACACCTCCGCCGAGACGGGGGAGATCGAGCTGACCCGCGAGGGCGGCCACCACCGCCGGCGCATCGCGCACGCGGGCGGCGACGCCACCGGTGCGGAGATCTCCCGCGCGCTGGTCGAGGCGGTGCACGCGGCGGGCATCCGTACCGTCGAGAACGCGCTCGTACTGGACCTGCTCCAGGACGCCGAGGGCCGTACCGCCGGCGTCACCCTGCACGTCATGGGCGAGGGCCAGCACGACGGCGTCGGAGCCGTCCACGCGCCGGCCGTGGTGCTGGCGACCGGCGGCATGGGCCAGGTCTTCTCCGCCACCACCAACCCGGCCGTCTCCACGGGCGACGGGGTGGCGCTGGCGCTGCGGGCCGGCGCCGAGGTGTCGGACCTGGAGTTCGTCCAGTTCCACCCGACGGTCCTCTTCCTCGGCCCGGACGCCGAGGGCCAGCAGCCGCTGGTGTCGGAGGCGGTCCGCGGCGAGGGCGCGCACCTCGTCGACGCGGACGGGGTCCGCTTCATGGTGGGCCAGCACGAGCTCGCCGAGCTGGCCCCGCGCGACATCGTCGCCAAGGGGATCATGCGCCGCATGCAGGAGCAGGGCGTCCAGCACATGTACCTGGACGCCCGGCACTTCGGCGCCGAGATGTGGGAGAACCGCTTCCCCACGATCCTGGCCGCCTGCCGGGCCCACGGCATCGACCCGGTGACCGAGCCGATCCCGGTCGCCCCCGCCGCGCACTACGCCTCGGGCGGTGTCCGCACCGACCTGCACGGCCGCACCACCGTGCCCGGCCTGTACGCGTGCGGCGAGGTGGCCTGCACGGGCGTGCACGGCGCGAACCGGCTGGCCTCCAACTCCCTGCTGGAGGGCCTGGTCTTCGCCGAGCGGATCGCCGACGACATCTCCGCCCACCCGCCCGTGGGCAGCGGCCCGGGCGTACCCGTGCCCGCCACCGGCCCGCTCCAGCCGGCCGAGGCCCGGTACGAGGTCCAGCGCATCATGACGGACGGCGCGGGCGTGCTCCGCTCCGCCGGTTCCCTCGCGGCGGCCGCCGAGGCGCTGGAGAGCCTGTACACGACGGCCCTGGGCGAGCTGGAGAGCCGGGGCAAGACCGCCGTGCCGGGCGTGGACACCTGGGAGGCGACCAACCTGCTGTGCGTGGCCCGCGTCCTGGTCGCCGCCGCCCAGCGGCGCGCCGAGACCCGCGGCTGCCACTGGCGGGAGGACCACCCCGACCGGGACGACGCCGCCTGGCGCCGCCACCTCGTGGTGCGGCTCTCGCGCACCGAGCGGCGGGCGCTGGTCGTCACCCCCACCGACTCCGCGGACTTCCCGTCCGTAGACCACCCCCTCAGCCTGGAGAAGTGACCGTGAGCACCCCCGAACTCCCCCTGATCGAGCAGAACGAAGGCGGCTGCGGCGACGACTGCGGCTGCGGCGACGGCGAGGAGAGCGGTCTCGACCCGGCGCTCGCCCAGCTGCTGGCGGACGCGGGCCTGGACCCGATCGAGGTCGAGGACATCGCGCACATGGCGCTGTCCGAGGACCTGGACGGCGGGGTCGACGTGACCACCGTCGCGACCGTCCCCGAGGACGCAGAGGCCATCGCCGACTTCGTGGCCCGCGAGGCCGGCGTGGTGGCCGGTCTGCGGATCGCCGAGGCCGTGTTCTCCGTGGTCTGCACGGAGGCCTTCGAGGTCGAGCGGCACGCCGAGGACGGGGACCGGGTCGAGGCCGGCCAGGTGCTGCTGTCCGTCCGCTCCCGTACCCGCGACCTGCTGACCGCCGAGCGCAGCGCCCTGAACATCCTGTGCCGCCTGTCCGGCATCGCGACGGCCACCCGCCGCTGGGCCGACGTGCTGGAGGGCACGGGCGCCAGGGTCCGCGACACCCGCAAGACGACGCCGGGCCTGCGTTCGCTGGAGAAGTACGCGGTCCGCTGCGGCGGCGGCGTCAACCACCGCATGTCGCTGTCGGACGCGGCGCTGGTCAAGGACAACCACGTGATCGCGGCGGGCGGCGTCGCCCAGGCCTTCAAGGCCGTCCGCGAGGCGTTCCCGGACGTGCCGGTGGAGGTCGAGGTCGACACGATGCACCAGGTCCGCGAGGTCGTGGACGCGGGTGCCGACCTGATCCTGCTGGACAACTTCACGGTCCCGGAGACGGAGGAGGCCGTGACCATCGTCGCGGGCCGCGCCGTCCTGGAGTCCTCGGGCCGGCTGACCCTGGAGACGGCCCGCGCCTACGCGGAGACGGGTGTGGACTACCTGGCGGTGGGCGCGCTGACGCACTCCTCGCCGATCCTGGACATCGGCCTCGACCTGCGCGAGGCGGTGTAGGCCGTGCTGCTCACCATCGACGTGGGCAACACCCACACGGTCCTGGGCCTGTTCGACGGTGAAGAGATCGTCGAGCACTGGCGGGTCTCGACCGACCCGCGCCGGACGGCCGACGAGCTGGCCGTCCTGATGCAGGGCCTGATGGGGATGCACCCGATGCTCGGCAGCGAGCTGGGCGACGGGATCCACGGCATCGCGATCTGCGCGACGGTCCCGTCCGTCCTGCACGAGCTGCGCGAGGTCACCCGCCGCTACTACGGCGACGTGCCCTCCGTGCTGGTGGAGCCCGGGATCAAGACGGGCGTGCCGATCCTGATGGACAACCCGAAGGAGGTCGGCGCGGACCGCATCATCAACGCGGTGGCCGCGGTCGAACTGTACGGGGGCCCGGCGATCGTCGTGGACTTCGGTACGGCGACCACCTTCGACGCGGTGTCCGCGCGGGGCGAGTACGTGGGCGGGGTGATTTCCCCGGGCATCGAGATCTCGATGGAGGCGCTCGGTGTGCGCGGGGCGCAGCTCCGCAAGATCGAGCTGGCCCGGCCGCGCAACGTGATCGGGAAGTCCACGGTCGAGGCGATGCAGTCGGGCGTGGTGTACGGGTTCGCGGGCCAGGTCGACGGGATCGTGAACAGGATGGCGCGGGAGCTGGCGGGTCCCGGCGGCGACCCGGACGACGTGCGGGTCATCGCGACCGGCGGGCTGGCCCCGATCGTCCTGGGCGAGGCGTCGGTGATCGACGACCACGAGCCGTGGCTGACCCTGATCGGTCTGCGGCTGGTCTACGAGCGCAACGCGCCCAACTTCGAGTGAGGGCGCGGCCGGTGGGGCCCCGCGACGGCGGGGCACCACCGGCCGGTAGCGGACCGTCAGGCGGAATCCTCAGCTTGAACCTGATCGGTTAGCTTGTCGGCGTCGGACGCACACCCTCCCGACGCGGCACAGCCGAGACGGCACAGGACGGCCCAAATGCCCCGTAAATCGCCTTACTTGCAGGTGGTCGAATCGCTCCGGAACCGCATCGAGGCGGGCGAGTGGGCGATCGGCGACAGACTGCCCTCGCGCGCCCGCTTCGCGGAGGAGTACTCCGTCGGGCAGGGCGTGACTCAGCGGGCCATGGAGCAGCTGATCATCGAGGGCTTCCTCGAGGGCCGGGCCGGCTCGGGCACCTACGTGCGCACCCCGCGGCGGCGCATGCGGATGCTCCGCACCCGCCGCCGCGTCCCCGGATCCGGCAACACCTTCCGCTCCGAGGCCGCCGCGCACGGCATCGCCGCGTCCTGGGACTCCAGGACCCTGCCGCAGGTCCCGGCGCCCGAGCGGATCGCCGCCCGGCTGGCAATCGAGCCGGGCTCCCCCTGCGTGATGACCCGCTACGAGTTCATGGCCGACGGCAGCCCCGCCGAGCTCTCCGAGTCCTGGGAGCCCCTCGCGATCACCTCGGGCACCCCGATCGTGCTGCCGGAGGTCGGCGAGCTGCGCGGGGCGGGGGTGGTGGCGCGGATGCGCTCGATCGGCATCACCGTCACCTCCGTGGTCGAGGTGCCGCGCCCCTCGCGGGCCAACCAGAACCAGGCCAACCTGCTGGGGATCAGCCTCGGCGCGCTGATCACCGAGATCGAGCGCACGTACCTCGATTCCGACGGCCGCCCCGTGGAGACCGCCGACCTGGTGATCCCCGACTCGCGCTACGAGATCGCGTACGCCTTCCCGGTGGAGTGACCGGTGGCGCGTAGGGTGGGCGGCCGTACTTTCCGACGGCCGGGTTTTTTTGCCGGAACCGGCCGGAGCGTGCCTCTCGTGGAGATAGCGTCTCGCTCGAGAAGCACCGCGACCTCGTCCACTGTGGAGGAGACACCATGAACGCGACCGCTCGCCCCGACTGGCGCAAGTCGTCCTACTGCGGCGCCGGCGACGCCTGCGTCTACGTCGCCGCGGCGCCCGGCACCCTGGTGCGCGTCGCCGACCGGGCCGACCCGGCGCACCTGGTGATGGCCACCACCCACGCCGCCTGGGCGCGATTCGTCGAGGCCGTCAAAGAGACCGGCTGATCCATCCGGAGGGGGCGGCGCGTGCCTCCGCCGCGCCGCAATCCCGCACCCTCAGGGGATTTTGTCCGATTAGCGCGTATCTTCGCCCCATGCCCACGCCCTACGGATCCCGCGGCGGCATGGCGTTCAGCGCCGCTGAGCTGCACGTGCTCAGGCGCTCCCTCGCCCACGCCCTCCAGTCCTCCACGGCCCCCCTGACGGCCTCCGAGGTGCAGGACTGCCTGCGCCTCGCGGCGTCGGTGGACGAAGCGGTCCTGGAAGCGGGCCGGCTCAGAGCCTTCCTGCTCGACGACCTGGCCCGCTACCGCGACGCCCTGCCCGGGAGCCTGTCGGGCTACCTGGAGCTGCTCCAGGACGCCCTGGCCGCCGGGTACGAGCCCGGGCCCGACGACCTCGCCGCCCTGCGCGCCCTGCGGGCCAATCCGGTCGCGGCGGCCGTGCTGGAGCGGGCCCGGGCCGTCGCGGCGCGCTCCGTGCGGCGCAGGCTCGCGGCGGCGACCGCCCCGGCGCCCCGCACCCGTCTGCTGGCCCTGGCCGGCGGCAAGGAGCGGCCGTCCCCGCCGGAGCCCGCGCCGGCCCCGCCGAAGGAGCCGCCGGCCCGCCCGGTGCCCACCCCGGGCGAGGTCTTCCCGCCGCGCCGCAAGCCCAGCCCGCCCCCGGCGGCCGGACGCACGGCGGTATAGCTACGCTGGGGGCATGGACTACGTCTCCGCGCTCGTGCCCCCCTTCGTGATGGCCGCGTTCTTCATCGCCCTCGTCGTGACGATCGTGAAGAGCCAGGGCGGTTCCAACAAGGCCAAGGAGGACGCGGCCGTCGACGCCGCGATCGCCCGCGCCGAGGCCGGCCCGCAGCAGCAGAAGTGAAGTAACCCCCACCGGGGGTTTTCCACCGCGCGTTGCGGCGAATAGTCGGGCAATTCGCCGCAATCGGCACTATTGTGCTGCTGTGCCTCGCCCCTTGGGAGAACTCGAAGACGCAGTGATGACGCGGGTGTGGCAGTGGAACCGCCCGGTCACCGTTCGGGAAGTCCTGGAAGACCTCCAGCAGGAACGGTCCATCGCGTACACCACGGTCATGACCGTTATGGACAATCTCCATCAGAAGGGCTGGGTCCGCCGGGAAGCCGAAGGCCGCGCCTATCGGTATACGGCGGTCTCCACCCGCGCCGCCTACTCGGCCGCACTGATGAACGAAGCCTGGTCGACCAGCGACAACCCGGCGGCCGCGCTCGTCGCCTTCTTCGGCATGATGTCCCCCGAACAGCGCGAGGCACTCCGCGCCGCCGTGCACATCGTCCAGCACGACGAACCCGCCCCCGAGAGCGGCTCCACCGGCGAGCGCCCCGAGGAGGCCGCGGCGGAAGAGGACTCCGGCGCGCAGGGGAGCGACCCGGGGCGATAGCGTCCGGGTATGGGAGAGCTTTCCACCACAGACGACGCGAAAACAGTGACGATCCGCCGCGCGCGCACCAGTGATGTTCCCGCGCTGCGCCGCCTGCTCGACCAGTACGTGCAGCAGCGGATCCTCCTCGACAAAGCCCCCGTGGTCCTTTACGAGGACATCCAGGAGTTCTGGGTCGCGGAACGCGACTCCGACGGGCAGGTGGTCGGCTGCGGGGCCCTCCACGTCATGTGGGAAGACCTCGCGGAAGTGCGCACGCTCGCGGTCGACCGCGACTTGAAGGGCGCCGGTGTGGGGCACCGGGTGCTCGACAAGTTGTTGGAGACCGCCCGCCGGATCGGGGTCAGCCGGGTATTCTGCCTGACCTTCGAAGTGGACTTCTTCGCGAAGCACGGCTTCGTCGAGATCGGCGAGACCCCGGTGGAGACCGATGTCTACATGGAGCTCCTGCGTTCCTATGACGAGGGAGTCGCCGAGTTCCTCGGTCTCGAACGAGTGAAGCCGAACACCTTGGGCAACAGCCGGATGCTGCTGCACCTCTGATCGATCGCGGCGGCTATTACGGGCCCGGCCCGGTGGTGGCCTATGTCCGAATCGCGCACGTTTCCCGCCTTGTTGAGGTCCTGAACCTCTCGACGGGGGTTTGTGTTTTCCAGGCAAAAGCGGTTTCCTTTCCGCGTACTGCATTTTCGATGAAAGGAAATCCGGTGGCACAGAAGGTTCAGGTCCTTCTTGTCGACGACCTCGACGGTGGCACGGCGGACGAGACCGTGACGTTCGCTCTGGATGGCAAGACCTACGAGATCGACCTCACCACCGCAAACGCTGAAAAGCTCCGCGGTGCGCTGGAGGACTTCGTGAAGGCCGGCCGCCGCACCGGCGGGCGCGCCTCCGCGGGCCGCGCCAAGGGCCGCGCCGCCGCTTCGTCGGGCAGCCCGGACACCGCCGAGATCCGCGCGTGGGCCAAGGCTCAGGGCCTCAGCGTCAACGACCGCGGCCGCGTCCCGGCCGAGATCCGTGAGGCCTACGAGAACGCCAAGGGCTGAGGCGTACGCCGCCCCAGGCGGGCGCGGTGGCATTCCGTCGCCGCCGCGGCCACCAGGCGTACGAGATCGGGCCCGGCCGGCTCCGCACAGAGTCCGGGCCCGGCCCCGGTGCCCCGCCCCGGAACGGGCAGGGCGGGCAGCGATGCCTCACACCCCAGCTCGGGGGGCCGCAGCCACACGGCGGCCCCCTGAGGGCTTTCCCCCGCCCGCCCGGGAGGCACGGGGGCGGTGATCCTGCCGCCCTCGCCCAGGGCGGTCAGGTCCAGCGCCACCCCGCCCCACTCCAGCCAGTGGAGCAGCCCCTCCAGCTCCTCGGCCGCGCCCGGGGCGACCAGGAACCGCATCCGGCGCCCCATCACGGCCACCGGACCGGTGGCGACCCGGCGCCGCAGCACCGCGGCCCCGGCGTCCGAGGGCAGCTCCAGCACGTCGAACCGGATCCCGGTGACCAGCTGCGGGGGCGGCCCGCCCGCGCAGCTCCAGCCGAGCACGCGCTCGTACCAGGCGCGGGTGCCGTCCTCGGACGGGACGCGGGGCGAGGGGACGCTCACGGCGCTCAGGGACATGACCGGAGCAACTCCGGCCGGCACCCGGGGGTTACGGGGCGCGCCCGTACCGATGCGGAGCGTAAACGGGGCGGCGGGTGGAGTCCCACATTCGGGACGCGGGCTTGTTCGCCCGTAGCGGAGGCGACCCCGTCCAGGGGCATGGAGTGTCAGTCCTTACGGGTAAGACATTCCTAGTGGATCGGGGCGACACGCTGATTTGAGCGGGTTCCGTTCGCCATCGGCGTACACCTGTGACGGGTATCTGCCTGGCCTGCGGGAACATCGTCTCGCACCATCGAGTTGGAGCAGTAGTCGGCTCTTACAGCCGGTTTTCCTCACCGACGTGGGGGTGAGCCGTGGACGGATGTCGGCAGTTGGAATGAGCTGTCCCGTCCCGCGGGACTAGCATGCGGAAGGACAGGGCGGGGACCGACCCCGAACTGCCCGACCGCTCTGAGGAGCGATAAACGATGTTCGAGAGGTTCACCGACCGCGCGCGGCGGGTTGTCGTCCTGGCTCAGGAAGAAGCCCGGATGCTCAACCACAACTACATCGGCACCGAGCACATCCTCCTGGGCTTGATCCACGAGGGTGAGGGTGTCGCCGCTAAGGCCCTGGAGAGCCTCGGGATTTCGCTCGAGGCTGTTCGCCAGCAGGTTGAGGAGATCATCGGTCAGGGGCAGCAGGCCCCGTCCGGCCACATCCCCTTCACCCCGCGGGCGAAGAAGGTCCTGGAGCTTTCGCTCCGAGAGGCCCTCCAGCTCGGCCACAACTACATCGGCACCGAGCACATCCTGCTCGGCCTGATCCGCGAGGGCGAGGGCGTCGCCGCCCAGGTCCTCGTGAAGCTGGGCGCCGATCTGAACAGGGTCCGGCAGCAGGTCATCCAGCTGCTCTCCGGCTACACCGGGGGCGGCAAGGAGTCGGCCACCGCAGGCGGCCCGGCCGAGGGCACCCCCTCGACCTCGCTGGTCCTCGACCAGTTCGGCCGCAACCTCACCCAGGCCGCCCGTGAATCCAAGCTCGACCCGGTCATCGGGCGCGAGAAGGAGATCGAGCGGGTCATGCAGGTGCTGTCCCGCCGGACCAAGAACAACCCGGTCCTCATCGGCGAGCCCGGCGTCGGCAAGACCGCCGTCGTCGAGGGCCTGGCACAGGCGATCGTCAAGGGCGAGGTCCCCGAGACCCTCAAGGACAAGCACCTCTACACGCTCGACCTTGGTGCCCTGGTCGCGGGCTCCCGCTACCGCGGTGACTTCGAGGAGCGCCTGAAGAAGGTCCTCAAGGAGATCCGCACCCGCGGCGACATCATCCTGTTCATCGACGAGCTCCACACCCTCGTGGGTGCGGGTGCCGCCGAGGGCGCGATCGACGCCGCCAGCATCCTCAAGCCCATGCTGGCCCGTGGCGAGCTCCAGACCATCGGTGCCACGACGCTCGACGAGTACCGCAAGCACCTCGAGAAGGACGCGGCCCTCGAGCGCCGCTTCCAGCCGATCCAGGTGGCGGAGCCTTCCCTCCCCCACACGATCGAGATCCTCAAGGGCCTGCGCGACCGCTATGAGGCCCACCACCGCGTCTCCATCACGGACGAGGCCCTCGTCCAGGCGGCGACGCTGGCGGACCGGTACATCTCGGACCGCTTCCTGCCGGACAAGGCGATCGACCTGATCGACGAGGCCGGCTCCCGGATGCGCATCCGCCGGATGACCGCGCCGCCGGACCTCCGCGAGTTCGACGAGAAGATCGCGGCCGTCCGCCGCGACAAGGAGTCGGCCATCGACTCCCAGGACTTCGAGAAGGCGGCTTCGCTCCGTGATTCGGAGAAGCAGCTGCTCACCGCGAAGGCCAAGCGCGAGAAGGAATGGAAGGCCGGCGACATGGACGTCGTCGCCGAGGTCGACGGCGAGCTCATCGCCGAGGTCCTCGCGACCGCGACCGGCATTCCCGTCTTCAAGCTCACGGAGGAGGAGTCCTCCCGCCTCCTGCGCATGGAGGACGAGCTCCACAAGCGCGTCATCGGCCAGAAGGACGCCATCAAGGCGCTCTCCCAGGCCATCCGCCGTACCCGTGCGGGTCTGAAGGACCCGAAGCGTCCCGGTGGCTCGTTCATCTTCGCCGGCCCGTCCGGTGTCGGTAAGACCGAGCTCTCCAAGACGCTGGCCGAATTCCTCTTCGGCGACGAGGACGCGCTGATCTCCCTCGACATGTCGGAGTTCAGCGAGAAGCACACGGTTTCCCGCCTCTTCGGTTCGCCCCCCGGCTACGTGGGCTACGAGGAGGGCGGCCAGCTGACCGAGAAGGTCCGCCGGAAGCCGTTCTCCGTCGTCCTCTTCGACGAGGTCGAGAAGGCGCACCCGGATATCTTCAATTCCCTTCTCCAGATCCTGGAGGACGGTCGCCTGACCGACTCCCAGGGCCGCGTCGTGGACTTCAAGAACACGGTCATCATCATGACGACCAACCTGGGTACGCGGGACATCTCCAAGGGCTTCAACCTGGGCTTCGCGGCCCAGGGCGACGTCAAGACCGGTTACGACCGGATGAAGGCGAAGGTCAACGAAGAGCTCAAGCAGCACTTCCGGCCCGAGTTCCTGAACCGTGTCGACGACACGGTCGTCTTCCACCAGCTCAGCCAGGAAGACATCATCCAGATCGTCGACCTGATGATCGCCAAGGTGGACGAGCGCCTCAAGGACCGCGACATGGGCATCGAGCTCAGCGGTGACGCGAAGCAGCTCCTGGCCAAGCGCGGCTACGACCCGATCATGGGTGCGCGCCCGCTGCGCCGGACCATCCAGCGCGAGATCGAGGACCTGCTGTCGGAGAAGATCCTCTTCGGCGAGCTGCGTCCCGGTCACATCGTGGTCGTCGGCGTGGAGGGTGAGGGCGAGAACGCCAAGTTCACCTTCCGCGGCGAGGAGAAGTCGGCCCTGCCGGACATCCCCCCGATCGAGGCCACGGGCTCCGGCCCGGACCTTTCCAAGGGCGCGTAAGCGCCGGCGGCGCTTGCCGCGGGCGTAGGGGCGGCCCCGGGACCCACGAGGTCCCGGGGCCGCCCCTTTGCGTGCCCGGCCGCCGGCGGGCGCCTGGACGGGCCGGATGGGGGGCGGGGTGGACGAGCGCGGCGGGCGAGCGGCCGCCGCACGGGCCCGGGGGTGCCGCGTAGGAGCCCGGTGGCCGGTGACAAGCCGCACAGGGCAAATCGGACCTACTAGGAACTCTCGTAGATCCGGCTGCCCCGATTTGTCCCCGCGCTTGCCCAGTACGGACGCCGTCAAGGGCCCGGAGATCCACCGGGTGGCTACGAGCCGGGGTAGTAAAAGGGACGTTTGGGGAAGCCCGGGGGCACGGGTTACCAAGGTGGGGCAAGCCCGGCAGCAGCGGTTCGGTCCGCAGGCGCCGGGATCTTTCTTGCCACCGCTCCTGTCCCCGGCCCCGGAGGTCTCCCATGTCCGCGAAGCGCGTCAGCACCCGCCGCACCCGTACCGCCCTCGCCGCCACCGGTCTCGGTGTGCTGCTGGCACTCGGGGCCGGGACGACCGCCGCCTTCGCCGACGAGGCCCCCGCCGCCGTGTCCGCCGAGGCCGCCGCCCTCCAGGCGCAGGCCGACGCGCAGGCCAAGGCCGCCGCGCAGGCCAAGGCGGCTGCCGCGAAGGCCAAGGCCGCCGCGAAGCCCGTCCTGTGGGCCAAGCCCGTCGTGAGCTACACGCTGTCCGCGACCTTCGGCAGGGGCGGCAGCATGTGGGCGCACAAGCACTCCGGCCAGGACTTCGCCGTTCCCACCGGCACCCCGGTCCGCGCCGCGGGCGCCGGCACCGTCGTGAAGGCCGGCCCGAACGGCGGCGGCGACGGCCCCGCGTACGGCAACGCCGTCGTGATCAAGCACGCGAACAACACGTACTCCCAGTACGCGCACCTCTCGAAGATCCAGGTCCGGATCGGCCAGAAGGTCTCCGCCGCCCAGCGCATCGCGCTGTCCGGCAACACCGGCAACAGCAGCGGCCCCCACCTGCACTTCGAGATCCGCACCACCCCGAACTACGGCTCGGCCGTCAACCCGGTGGCCTTCCTGCGCAACGCCGGCGTCACCATCTGACCCCGGTCAGATCAGCCAGGAGTGGGTCGGCTTGGTCTTCCCGGTCTTGTTGTTCTTCAGACCGGTGATCTGCTCCTGGCCCAGCGCCTGGTCGAAGATCCGGATGTGGTCCAGCGGCCCGTCCCACGCGGCGCTCCAGATCTCGTGGTGGCGGGCACGGCCCAGCTGGAGCGGCCCGGGGCCGGGCCAGATGCCGGAGACCTGCGCCTGGCCGCCCTGCTTGTCGTCCACCCACAGGGCGATGGTCTTCTTCTCCGCGTCGTAGGTCCCCGTCAGCAGCACCCACTGCCGCGTGGTGTCCACGTTGTCCACGACCACCTGCTGGGCGGTCGCCGCCTGGCCCTTGTCACCGGTCTGCACCCGGAACACCCAGGCCTTCTTGCCGTTCACGACCTCGAAGCCCAGCTCGAAGGAGTACGAGACCCCGTCGCCCTGGCTCACCGCCATGCGCGAGCCGGTCTCGGCCACGTTGTAGGCGCGGGTGGAGACGGTGAAGCTCTTGGTGACGTCCACGGCCGGCTCGGCGCCCTGGGCGTAGGAGTCCGGCGTGCCCTTGAAACGGACCTCGGTCCGCTTGGCCAGCTCGCCCAGTGAGGCGCCGGGGCCCAGGGCTATGCCCATCTTGCCGCTGCGGTCGCGCAGCAGGTTCGGCTCGCCCGGCACGGTCGGGGAGTCGTCCTCGGGGGTCTTGCCGTCCGGGGACGGGGAGGAGTCGCCCGACGCGCTCGGCGAGCCCGAGGAGGCGACCGCCGGCGGGTTCTTCGGGTCGTCGCCGGAGCCGTTCAGTACGAAGAACCCCGCGCCGCCCGCGATCAGGACGACCGCGAGCGCCCCGATGCCGATGGTCAGCCGCCTGCGCTTGCGCCGCTGGGCCTCGGTGGCGTCGGCCATGGCCTGCCAGTCGGGCGTGGAGGGCATCGAGGGCAGGAAGAACGGTTCAGCGCCACCGCCGCCGAGCGGGGCCTCCGTCTGCGGCTGCGCCGGGGGCGGCCCGAAGCCCCCGCCGGACGGCTGTCCCTGGGCGGGCCCCGGCTGGTAGGGGTTCGGCGTCTGCGGCGGGAAACCGTAGCCGCCGCTCCCGGGGGCGGGGCCGGGCTGGGGGCTGTTCGGGAGGTCCGTACCGTCAGTCATGGCACGGATGCTAGAACATCGCCCCGAACGGGGGAGCGCCCGGCACCGATCCCGCTCCCCGGCCCGATCCGGATCCGCGCACCGATCCCGGTTCCGGGTCCGGTCACGGGCCCGCGTCACCGGCCCGGCCCCGGCGGGGTGCGGAGCGCGGGTCAGCCCGGCAGCTGGATGACCGGGAAGCTGCCCGTCGCCGTCGGCGCGTGCTCCGGCAGCCACAGCACCGCCACCGCCCCGGCGGCGGCGCCCTCGTTCTCCGCGCCGCCCCGCGCCGCGACGTTGCGGAACGTCAGCCGCGCCCCCAGCACCCGGGCCTGCCCCTCCGCGATGGTCAGCCCGAGCCCGTGACCCACCCCGGCGCGGTCCGTGGACCCGGTCCGGAAGCGGCTCGGGCCCTCGCGCAGCAGCGCCTCGGGGAAGCCCGGTCCGTGGTCCCGGACGCGCACGACCCGGCCCTCGACGTCGACCTGGATCGGGGCCCGCCCGTACCGCGAGGCGTTCGCCAGCAGGTTCCCGAGGATCCGCTCCAGCCGGCGCGGGTCCGTGCTGACGATCTCGTCCGCGACGACCCGTACCGAGGCCTCCGGCATCAGCGAAGCCACCCGGCGGCTCACGAACTCGCCGAGCGCCACGTCCTGGAGTTCCGCCCGCTCGGAGGCGCTGTCCAGCCGGGCCACCTCCAGCACGTCCTCGACCAGCGCCCGCATCGCCTGCGCGCGGTCGCGGACCAGCTCCGTCGGCCGGCCCGGAGGCAGCAGCTCCGCCGCCGTGAGCAGGCCCGTCACCGGGGTCCGCAGCTCGTGCGCGATGTCCGCCGTCACCCGCCGTTCGGCCTCCAGCCGCTGCTGGAGGGCGTCGGCCATGGCGTCCACGGCGTGCGCGAGGTCGTCCGTCTCGTCCCGTACGACACCGCCCACGGCGTCCCGTACGCGTACCTCGGGGTCCCCGTGCGCCACGCGCTGCGCGGCGGCGGCGGCCTGGCGCAGCCGGCGGGAGATCTGGCCGCCGATGAGCACGCCCATGGCCGAGCCGCCGATCACCACGGCCAGCGAGCCGACGACGAGGGCCCGGTCCAGGTCGCGCACCATGTTGGCGCTCTCGCGGAACGGGTGGTGCATGGAGAGCACCTGCCCGTTGCCGAGCGGTACGGCCGCCCACACCTCGGGGACCCGCTTGGGGGACTCGTGGATGTAGGTGCCGCGCCGCCCCGAGCGGGCCTTCTCGCGCAGCTCCGCGGGGAGCTCGGGGTCGTTGACCTTGGCGCCCCAGATCGGCTTGCGTCCGGCGTCGGGAGTGCGGGAGACGTACTGGACCCGTTCCAGCTCCTGCTCGCGGGCGCTCTCCAGCATCGACACGCGGGCAGCGCTGTGCACCACCAGGCTCAGCGCGAGCGCGGTGAGCGCGCCGACGGCGGCGATGGCGAGGGTGATCTTCCAGCGGATCCCCGTGCGGAGGGTGACACGCCTCATGCGGTTCTACTCATGCCTTGAGCTTGTATCCGAAGCCGCGGACCGTCTCGATCCGGTCCTGCCCGATCTTGGTGCGCAGCCGCTGGACGTGGACGTCAACGACGCGGGTGTCGCCGCCCCAGTCGTAGTCCCAGACCCGTTCCAGGAGCCGGTCGCGGGAGAGGACGGTGCCCGGCGCGGAGGAGAACTCCAGCAGCAGCCGCATCTCGGTGGGGGTCAGGCCCACGGGGGCGCCGGCCCTGCGGACCTCCATGCCCTCCGTGTCGACCTCCAGGTCACCGAAGGACAGCACCCCGCGCTCGTCCGGGACGTCCGCGCCGGAGGAGCCGTTCGCACCGCTGCGCGTGCCGCCGGCGTGGCCGAAGCGGCGCAGCACGGCGCGGATGCGGGCGACGAGGACGGAGCCGTCGAAGGGCTTGGTGACGTAGTCGTCCGCGCCCGCCTCCAGGCCCAGGACCACGTCGATGCTGTCGGCGCGCGCCGACAGCATGATCACGGGAACGGTGGACTCGTCGCGGATGCGGCGGCACAGGCTCACGCCGTCCATGCCGGGCACCATCACGTCGAGCAGGGCGATGTCGGGCCGGTGCGCCCGGAAGGACTCCAGGCCGGACAGGCCGTCGGGCATGGCGGTGACCACGAAGCCGTCGCGCTCCAGCGCCAGGGTCGTGGCCTCGCGGATGACGTCGTCGTCCTCCACGAACAGCACGTGGGTCTCGGCCATGCCCAGCCTCACTCCGGTTCTTCCGCTCGGTCGTTCTGTGCGTTGCGCGCGTCCGGTACCACCGCGCGTCGGGTTCTTCGGGCGTTCAGTTCTTCGGGGAGACGGCCGGGGCCGGCTGCATCCCGGGGTTGTACACGTTGCTGTACTCCGAGTGGACCCGGTCCTGCTCGGTGAACCTCTCGCCGTTCCAGTGGTACGTGATCACGTCCTCGCCGGACGGTTCGGAGGGCGCGGCGTCCTGCCCGTACACGGGCTTGCTGACCACCAGGTCGCCCCGGTCGATCTCCGCGTAGACCGGCTTCTGCTCGTCCGCGAACACATTCTCGTACTTCCCGCCGTCCGAGCGGTACACGTACGAACCGCGCCCCAGCGCATCGGCGCAGGACAGGACGTTGACCACGACGTCGACGACGGTGCCGCCGGTGATCTTCCCGTAGCTCACGTCGATGGGGTACTCCTTGCCCGTGCAGGGCTTGAGGTCCCGCTTGATCTCGGCGCTGACCCTGGGGTCTGCCTTCAGCAGGGCCACCGGGTCGACCCGCTTGACCTGGCTGCCGGTGGACGCGGCGGGGGAGTGCCCCGGGGCCGGCGGCTTCGAGGCGCCGCCCGTGGGCTGGTTGCTGCGCGCCACCGACTCGGTGCGCGCGGGCCCGCCGTCGCGCAGGCCGGTGCCGCCGGTGGAGCATCCGGCCGCGAACAGCACTGTGCCGACGAGGACGAACGTCCCCGTCGACATGAGTACCAGCGAGCTCCTGCCGCTCAGAAGTTGGCCGTTCAGGCCGCGCACCGCTCCCGCCCCTCGTAGCGCGTGGTGTGGTCACCGCGTTCCAGGGCACGCATGTCCAGGTCCCGGCTCTCCAGCTCCTGTCGGAGCCTGGCCAGGGCGCGGTGCAGTGTGCTCTTCACGGTTCCCGCCGACATACCGAGCGCCGCGGCCGTCTCCTCGGTGCTCATCTGCTCCCAGTGTCGCAGCACCACGACACTGCGCTGCTTGGGCGCGAGCACCTTGAGGATGTCCATCAGCAGGGCGCGGTCGGCGCGCTGGTCCGAGCCGTCCTCGACGGACGCGTCCGGGAGCTGTTCGGTGGGGACCTCGTCGAGCTTGCGGGCCCGCCACCACTCGGTCCGCGTGTTGATCATGACCCGGCGCAGGTAGGCGTCGGCCAGGGACTTGTCGGCGATGCCGTCCCAGCGGCCGTAGGTGCGCACGAGGGCGGTCTGGAGCAGGTCCTGGGCGTCCGTGGGGTCCGGGACCAGGCGTCGCGCGCTGCGCAGCAGGGCGTCCTGCCGGGTACGTACGTACTCCTCGAACTCGAGTACCTCTCCGTGCGCCATTCAGACCGCCTCCACTGCGTCCCCGTCTCCGCTGTCTTACGGGTCCGAAGTTACGGAGGGGTTGTCACGGCACTGTGCGGGTCAGCCTGCGGTGGGCGCACGGACACCCGTAGGTTGTGTAACAGCGCCGCTGAGCTGCGGTTTCCCGGCCCGAAACGGAATCTGCGACTCTGCTTCGAGTGGATCCCGGGCCGTGTCCGGGACACGGGCCCGGTCCGCCGGCCGGGCCCGGTCCGCAGGCCGTCAGCTCTGCGGCAGGCGGTACATCCCCTGCGCGAGGGGCTCCACCAGCCCGTCCGACACGAGCCCGTCCAGCGCCCGGGCCCGCTGCACCGGCTCGTCCCAGACGGTGTCCAGCACCGCCTGCGGAACCGGGCCCACCGCCTCCCGGAGCACCGCCAGCAGCTTGCCGCGCACCTGCCGGTCCGTCCCGGCGTACGTCTGACCGCGCCGCGGCGGCCCGTCGTGCGCCGGCTTCCCCGCCAGCCGCCACGCGCACTGCGCCGCGACCGGGCAGCGCACGCAGTCGGGGCTTTTGGCGGTGCACACCAGCGCGCCGAGCTCCATGGAGGCCGCCGCCCAGCGCGCCGCCGTCGCCTCGTCCTCGGGCAGCAGCTCCCGTGCCAGCCGCCGCTCGGCGGCGGTGGTGGCGTTCGGGGGGTACTCGACCCCGGTCGCGGCGCGCGCGAAGACGCGGCGCACGTTGGTGTCCAGCACCGGGTGCCGCTGCCCGTACGCGAAGGAGGCCACCGCGGCGGCCGTGTACTCGCCGATCCCGGGCAGCGCGAGCAGCTGCGCGTGGTCGCGGGGCACGTCGCCCCCGTGCCGTTCCGTTATCGCCGAGGCCGCGCCGTGCAGGCGCAGGGCCCGGCGGGGGTAGCCCAGCCGCCCCCAGGCCCGTACGGCCTCGCCCGGCGCCTCGGCGGCCAGGTCCGCGGGCCGGGGCCACCGGGCGAGCCACTGCTCGTACACCGGCAGCACCCGGCTGACGGGGGTCTGCTGCAGCATGAACTCGCTGACCATCACCCCCCAGGGGCCGGCCTCGGGGCGGCGCCAGGGAAGGTCGCGGGCGTGCTCGTCGAACCACGCGATGACGGGGGTGTGCAGCGCGGAGGTGTGTGTGGGAGATGCAGTCATGACAGACGGCATCCTGGCACGTTTCAGGGCCGGCGCGCGGGGCCCGGACCGGTGAACCAGACGGCCGCGCGGTTGCCGCTGCCCTGGACGGCGGTGGTGATGGCGGTCATCGGACCGGTCAGCGCCGCCACGGCGATCACGGCCAGCGAGGCGCCCAGGAGCAGGCCCATGCCGACGTCGTGCGGATAGTGCACCCCGACGAAGACCCGGGAGAAGGCCATCAGCAGACCCATCGGCACCGTCAGCCACGCGAGCCGGGGAACGGCCAGCGCCAGTGCGACGGCGGCGGCGCCGGCTATGGCGGAGTGGTTGCTGGGGAAGGACCAGTCGCCGTACGGCGGGCAGGGGATCAGGGAGGCGGCCGCACCGGCCACCGCCCGGCAGGGCCGTTCCTCGTCGATGGTGGACTTCACCAGCTCCGAGGCCACGTACACGAGCGCGGTGACCAGCGGCGCGAGCACCGCCAGTGCGAGGGCCCGAGGCTCGCCGCCGCGCTGTCCGCGCGCGCGCCACCAGACGGATATGAAGAGCAGACCGAAGAGGAGGAGGCCATATTCGGTCCAGACCTCGACCGTCAACTGCACCCAGAAGGGCGTGTCGTGGGCGAAGTCGGTGATGTCGCGGTAGAGGTCGGAGCTGTCCATGGTCACTGACCGTACTGGTCGCCCCGACGGGACCGCGCCGGGCCCCTGGCCGGTTATGGCCGTTCCCGGGTGACCCCGCAGGATGATCATCGGCAAAACCTGCCGGATACGCGGCATGTGGGGCGCGGAACGCGGCACGAGTTCTCGTAAGGTTCGGTGCGTGGGATCTCTGCGCAATCCGGTCGGGCCGCTCCCCTCCTCCATTTACTGGCGGCGGAGGGCCGTGCTGGCGTCCGTCGCCGCGCTCGTCGCGCTGCTCGCCGTATGGTTCGTCAGTTCCGGTGGCGGGGGCACGAGTACGAACGGCAAGGGCGGCGGCGACGGCTCCGGACCCGTGCGCACGATCACCCCAGGCCCCTCCGGTTCCGGCCCGGCGATCAGTCAGGCCCCGGGCGGACGCGCCGAGTCGGGCTCCGGCACCGGCACCGGCGGCGGCTCCCAGGGCCCGGGCGGGAATGACGCCCCGGGCGGCACCGGCGCGGCCTCCGGCTCGGGTGCGGGCTCCTCCGGCTCCTCCCCCGCGCAGGTCCCGGCGGACTCCCCGCTGCCGACGTGTCCGGCGAGCGCGCTGCAGTGGGAGGTCAAGAGCGTGAAGAACGAGTACGAGACGAACGAGAAGCCTCGTCTCGAACTGCTCGTCCGCAACACCTCAGGCAGCACCTGCAAGTTCGGGCTCGGCCCGAAGCAGGCGGTCGTGACCATCTTCCAGACGACCGGAGCCAAGGCCGTCTGGTCCTCCGCCGACTGCCCGACGGGCGCGGCCAACGCCTTCTACCGGCTCCCGGCACAGGGCGAGACCAAGCAGACGGTGGAATGGGACCGCAAGCCGAGCGCGGCGGACCAGTGCCAGAACCCCCCGCAGGGCAACCCGGCCCCCGACACCTACGTGGTCGAGGTCAAGTCCCCCGGCCTCCCGGTGGCCCGCACGTCCTTCGTCCTGAAGCAGGACTGATTTTTCTGACGCGCCGCTCGGCGCCTCCCCGGCTTCGCGCCGCTGCGCGGCCGCCGGCCCGCCCGGCGGGGCCACGGGCGGTGCCGGTGCCGGTGGGTCTTCCCGCGGATGCCGTGCCGCTGCGCGGGGCTTGCCGTTGTCCTTCCGGCCCCGCCGGCGTTTGAGGCGCGGGGTCCGGGACAGCGCCCCCGGGGAACGGGCGAAGGGCGCTAGACGTACCGTTCCAGGATCGAGGACTCCGCCAGGCGGGACAGGCCCTCGCGGACGCTGCGGGCACGGGCCTCGCCGACGCCGTCCACCGTCTGGAGGTCGTCCACGCTGGCCGCCAGCAGCTTCTGCAGCCCGCCGAAGTGCTCCACGAGCCGCTCGATGATCGCCCCCGGCAGCCTGGGCACCTTCGCCAGCAGCCGGTACCCGCGGGGCGACACCGCCGAATCCAGCGTCTCCGGCGAGCCCGTGTAGCCCAGGGCCCGTGCCACGATCGCCAGCTCCAGCAGTTCCGGATGGGTCAGCGCGTCCAGCGCCGGCAGCGCTTCCTCCACCGTGCGGGAACGCTTCGCCGTCGGTTCCGGAACGTAGTCCCGGATCACCAGCTCCCGTTCCTGCTCGATGCCGACCGTCAGCTCGTCCAGCTGGAGCGACAGCAGTCGCCCGTCCGTGCCCAGTTCGACCACGTACTCGGCGATTTCCGTCGCGATCCGGCGGACCATTTCCAGCCGCTGCGCGACGGCGGTGACATCGCGGACCGTGACCAGGTCCTCGATCTCCAGCGCCGACAGCGTGCCCGCGACCTCGTCCAGACGCAGCTTGTACCGCTCCAGCGTGGCCAGCGCCTGGTTCGCCCGGGACAGGATGGCCCCGGACTCCTCCAGGACCCGCCGCTCCCCGTCCACGTACAGCGCGATCAGCCGCATCGACTGGGACACCGACACCACCGGGAAACCGCACTGCTTGGAGACGCGGTCCGCCGTGCGGTGGCGGGTGCCCGTCTCCTCCGTGGGGATCGAGGCGTCCGGCACCAGCTGTACGCCGGCCCGCAGGATCTTGGTGATGTCCTTGTCGAGGATGAGGGCCCCGTCGAGCTTGCACAGTTCGCGCAGCCGGGTCGCGGTGAACTCCACGTCCAGTACGAAGCCGCCGGTGCACATCGACTCGACGGCCTTGTCCATGCCCAGGACGATCAGGCCGCCCGTATTGCCCCGGACGATCCGCTCCAGCCCGTCGCGCAGGGGCTGACCAGGCGCGACCGCGCTCAGCGACGCGCGCATCAACGCCTCGTGCTTGGAGCTCGCGCCGGACTTCCCGGGTGCTGCTGCCCCGTCCTTGGCTGCCACTGCACTCCTCCGGTCGCGGGTTGCGCCGCCGCGTACGGCCGGGCGGACCAGCCCAAAGTCTACCGGCGCACGCTGTGCGCCCGCCGGGGCTTGGCCCGTACCGCCGCCGGGAGGCCCCGTACGCGCCGTGCGCGCCGGCCCCCGGGGTCGCCCCCGGCCGGGCCTGCCGTCCGGTTGCTGTCCGGCTCGCGTCCGCCCGCTGACCTGCTGCGGACCCGCCTGCGGAGGCGCGGATTCCGCTGCTGTCCGCGCCGCCGTGGGCGCGGCGGGCCGCTCCGCCGCCCGCTCCCGGGCCCGCTATTCCGCCGCCGCCCGCTCCCGGGCCGGCGTACGCGAACGCCCGCGCGGCAGGACCCGCAGCGCGTCCCCCATGTCCGCCACCTCGGTCACCTTCATCCCCGCCGGCACCTTCCCCGGGTCCGCCGGGACCAGCGCGTGCGTGAAGCCGAGCCGGTGCGCCTCGGCCAGGCGGCGCTGGACACCGGTCACCCGCCGCACCTCGCCGGCCAGACCGACCTCCCCGATGGCCACCAGGTTCTTCGGCAGGGGCACATCACTGGCCGCCGAGGCCAGCGCCAGCGCGATCGCGAGGTCCGCCGCCGGCTCCGTCAGCTTCACCCCGCCCACGGTCGCGCTGTAGATGTCCCGCTTGCCCAGCGCGGTGATCCGGCCGCGCTGCTCCAGCACCGCCAGCATCATCGAGACGCGCGAGGTCTCCAGACCCGAGGTGGTGCGGCGCGGGGAGGGGATCTGAGAGTCGACGGTGAGCGCCTGCACCTCGGCGACCAGCGGGCGCTTGCCCTCCAGGGTCACGGTCAGGCAGGTGCCCGGCACCGCCTCGGCCCGCCGGGTCAGGAACAGCCCGCTGGGGTCGGCGAGCCCGGTGATGCCCTCGTCGTGCAGCTCGAAGCAGCCGACCTCGTCGGTGGCCCCGTAACGGTTCTTCACGCCGCGCACCAGGCGCAGCCGGGCGTGCCGGTCGCCCTCGAAGCTGAGCACCACGTCCACCAGGTGCTCCAGCAGACGGGGGCCGGCGATGGCGCCGTCCTTGGTGACGTGGCCGACGAGGAGGGTGGCCATGCCCCGCTCCTTCGAGGCGCGGATCAGCGCGCCGGCGACCTCGCGCACCTGGGCCATGCCGCCGGGCGCGCCGTCGATCTCGGGGGAGGCGATGGTCTGCACGGAGTCCAGGACCAGGAGCGACGGCCGCACCGCGTCGAGGTGGCCCAGCACCGCGGACAGGTCGGTCTCGGCGGCGAGGTAGAGGTGGTCGTTGAGGGCGTTGATCCGGTCGGCCCGCAGCCGCACCTGGCTGGCCGACTCCTCGCCGGTCACGTACAGGGTGCGGTGGTCGCCGGTGGCCGCCTTCGAGGCGACGTCCAGCAGCAGCGTCGACTTGCCGACGCCCGGCTCGCCCGCCAGCAGCACCACGGCGCCGGGGACGAGGCCGCCGCCCAGGACCCGGTCCAGCTCGTCCACGCCGGTGCTGCGGGCGGCCGCGGTCCTGCCGTCGACCTGGCCGATGGGCAGCGCGGCCGCGGAGACGCGACCGGCCGCGGTGGTCCGTACGGCGGGCGCGCCCATCTCCTCGACGGTCCCCCACGCCTGGCACTCGGGGCACCGGCCGAGCCACTTCGCGGTGGTCCAGCCGCACTCGGAGCAGCGGTAGGACGGCCGGTCCTTGGCGGATGAACGAGATGTACGGGCAGCCATGGCGCCCACCGTAGCCGCCGCCGCCGACAACGCCCGACGCGCTGGGCGCGCGGGCGGCCGCCGGACCACCGGATCCGCGCGCGGCGGGGCCGGGCGTCAGGGCCGCTGTCAGCCGAGTGCCGATCTGTTCACCCTTAAGGGCTAAAACCCCGGAAGGCTTCCGGAGCGTTACGGGCGCGCCGCCTACGGTTCGCCGAGTGAACAGCAGCGACCAGGGAGAGTCCGTATCGCGCACCGGCGCACACCCCGCGCACGGGCGCACGCGCCGAGTGGACCGGGCGGGCCCGGCGGGCGATACGGGTGGTGCGGAGGTTACGCCAGTTGCCGGTGATCCTTCCTATGAGGTAGGAGCGACGGCAGAAGCGGATGGTGCAGGTGGTGCGGCCGGTGCAGGTGGTGCGGCCGGTGCCGGTGCGGCTGATACCGCGGGCACCGTCCGGCCCGAGGACCCCGTCCCCGGCGGGGAGCCCCCGCACCTGCGGCACGAGCCCCATCTGGACGGGCTCTTCACGTACTGCCTGTCGGTCCTGTGCGACCACGACGCCGCCACCGAGGTGCTCGGCGACGTCCTCGCCGTCGCCGAGCGGTACCCCGGCCGATGTCCCGACGAGGGCGACCGGCGGGCCTGGCTCTACGCGCTCGCCCGCTGGGCCTGCCTGCGCCGGCTGGCCGCGCGACGGCGCGTACGCCAGGGAGCGCATTCCGCCCCGCGCACGCTGGAGCACACGGACCCCGAGCGCGCGCCCCGGGCGCACCGCCCACTCGACGTGAGCGCCTACCGCCGTACCGAACTCGCCCGGCTCGCCTGGCCCGAGGCCGCCGGGACCACCCCCCAACAGCGCGAGGCCCTCGAGCTCTCCGTCCGCCACCGCCTCGGCGTCACCGAACTCGCCGCCGTCCTCGGCACCGCCCCCACCGCCGCCCGGGACCTGCTCTCCGGCGCGGCCTGCGAGGTCGAACGCACCCGCGCCGCCCTCGCCGTCGTCGAGACCGCCAACTGCCCGGCCGTCTCCCGCATCACCGGCGACGACGGCGACGGCCAGGTACTGCTGTCCACCACCCTGCGCGCCGAGCTCGTCCGCCACGTCGACGACTGCCCGCGCTGCCGCCGCGCCGCCGAACGCGTCGGCGCCGCGGCGCCCTGGCCGGGCTCCGGCATCAGCGCCGTCCTGCCCCTGGTCCCCGCGCCCCGCACCGCCGTCCACGCCGCCATGCTGCGCTCCGGCCGGCGCCGCGGCGGCCGCCCCGGCCCGCGTTTCGACCGGACCGGCTTCCCCATGGACCCCAAGGACCGCGCCGCCCGCCGTGAGCGGCTCCGCGCCCGGGCCGTGACCACCACCGTCGTGGCCACCGTCGTAGCCGCGCCCGTACTCGCGCTGTGGGCCGCGTACCGGGGCGCCCCCTCCACCGGCGAGCCCGTCGGCGGCGACGGCACCCGCGTCTCGGCCAGCGAATCGAAGATCCCGCCCCCCTACGTCGGGGGCCGCCCCTTCACCGGGTACGAGAACACCGGCAACACCACCCACACCACCGGGGAGCCCGGCTTCGCCGCCGGCAGCGCGGCTCCCGACGTCTCCGTCAAGGTCATCAGCGCCGGAGGCCCGGCCGGCCCCGAGGCCGGCGGCCCCGGCGCCGCCGGCCGCCTCACCGTGGCCGCCACCACCCGGGGCGCCACCACCCTGCTCACCCTCACCGCCTCCGGCGGGAACCCCGTCGACTGGCGGCTCTGGTCGGACGCGCCCTGGCTGCGCGCGAGCGAGACGGCGGGCACCCTCGCGCCCGGAGAATCGGTCACCCTCCGGATCACCGTCGACACCGGCGCCCAGCCCGTCGGCGCCTGGACGGCCCGGGTCGGCGTCGACCCCGGCGGGGCGGTGGTCTCCCTCCAGGGCCGCGGCCGCCCCGCGCCCGCCCCCGAGCCGACCCCGCCGGCCCCGGACCCCACCCCGACGCCCAGGCCCACCCCGGACCCCACGCCCACACCGACCGCGCCCGCCCCCGACCCCACGCCGACCCCGGACCCGACGCCGACCCCGGACCCCACGCCGGCCCCGACGGACACGGCGACCCCGGAACCCCCCTCAGGAGGAACGGTTTCCCCCGACCCGGGGACGCCCGGGGGCTGAGGCCCGGGTCCGGGGCACGGCCGCGGTGCCGCGTACCGGTTCGCGGCGGCCCGGGTCTACGCCGGGTCGGCGGGGTGCGGGGCCATCGGCAGCAGCGAGGCCAGCCGCGCCTCGCACAGCTTCACCAGCTCCTCGTAGGCCGCCTTGCCCATCAGCTCCGTCAGCTCCGCCCGGTACGACTCGTACACCGGCCGGCCGGCACCGTGCGCGGAGGTCGCCGACGTGCACCACCAGTGCAGGTCGTGGCCGCCCGGGCCCCAGCCGCGCCGGTCGTACTCGCCGATCGACACCTGGAGGACCCGGGTGTCGTCCGGCCGGTCGATCCAGTCGTAGGTCCGCCGGATGGGCAGCTGCCAGCACACGTCCGGCTTGGTCTCCAGCGGCTCCTGGCCGCTCCTGAGCGCCAGGATGTGCAGGGAGCAGCCCGCGCCGGCCGGGAAACCGGGCCGGTTCAGGAAGATGCAGGCGCCGTTCCAGCGGCGGGTCTGCTTCTCCCCGTCGTCGTCGAGCTGGGTCCAGCCGGACTCGCTCCCGACGTCGTGGAACTGCCACAGCTCCGGCGTCAGGCGGGCGACGTGCCCGGCGACCCGCTTCTCGTCGTCCTCGTCGGAAAAGTGCGCGCCGAGGGTGCAGCAGCCGTCGGACGCGCGGCCCGCCTGGATGCCCTGGCAGCCGCTGCCGAAGATGCACGTCCAGCGGGAGGTCAGCCAGGTCAGGTCGCAGCGGAAGACCTGCTCCTCGTCGGCCGGATCGGGGAACTCCACCCAGGCGCGGGGGAAATCGAGGCCCTTCTCGTCCGACACCCGGGTCTTCTTCTTGGTCTCGCTCTTGCTGGCCTTCTTCGTATTTGGCACAAGCCCAGCCTAAGCGCCCCTTCCTCCACCGCTCCGCGTCCGGCCCAGTAGCGTTTCCCGTATGAGACTCGGTGTCCTCGATGTGGGTTCGAACACGATCCATCTGCTGGTGGTGGACGCGCACCCCGGCGCGCGCCCGCAGCCCGCGCACTCGCACAAGGTGCAGCTGCGCCTCGCGGAGCTGCTCGACGCGCACGGCGCGGTCAGCCCGGAGGGTGTCGAACGGCTCGTCGCGGCGATCGCCGGCGCGGTGCAGGCCGCCGAAGACAAGGGCTGCGAGGACGTCCTGCCCTTCGCGACCAGCGCGGTGCGCGAGGCCCCGAACGCCGACGCCGTCCTCGCCAGGGTCAAGGCGGAGACCGGCATCGAGCTGACGGTGCTCAGCGGTGAGGACGAGGCCCGGCTGACCTTCCTGGCGGTCCGCCGGTGGTTCGGCTGGTCCGCGGGGAAGCTGCTGGTCCTCGACATCGGCGGGGGCTCGCTGGAGATCGCGTACGGGATAGACGAGGACCCCGACACGGCCGTGTCCCTCCCGCTGGGCGCGGGCCGCCTCACCTCGGCATGGCTCCCGGGGGACCCGGCGGACCCGGCGGACGTGAAGGCGCTGCGGCGGCACGTGCGGGCGCGGATCGCGCGGACGGTCGGCGAGTTCAGGCGCTTCGGCTCGCCGGACCACGTGGTGGCGACGTCGAAGACCTTCAAACAGCTGGCCCGCCTCGGGGGCGCGGCCCGCGAGGCCGACGGGCTGTACGTGCAGCGCGAACTGAGCCGCAAGTCCCTCGAGGAGTGGGTGCCCCGCCTGACGGTGATGACCACGACGGAGCGCGCCGGCCTCCCGGGCGTCTCGGAGGGCCGCGCCGCCCAGCTCCTGGCGGGGGCACTGGTGGCGGAGGCGGCGATGGACCTCTTCGGCGTGGACGAACTGGAAATCTGCCCCTGGGCGCTGCGCGAAGGTGTCATCCTCCGCCGCCTGGACCACCTGCCGTAACCGCCCCGGGGACGGGTCCCCCGGCGGCGCCGTCAGACCGTCGCCGCGGCCCACGCCTCCGGGGCGTGGCGGTGGTTGCGGTGGCCCGCCGCGAGGACCGCGCGGAGCGGGGCGAGGTGTTCCGTGGCCGGGGGGAGGGCGAGGCGGTCGAGGAGGGTGAGGGCCGCGGCGGGGTCCAGGTCGCCGTAGAGGTCGTGGTAGCCGGCGCGCAGCGCCCTGGAGAGGGGGCCGGGCCGTCGTGCGCGAAGCCGATCTCGCAGGCGGCCCAGTACTCGTCGAGGAGGTCCAGCAGGCCGGAGGCCGTCCGTACCGCCGCCGCCCCGTCGAGGTCCTCGTCCACGAACACCTCGTACGCCCAGGAGTGCGCGATCTCGTTGGCGGTGCGGGGAGCGCCGGGCCTGTCCGGGTCCGTCCAGCCCCCCGGCGCCTGGACGACGCCGCGGTCGGCCGGCCACTGCGGGGCCCGCGCGGTCCCTTCGGGCTCCATCCGAAAAGTATGACGAGAGTGCCGCCGTGCGCGTCCCGCCGGTGAGGCGCCCCGTAATCTGTCACCGTGGCAGATCCACTCCGTATCCCGAGCAGCCGGACCCCGAAGGTCGCCTTGTCCACCGCCTCCGTCTACCCGGAGTCCACGGCGACCGCCTTCGAGATCGCCGCGCGCCTCGGCTACGACGGGGTGGAGGTCATGGTCTGGACGGACCCGGTGAGCCAGGACATCGACGCGCTGCGCCGCCTGTCGGACCACCACCAGGTGCCGGTCCTGGCCGTGCACGCGCCCTGTCTGCTCATCACCCAGCGCGTGTGGTCGACGGATCCGTGGACCAAGCTCCACCGGGCCCGGGCGGCGGCCGAGCGGCTGGGGGCGTCCACCGTCGTGGTGCATCCGCCGTTCCGCTGGCAGCGCCAGTACGCGCGGGACTTCGTGTCCGGGATCTGGCGGATGGCCGACGAGACCGACGTCCGCTTCGCCGTCGAGAACATGTACCCGTGGCGCTACCGGGACCGCGAGATGCTCGCGTACGCGCCCGAGTGGGACGTGACGAAGGACGACTACCGGCACTTCACCGTCGACCTGTCGCACACCGCCACCGCCCGCACCGACGCCTCCGCGATGATCGACCGGATGGGGGACCGGCTGGCCCACGTCCACCTCGCCGACGGCAACGGATCGGCGAAGGACGAGCACCTGGTCCCCGGGCGCGGTACGCAGCCCTGCGCCGAGCTGCTCGAGGGGCTGGCCCGGAGTTCCTTCGACGGGCACGTGGTGATCGAGGTGAACACGCGGCGCGCCATGTCCTCCGCGGAGCGGGAGGCGGACCTCGCGGAGGCGCTGGCCTTCACGCGCGCCCACCTCGCGAAGCCGGCCGGCCGCCGGTGACGGAGCCCGCGAAGCGGCGGCGCGGCCCCGGCCGGCCGCGCCAGGACGAGGCGGACGAGGGCCCCGGCACGCAGGAGCGCATCCGCCTCGCCGCCCGCGAGGTGTTCGCGGAGCGCGGGTACGACAAGACGTCCGTGCGCGGCGTCGCGAAGGTCGCGGGGGTGGACCCGGCGCTGGTGCACCACTACTTCGGCAGCAAGGACGACCTCTTCGCCGCTGCCATCGAGGTGAGCTTGGAGCCGGCCCTGGTGGTTCCGGCCATTCTCGGGGAAGGTCCCGACGGCATCGGGGAGCGGCTGGTCCGCTATTTCCTCGGGGTGTGGGAGAACCCGGTCACCCGGGTGCCGCTGCTGGCCGTGATCCGGTCGGCGCTCACGCACGACGCCGCCGCGAAGGTGCTGCGCACGCTGGTGCTGCGCCGCGTGCTGGAGCGGATCGCCGCCGACCTCGACGTCCCGGATCCGACGTTCCGCGCCGAGCTGGCCGCCTCGCACATGGTCGGGATCGCGATCCTGCGGTACGTGGTCCAGGTGGAGCCGCTCGCGTCGGCGGACGCGGAGGACATCGTGGCCCTCGTCGCTCCCACCCTCCAGCGCTACCTGACCGAGGAGTGACCCCCGCGTCCCGGCATCCGGACGAGGTGTCCGGATCGCGGGCGGTGGGCGTAGCCTCGTAACCGAGCCATATCCGCAGTCGCGGCTGACCGTACAGCCGCACTCATGGGGAGTGAAACCGTATGCCCGAGCTGAGGTCCCGCACCGTCACCCACGGCCGCAACATGGCAGGCGCTCGTGCGCTGATGCGCGCGTCGGGCGTAGCGAGCGAGGACATCGGCAAGCCGATCATCGCGGTCGCCAACTCCTTCACCGAGTTCGTCCCCGGTCACACCCACCTGGCGCCGGTCGGCCGCATCGTCTCGGACGCCGTCCGCGCCGCCGGGGCGATCCCGCGCGAGTTCAACACGATCGCGGTCGACGACGGCATCGCCATGGGCCACGCGGGCATGCTGTACTCCCTGCCCTCGCGCGACCTGATCGCGGACAGCGTGGAGTACATGGTCGAGGCGCACTGCGCCGACGCCCTGATCTGCATCTCCAACTGCGACAAGATCACCCCCGGCATGCTGATGGCCGCCATGCGCCTCAACATCCCGGTGGTCTTCGTCTCCGGCGGTCCGATGGAAGCCGGGCAGGCCACCCTGGTGGACGGCACCGTCCGCAAGCTGGACCTGATCGACGCCATGGTCGACGCCTCCAACGAGAACGTGTCGGACGAGGACGTCCTGCGCATCGAGGAGAACGCCTGTCCGACGTGCGGTTCGTGTTCGGGCATGTTCACCGCCAACTCGATGAACTGCCTGGCCGAGGCCATCGGCCTGGCCCTGCCCGGCAACGGCTCCGTCCTCGCCACGCACACCGCCCGCCGCGCCCTGTACGAGGACGCCGGCCGCACGGTCGTGGAGATCACCAAGCGCTACTACGAGGACGGCGACGAGTCGGTCCTGCCGCGCAGCATCGCCTCCCGCGAGGCCTTCGAGAACGCCATGGCCCTGGACATCGCCATGGGCGGCTCGACCAACACGATCCTGCACCTGCTGGCCGCCGCGCAGGAGGCGGGCCTGGAGTACGACCTGACGGACATCGACGCCGTCTCGCGCCGCGTCCCGTGCCTGGCCAAGGTCGCCCCGAACGTGGCGCCCGGCGGCACGTACTACATGGAGGACATCCACCGCGCCGGCGGCATCCCCGCCATCCTCGGCGAGCTGCACCGCGGCGGGCTCCTCAACAAGGACGTCACCACCGTCCACTCCAAGGGCCTGGAGGACTGGCTCGCGAAGTGGGACGCCCGCTCCGGCACGGCGTCCGAGGAGGCGATGGAGCTGTGGCACGCGGCCCCCGGCTGCAAGCGCTCCGCCACCGCCTTCTCCCAGTCCGAGCGCTGGGAGACCCTCGACCTCGACGCCGAGGGCGGCTGCATCCGCTCCGTGCAGCACGCGTACTCCAAGGACGGCGGCCTCGCCGTCCTGCGCGGCAACATCGCGGTCGACGGCTGCGTCGTGAAGACGGCCGGTGTCGACGAGTCGATCTGGACCTTCGAGGGCCCGGCGGTCGTCTGCGAGTCGCAGGACGAGGCCGTCGAGAAGATCCTGACGAAGCAGGTCCAGCCGGGAGACGTCGTCGTCATCCGTTACGAGGGCCCGCGCGGCGGCCCCGGCATGCAGGAGATGCTCTACCCGACCTCCTTCCTCAAGGGCCGTGGCCTCGGCAAGGTCTGCGCCCTGGTGACGGACGGCCGCTTCTCCGGCGGCACCTCGGGCCTGTCCATCGGCCACGCCTCCCCGGAGGCGGCCTCCGGCGGTGACATCGCGGTCGTCGAGGACGGCGACCGGATCCGCATCGACATCCCGAACCGGTCGATCGAGCTGCTGGTCTCCGCCGAGGAGCTGGCCGCCCGGCACGCGGCCCTCGGCGGCGTGTACGCCCCGAAGACCCGCGAGCGCACCGTCTCGGCCGCCCTGCGCGCCTACGCGGCGATGGCCACCAGCGCCGACAAGGGCGCGGTCCGCGACGTGTCGAAGCTGGGCTGAGTACTCCGGACCCCGCCGGTGTGGTTCACCACCCGGCGGGGTTCCGCGCGTCCACGGCGAAGACGGTGCCGTCGGGGGCGGACGCGTAGACGCGGCCGCCGGTGACGACGGGGGCGGGGAGGGTGGCGCTGAAGGTGCCCTGGGCCGCCATGCGCGGCCTGGTCTGCCCCACGAGCCGCCCGGCCGCCGCGTCCACGGCCAGCAGCCGGCCGTCCCCGGTCATCAGGAAGACCCGCCCGTCCGAGACGACGGGCCCGGAGCCGCTGGCCGCCCCGGTTTCCAGCCGCCAGAGCTCCCTTTCCGCGCCGACCGCCACGAGCGCCCCGCCGCTGCCGAAGGCGTAGACGGTCCCCTCCGGTCCCACGGTCGCCTCCGCGTCGAACAGCGGTGCGGGCAGCTGGGTCCGGCGGACGGTCCGGGCCGCCACGTCCACCCTGACGATGCCGGCGGTCCTGGCCCCCGCGTCGCTGTCCAGCAGCTGTACCGCACCCTGCGCCACGCCGACGGGCCGCAGCTTCCCCGAGGCCCGCGTCTGCCAGCGCACCGCTCCCGTCACCGGATCGACCTCCGCGAGCTGCGTCGACCCGCCGTCGAGGGCCGCGGTCGCCACGTACAGCACGGGCGCCCCCGCCGCCCCCGGGCCGCCCCACCACACGGACCCGGCGTCACCGATCCTCCGCGTCCAGCGCGGCGCGCCGCTCGCGGCGTCGAGGGCGGTGACGTCGCCGTTCGCGGTCACGGTGAGCGCGTACGGGCCCGCGGTCACCACGCGCGTGCCGCCGGACAGCTTCCGCTGCCAGCGTTCCGCGCCCGTGCCGGGGTCCAGTGCCTGGAGCCGCTCGCTGCCGGGTGCCGTCACGAGGACCAGCCCGCCCGCGTGGAGCGGAGCACTGGCGGACGTCAGGCCCTGGCCGGGGGCGTTCGCGCGGACCGTCCACGCCGTCGAGCCGTCCGCGGGGTCGAGGCGGGTGGCGGCCACGCCGCGCCCGGAGCAGTACAGTCCGCCGGTCGCCGCCGAGCAGGACACCGCCGGGGTGCCCGGTGCGGTCGACCAGGGGGAGAAGCCCTTGCCCGGCTTCCCCGAGGCATGGGCGACCGGCTGCTCCGGCGCCCCGGTGCCGGGCGCCCACCACAGGTAGCCGCCGACCGCCCCCGCGGCGAGCAGCACCCCGAGCCCGGCCGCCGTCAGCGCCCGCCCGCGGCGGCGGCGGGGAGGCGTCCGGTCCGTCGGGATCCGCTGCCGCAGGTGGGTGGCCTCCTCCTCCGCCTGCGGCCGGCGCGGCTGCGGGATGAAGGCCTGGGTGTCCTCGGACGTCGGGTACGCGACGGCGCGCATCTCGGCGATCAGCGCCTCGGCGGTCGGCCGCTCCGCCGGATCCTTCGCCAGGCACCGCGCCACGATCGGCACGAGCCGGGCGGGCAGCCCGGTCAGATCGGGCTCGCTGTGCACGACCTGGTACGCCACGAGGTAGTGGCTGTCGGAGTCGAAGGGCCCGCGCCCGGTCGCCGCGTGCACCAGCACCGCGCCCAGCGCGAACACGTCCGCGGCCGTCCCCACCTCCCTCGGCCGCTGGAACTGCTCCGGCGCCATGAAGGGCGGGGTCCCGATCAGCTTGCCGGTCTCGGTGCGCAGGTCGCTGTCGGCCGGGCGCGAGATGCCGAAGTCGATGACCCGGACCCCGTCCGGGGCCATCAGCACGTTGCTCGGTTTCAGGTCCCGGTGCACCACACCGGCCCGGTGGATGTCCCGCAGGGCCTCCGCCAGCCCGGCGGCGAGCCGGGTCAGCTCGACGGGGTCGAGCACGCGTTCCCGTACCCGCTCGGACAGGGTCGGGGCGTCGATGAACAGGGTGGCCATCCAGGGCCGCTCGGCATCGGGGTCGGCGTCCACGACGGGCGCGGTGAAGGCGCCGCTCACCCTCCGCGCGGCCGCGACCTCCTGTCGGAACCGCGCCCGGAACTCCGCGTCCACGGCGTGCTGGGCGTGGACGACCTTGACGGCGAGTTTCAGCCCGGAGCTGGAGGTGGCCAGATGGACGACGCCCATGCCGCCGGAGCCGAGCACGGATTCGAGCCGGTACTGCCCGGCGTACTCCGGAAACCCGGCGTAGTCCGCGTGCAGTGACTGCACCGCTCACCACCCCCGCCGGAGCCTAGTCGATGCCCCGTGCGACCATCCAAGGGCTTGCCACCCTGCGCGCGTCGCGCAGAGCAACACCCACGGGGGGAGTTCTCACATGTCCACTGACAACGTTTCCAGCGAGGCGCAGGGCCTCGCGGCCGCCGACTCGGGTTTCCAGTCCTACCCGACCGCGCCCGGCTACCGGGTCAACATCCGCAGCGGCCCCGGCACCAACTACCCGATCATCGACGCGGTACCCGTCGGCGGTTACGTCACGATCCGCTGCCAGTGCCCCGGCACCACCGTCTCGGGCCCGTACGGCACCACGGACCTGTGGGACTGCGTCGGAAACGGCCGCTTCGTCTCCGACGCCTACGTGCGGACCGGCGCCGACGGCTACGTCGCCGGCCGCTGCGGCTGACCGCGTCACCGCTTCGCCGGCGGGGACACCCCCGGCGGGTCCGCCCGCCGGCGGGGGTCCCCCCGAGCGGTGGCCGGGGGAGATAATCGCTGCTGTGAGCGACGCAGAGCAGCGAGACGAGACCACCCCCGCCGCGCCGGCCCCCGGGCCGCGGCCCGAGCCGATCCGGTTCTTCGGCACCTCCTGGGTGGACCACGACAACGGCTACGCCCTGCGCCGCGCCGGCGTGGCCGCCGGCTCGCTCGCCGCCGCCGTCATCGGCGCCTTCCTGCTGCGCTTCGCCTACGAGGGCCTGGAGATCGGCGACGTCGGCCCCTTCCTCAGCATCTCCGTCGTCGTGCTCTTCGCCATCGCCAGCGCCATCTCCTTCGCCAAGACCTGGGAGTCCTTCGGCCGCCGCCCCCGGCCGTCGTCCGACGAGGCCGCCCTCAAGGGCCTCAAGACGATCGGCTTCATCGGCTCGCTCGCCGCCTACTTCCTGCGCAGCCTGACCGAGGCCCCCGGCGAGAAGCTCCGCCGTGCCGAGTACGAGCGTGCCGTGGCCGAATTCGCCCGCCGCCGCGGCGCCCGTACGGGCAACCCGGCCGCCCGCCGCCCCAAGCGCAAGAAGTAGCGCCCCTTCCGCCGGTTCCCGAACCCGGGGTCCATTGACGCCCGGCACAGCCGGGAGCATTATTCATCACATGATGAATAACCAGCCGGAGGAACCCCCTCCCGCCGTCCACGCCCACGGCCTCACCGTCCGGCGCGGCACCGGACGCCATCCCCGCACCGTCCTCGACGGCATCGCCTTCACCGTCCCCCGCGGCCGCATCACCGGCCTGCTCGGCCCCTCCGGCTGTGGCAAGTCCACCCTCATGCGCGCCGTCGTCGGCACCCAGGCCCACGTCACCGGCACCCTCGACGTCCTCGGCCACCCCGCCGGCCACCCCGGCCTCCGCTCCCGCATCGGCTACGTCACCCAGGCGCCCTCCGTCTACGACGACCTCACCGTCCGCCAGAACCTCGACTACTTCGCCGCCGTCCTCGACCCCGGCCGCACCGCCGCCGACCGCCGCCGCGCCGCCGTCGAACAGGCCATCACCGACGTCGACCTCACCAGCCGCGCCACCGCCCTCGCCGGCGACCTCTCCGGCGGCCAGCGCAGCCGCGTCTCCCTCGCCGTGGCCCTCCTCGGCACACCCGAACTGCTCGTCCTCGACGAACCCACCGTCGGCCTCGACCCCGTCCTGCGCCGCGACCTGTGGAACCTCTTCCACGACCTCACCGCCCGCCGCCGCGCCACGATCCTCGTCTCCTCCCACGTCATGGACGAGGCCGAGCGCTGCCACGACCTGCTCCTCATGCGCGAGGGCCGCGTCCTCGCGCAGGACACCCCCGAAGCCCTGCGCACCCGCACCCGCACCGCCACCGTCGAGGAAGGCTTCCTCCGCCTCGTCGACGAAGCCGGCGCACTGGCGAAGGAGAACCGGCGATGAACCGCGCCCGCACCCTCGCCACCGCCGCCCGCGTCCTGCGCCAGCTCCGCCACGACCCGCGCTCCATCGCGCTGATGGTGCTGGTCCCCGTAGTGATGCTCACCCTGCTGCGCTACGTCTTCGACGGCAGCCCCCGCACCTTCGACAGCATCGGCGCGTCCCTCCTCGGGATCTTCCCCCTCATCACGATGTTCCTCGTGACCTCGATCGCCACCCTCCGCGAACGCACCTCCGGCACCCTCGAACGCCTCCTCGCCATGCCGCTCGGCAAGGCCGACCTCATCGCCGGCTACGCCCTTGCCTTCGGCGCCGTCGCGGTCGTCCAGTCCCTCCTCGCCACCGGCCTCGCCCTCTGGCTCCTCGGCCTCGACGTCATCGGCTCCCCCTGGCTGCTCCTGCTCGTCGCCCTCCTGGACGCCCTCCTCGGCACCGCCCTCGGCCTCTTCGTCTCCGCCTTCGCCGCGTCCGAGTTCCAGGCCGTCCAGTTCATGCCGGCCGTGATCTTCCCGCAGCTGCTCCTGTGCGGCCTCTTCACCCCGCGCGACACCATGCACCCCGTCCTCGAAGCCATCTCGGACGTCCTGCCCATGTCCTACGCCGTCGACGGCATGACCCAGGTCCTCACCCACACCGACATGACCGCCGACTTCGTCCGCGACGCCGTCGTCGTCGCCGCCTGCGCCCTGCTCGTCCTCACCCTCGGCGCCGCCACCCTCCGCCGCAGGACCCCGTAGCCCGCTCCCGGCGCCCACGGACCGGACACCCGCCCCGGCCGCACCCTCCCGGTGCGAGGATGAGCCCGTACGTCCCACGTTCGTTCGGCGAGGTGAATCGGGCATGACCCAGACAGTCGCAGTCCTCGGTACCGGCAAGATCGGCGAGGCCCTGCTCAGCGGGATGATCCGGGGCGGCTGGCCGGCCGCCAAACTGCTCGTCACCGCCCGCCGGCCCGAGCGCGCCGAGGAGCTCCGCACCCGCTACGGCGTCGAGGCCGTCACCAACGCCGAAGCCGCCAAGCGCGCCGACACCCTCATCCTCACCGTCAAGCCGCAGGACATGGGCAAGCTCCTCGAAGAGCTCGCCCCGCACGTCCCCGCCGACCGCCTGGTCATCAGCGGGGCCGCCGGCGTCCCCACCGCCTTCTTCGAGGAACGGCTCGCCCCCGGCACCCCCGTCGTCCGCGTCATGACGAACACCCCCGCCCTCGTCGACGAGGCCATGTCCGTCATCTCGGCCGGCAGCCACGCCACCGCCGCCCACCTCCAGCACGCCGAGGAGATCTTCGGCAGCGTCGGCAAGACCCTGCGCGTCCCCGAGTCCCAGCAGGACGCCGCGACCGCCCTCTCCGGCTCCGGACCCGCGTACTTCTACTTCCTCGTCGAGGCCATGACCGACGCGGGCATCCTCCTCGGCCTGCCCCGCGCCCAGGCCCACGACCTCATCGTCCAGGCCGCCATCGGCGCCGCCGTCATGCTCCGCGACAGCGGCGAGCACCCGGTCAAGCTCCGCGAGGCCGTCACCTCCCCCGCCGGTACGACGATCAACGCCATCGTGGAGCTGGAGAAGCACGGAGTACGCGCGGCCCTGATCGCCGCCCTCGAAGCGGCCCGCGACCGCAGCCGCGAACTCGCCACCGGCAACAGCTGACCCACGAAGGCACGGCGGCCCCGGTACGGCGGGGCCGCCGTCCCCCTCACGCTTCAGGGAGCCAGCAGCCCGATGGCCTCGTACGCCCGGTCCACCACCGGCCGCGCGAGGGCCCGCGCGCGCCCCGCCCCCTCGCGCAGGACCCGCTCCACCTCGCCCGGATCGGCCGCCAGCTCGGCGTGCCGCTCCCGCAGCGGCCGCAGCAGCTCCACCACCGCCTCGGCGACGTCCCGCTTCAGCGGCCCGTACTGCTCGTACCCCCCGGCCAGCTCCTGCGGATCCCCGCCCGTACAGGCGGCCAGGAGGTCCAGCAGGTTGGCCACCCCGGGCCGCGCCGCCCGGTCGTAGACCACCCCGCCGTCACCGCTGTCGGTCACGGCCCGCATCACCTTCCTGGTGATCACCGCCGGCTCGTCCAGCAGATAGACGATCCCGGCGCCGTTCTCACTGGACTTCCCCATCTTCGAGGTGGGGTCCTGGAGGTCCATGACCCGCGCGCCCACGGCGGGCAGCGTCACCCTGGGCACGGTGAAGGTCTGCCCGTACCGCTGGTTGAACCGCACCGCCAGATCCCGCGTCAGCTCCACGTGCTGCCGCTGGTCCTCGCCCACCGGCACCTCCTCCGCCGCGTAGGCGAGGATGTCGGCGGCCATCAGCACCGGATACGTCAGCAGCGACAGCCGTACGCCCTGACCGGACGCCTCCGCCTTCGCCGCCTTCTCCCGGTACTGGATCATCCGCCGGAGCTCCCCGTCGGCGGCGGTGCACTCCAGCAGGTAGGACAGCCGGGTGTGCTCGCTGACGTGGCTCTGCACGAAGAGGGTGCACCGCTGCGGATCCAGCCCGGCGGCGAGGAACAGCGTCGCGGCCTGCCGGGTGAGGCGCCGCACCCGCGCGGGATCGTGGTCCACGGTGAGCGCGTGCAGGTCCACGACGCAGAACAGGGCGTCCGCCGGCGCGTGCTCGGCCGCGACCCACTGCCGCAGGGCCCCGAGGTAGTTGCCCAGCGTCAGGTGCCCGGACGGGGTGATCCCGCTGAAGATCCTCGTCATGTCTGCTGCTCTCCCTGTGAGTGGTGGTGTGGCCTCGCGGTCACCGCGCGGGCGACCGAGCCGCTCCCGGGAGGGGAGAAACAGAAACGGCCGCCGTAGCGGCGGCCGTGAGCGCATGCGTGCTCGCGTGGAAGGTCGGCCGCCGTCAGGCGGCCCACCAGCGGAGGCTGAGCGTGAGCGCATGCGTAGTCATGGGAGCCAGCGTAGCCCTCGTGGGGTGAGGCGCGCGGGAAGTTCGCCGACCGGTCGTCCGCCGGTCAGCCGGGAGTTGACACGGGTGTGCCTGATCCGTAAGGTTCTTCGAGTTGTCCGACGTGAGCGCCGACCCCGGTCGGTCCCCGGACAGCCATCCCGCACTACACATTCGAACGAACGGCGCACCCCGTCGTCCCGTTTTCATGCGTATTTGCGAATGAGGAATCCGCGTTCCAGGACGCAGCCCCCGATTGGCTTCGGGGGTAAGGAATCCGCTACTGTCTCACTCGCCGGAAGGGCCCAACAGCCCGGAAGGCAAAACCCGCTGACTGGGAGTCAGGCCCGAAAGGATCTGATAGAGTCGGCACCGCCGGAAAGGGAAAGCGCGGAAGCGCAGGACCTGGAAAGCAAGCGAGAAAGACTCTGATAGAGTCTGAATCGCAAGAACGAAAGCCCGGAGGAAAGCCCGAGAGGGTGAGTACAAAGGAAGCGTCCGTTCCTTGAGAACTCAACAGCGTGCCAAAAATCAACGCCAGAA
>NZ_JBIBCI010000026.1:0-58831 GCF_042901085.1 Streptomyces sp. NPDC012794
TCCTCCACACCTACAACCACCACCGCTGCCACACCGCACTGGGCGGCATGCCACCCATCAGCCGCGTGAACAACGCTGCGGGTCAATACACCTAGACCCCTCGGATCCTGTGCGACCCCGTCAGATCCCGTGCTTCTTGAGGATCGCCTCGATGTCGGAGAAGTCGTCCGCCGGGGCCGCCGTCCGGGCCGGCCCGGCGTCCTGGCGGGCTCCCCTGCCCAGGGAGGGGGCGGAGGCGCCCGGGGCGACGGCCTTCCCGCCCGTGGCACCCTCGGCGGCCTTCGGGGCCCTGCCGAGGCTCCGGCGCTCCACCGCCCGGGTGGTCATGAAGAGCACCCAGGCCAGGCCCAGCAGGGCGAAGCCGATCCAGACGCTCGGCTTGAAGACCATCCCGGACACCCACTGCACGACGCCGGTCAGCACCAGCCCCACGGGCACCAGCGAGTAGGCCGTGATCCGCACGGCCGCGAGGAACCGCCTGCGGTACGCGGTCAGCGCGGCGACGCCCAGGCCCGCCGCGGACACCGCGGAACATATGGTCTCGGCCAGCATGCGGTCCTCCGGCGGTCTGCGGTGGGCGGTCTGTCCCTTCCATCCTGCACCCGCCCCCGCCCCCGCAGCCACGCTCCCCGCCCCTTCCGCGCCGATCTCCGGGACATCTCCGGGTCGGATCTCCTCCTCAGGGGTCCGCAAGGAGGTCTGGGAGACTGTCCGCATGACCGATTCCGTGATCCTCGAAGTCTGGTGCGAACTCCAGTGCCCCGACTGCCACAGCGCCCTGGACGACGTACGCGCCCTGCGCGCCCGCTACGGCGACCGGCTGGACGTCCGGCTGCGGCACTTCCCGCTGGAGAAGCACAAGCACGCCTTCGCCGCCGCGCAGGCCGCCGAAGAGGCCGAGGAGCAGGGGCGGGGCTGGCCGTACGCGGAGGCCGTGCTGGCCCGCACCGCCGAGCTGGGCGAGCGGGGCGAGGCCGTACTGCTGGACGTCGCGCGTGAACTCAACCTGGACGTCGAGGAGTTCGACACCGCCCTGATCGACGGCCGGCACATCCTGATCGTGGACGCCGACCAGGCCGAGGGCAAGGCCATCGGCGTGACCGGCACCCCGACGTACGTGATCGGCGGCGAGCGACTGGACGGCGGCAAGAGCCAGGAGGGCCTGCGCGCCCGCATCGAGGAGATCGCGGACCGGATGCTCGCGGGCGAGAGCGCCTAGGGGTCGTCTCTTTCGGATCTTGCCGGTCAAGCCCGCGGCGTCTGGTGCGGTGCCTCGCAAGGCGGAGGCACAGCGCGCGTACTGGACGTACTCGGCTGTGCCGACAACGCGGCGAGGTGCCGTGCCAGGCGTCGCGGGTCACGCAAGATCGACGGCCTAGGGGCCGTCCGTCGCCCCGGCCGGCGCTACGGCGCTCCCCGCGCGGTCCGCCAGCCAGGCGGCGATCCGCCGGCGGTACTCGGGATTGCTCCAGGGGCTCTCGTAGCCGGCCGTCCACTCCAGGTGCCGCATGACGTTCTCCGAGCGGTCCGGGTGGCGCACCGCGACCACGTCGACGCCGGCCTCGCCCGTGGAGCAGCCGACGTACACGCCGCCGTCGAGCGCCATCATCGCGAAGCCCGGATGGGCCGCGTGCACGCCGAGGAACGCCGAAGCCGCGCCCCGGCCCATGATGTCCCACCGCTCCAGGAGCCGGACGCGGGTCCAGAGCGAGGGGGGCGCCCAGCGGGAGCCCTCGTGCGCGTACCGCAGGGCGGCGCGGTGGGTCCGGGTGCCCTGGGGGAGCTGGACGAGGAACTCGCGCCGGTGGTCGAAGAGGCCCGTGGAGACGGCGAGGTCGTACCAGTCCTCGTTGAGCCGCTGGACGAGGCGCGGGGTGCCGTAGGGGTGGGAGAAGCCCCCGGCGAAGTCCTCGGCACGGTATCCGATGACGAACGGCATGACGCCGTCCGGCACCGCGTCCGGGATCACCTCGAGACCGGCCCGCCGCAGCGGCCGGTACACCTTGCGCTCGCGCTCCCTGGCCCCCATCGGGCACAGCCTAGATCAGCTCCTTGGCGTAGTGGAGGTCCGTGGGCCGGAAGCCGAGGGACTCGTACAGGCGCAGGGCGGGGGTGTTGCCCGTGAACACGTGCAGTGCGAGCAGCCGGTGGCCGGCGGCGATGGCCGTGCGCTCCGCGAGGAGCATCAGGCCCCGGCCGTATCCGTGGCCGCGGTGCTCCTCGGCGACGGCGACGTCGAAGACGTACGAGCCCTCCCCGGCCGGCGCCACCCAGACGTGGCCGACGGGGGTGCCGGCCGCCTCCAGGACGGCGAGGGAGACCCCCGGCGTGGCCGGTCCCTGCGGGAGCCGCGCGTCGTGGTCGGCCCGCGCCTTGGCCTGGGCGGCCTCCTGCGGCATCCCGCGGGCGACCCAGCTCGCCGCGTAGTCCGCGCGGGCCCGCGCGTCCCAGGCCTCGTACTCGGCGCCGGTCATCGGCCGGCCGGCGGTGCCTTCGGGGAGGGCGGGCGGCTCGGCGGGGAGTTCCTTGGCCATGTTCCGGCCCTGCTCGGTGTACCCGAGGGCCGCGGCGAGCCGCAGGCCGCCCGGGGAGCCGGCCGGGACGGAGACCCGTACCCGCCGGCAGCCCCAGCCGCGGAGCACCTCCTCGGCGGCGAGCGCCGCGACCGTGGCCCGGCCGCGGCGGCGGTCCGGCGCGTCGATGGCCAGGTCCCGGATCTCCCCCACCGTCGGCCCGAAGGGCGTGTCGGCGGCGATCAGCAGCGCTCCGACGCGCCTGCTGTTGACGCGGACCTCGTACGGGCGTGAGCGCGCGCCCGAGCCGCTCTGCTGAAGCGGCCCGCTCGGCCGCAGGGTGGTGGTCATCGTCGATTCCTACCCGCCCCGCGCCGCCGTGACCAGGGGGCCCGCGCCGGAGGGGGCCCCGTGGCTCCTGGGGCCTACGGGTCGATGTCGGCGGCGGCGCGCTCGTCGAAGACGCGCATGGCCTTGGCGGTGACGGGTCCCGGCGCGGCGGTCAGGAGGCGCCCGTCGACCCGGTGCACGGCCTGTACGTCGCGCAGGGTGGAGGTCAGGAAGACCTCCTCGGCGCGTTCCAGGACGTCGAAGGGCAGGTCGGTCTCCTTCGCGCCGGTCCATTCGACGGCCAGGGCGCGGGTGATGCCGGCCAGGCAGCCCGAGGTCACGGGCGGGGTGTGCAGTTCCCCGTCGAGGACGACGAAGACGTTGGAGCCGGTGCCCTCGCAGAGCTGTCCGACGGTGTTCGCGAAGAGGGCCTCGGAGGCACCCGCCCGGTTCGCCCGCGCCAGCGCGACCACGTTCTCCGCGTAGGAGGTGGTCTTGAGCCCGGTGAGCGGGGAGCGCTCGTTGCGGACCCACGGGACGGTGATCACCGCGGTGGTGTCGGGGCGGCGGGTGGTCTCGCCGACGGCGACGACGAGGGTGGGCCCGGTCTCGCCGCGGTCGGAGCCCAGCGGGGACAGGCCGCCCGTGTACGTGATCCGCAGCCGGCCGAGCGGCACGGGGTTGGCCTCCAGTACGGCGGCGCAGGCGCGGCGCACCTCGTCGAGGTCGGGGTCCGGCAGGCCCAGGCCGCGCGCCGAGCGGGTGAGCCGCTCCAGGTGGCGGGTGAGGGCGAAGAGGGTCCCGTGCTGGGCCTTGAGCGTCTCGAAGACCCCGTCGCCCACGGTCAGCCCGTGGTCCAGTACGGAAACCTTCGCGTCATCGGCGTCGCGCAGCGTGCCGTCGAGCCAGATCCTCACCGTACGGTTCCTCCACTCAGGTCGTGCGTCTCGTGTGCGGCCGGCGGCTCCGTGCCGGGTATCGGCCCGCCGGAGGCCAGGGCGACCAGCCGGGCGGCCTTCAGCTCGGTCTCGGCCCACTCCCGTTCGGGGTCGGAGCCCCAGGTGATCCCGGCGCCGGTGCCGAAGCTCAGGCGAGGGCCGCCGGGTGCCTCGCGGTCGATCCAGAAGGTGCGGATGCCCACGGCGAGCGCGGCGGTGCCACGGTCGGCGTCCACCCAGCCGATGCCCCCACAGTAGGGGCCGCGGGGGGCGGTCTCCAGCTCTTCGATGATCCGCAGGGCGGAGGACTTGGGAGCGCCGGTGACGGAGCCGGGCGGGAAGGTGGCCGAGAGCAGCTCGGGCCAGCCGGCGCCCTCGGCGAGTTCGCCGCTGACGGTGGAGACGAGGTGGACCAGGCCGGGGTGCTCCTCCAGGGCGCACAGCTCGGGGACGGTGACGGAGCCGGTGGAGCAGACGCGGCCGAGGTCGTTGCGTACGAGGTCCACGATCATCACGTTCTCGGCGTGGTCCTTGGGGAGCAGGTCGGCGGCGGTGCGGCCGGTTCCCTTGATGGGTCCGGACTCGACGTGGCGGCCGGCGCGGCTCAGGAAGAGCTCCGGGGAGGCGGTGGCGATCTCGACGCCGTGGGCCCTCAGCCGAATCGTTCCTGCGTAGGGCGCGGGGTTGCCGCGCGCGAGGAGGGCGGTCAGGGCGTCCACATCGGCCGCGGCCGGGTCCGGCAGGGGCGCGGACATCACCCGGCAGAGGTTGGCCTGGTAGACCTCCCCCGCCGCGATGTACTCGCGGATCCGGCGGACGCCCGCGACGTACGCGGAGCGGTCGAGGGAGGAGGACCACCGGTCGGCGGCCGGTCCGCGCCAGGCTCCGGGGACGGGCGCCGGTACGGGGTCGGGGCGTATGTCTCCGAAGCGTGCGCAGACCAGCCGGCCTTCGAAGTCTGCGGTCACCGCCCAGAACCCGGTGGAGTCGAGGGCGGAGGGGTCGCTGGTGACGTCTCGGAGGTCGGTCGCGAGAAGGCCGCCGAAGCGGGCCAGGGGAGGCAGGTCGTGCACGGCTGCGAGTCTATGACCGGTGGCGCGATGACGCCGGTGGGGTGACCGACGGGTGACCTCCGGTGATCGGGTGGCAGCACGCTGCGGAAACGCGTTTTTGAGCTGGCCCGGGAATCCGCTAGAGTTCAACACGTCGCCAGGGAGCGAAGGGGAAGAACCCCGGAGCGGACACGGTGACACTGCGGACGTAGCTCAGTTGGTAGAGCACCACCTTGCCAAGGTGGATGTCGCGAGTTCGAGTCTCGTCGTCCGCTCTGAGTGGGGGATCTTCCCGAGAACCCCTGCGCACTCCGAGGTGGAGTGGCCGAGAGGCGAGGCAACGGCCTGCAAAGCCGTCTACACGGGTTCAAATCCCGTCTCCACCTCCAAGGACGATTAGCTCAGCGGGAGAGCGCTTCCCTGACACGGAAGAGGTCACTGGTTCAATCCCAGTATCGTCCACTGGTCCGCAAGGACCTTGATCCGCGAGGATCCCCGCGCGATTAGCTCAGCGGGAGAGCGCTTCCCTGACACGGAAGAGGTCACTGGTTCAATCCCAGTATCGCGCACGCAGAACGTGAGCACTCGACTGACTGCACACCTTGTTAGACCTGTGGTTCCGTACCGCAGCCCGCGCGATTAGCTCAGCGGGAGAGCGCTTCCCTGACACGGAAGAGGTCACTGGTTCAATCCCAGTATCGCGCACCGCACCGGAAGCCCCGGCCGTCACGACGGCCGGGGCTTCCGCGTTCTCCGGGGTGCGGTCACGCGAAAAAGGGTGCTGCCCGTCCGACTCCCCAGTCGTACGGGCAGCACCCTTCACCTGCCGTCCGTCGCGCCCCCGTCCCCACGGGGTACGACGGGCCGATGCCCGGCCCGGACCGCTCTTCCGGACCCGGGGCGCCGCTCAGCGCCCCAGCATCACACCCACGGACGACGCCTGCGCCGCCACCTGATCGAATCCTCCGAAGAGGAAGAGCAGGAGGGCGGCCAGGGGGAGCACCATGGCCGCGGCCACCAGCGGGTGGCGCGTACCGGACTCATGGCCGTTGAACGCGAATGCCTTGCGTCCCTGCCGTGCGATGTCCGCCATGGTCCTCTCCCTGTCGTTTGCAGCGGCGGGCTCGTGACCTCGGGGGACGAGTGCGCCGCCCGCCGCTTGTCTTCAACACTAGGCGGGAGCAAGGCTCCTGGCCTCATGCCCTCGTACCCATTGCCTGGCCTCCAGGAGGATGACGAGGCGGGCCCCCGCCTACTCCCCTGGGTGGAGATCCCTCCCCCGCGCTGGGGGTCTTCCCGGAGGGGATGACCGGAGGGTAGTGACTTCGCTCACTTCCGTCACTCCCCGCACACACGTGTCTTCGTACGGGGTGTTGACGGCCCCGCCCGCCCGGACGGGCCGATCCGCCGCGGGAAGAGCTCCTCGTGGGAGCGGCGGGGCCGTCAATCCCCTTGGCCCGAGGGCGGTTTGGGGCGGGGGGCCGGGGGCGGTCGGAAGAGCGGCGCGGGAGCTGTCACACCCTCAAGTGGCGTGCCCCGCACTGACAATCGAATCCTCCGGTGAGGGCGCGGCCTCTGAGCGCTCGTGCCGGATGGTCCGTAAGCTGTGCCAGATCAGCAGGACGACCGTCAGCGGGGTGGACATGGCGATGATGCGGCTCCGGCGCGAGGACCCGCGTGTCGTCGGCTCGTTCAGACTGCACCGGCGGCTCGGTGCCGGCGGCATGGGCGTGGTCTACCTGGGGTCGGACCGGCGCGGCCAGCGCGTGGCCCTCAAGGTGATCCGGCCGGATCTCGCCGAGGACCAGGAGTTCCGTTCCCGGTTCGCGCGCGAGGTGTCCGCCGCCCGGCGCATCCGCGGCGGCTGCACCGCGCGGCTGGTGGCCGCCGACCTGGAGGCCGAGCGCCCCTGGTTCGCCACCCAGTACGTGCCCGGCCCCTCGCTGCACGACAAGGTCGCCGAGGAAGGGCCCCTGACGGCCGCGCAGATCGCCGCGATCGGCGCCGCGCTCTCCGAGGGCCTGGTCGCCGTGCACGAGGCGGGAGTCGTCCACAGGGACCTGAAGCCCTCGAACATCCTGCTCTCCCCCAAGGGCCCCCGGATCATCGACTTCGGCATCGCCTGGGCCACGGGGGCGAGCACCCTCACCCACGTGGGCACCGCCGTCGGCTCGCCCGGTTTCCTCGCACCGGAGCAGGTGCGCGGCGCCGCCGTCACCCCGGCCACCGACGTGTTCGCGCTCGGTGCCACGCTCGCCTACGCGGCCACCGCCGACTCGCCCTTCGGGCACGGCAGTTCCGAGGTCATGCTGTACCGCGTGGTGCACGAGGAGCCGCATCTCGTCGGGGTCCCGGACGCCCTCGCGCCGCTGGTGCAGGCCTGCCTGGCCAAGGACCCCGAGGAACGGCCGACCACGCTCCAGCTGTCGATGCGGCTGAAGGAGATCGCCGCCCGCGAGGCGCAGGGGCTGGGCGACGGCCGCCCGCCGGCGCAGCGGGCCCGCGTCGAGCGGCCCGTGGCCCGGCCCGCCGAACGCGCCCCGGGCCAGGCGGACCGGAGCACGGAGCGCCGTACGGGAGGCTCCACTCCCGTCGCCAGACCCCAGCGGCCCCAGGGCGGGCCCCGGTCGCGGCCGTTGTCCCCCCGCAACCCGGGGTCCACCGCCGGACGCGCGGGGGGCCGCACGGGGCCGCGTACGACCGGTACGGGACGCCGCCCGTCGCGGCCGGACCCGAAGCTGCTGCGGCAGCGGCTGATCGTGTTCGTCGTGGTGACCCTGATCGTGGCACTGGGCATCGCCCTCGCGCAGAAGCTCTGAAGGGGTGTCCCGCCTCGTCGGCGGGACACCCCTCCAGGTCAGGGCCGGTGACTACGCGCGGCCGCTGCCGGCGACCGCGTAGAAGGCGACGGCCGCCGCCGCGCCCACGTTCAGCGAGTCCACGCCGTGCGCCATGGGGATGCGTACCCACTCGTCGGCGGCGACCAGCGCCTGCGTGGACAGCCCGTCGCCCTCCGCCCCCAGCATCAGCGCGACCCGCTCCAGGGTCTGCGGGGCGGCCACGTCGATCGGCGAGGCCTTCTCGTGCGGGGTGAGGGCGAGCAGCTTGAAACCCGCCTCCCGGACGGTGTCCAGGCTCTTGGGCCAGGCCTCCAGGCGGGCGTACGGGACGGAGAACACCGCGCCCATCGACACCTTCACCGAGCGCCGGTACAGCGGGTCCGCGCAGTCGGGCGACAGCAGTACCGCGTCCATGCCGAGGGCGGCGGCGCTGCGGAAGATGGCCCCGATGTTGGTGTGGTCGTTGACCGCCTCCATGACGGCCACCCGGCGGGCCGAGGCCAGCAGTTCCTGCGCCGTCGGCAGCGGCTTGCGCTGCATCGAGGCGAGGGCCCCGCGGTGCACGTGGTAGCCGGTGACCCGCTCGGCCAGGTCCGGGCTGACCGCGTAGACCGGGGCGGGCAGTTCGTCGATGACGTCGCGCATGACGTCGACCCACTTGGCCGACAGCAGCATCGAGCGCATCTCGTACCCGGCGTCCTTGGCCCGCCGGATGACCTTCTCGCCCTCGGCGATGAACAGGCCCTCGGCGGGCTCGCGGCGGCGCCGCAGCTCGACGTCGGTCAGGCCCGTGTAGTCGCGCAGGCGCGGGTCGTCGGGGTCTTCGATGGTGATGAGATCAGCCACAGGGTGATACTGCCTTGTCCTGGGTGCGGTGCCAACGGCCTGTCAGGCGCCGGCGAGGGGTGCGTTGACGCGGACGACGTCGCCGATCACGATGACGGCGGGCGGGCGGACCTCCTGCGCCTTGACGGTCTCGCCGACCGTGGCGAGGGTGGCGTCCACCCGGCGCTGGGTGGCGGTGGTGCCCTCCTGGACGACCGCGACGGGGGTGTCGGCGGAACGGCCGTGGCGGACCAGGGCCTCGGCGATCAGGCCGATCTTGTCGACGCCCATGAGGATGACGATGGTGCCGGTGAGCTTGGCGAGGGCCGCCCAGTCGACGAGGGAACGCGGGTCGTCGGGACCGACGTGACCGCTGACCACCGTGAACTCGTGCGCCACCCCGCGGTGGGTGACGGGGATGCCGGCGGCGCTCGGGACCGAGATGGAGCTGGAGATGCCCGGCACGACGGTGCAGGGGATACCGTGCTCGGCGAGGGCCTGGAGCTCCTCCATGCCGCGTCCGAAGACGTACGGGTCCCCGCCCTTGAGCCGGACCACGGCCTTGCCGGCCTTGGCGTGCTCGATCAGGGCGTTGTTGATGGCCTCCTGGGCCATGAAACGGCCGTACGGGATCTTCGCGGCGTCGATGACCTCGACGTGCGGCGGCAGCTCGTCGAGCAGGTCGCGGGGGCCGAGCCGGTCGGCGATGACCACGTCCGCCTCGGCGAGCAGGCGGCGGCCGCGCACGGTGATCAGGTCCGGGTCGCCGGGCCCGCCGCCGACGAGGGAGACACCGGGGACGCGGGGGCGGGCGGCGGTGAGGGAGCCGTCGCGCAGCCCCTCGACGACCGCGTCGCGCACGGCGGCGGAGCGGCGGGGGTCGTTGCCGCTGAGCACGGCGACGGTGACGCCCTCCACACGGCCGGTGGCCGGGGTCCAGGCGGTGGCCGCGTCGGCGTCGTCGGCGCGCACGCACCAGACGCGGCGGCTCTCGGCCTCGGCGGAAGCCGCGTCGTTGGCCTCCCTGTCCCGCGTCGCGATGAGCGCGTACCAGGCACCGTCGAGGTCGCCGTCCTGGTAGCGGCGGCGCTCCCAGCGGATCTCGCCGGTCGCCGCCATCGCGTCCACGGAGGGCGTCGCGGAGGGGGACACGAGCAGCACGTCGGCCCCGGCCGCGATCAGCGCGGGCAGTCGGCGCTGGGCGACCTGCCCGCCGCCGATGACGACGACGCGGCGCCCTGCCAGACGGAGTCCTACGGGGTAGGCGGGGTGTGCCGGGTTTGCCATGGCGGTTGCGGCTCCTGATGCGGCGGGGTGGGGTCTGCGGGGCCGCTGCTGCGCTGGAGCGGCTGGGCGGGCACGCGGTGCGGGGCGCCCGTCCGGGACCACGATACGACCCATCGGCGCTGGTGGTACCTGCGGGGGCGAAGTTCGGGCGGCCTCGGGGGCGGTCTCCGGCCGGGGCGCGGAGCCGGGGCGACGGGCTCCGGCGGGGCGGGGTCGGGAGGGTGCGGGGGGTTCCCGTCAGTCCCATCGTCCTTCCGTGTCGTGCCGGCCCGCCAACGCCCCGGGGCCGGACACCCCCTGGTGTCCGGCCCCGTTCAGCTGTGGCGCGTGGCGCGTGCGTGCCTGCGTGCCCGCCGCCGCCCCTACTTCTCCGTCACGCCCGCCGCGTCGAAGGTGGCGACCTCGTGCATCGCGCGGGCCGCGCTCTGGACCAGCGGGAGCGCCAGCAGGGCGCCGGTGCCTTCGCCGAGGCGGAGGTCCAAGTCGACCAGGGGGCGCAGGCCGAGCTTGTTGAGGGCGGCCACGTGGCCCGGTTCCGCACTGCGGTGGCCCGCGATGCAGGCCGACAGGGCTTCGGGGGCGATGGCGCGGGCCACCAGGGCGGCCGCGCCCGCGCTCACGCCGTCCAGGATGACCGGGGTGCGCAGCGAGGCCCCGCCGAGGAGGAGACCGACGATCGCCGCGTGCTCCAGGCCGCCGATCGCCGCCAGGACGCCGATCGGGTCGTTCGGGTCGGGCTGGTGGAGCTCCAGGGCGCGGCGTACGACGTCGACCTTCCGGGCGTGCGTCTCGTCGTTGATGCCCGTGCCCCGGCCGGTGACCTCGGCGGGGTCCACACCCGTGAAGACGGAGATCAGGGCCGCCGAGACCGTCGTGTTGGCGATGCCCATCTCGCCCGTGAGGAGCGCCTTGTTGCCCGCCGCGACCAGGTCCCTGGCCGTCTCGATGCCGACCTCGATGGCCGCGACGGCCTCCTCGCGGCTCATCGCGGGGCCGACGGACAGGTCGGCCGTGCCGGGGCGGACCTTGCGCGGCAGGAGGCCGGGGGTGGCGGGGAGGTCCCCGGCCACGCCGACGTCGATGACGCAGACCTCGGCGCCGACCTGGTTGGCGAAGGCGTTGCAGACGGCCCCGCCGCCCAGGAAGTTGGCCACCATCTGCGTGGTGACCTCCTGGGGCCAGGGGGTCACGCCCTGGGCGTGGACACCGTGGTCACCGGCGAAGATCGCGACGGCGGCCGGCTCCGGGATCGGCGGCGGGCAGACCCGGGAGAGCCCGGAGAGCTGCGCGGAGATGATCTCCAGCATGCCGAGGGCCCCGGCGGGCTTGGTCATGCGCTTCTGCCGCTCCCACGCCTCGCCGAGCGCCTTCGCGTCGAGCGGGCGGATGCCGGCGACGGTCTCGGAGAGCAGGTCGTGCGGGGCCTCGCCGGGCAGCGCGCGGCGGCCGTACGTCTCCTCGTGCACGACCCACGCCAGCGGACGGCGCTGGGACCAGCCCGCCTGCATCAGCTCCGGCTCCTCCGGGAACTCGTCCACGTACCCGACACACAGGTACGCGACGACCTCCAGGTGCTCGGGCAGCCCGAGCGCGCGGACCATCTCGCGCTCGTCGAAGAAGCTGACCCAGCCGACGCCGAGGCCCTCGGCGCGCGCGGCGAGCCAGAGGTTCTCGACCGCGAGGGCGGAGGAGTACGGGGCCATCTGCGGCTGGGTGTGCCGGCCGAGGGTGTGGCGGCCGCCGCGGGTGGGGTCGGCGGTGACGACGATGTTCACCGGGGTGTCGAGGATGGCCTCGATCTTGAGTTCCTTGAACTGCTTGGCCCGGCCCTTGGGGAGCGACTTGGCGTAGGCCTCGCGCTGCGTCTGGGCGAGCTCGTGCATCGTCCGGCGGGTCTCGGCGGAGCGGATGACGACGAAGTCCCACGGCTGCGAGTGGCCGACGCTGGGCGCGGTGTGGGCGGCCTCCAGGACGCGCAGCAGCACCTCGTGCGGGATGGGGTCGGTGCGGAAGCCCTTGCGGATGTCGCGGCGCTCGCGCATCACGCGCAGGACGGCCTCGCGCTCCGCGTCGGCGTACGCGGGGGCCGCTTCGCCGGGTGCCGGCTCCGCGGCGGCTTCCACGGCTTCCACGGCTTCGGCGGGCGGCACGGCGGCCTCCACCGGCTCGGGCTGCGCCTCGACCGGCTCGGCGGTCTCGGCGGCGGGCTCCTGCGCGGCGGGGACAGGGGTCTCGGCGGAGGCTTCGGCCTGGACCGGCGCTTCCGCGGGGGCCGGCTCGACGGCCTCGGCCGGACCCTGCGGCTCGGCGGCGACGGCGGGTACTTCGGCGGGCGCGGCGGCCTGCGCCGCCTCGGCGGGCTCCGGTGCCGCGGGTGCGGCTTCGGCGGCGGCCGGGACGGCCTCGGGGGCCGCGGGCGCGGCCTCGGCGGGGGTCCCGGGCGCGGGAACGACCGCCTCGACGGCCGCGGCGGCCGCGGGAACCTCGACGACCGCCTCGGGGGCGGTCGCTGGGGCTGCCTCGGCGACCGGAGCGGCCTCGGGCGACGGCTCGGCGACGGCAGCCGGGGCCACGGCGGGCTGGGCGACGGCGGCCGGCTCGGCGACGACGGCCGACTCCGCTACAACGGCCTCCACAGCGGCGGGCTCCGCCACAAAAGGCTCCGCCACAAAGGGCTCGGCAACAACCGGCTCGGCGACGACCGGCTCGGCGACGACCGGCTCCGCAGCAACAGGCTCGGCGACGACCGGCTCGGCGGCGGCAACCGGCTCGGCCGTCCACGGGGTCCCCGCCTGCGGCGGGACGTCCCCGGGCTGCGGGGCGGCGCCCGGCAGGTCCTGGTGCTCGGGGCCGGGGGCGGGGGCGGCGGGCACGGCGGCGGCCGGGTCGCCCTGCACGGCCTCGGCGCCCGGGGCCGCGACGGCCTCGGCGCCCGCAGCAGCGGCCTCGGCCTCGACGGCCTGCGCGGCGGCAGCGGCGGCGGCCACCTCGGGGGCCGGCACCACGACCGGCTCCGGCGCGACGGCCGGGGCCTCCACCGCCTCCGCCTCGGCCAGCTGCGCCGGCACGGCGGGGGCGGCCTGCGGCTGCTGCGCCTGGGGCGCGGCCTGCGCCACGGGAGCGGCGGGCGGTACCGGTGCGGCGGCCGGGCCCCGGTCCGCGAGGGAGCGTACGACTCCGCCGGTGGCGTCGGGCATGGGCGGCCCCATGTGCAGCGGGCGGCGCGGCGGCATCACGGGAGCGGCGGGCGGCGCCTGTGGGGCCGGCCCGGCCTGCGGGACCAGGCCGCCGAGGTCGAGGGAGCCGGAGTCGCGGCCACCGGTCTCGTGCGCGCCCGCGCTGTAGACGGCGGGGTCGGCGAAGGGGGTGGGGAAGCCGGGCGCGTGCTGTGCGGCGGCGGGGAAGGCCTCGGGGTAACCCTGTTCGGGGAAGCCGATGTGACCGGGGTCGGGGTAGCCGGCGGCGGGGTCCTGCGGGTACTCCGTGTAGACGGGCTCCTGGTAGTCGCCGGGGAAGGCCGGCACCGGCGGGACCACCTGGGGGTCGCTCCAGGCGCCCTGCCCGTGACCGCTCGGCATCAGGAGCAGTTCCTCGTCCTCGGCCTCGGCCGGGTCGTCCACGAGGTCCTGGAAGGCGTACCCGGCGGGGGCCTGGGGCGGCGTCGGGGGCAGGGGCGGGACCGGTGCGGGCATGCCCTGCTGATCCACCATGCCCGTGTTGTCCGGGTGACCCTCGCCCGGAACCTGGCCGGTGTCAGTCATGCGTACCCCTCGCCCATCGGTGTTGCCTCTTCGATCGCCCGGCCGCCCACAGGGCCCGCCGTGCGGACTTTGCCGTGCGGGTCGTCGCGCGGTGCGGCGTCTGGCGTGCGCACCCACAACAACTCCTGAGCATTGTCGCGCTCGTCGGCCGCCGTGTCGGCCAGAAACCGGCACGGTCCGCTGTGGACTGCGCCACGTCGCGCGTCCACCTGGCGGTACGACGATCGGCCAGCCTACCCCGGGCTCCGCGTCAGCGGTTCACGGGGCGTTCGGCTGCCAGCAGGAACACCACGGAACGCTCCTGTTCCGCCCAGGTCCGGGGGTCGAGGGCAACGGACTGGAGCAGCGCGCACTCGACGGCGTACCCGTGTTCGGTGAGGGTGCGTCCGATGGCCTCGGCCTCGTCGCGCGTGGAGGCGTGGCTGACGATCCGTTCGGGACGCCGTTCGGCGACGGCGGCGACGACCGCGGGGCCTCCGCCGCCGACGCGGACCACGTCGGGTTCGGGCAGGCTCTCCAGTACGTGCGGGGCGCGGCCCGGGACGACCTGGATCTGGACACCGCGCGTGCGGGCGGCGGCGGTTACGCGTTCGCAGGCGCGTGGGTCGGCGTCGACGGCGATGACGGCGGCGCCGTGGGCCGCGGCGTCCACGGCGAGGGCTCCCGAGCCGGCTCCGATGTCCCAGACGAGGTCCCCGGTGCGGGGGCCGAGCCGGGCGAGCTGGGCGGCGCGCAGCTGGGCGGACTCCCCCTCCCCCGGCCGGTGTCCGTCGGCGGCGGGCTGCGGGCGGGCCCAGCCGCGTACGGGGGCCGGGCCGGGGCTCTGGCCGAGCAGCCAGCCGGGGTCGGCGGCGGCGGGGGAGGGCCCGGCGCCGCCGATGACGATGACGACGTTGGGGTCGCGCCAGCTGTGGTCGGCGGCGGCGTCGGAGGTGAGGACGGTGACGCGTTCGCGCTCGGTGCCCAGTTCCTCGCAGATGACGAAGGTGCGGTGGACGCCTTCGAGCAGCAGGGCGAGTTCGGCGGGGCCGGCGCCGGGCGAGGTGAGCACGGCGACCTTGGTGTGGGCGCGGCAGACGTTGACGGCGCGGCGCAGGGTACGGGGGTGGGCGACGACGACCTGGGCGTCGTCCCACGGCATCCCGGCGCGGGCGAAGGCGGCGGCGACGGCGGAGACGGCGGGGACCACCTCGACCTCGAGGCCGTGTTCCGGGGCGCGCAGGGTGCGTACGACGCCGAAGAAGCCGGGGTCGCCGTCGGCGAGGACGACGGCGGTGCCGCGGTGGCCGGCGATGCGGCGGGCGGCGAGACCGAGGCTGCCGAGGCGGATGCGTTCCGCGCCCGGCGGGATTTCGGGGAGCGCGAGGTGGTGGGCGGCTCCGGCCACGAGGGTGGCGGCGGAGAGCGCGGAGCGGGCGGCCGCGGTCAGGGGGGAGCCGTCCCAGCCGATCACCGTGACCCGGTCGGCCATCGTCGTCGGTCTCCTGGGGTGGGGTTGGGGACGCCTTTCGGCGTTCTCGTCGGCGTCTTCGGTGTTCTCGCCGGCGTCGGCGTCTCCGGCGTCGTCGGCGTCTTCGGCGTTCTCGTCGGCGTCGTCGCCCCGTCAGGGGGTCACGGTGAGACTACCTGGTCATCGGGTCAGTGCCGGTCGGCGCCGACGGCGTAGCCGTGTGCGTCGGCACGCCGGCGCAGGGGGTATCCGTCGTCGTGGCCGGGGCGTCCGGCGGGGCCGGGGCGGGCGTGGCGGCTCTCGTACACGTCGTACTCGTCGGTGTCGTCGAGGTCTTCGGGTACCAGGCTCCAGACGATGAGGTCGGTGCGGGTTCCGGTCCAGCTGCCGTCGGCCGCCTGGGTCCGCACTATCCATGCGTTGCGCAGGACGCCTTCGCTGATGCAACCGATCTTCTGGGCGACCTGCTGGGAGGCGGTGTTGTCGGCGGCGGTGCGCAGTTCGAGTCTCTCGAAGCGCTGGTCGCGCAGGAGCCACTGGGCGACTGCGAGCACGGACTCGCTGGCGTAGCCCTCGCCGCGGGCCCAGGGGGCGGTGACGTAGCCCACCTCGGTGGTGCGGGTGCGCCAGTCGGTGTTCCGGAGGTGGACGATGCCCACGAGGCGCTGGGTGAGGAACTCGGTGACGGCGAAGACGATGCCTCGGCCCTCGGTGCGCTCGGCGTGGGAGAGCACGGTGGCCCAGGCGTGGGCGTCGGCGTGGGTGTAGGGGTGCGGGACCGAGGTCCAGGCGGTGATCTGCTCGTCGTTCATCATCTCGGCGAGCGCGGTGACGTCCTCCTCCTCGAAGGGGCGCAGCACCAGCCGGTCCGTGCTGATGGTGACGTCCGGGAAGGTGGTAGTCATGCGCAGCTCCATGCCTGGGACCGTGGGGCGGGACCGTTCGTACGGGACCGTTTGTGCGGGTCGTAGGCCACAGCATGCAGCATCGGCCCGGGGATGTGCAGGGCCGGGCCGCCCGGAGGCGGGCATCCTCCGGGCGGCCCGGGCAGCCCTCGGCCCCGCGCGCCCGAGGGGGTGCGCGGGGCCGGGAATCCGGCGTCCGCCAAGGGGACTTGGGTCGGACGGTCCTGGGTTGGACGGTCCTGGGTCGGACGGTCCGGCGTCAGGCGGTCCGGCGTCAGGCGGCCGGGGAGCCGAAGGCCGGGGTGACCGAGCCCTGGTACTTCTCCTCGATGAACTTCTTGACCTCGTCGGAGTTCAGGAGCTTGGCGAGCTTCTGGATGCGCGGGTCGTTCTGGTTGCCTTCCTTGACCGCCAGGAAGTTGGCGTACGGGTTGCCGTCGGCCTTCTCGAGGACCAGGGCGTCCTTGGCGGGCGCGAGCTTGGCCTCGAGGGCGTAGTTGCCGTTGATGACGGCGGCGTCGACGTCGTTCAGGGCGCGGGGGACCGTGGCGGCCTCCAGCTCCTTGAACTCCAGGCCCTTCTTGTCGGTGATGTCGGACAGCTTGGCGCTGGTGCCGACCCCGTCCTTGAGGGTGATCAGCTTGTTCGCGGCGAGCAGCTGGAGGGCGCGGCCCTCGTTGGTGGTGTCGTTGGGGACGGCGATGGTCTGGCCGGGCTTGATGTCCGAGAGGGCCTTGACCTTCTTGGAGTAGAGGCCGAGGGGTTCCAGGTGCACGTTCACGACGGGCACGATGCGCGTGCCGTTCTTCTTGTTGAAGTCGTCGAGGTACGGCTTGTGCTGGAAGTAGTTGCCGTCGACCTGGCCCTGCTCGGTGGCGGTGTTGGGCAGGACGTAGTCCGTGAACTCCTTCACCTCCAGCTTGAGGCCGTCCTTGGCCGCGAGCTTGTCCTTGACGAAGTTCAGGATGTCGGCGTGCGGGCTCGGGGAGGCCGCGATGACCAGCGGCTTGCTCTCGTCGACCTTGCCGCCGTCGGTCTTGGCGGCGGTGGACGGGTCCGAGGAGCTGCCGCAGGCGCTGAGGGCCAGGGCGAGCGCGGCGGAGGCGGCGGCGATGGCGGTGAGCTTGGTGTTCTTACGCACGAAGAGTGCCTTTCTTGCTTTTCGCGGGTGTTCGCGGGGTGATGGCCCAAGCACGACAAGTGCGGGCTCTGCGGTGGGGAGGTTCTTGTGGGGGCTTCAGGCTGTCCGGCCGCGGCGCGCGAGGACGCGTACCACGCCGTCGCCGATCAGCTGGATCACCGTGACGAGGGCGATCAGTACGGCCACGGTGGCGAACATGAAGCCGGTCTCGAAGCGCTGGAAGCCGTAGGTGATGGCCTTGGAGCCGAGTCCTTCGCCGCCGACGGCGCCGGCCATGGCGGAGTAGCCGACGAGGGTGATCACGGTGGTGGTGACGCCGGCGACCAGGGAGGGCAGGGCCTGCGGGAGCAGGACCTTGCCGACGAGGGTCGGGATGCCGCCGCCCATGGACTCGACGGCCTCGATCAGGCCGTGGTCCACCTCGCGGACGGCCGTCTCGACGAGCCGGGCGAAGAAGGGGACGGCGCCGATGGCCAGCGGGACGATCATGGCGGTGGGGCCGATGAAGGTGCCGACCACGGCGGTGGTGACCGGGATCAGGAAGATCAGCAGGATGATGAACGGCAGCGAGCGGCCTATGTTCACGATCACGCCGAGGACCTTGTTGAGCGGCCGGTTCTGCAGGAGACCGCCCTTGTCGGTGAGGACGAGGAGGATGCCGATGGGCAGTCCGCCGAGGACGGTCACCAGGGTGGACCACAGCACCATGTAGAGGGTGTCGTAGGTGCCCTGGGTGAGCAGGGGCTGCATCTCGGACCAGGTCACTTGGCACCATCCTTGACCAGTGCGGCGATCTCGGAGTCGAGGTCGGAGTCGTCGTCGACGAGGTCGACCTGGAGGCCCTGCTCGCGCAGGAAGCCGACGGGCACGACGTTGTCCTCGTAGCGGCCGGGCAGTTCGATGCGCATGCGGCCGATCTGGCGGCCGGCGACGGTGTCCATGGCGGCGCCGAGGATCGAGATGTCGATGTTGTACGTGCGGGAGAGCTGGGAGATGACCGGCTGGGTGGCGGCCTCGCCGTGGAAGGTGACGTCGACGACGGTGCGGTCGGGGCCGGTGGCGGTTCCGCTGACCGGGAAGAGTTCGCCGGCGAGCTCGGAGCCGGGGGTGGCGAGCAGTTCGGCGACGGTGCCGGACTCGATGATCCGGCCCCGCTTCATGAGCGCGGCGGAGTCGCAGACGGCCTTGACCACGTCCATCTCGTGGGTGATGAGCAGGACGGTCAGGCCGAGCTGGCGGTTGAGGTCGCGCAGCAGCTGGAGGATGGAGCGGGTGGTCTCGGGGTCGAGGGCGCTGGTGGCCTCGTCGGAGAGGAGCACCTTGGGATCGCCGGCCAGGGCGCGGGCGATGCCGACGCGCTGCTTCTGGCCGCCGGAGAGCTGGCTGGGGTAGGCCTTGGCCTTGTCGGCGAGGCCGACGAGGTCGAGGAGTTCCAGGGCCTTGCGGGAGCGTTCACGGCCGGAGACGCCGAGGATCTCCAGGGGCAGCTCGATGTTGGCCTGGACGGTGCGCGAGGACAGCAGGTTGAAGTGCTGGAAGACCATGCCGATGCGGCTGCGGGCCTCGCGGAGCTCCTTGCCGGCGCGGCGGCCGCGGCCGGCGAGGGCGGTGAGCTCGACGCCGTCCACGGTCACGGTGCCGCTGGTGGGGCGCTCCAGGAGGTTCACGCAGCGGATGAGGGAGGACTTGCCGGCGCCGCTCTGGCCGATGACTCCGTAGACCTCGCCCTCGCGGACGTGCAGGTCGACGCCGTCCAGGGCGGTGACCTCGCGGCCACGGGACTGGTAGACCTTCGTGAGGCCCGATGTGGTGATCACAGGATTTCCGTCGCTGTCGAGTGCACGGGGTGCGGGTGCCGTGCACGGGGCAAACATCTGGGGACGCGATACGGGTCTAACCGTCACAAAACGATGGTGTCGACGCGTGCGCGGGGCAGGAGCGGTCCGTACCGGAGTCAGTCGGAGGTGTCGTCCGACCGGGGTGGCGGAGTTGCTCGGCCGGTCTCGCTTCGGGGCGCGAGACTGCGTGAAGGGGCCCTCAGAAGGCGCACATTCGACACATACAACGAGCACCGGGCGTCATCGTCGCCTCGGTCGCAAGGGTGCGGCTGCTCGTCGTGGTCATGCGCCCCAGTAAAGCAGACACGTCGACTCACCGATCAATGCTGTCCGCATAGCGGACGGAATGGGGCCGCATCCCGGACGCGGCGGGACGCCTCCACCCCTCCGCACCGAGCCCGGCACCGGGCTCGCCCGCCCAGTGCCGGCACGGCCGGGAGGCATCTGACCGCCACGTCCGCGCCGAGCCCGAGGACGGGGTGCGCTGTGGCCAAGGCCACGGTCCGCGTTCGGGCCGCGCGGCCGGCTCCGGCATGCGGCGGTGCGCCTTCCGGCCGGGCGCGCCCCGAGGGGCGGGCACATCGGGCCTTCGGGCCCGTAATACCCTCGCTGCATGCTCGTCGCCCTGACGGTCGCCATCGGTGCGGCCGCCCTCGCCCTCGCCGCCTGGTGCGGTCACGCCGCATGGCGGGACCAGCCGACCAAGGACTGGCACTTCATCGGCATGGCCGTGGTGACCGTGCTGGTCCTCGCCCAGCTGGTGATCGGCCTGGTCCAGCTGGGCCGGGGCGAGAAGCCCGCACAGGGGACGGTGATCTTCGTGGCCTACCTGCTGGGCGCCTTCGCGGCGGTCCCGGCGGCCGGGATGCTCTCGCTGACCGAGCGCACCAAGTGGGGCTCGGTGACGGTGGCCGCGGGCGCGGTCGTCCTCGCCGTGCTGGAAGTACGCCTCTACGACATCTGGGGATCCGCAGGTGCCTGACACGACGACCGCCCCGCCCGCCGGGCGCAAGCGACTGGTCTCCGGTCCGGGGCTGCTGCTGGTGTGGCTCTACGGCGTGATGGTGGTCGGCGCGGTCTCGCGCTCGGTCTACCAGATCGCCACCGAGTTCGACCGGGCGCCGCTGCCGTACTCGCTGTCGGCGGCGGCGGCCCTGGCGTACGCCTTCATCACGTACTCCCTGGTGCGCGGCGGGGAGAGGGCCCGCAGGGCGGCGCTGGTGTGCTGCGGCGCCGAGCTCGCCGGTGTGCTGGCCGTGGGCGCCTGGACCCTGGTGCGGCCCGAGGCCTTCCCCGACGCGACCGTCTGGTCGGACTTCGGCATGGGCTACCTCTTCATCCCGTTGATCCTGCCGGTCACCGGGATGCTCTGGCTCCGGTCCAGGCGCTGAGGTCGCGGACCCGGTCCGCGACCGGGCCCGCGACACCCGGTGCGGCTACGCGCTGACGGCGTAGTCGGTGTCCTTGGCGTCCTTCTCCAGGATCACCAGGTGCACGCCGTCGGAGGCGGTGCGGTTGCCGACCTGGGCGTAGCCGGCCTTGCGGTAGAGCCGCAGGTTCGACTCGCTCTTGTGGCCCGTGTGCAGGCGGAAGCGGGTCGTGCCGCCGCGGCCGGCGAGGGCCTCCTCGACCCCGCGCAGCAGTCGCGCGCCGAGGCCGTGGCCCTGGAGGCGGGGGTGCACGCACAGCTTGGCGATGCTGGCCGTGCCGTCCTCGCCGACGCTGCCGCGCACCGCGCCCACCACTTCGTCGCCGAGCCGGGCCACCAGGACGGTGTCCTCGGCGAGCTCCGCCTTCAGGGAGTCCAGGGACTGGGTGAGGGGCTGGATGAGGTAGTTGCCGTACAGCTCGGCCTCCCGCTGGAACGCCAGGTACTGCAGCTTGAAGATCTGCTCGGCGTCCTCGGCGGCCGCCGCCGAAATGGTCACACTCATGCCCATGTGCGCATGCCTCCCGCTCACCTGGTGGCTCTCCGGTCTACCGCTCCTTTCCCCATGGGTCAGGAGCCGCAACCTCGACAGCGAGCATTCTGCGCAGACATCCCAGGCAACGGGAACGTACCGGTCCCAAACTTCCTTGTGAGATACCCAACTCCCCTGCGATTTCACGGTAAGTCAGGTCTCTGGGCGACAGAAGTGCTGCCATCAGTTCCGGACAGCGTCCCGGCAATCGGGCGACCGCCGATCGGAGGGCCCGATTCGCCTCGCCGTGCAGCAGGGCGTCCTCCGGCTCGCCGGCGGCGTCCGCGGGCGTGCCGCCGTACGGGACCTCGCGGCGGGCCCGGCGCCGTGCGTGCCGGGCCTCGGCGCGCACCGCCCGGCGCAGCCAGCGGGCGCGGCCGGCCGGGTCGGGTGCGCGCGGGCCGCGCTCCAGCAGCCGCACCCAGACGGCTTGTTCGAGGTCGGCGGCCTCCACTCCGGCGGCCGGGGCCTCGGCGGCCGCCTCCGCGGAGAGCAGCGGGCCCAGCTCCTCGAGCAGATCGGGTTCCTGTAACAGGTCCATGCCGGGCGGGACGCGAGTGCCGGGCCGGGCGGTTTCCCCTCCGGGTCCGGCCCACCCGATCGGGGGCCGGGGGCTTGACCGGCAAGATCCGAAAGAGACGACCTAGCGGTTGACGCCGCGGCCGGGGCGGAAGGCCTCCGCCGCGAGGAGTCCGGTGTCCGGGTTGTCGGTGAAGATGCCGTCGATGCCCAGTTCGAAGTACCTCTGGAAGGCTGCGAAGGCGTCTCCGTAGGCGGCCGGGTCGGTGCCCTTGCGGTACTCCGCGGGCAGGAAGCTGTTCTCGTTGCGCGCGGTGTAGGGGTGGAGCACCAGGCCCCGGGCGTGGGCGTCGCGTACGAGGGTGGTCGGGGTGGTGAGCCTGCCGGCCGCGTCGCGGGGCACGATCAGGTCGAGGGTGGGGCCGATGCCCTGGGCGAAGCCGGCGATCCACTGGAGCCCCTCGGGCTTGACCAGGTCGGCGACCGTACGGGGGTCCTTGGCGACCTCGAAGTCCCAGGGCCGGGTGTTCGCGGCCGAGAGCAGCACCACGCGCGGGGCGGACACCAGGCGCGCGAGCCGCTGGATGCTGGAGGGCTCGAAGGACTGGAGGAACACGGCGGCGTCGCGGCCGTCGCGGCCGTAGCGGCGCAGCAGCTTGGCGAGGGGCTCCTCCAGGCCGAGGCCCAGGCTCCGGAAGTAGGTGGGGTGCTTGGTCTCGACGTGCAGCCAGATCCGCTTGTCGCGCAGGCGTCCCTCGCGGTTGGCCCAGCGCAGCACCTCTTCGAAGGTGGGGACGGCCCACCTGCCGTCGTAGAGGGTGTTGCGCTGGCGGACGGCGGGGATGCGTTCCTTCGCGCGCAGGGTCTTCAGCTCGGCGAGGGTGAAGTCCTCGGTGAACCAGCCCGTGACGGAGACCCCGTCGACGGTCTTGGTGGTGCGCCGGGAGGCGAACTCGGGGTGGTCGGCGACGTCGGTGGTGCCGCCGATCTCGTTCTCGTGGCGGCAGACGAGATGGCCGTCCTTGGTGGGGACGAGGTCCTGCTCGATGACGTCGGCGCCGAGGTCGAGGGCCAGCTCGTAGGAGCCGAGGGTGTGCTCGGGCCGGTAGCCGCTGGCGCCGCGGTGTCCGATCACCAGGGGGACGGGCAGATCGCGGTAGCCGCCCCCGCCGTGCTCGCCGTGCTCGCCCGGGGCGGCCGTGGCGGTTCCCGCCGTCATTGCGGTGATGCCGGTTCCGGCCGCCAGTACGGCCGCTCCGAGCACCGTCCGCCGCGCTGCCCCACCGTGTGTCATCAGTGCCACTCCTCGTTCTGCGACGGGCCCGCGGCCCCGGGATCTCCGGGGGGCGTGGAGGCCCGGATCGGCGTGGCGATCGTAGGCGGGGGCGGGTGGCCCTGGGATGGGCTCCGCCGGAACATGGCGGAAACATGTGTCAACAACGCGTATCCAGCTCGTGAACCCGATGTGCGATCAGGGGTGACCCGCGAGTATCGTCCTCACCTGCACTACCGCCGTGTGGTGCGAAAGCCGCTTTTCGATGCCGGAGGGCTCACGTTGTTCCGTACCGCGCTCATCAAAGCCACCGTCGGACCGGTCATGCGCCTGATGTTCCGCACCAAGGTGGAGGGGCTCGACAACATCCCGGGCACGGGTCCGGTGATCCTGGCGGGCAATCACCTCACCTTCATCGACTCGATGATCCTTCCGCTCGTCTGCGACCGTACGGTCCACTTCATCGGCAAGGACGAGTACGTGACGGGCAAGGGCCTCAAGGGCCGCCTGATGGCGTGGTTCTTCACCGGCGCGGGCATGATCCCGGTGGACCGGGACGGTGCGAACGGCGGCGTCGCCGCGCTGATGACGGGCCGCCGGATCCTCGAGGAGGGCAAGATCTTCGGCATCTACCCCGAGGGCACCCGCTCCCCCGACGGCCGGCTGTACCGGGGCCGCACGGGCATCGCCCGCCTGACCCTGATGACCGGCGCCCCGGTGGTCCCGTTCGCGATGATCGGCACGGACAAGCTCCAGCCCGGCGGCGCGGGCATGCCGCGCCCGGGCCGGGTCACGGTCCGCTTCGGCGAGCCGATGGAGTTCTCCCGCTACGAGGGCATGGACCGCGACCGCTACGTGCTGCGCGCCGTCACCGACTCGGTGATGGCGGAGGTGATGCGGCTGTCGGGCCAGGAGTACGTGGACATGTACGCCACGAAGGCCAAGGCCGCCTGAGCGCCGGCGCGCTCACTGCCGCTGGAGTGACCGGCTGACGCCCGCCGCCGTGGTGGTGGCGAGGACCCAGCCGGTCACGATCAGCAGGTACGACAGCCACTGGTACCAGCCGGCCGGGGCGAAGGCGCCCTCCTGGCCGAAGCCGATGATCGGCAGCATCAGGTCCAGGGTGTAGAAGAGCGGGTTGAACTCCGGCGCCTCCCCCGCCTTCAGGGCCCGGGGCGGCGCCAGCCCGTAGGCGACGGTCCCGGTGACGGTCAGCGCCAGCAGCCACGCCGCCGCGCGCAGGGGCCGGAAGCCGTAGCCGACGGTGACGTCCTGGAGCAGGCCCCAGAGGCGGGTGTGCCGCGGCCGGGTGCGCCGGTGGCGGCGCAGCTTGGCCAGCTGGGCCGTGCGGGCGCCCGCCTCGTCGCCGACGGTGCGGTAGGAGGCGGCCAGCTGCTCGTAGGCGTACGGCAGGTACCCGTCCTCCTCGCGTTCCAGCAGCGGCAGCCGCTCCTCGGCGGGCAGGTGCGGGTGCAGCAGCCGGTAGCTGAGCCCGTCGGCCCGGACCACGGGCGGCCAGACGGACGGCTCGGCCCACAGCATGTCGAACTGGCTGCGGCGCAGGTTGACGATGCCGTCGATGGTGGGGCACTTGCGCAGCCAGAACTCCCCCATGACGGCGGAGCTGGCGCGCAGCGCCACCCGGCCGGGGTTGGACAGGCTCGCGCGGGTCAGTATCACCTGGCCGGGGACGCGGGCCCCGGTGAGGTTGACCATGCCCTCGGCGTGGAGCCGGTGGCCGCGTACGTCGCTGCCGACGGCGAGGGTCTCGGCGTGCAGGGCGATGCCGCCGGGGTTGACGAGCCGGGCCCCGTCGAGGCTGACCTGGCCGGCGATGGTGGCTCCGTTGAGGCGGAACTCGCCGTGGACGGTGAGGCCGCCGGCGATGATGTCCGTCCCTATCTCGGCGTGGTTGAGCTGGAGCGGCGGCTCGTCGACCTCGTCGGGCAGGCTCCCGGGCCGGATGACGGCGCCCTGGAGGAAGAGGCCGCCCCCGATCTTCGCGCCGGCGAGCCGGACGGGACCGTCGATGCGGCAGCAGGAGAGCCTGAGCACGACCTCGACGCGTACGGTGGCGGCGGTCAGGCCCGGCAGGGTGGAGTCCCCGAGCACGACGGCGCGCAGCTGGGCCCCGTACATCATGGGCTTGCGTTCGAACCAGCAGACCCGCATCCGGATCGGGTGGTCCACGACCGCGTACTTGAGGTCGAGCTTGCCGCTGATCTTCGCGCCGTAGAGCTTGATCCCCGCGACGTGTCCCTCCTCGGCGGAGCCGCCGACCAGCAGGGCGCGCAGCACCTCGGCGCGGACGGTGCGCCCGGGGCCCCAGGAGGCACCGTCGTGGGAGGTCTCCTCGGGGCTCTCGCGGAAGTCGACTGCCTCACCGCGAGGGAAGGCCTCCCATACGCGGCGTTCGGCCGGGGTCAGATCGTTGATCTCCATCGCGGGGATGGTGTCCCGGGGTCCGACGGACTGTCAATTCCGCCGATCGCCTTGCGGGCGGCGCCGCCTGGCGGTGCGTCAGTGTTCGACGCCCTCCTGGAGCTCCTGGCCCTTGAGCAGGAACCAGGCGGCCGCGGCGGTGGCCAGCAGGACGGCGGCGCCGACGCCGGAGGCGAGCCGCAGGCCGTCCACGAAGGCCTCCTGGGCCGCGCCGACCATGGTGTGGGCGGTCTGCGGGTCCAGGGCGCGGGCGGCCTCGACGGCGCCGCCGAGCGACTCGTGCGCGGCGTCGGCCACCGGGGCGGGGACCGTGGCGGGGGCGGTGAAGCCCTGGTAGACGCCGGTGACGACGGAGCCGAGCAGGGCGATGCCGAGGGCCGCGCCGAGTTCGTACGCGGTCTCGGAGACGGCCGAGGCGGAACCGGCCTGTTCCTTGGGGACGCTGGAGAGGATCACGTCGGCGGTGACGGTGAAGGAGAAGCCGGCGCCGAGGCCGACGACGAGGAGCGCGGCGCCGAGCAGCGGGTAGCCGGTCTCGCGGTGGATCACGGTGAGCGCCGCGAGGGCCAGGCCGATGGCGGCGAGGCCGCCGGTGACGATGACGCGTACGGAGTAGGCGCGGGCGTACTTGCCGGCGACGAGGCCGGTGACGACGGCGCCGACGGCGGCGGGCAGTTCGGCGAGTCCGGCCTCCAGGGGGTCGCGGCCCTGCACCAGCTGGAAGAACTGGGAGAGGAAGAACACGAGACCGGAGAGGCCGAAGACGGTCAGCAGGTCGGCGAGGACCGCGCCGGAGAAGCCGCGGTGCCGGAAGAGCCGCATGTCGAGCAGGGGGGAGGCCAGGGTGAACTGGCGGCGTACGAAGGCGTAGAGGCAGGCGGTGCCGAGGGCGGCGGCGATCCAGACGCCCGGGGTGGCGCCGTGGGTGGCCGCTTCCTTGACCGCGTACACGACGCTGATGACGCCGACGAGGGACAGGGCGACGCTGATCAGGTCCCAGGGGCCCGCGACCGGGTTCTTGGACTCGGGCAGCAGCCGTATGCCGACGAGGACCAGGGCGGCCATCACCGGGAGGTTGATCAGGAAGACCGAGCCCCACCAGAAGTGCTGGAGCAGGGCGCCGCCGACGACGGGACCGACGGCCGCGCCGGCGGACGCGGTGGCGCCCCAGATGCCGATGGCGAGGCTGCGCTCGCGCGGGTCGTGGAAGATGTTGCGGATCAGGGCGAGCGTGGACGGCATCAGGGTGGCGCCGGCCACGCCGAGCAGGGCCCGGGCGACGATCATCATCTCGGGGCTGGTCGCGTAGGCGTTCAGGACCGAGACGGCGCCGAAGGCGGTGGCCCCGGCGAGGAGGAGCTTCTTGCGGCCGATGCGGTCGCCTAGGGAGCCCATGGAGACGAGCAGGCCGGCGATGACGAAGGAGTAGATGTCGCCGATCCACAGCAGCTGGGTGCCGGACGGCTTGAGGTCCTCGCTGAGGGAGGGGGTGGCGAGGCCGAGTACGGTGGCGTCGACCGCGATCAGCAGGACGGCCAGGACGAGCACGGAGAGTGCGAGCCAGCGCCCGCGGCTCTTCCCCTCCGCTCCCGTCCGCCGCTTCAGCTGTTCGGTTCGGCTCATCACTCCACACTCCGTCGTGCGCCACCGAGCAGCAACTCGGTGATCATGTACTGGAAGTCCTTGGCGGCGACCCGGCCGTCCATGACGGCCCAGGCGCAGGTGCCGATGAGGCCGTAGAGGGCCTCGGTGAGCCAGGCGGGGCTCAGGTCGATGCGGATGTCGCCCTCCTGCTGGCCGCGCCTGAACAGCGCGCTGACGCGGGCGTCGAGGCGGGCCCAGCCCTCGTTGACCTGGTCGCCTTCGAAGAGCTGGTTCTCGGTGACGAGGAAGGCCAGCAGCTGGGCGTTGGGCTCCGCCTCGGCGATCAGCCGCCTCAGGGCGTCCACGGCCGTTCCCTCGTCGAGCCGGGCCCGGTCGAAGGCCCCCTCGAACTCGCGGATGCCGAGGTCCTCCAGGGCGCGCACGAGGGCGTCGCGGCCGGCGAAGTGCCGGTGGAGGGTGGCGCGGCCGATGCCCGCGGCGCGGGCGACCTCGTCCATCGTGGCGGTCGATTTGCGGGAGAGCAGGGCCGCCGCGTGGCGGAGCACCTGGTCACGATCCATGGCCATGAGACAAGCATAAACCGAATGAGACGCCCTCGTCTCATTCCTGGATTCGGATCAAGAAAAATCGGCTGCCGGACGGCAGCCGGAGAGGAAGTCTGCACCCATGAAGCCACTGCTGCTGATCGACGTCGACGGCCCGCTGAACCCGTACGCCGCCCAGGCCGAGCGGCGCCCCGAGGGTTACACCACCCACCGGATGCGGCCCACCGGCTTCACCGAGGGCAAGCCGCTGCGGGTGTGGCTGAACCCGGCCCACGGGGCGGAGCTGCTCGCGCTGGCGGACGCGTACGACCTCGTCTGGGCCACCACCTGGAAGGACGAGGCGAACGACTGGATAGGGCCGCGCCTGGGGCTGCCGAGGCTCCCCTTCATCGACTGGCCGCGGATGCACGGCCGGGCCCCGCGCGGCACCTTCTGGAAGACGCAGTACGTCCTCGAGTACGCGGGCGCGCGGCCCTTCGCCTGGATCGACGACGACATCACGGCGATGGACCACGAGTACGTCGACCAGCGCCACCCCGCCCACGCCCTGCTGATGTACGTGGACGAGCGGATCGGCCTGACCCGGCCGGACTTCGACGCGCTGGCGGACTGGGTGCGCTGACCCGCCGGGCGGGCGCCGGACCCGACACGCCCGCGGGGGCGGTACGGGCCCGTCGGCCCGTACCGCCCCCGCGGGCACGTCGGCTACTGCTTGTGGGCGGCCCATGCGTGCTGGATGACCAGGTCGGCCTTCAGCTCGGTGAGCTGGACCGCGACCGCCGACGGGGCGGTGCCGCCGCGGCCGTTGCGGGAGGCCAGCGCGCCGGGGACGTTGAGGACGGTACGGACCTCGGGGGTCAGGTGCTCCGAGATCTTCGCGAACTGCTCGTCCGTGAGCTCGTCGAGCTCGATCCCCTGCGCCTCGCACTCCTTGACGCACTCGCCGGCGACCTCGTGCGCGACGCGGAAGGGCACGCCCTGCTTGACCAGCCATTCGGCGATGTCGGTGGCCAGCGAGAAGCCCGCCGGGGCAAGCTCCTCCATCCGCTCCCGGTGGACGGTGAGGGTGGCCATCATCCCGGTGAAGGCCGGCAGCAGCACCTCGAGGGTGTCGCAGGAGTCGAAGACCGGCTCCTTGTCCTCCTGGAGGTCCCGGTTGTACGCCAGGGGCAGCGCCTTCAGGGTGGCGAGCAGGCCGGTGAGGTTGCCGATCAGGCGGCCCGACTTGCCGCGCGCCAGCTCCGCGATGTCGGGGTTCTTCTTCTGCGGCATGATCGACGAGCCGGTGGAGAAGGCGTCGTGGAGGGTGACGAAGGAGAACTCCTTCGTGTTCCACAGGATGATCTCCTCCGCGATGCGGGACAGGTTGATCCCGATCATCGCGGTGACGAAGGCGAACTCGGCGACGAAGTCGCGGGAGGCCGTGCCGTCGATCGAGTTGCCGACCGAACCCCGCTCGAAGCCCAGGTCGGCGGCGACCGCCTCCGGGTCCAGGCCGAGCGAGGAGCCGGCCAGGGCGCCCGAGCCGTACGGGGAGACCGCGGTCCGGGTGTCCCACTGCCGCAGCCGCTCCGCGTCCCGGGACAGGGACTGCACGTGGGCCAGTACGTGGTGGGCGAACAGGACGGGCTGCGCGTGCTGGAGGTGGGTCCGGCCCGGCATCGCCACGTCCGCGTGCGCCTCGGCGAGGCCGACCAGCGCGTCCTGGAGGTCGGCGATCAGCCCGCCGATGATCCGCGCGTGGTCGCGCAGGTACATGCGGAAGAGGGTGGCCACCTGGTCGTTGCGGGAGCGTCCGGCGCGCAGCTTGCCGCCGAGGTCGGGGCCGAGCCGCTCCAGCAGGCCGCGCTCCAGGGCGGTGTGCACGTCCTCGTCGGCGATGGTGCCGGTGAAGGAGCCGTCGGCCACATCGGCCTCCAGCCGGTCGAGCCCGGCGAGCATGCGGTCGAGCTCCTCGGCCGTGAGCAAGCCCGCCTTCGCGAGGACGCGGGCGTGGGCGCGCGAGCCGGCGATGTCGTACGGCGCCAGGCGCCAGTCGAAGTGGACCGACGCGGACAGCTTCGCGAGGGCCTCGGACGGGCCGTCGGCGAACCGGCCGCCCCAGAGCCGGACGTCACCGTTGTTGCTGCTCACAGCTACTGCTCCTCATGAGGGTGGTGGTGCGACGGTCTCCCCGCCGCGCAGGAAGCGGAGAGGCCGTCTCGGTACAGCGTCAAACGATTCACGGCGCGACGCGACGCGCCGTGGTGACCGGCCGCAGTAGGCATAACTATGCATTGCTCCGTATGTTTCGTCAATCAGGGTCCGGTGCCCCCTCGCTGACCTGCTCGCATACCGGGAGGCGGGCTCCGTCCGCCGCCGCCTACGATCGGGCGCACACAATCCGGGGAGGGCACATGTGGAGCGCGGCCGAGAACGCGTCCTGGGGGCGGACGGTGGCCAAAGAGCTGCTGGAGGGGGACGCCTCCCCGGTCGCCGGCCGGCTCCTGGGCAACGGCCCGGAGGCCTGGATCGCCTTCGACGAGGAGGTGCGCCGCCTCCAGCGCTCCTCCCCCGGCCGGGCGGCCGGCGGCGGCCGGCTGGAGGCCCGGCTGTGCCACCCCGACGGGCGGATACGCGCGGCCGCACTCGCCGCGTGGCGGCTCCCGCCGCTCGAACTCGTCCTGATCCGGTGCGCCGACCGGGTCCCGCAGGTCCGCGACCGCGCCCGCCGGGTCCTCGGCAGGCTGACGGCCAAGTACCCCGCCGACGTACTGACCGGCATCACCCCGTTCGTCCTGCGGCTCGGCGGCCGCGCGCACGGCACCTGGGCGGTGGAGCAGCTCGAGGCGGCCCTCTCCGGCCGCCACTCCCTCCTCGCCGCCTGGTGGCGCCCCGGCCGGCCGTGCACGACGTGGAGCTGGAACGCGCTGACGCCCCAGCAGCGCGACCGCCTCCTGGCCCGCCTGCGCGGGAGCGCCGACCTGGCGAGCCGGCGGTTCGCCGCCCGCGTCACCCTCGCCCGCGGGCGGTTCGGCGTACGGGAGACCGCCCGGCAGGCCGCCGCCGAGCCCGACCCGGTGACGGCCTCGCTGTGGACCGGTGCCGCGCTGGCGGCGATGGCCGCCGACGGGCCGGACGACGGGGCGGTCGACGCCCTGCTCGGCTCCCGCTTCCCCGCGGTGCGGGCCGCCGGGGTCACCGCCCTGCGCCGGGCCGGGCGGGCGGCGCAGGCCGCGGACCACCTGGCGGACCGGTCCGGCCGGGTCCGGGCCTGCGCCCGCTGGGTGCTGCGCCAGGACGGCCGCGACCCGTACGCGCTCCACCGCGAGCTCGTCACCGACCCGGAGCGGGTGAGCCGGTACGCGGTGGCCGGCTTCCGCGAGGTGGCCGGGCCGGCCGACGGGCCGCTGCTGCGCGGCCTGCTGGGCCACCCCGACGGCGCGGTGCGGGCCGCCGCCCTGGCCGCGCTGCGCGGGCTCGGCATCGCCGTCGAGGACGCGGCCCTGCTCGCGCTGCTGGAGGACACCTCGGCGTCGGTGGCCCGGGAGGCCGCGCTGTGCCTGCTCCCCGCGGCCGCGGGGCTGGACGCCGCCGCGCTGGCCGACCGCACCGGCCCCGCCTGGCCCCCGCACACCCGCCGGGCCGCTTTCCGGCTGCTGCACGGCCGGGGCGGGAGCGCCGAACTGCGGGCCTGCGTCGCCATGCTGACGGACCCCGACCCGGACCTGAACCGGCGGGCGCGCAGCAGGGTGCTCCACTGGAACTGGCTCAGCACCCTGGACGAGGGCGAGGCCCACCACGCGGAGCTGGGCGCGCTGCTGGCGCGGTCCGCCCGGCTGCTGGACGTGCGGGAGCTGCGGCTGTGACGCCCTCCCCCGGCCTGCCTGCGCCGCCGGGGGAGGGCGCGGACGTACCGTCTGACGTGTGCTGCGTACCGCTCTGCTCGCCGGCTCGCTGGTCCTCGCCGGGCTGCTCCCCTACGACTCCGCCCCGCTGCCCGCGCGTCTCGCCGACACCGGCGGCGGCAGCCAGCTGATCACCGCCGTCGCCCCCGCGCCGGGGTCGACGACGGGGGTGCTGACCTGGTGGGACCGGCGCGCGGGCCGCTGGTTCGAGGCGGGCAGCGCGCCCGCCCGGTTCGGCGCGAACGGCCTGGCCGAGGGCGGGTCCCGGGTCCAGGGCACCAGCACCACCCCGGCGGGCCTGTACGGGCTGCCGTACGCCTTCGGCATCGCGCACGCCCCGGCCGGCACGGCGTACCGGTACCGGAGGGTGACGGACCGTTCGTGGTGGTGCCAGGACAACGCATCCGCCGCCTACAACCGCTGGACGGAGCCGCTGCCCGCCGACTGCGCGCCGGGCGAAGCCGAGCACCTGGTGGCGTACGCGGAGCAGTACGCGCACGCCCTGGTCATCGCCTTCAACTACGACCGGCCCGTACGCGGCCGGGGCGCGGGCATCTTCCTGCACGTGAACGGCGAGGGAGCCACGGCCGGCTGCGTCTCGGTCCCGCCCGGCGCGATGCGCGAGCTCCTGCGCTGGGCGGACCCCCGGCGCCGCCCCCACATCGCGATCGGCACGGAGACGGGCGCCCTCGCGGTCACCCGCTACTGAGGGGGCAGGCTCCGGGGGCCGGTCCTAACCTTCCTTCTGCGCCAGGCGCAGCAGGTGGTCGGCCAGGGCCTGGCCGCCGGCCGGGTCGCGGCTGATGAGCATCAGGGTGTCGTCGCCCGCGATGGTGCCGAGGATCGCCTGGAGTTCGGCCTGGTCGATCGCCGAGGCGAGGAACTGGGCCGCGCCGGGCGGAGTGCGCAGGACCACGAGGTTCGCGGAGGCCTCCGCCGAGATCAGCAGTTCGCCGGAGAGGCGGCGCATGCGCTCCTCCTTGGCCGACTCGCCGAGGGGGGCCTGCGGGGTGCGGAAGCCGCCCTCGCTGGGAACCGCGTAGATCAGCTCGCCGCCGGTGTTGCGGATCTTGACGGCGCCCAGCTCGTCGAGGTCGCGGGAGAGCGTCGCCTGGGTGACGCTCAGCCCGTCGTCGGCCAGCAGTTTGGCCAGCTGGCTCTGGGAGCGGACCGGCTGCCGGTTGAGGATGTCCACGATCCGGCGGTGGCGGGCGGTGCGGGTCTGCGGAACGGAGGGGCCGCCGTTCTGCTCGGGTTCCTGCGCCTGGCTCATCGTCGTCTCATTCTCCGGGTCGTCCCGCTTCGTCGAGGATGCCGGGAAGTGCCCGGACGAACGCGTCGACCTCGGCCTCGGTGATGACGAACGGGGGCATCAGCCGTACGACGTCGGGGGCGGGCGCGTTGACCAGGAATCCGGCCTGCTGGGCCGCGAGCTGCACCTGCGGTGCGAGCGGCTCCGTCAGCACGATACCCAGCAACAGGCCCGACCCGCGGACGTGGGAGACCAGCCCATGGGCGGAGGCTTCGATTCCGGAGCGCAGCCGCTCTCCGCGCGCCTTGACCTGGTCGAGCAGTCCTTCGGCGGCGATGGTGTCGATCACGGCGAGTCCGGCGGCGCAGGCGACCGGGTTCCCGCCGAAGGTGGTGCCGTGCTGGCCGGGCTGGAGCAGGTCCGCGGCCGGGCCGAAGGCGGCCACGGCGCCGAGGGGCAGACCGCCGCCGAGGCCCTTCGCGAGCGTGACGAGGTCGGGCTCGACGCCCTCGTGCTGCTGGTGCTCGAACCAGCTGCCGCAGCGGCCGATCCCGGTCTGCACCTCATCGAGGGCGAGCAGCGTGCCGGTCGCCCGGGTGATCTCGCGGGCGGCGGTCAGGTAACCGGCGGGCGGCACGACCACGCCGTTCTCGCCCTGGACGGGCTCGATGAGGACGAAGGCGGTGTCCTCGGTGACGGCCGCCCGGAGGGCCTCCACGTCACCGTACGGGACGTGCGTGACCTCGCCGGGCAGCGGCAGGAAGGGCTGCTGCTTCGCCGGCTGGCCGGTCAGGGCGAGGGCGCCCATCGTCCGGCCGTGGAAGCCGCCGCTGGTGGCGACCATGTGGGTCCGCCCGGTGAGCCGACCGATCTTGTAGACGGCCTCGACCGCTTCCGCACCGGAGTTGCAGAAGAAAACGCGGCCTTCGCGGCCGAAGAGCTGGAGCAGCCGCTCGCCGAGCGCGAGGACGGGCTCGGAGGCGTAGAGGTTGGAGACGTGTCCAAGGGTGGCGATCTGCCCGGCCACGGCGGAGACGACGGCCGGGTGGGCGTGGCCGAGGGCGTTGACCGCGATGCCGCCGACGAAATCGGTGTACTGCTTGCCGTCCGCGTCCCAGACCTGTGCGCCCGCACCGCGTACGAGGGCGAGCGCGGGGGTGCCGTAGTTGTTGGTCAGCGTCCCCTGCCAGCGGGCCCCGTACTCCTGGTTGCCGCTCACGTGCCGTTCCCTCCCTGTGCGTCGGGCACGACCATCGTGCCGATTCCCTCGTCGGTGAAGATCTCCAGCAGGATCGAGTGCTGGACCCGCCCGTCGATCACCCGGGCGGTGCTGACGCCGCCGCGCACGGCATGCAGGCAGCCCTCCATCTTCGGCACCATGCCGCTGGACAGCTCGGGCAGCAGCTTCTCCAGCTCGCTGACGGTGAGCCGGCTGATGACCTCGTCGCTGTTGGGCCAGTCCGCGTAGAGGCCCTCGACGTCGGTGAGGACCATCAACGTCTCGGCGCCGAGCGCGGCGGCGAGCGCTGCGGCCGCCGTGTCGGCGTTCACGTTGTACACGTGGCCGTCGTCGGCGCTGCGCGCGATGGAGGAGATGACCGGGATCCGGCCGTCGGCGAGCAGGGCCTCGATCGCGCCGGTGTCGATGGCGGTGATCTCGCCGACCCGGCCGATGTCGACGGCCTCGCCCTCGATCACCGGGGTGTGCCTGGTGGCGGTGATGGTGTGGGCGTCCTCGCCGGTCATGCCGACGGCGAGCGGTCCGTGCTGGTTGAGCAGGCCGACCAGTTCCCGCTGGACCTGGCCCGCCAGGACCATGCGTACGACGTCCATGGCCTCCGGGGTGGTGACCCGCAGGCCGGCCTTGAACTCGCTGACCAGGCCCTGCTTGTCGAGCTGGGCGTTGATCTGCGGGCCGCCGCCGTGGACGACGACGGGCCGCAGGCCGGCCTGGCGCAGGAAGACCACGTCCTGGGCGAAGGCGGCCTTCAGGTCCTCGTCGATCATGGCGTTGCCGCCGAACTTGATGACGACGATCTTGCCGTTGTGCCGGGTGAGCCACGGCAGGGCCTCGATGAGGATCTCGGCCTTGGGGAGCGCGGTGTGGCGCCTCGCGGTGCTCATGAGCTGTACGCGCTGTTCTCGTGGACGTACTCGGCCGTCAGGTCGTTGGCCCAGATGACCGCGGACTCGGAGCCGGTGGACAGGTCGGCGGTGATGCGGACCTCGCGGTCCTTCATGCTCACCAGGTCTCGGTCTTCGCCGACGGAGCCGTTCTTGCAGACCCAGACGCCGTTGATGGCCACGTTGAGCCGGTCCGGGTCGAAGGCCGCCCTGGTGGTGCCGATGGCGGACAGGACCCGGCCCCAGTTGGGGTCCTCGCCGTGGATGGCGCACTTGAGCAGGTTGTTGCGGGCGATGGACCGGCCGACCTCGACCGCGTCCTGCTCGCTGGCCGCGCCGACGACCTCGATGCGGATGTCCTTGCTGGCGCCCTCCGCGTCGCCGATCAGCTGGCGGGCGAGGTCGTCGCAGACGCTCCGTACGGCCTCGGCGAAGTCCTCGTACGCCGGCACCCGGCCGGAGGCGCCGGAGCCGAGCAGCAGCACCGTGTCGTTGGTGGACATGCAGCCGTCGGAGTCGACCCGGTCGAAGGTGGTGCGGGTCGCGTCCCGCAGGGCCTTGTCGAGGGTGGCGCTGTCCAGGTCGGCGTCGGTGGTGAGGACGACGAGCATGGTGGCCAGGCCGGGGGCGAGCATGCCCGCGCCCTTGGCCATGCCGCCGACCGTCCAGCCGTCCCGGGAGACGGCGGCCGTCTTGTGGACGGTGTCGGTGGTCTTGATGGCGATGGCGGCGGCCTCGCCGCCGTCGGTGCTGAGGGCGGCGGCCGCCGTCTCGATGCCGGGGAGCAGCTTGTCCATGGGGAGCAGGACGCCGATCAGGCCGGTCGAGGCGACCGCGATCTCACCGGCGTTGTGCTCGCCGCCCAGGACGGCCGCCACCTTCTCGGCGGTGGCGTGGGTGTCCTGGAAGCCCTTGGGGCCGGTGCAGGCGTTGGCGCCGCCGGAGTTGAGGACGACCGCGCTGACGGTCGCGCCGCGCAGCACCTGCTCGGACCAGCGCACGGGGGCGGCCTTGACGCGGTTGGAGGTGAAGACGCCCGCGGCGGCCAGTCGCGGCCCGTTGTTGACCACGAGGGCCAGGTCGGGGTTGCCGTTCGCCTTGATCCCGGCGGCGATGCCCGCCGCCGTGAATCCCTGTGCAGCCGTCACGCTCACGGCGCCACTCCCATCGTGGAAAGACCCAGCGCCTCGGGGAGTCCCAGGGCGATGTTCATGCTCTGCACCGCGCCGCCGGCGGTGCCCTTGGTGAGGTTGTCGATCGCGCTGATGGCGATGATCCGCCGGGCGGACCCGTCGTACGCGACCTGGACGTGGACGGCGTTGGAGCCGTACACGGCCTTGGTGGTGGGCCATTGGCCCTCGGGAAGGAGCCGGACGAAGGGCTCGTCGGCGTAGGCCTTCTCGTACGCGGCGCGCAGTGACTCCGCGGTGGTGCCGGGCAGCGCCTTGGCGGAGCAGGTGGCGAGGATGCCGCGCGGCATCGGCACGAGGTTCGGGGTGAAGGAGACGGAGACCCGCTCCCCCGCCAGCGGGGAGAGGTTCTGCACCATCTCGGGGGTGTGCCGGTGGGCACCGCCGACGCCGTAGGGGGTGACGGTGCCCATGACCTCGGAGCCGAGCAGGTGCGGCTTGAGGGCCTTGCCGGCGCCGGAGGTGCCGGTGGCGGCGACGATCACAGCCTCCGGCTCGGCGAGGCGCGCCTGGTAGGCGGGGTAGAGCGCGAGCGACACGGCGGTCGGGAAGCAGCCGGGGACGGCGATGCGCCTGGTCCCGGCCAGGGCGGCCCGGCCGCCGGGGAGCTCGGGGAGCCCGTAGGGCCAGGTGCCGGCGTGCGGGGCGCCGTAGAACGCGTCCCAGTCGGCGGAGTCCTTCAGCCGGTGGTCGGCGCCCATGTCGACGACGAGCACGTCCTCGCCGAGCCCGGCGGCGACGGCGGCGGACTGTCCGTGCGGCAGGGCCAGGAAGACGACGTCGTGGCCGGCGAGGACCTCGGGGGTGGTCGCCTCCAGGGTCCGTCCGGCGAGCGGGACCAGGTGCGGCTGGAGGGGGCCGAAGGGCTGCCCGGCGTTGGAGTGCCCGGTCAGGGCGCCGATCTCCACCTCGGGGTGCGAGAGCAGCAGGCGCAGGACTTCACCGCCCGCGTATCCGCTCGCTCCGGCCACCGCAACACGTACCACCATCGGACCCTCCTCCTCGACGGCATGACTATACGTACCTATGCAGTTTTATGCAAAGCCTTCCACTCTCGGTAAAAGGTGACGCGTTCTGTCAGTTTTGGCAGGAACGCTGGAGGACATGAGCAACGAGGACACCATCAAGCAGAACACCCGGAACACCGCGCAGACCAGTCCGGCCGGTCCGCTCGCGGGGCGGATCGCGCTCGTGGCGGGTGCCACCCGCGGGGCGGGACGAGCTCAGGCCGTGGAACTGGGCCGGGCCGGTGCGACCGTGTACGTCACCGGCCGAACCACCCGGGCCCGGGCCAGCGAGGTCGGCCGGACGACCGAGACCATCGAGGAGACCGCCGAACTCGTCACCGCGGCGGGCGGCACCGGAATCGCCGTTCCCACCGACCACCTCGACGAAGCCCGGGTAAGGGCCCTCGTCGAGCGGATCGACCGGGAGTACGGGCGGCTCGACATCCTCGTCAACGACCTGTGGGGCGGCGAGCACCTTCTGGCCACCTCGGTGTTCGGGAAGAAGAGCTGGGAGACACCGCTCGCCGACGGCCTGCGGATCCTGGAGCTGGGCGCGCGCTCGCACGTGATCACGGCGGCGCTGCTGCTTCCGCTGCTGATCCGCTCCGACGCGCCGCTGCACGTGGAGGTCACCGACGGCACCGCGCACTCCAACCGCCGCTACCGGGAGAACATCTACTACGACCTGGCCAAGAACGCCCCGATCCGCCTCGCGTTCGGGCTGGGCCAGGAGCTGGCGGAGTACGGGGGCACGGCGGTCGCGGTGTCCCCGGGCTTCCTGCGTTCGGAGCAGATGCTCTCCCACTTCGGTGTGAGTGAGGAGAACTGGCGTGACGCGATCGCCCAGGAGCCGACGTTCGCGATCGCCGAGTCCCCGCGCTACCTGGCCCGTACGGTCGCGGCGCTGGCTGCCGACCCGGACCGCGCGAAGCGGTGGAACGGCAGGTCCACCTCCAGCGGGGAACTCGCCAGGGCCTACGGGGTGACGGACGTGGACGGCAGCCGGCCGGATGCCTGGGCCTACTTCGAGGACGTCGTCCACGGCGGCAAGGAAGGCTCCCCCGAGGACTACCGCTGATCCTCGGTTTCCCCGGGTCGCGCTTCCCGAGGGCCGGCCCGGTAGAGCGCGGCCAGGGCTTCGGCGCGCTCGCGGAAGCGGGCGCGCAGGGAAGCCGGGGCCAGCACCTCGGCGTCCGCGCCGAGCCGGGCCAGCTGGTCGAAGGCGACGTCCTCGGACTCCGCCGGCAGCTCGAGGGTGACCAGGCCGGCGGGGTCCGGGGCGCTCGCGGAGGCGAGCGCGTCCGTGATGGCGGCCCCGTCCGCCACGGCGGGCAGCCGCCGCAGCCCCCGGCCGGTCAGCCGGACCGTGACGGTGGTGCGCAGCAGGCTGCGGGCGAAGGCGGCCGAGCCGGCCTCCCAGTGCGCGGCCAGTTCGAAGGCCGGGTCGCGCACGAACGGCTCCTCCGCTCCGTGAACGGGGCCGAGGGCGGTGATCCGGTCGACGCGGTAGGTACGCCAGCCGCCGTCGTGGTCCTCCCGCTTGGCGGGGACGCGGGCGACGGCGTACCAGGTGCCGGCCTTCAGCACGAGCCCGTACGGCTCCACCACCCGCGCCACGGCAGAGGCCGGGGCGCCGTCCCGGCCCGGCCATGCGTACGTCAGTTCGACGGCCCGGTCCGCCCACACCGCGCGGGCCAGCTCCGGCAGCAGTTCCGGGGTGGCGGGTTCGCGGAACCAGGCCGGGGCGTCGAGGTGGAAGCGCCGCACCGAGGACTCGGCGGCCTGGCGTACCGACGGGAGCAGGGTCGCGGTCAGCTTCAGCCGGGCGGTCGCCGCCGCGTCCGACAGCCCCAGATCCCGCAACGCCGAGGGCAGACCGGACAGGAAGAGCGTCTCCGCCTCGCTCGGACGGAGCGTGGTGAGCCGGGTCCGGTATCCCGCGGCAAGGAAGTACCCGCCCACCCGGCCCCGCTCCGACCGGACGGGGACCCCGGCCTCCTGCAACGCCTGGGCGTCGCGGATCACGGTCCGCTCGGAGACCTCCAGTTCACGGGCGAGAGCGGCCGCGGTCAGGCCGGGGTTCGACTGGATCAGGAGGGCCATGCGGATCAGGCGGGCGGCACGCATCCCCCAAGGATCGCCGACCCGGCGGACGAACGGGACTGCCTGCCGCCGCCGGTCCGCGTGGGCGCCGGCTCAGCACTCCCGCTCGTACTCCACCTGCTCCAGCGGGTGGCCGTCGCCGAAGTCGAGGAGCCTGGCGGCGCCGGTCCCCGCGAAGCCCCACTTGGCGTAGAAGCGGCGCGAGCGCGGGGTGTCGCGCAGGGTCCACAGGTGCGCGCGGGCGAATCCGTCACCGCGCAGGCGGTCCAGCGTCGCCTCCATCAGCACGGCGGCGACGCCGCTGCCCCAGCCGTCGGGGTGGCCGTAGAAGCTGAGGATCTCCGCGAGGCCCGGCCGGGTCGTGGAGGGGCATGACCATGACATCGCCAGGGGCCGGCCGCCGGCCTCGGCCAGCAGGAGCGTCCGGGGGTCCTCCGCGAGCCGCGCGTGCCAGCGGGTGCGCCGGCTGCGGACGCCCTCGGCGGCGAACTCCGGGGTGAAGAAGGGGGCGTACGCGGCCTCCCAGGCGGCGGCGTGGATCTCGCCGACGGCCTCCCCGTCGTCCGGGTCGGCGGCGCGGACCGTGATCACGCGGTGACCGCCGGTACGGCGCCGAGGGGGTGGCGGACCCATACGTTCGGCTCCACGTAGACCGCGCGGTCGTGAGCGGGCTCGCAGTGGACGGGGGTGAGCGCTCCCGGTACGCGGACCGGGCCCGGCTCGTCGAAGGGCAGGCCGGTCCACTGCCGCCACTGGTCGAGGGTGCCGCTGATGGTCATCGAGGCGGGGGCCACCGAGTCGATGACCGCCCCCGCGCGGACGTGGACCCGCAGCCACGGGTCGTGGGGCAGTCCGTCCTCGCGGGTCCGGTACGCGTACTCCGCCATCGGGGTGTCGGGCTCGGCGGGCTTGCCGCTCGGCCGGACCGGGGCCACCACCTCGGTGAACCCGGCCGCGCGGGCGCCCTCGCGCATGGCGGCCAGCATCCGGCCGGAGAGCCCCTCGCCCTGCCGGCCCGCCGCGACGGAGATCTCCAGGGCGCTGACCGTGTCGGGCCGGACCCCGCGCCGCCGGTCGGAGAAGGCCCACATCAGGACCCGGTCCCAGCCCTGCCCGGGCAGCACCCCGCCGCGCTCGGGCGTGTGCAGCGCGAAGGGCACGCTGAAGGCGCGGGCCACCACCGCGTCGCCCTCGGTGGCGATGAAGACGTACTCGGGGAACTCGGTGACCAGGCGCGGGTACAGCAGCCAGCCGATCGGGTCCTGCAGGGCGAACTCCGGCCAGGAGTCCTCCATGTCCCAGAGCCGCGGGGCGAGTTCGGGGCGGCGGGCGAGGGAGGTGATCTCTATGCGGGTCATACCCGCAGGTTAGGGTCGGCTTCCCGGTCCCCTCAACGGGTTTGTGCCCCCTCGGCCGCCCCGCCCGGCAGGCCCTCGGGCAGGGCGCCCCGCAGCCGCTGCACCGCCTCCACCAGCTCCCCCGGGCCCGAGACCCCGGCGAAGCTCAGCCGGATGTGCGCGGCGGGCGGTTCGGCGCAGAAGTACGGGCGCCCCGGGGTGACGGCGACCCCGGCGCGCAGGGCCGCCGCCGCGAAGTCGGCGTCGTCGCCGCCCCCGCCGGGGCGCACCCAGAGCTGGAAGCCCCCCGAGGGCAGGTGGGCCGGTCCGGTACCGGGCAGCTCCCGCCGCAGGGCGCCCGCGAGCACGTCGCGCCGGTGGCGCAGCTCGGCGGCGACGGTCCGCAGGTGGCGCGGCCAGGCGGGCGCGCCGACCAGTTCGAGCGCGGCCTCCTGGAGCGGCCGGGGCACGAAGAAGGTGTCGACGACCTGGATGGCCCGCAGCCGGTCCAGGACCGGGCCGCGGGCGGCGAGCGCGCCGACCCGCAGGCTGGGCGAGGTGGCCTTGGTCAGGGAGCGGACGTGGACCACGACCCCGTCGGAGTCCTGGGCCGCGAGCGTCGCGGGCAGCGGCCCGGCGTCCTCGTGGGCGAGGTTGCGCGCGTAGTCGTCCTCGACCACGAAGGCCCCGGCGGCCCGCGCGATGCGCAGCACCTCGGTGGCGCGCGCGGCGGACAGTACGGCGCCGGTCGGGTTCTGGAACAGCGGCTGGCATACGAAGACGCGTGCGCCGGTGGCTTCGAAGGCGGCGGCCAGCAGCTCCGGCCGGACCCCGTCGGCATCCACCGGGACGGGTACCGGCCGGCAGCCGGAGGCGCGGGCGATGGCCAGCAGGCCGGGGTAGGTGGGCGACTCGACCAGGATCGGCGCGCCGGGCGGGGCCAGCGCCCGTACGGCGGTGGTCAGCGCGCTCTGCCCGCCGGCGGTGATCAGCACGTCGGCGGCGCCGACCGACCCGGCCGCGCCCCCGATCTCCCGGGCGAACCAGTCGCGCAGCTCGGGCAGTCCCTCCATGGGCGGCCGTCCCCAGGCTCCGGGGCGGCGTCCGGCGCGGGCCAGGGCCGCGGCCATGGCCCGCTCGGGCTGGAGCGAGTGGTGCAGGTAGCCGCCGTTGAGCTCGATGACCCCGGCCGGGGGTACGGCGAGGGAGTTCACCACCCCGGCGGCGTCCACGGAGCGAGGGATCACCTCCCCGGCGCCCTCGGAGCTGAGGGCGAGGGCCTGCCAGGAGGTGTCCCCGGGGGCGGGGTCGTTCGTACGGGGATGCGCTCGGAAGGCGCCGGCGCCGGGGCGGGTGACGACGAGGCCCTCGGCGGCGAGCTGCGCGAGGGCCCGGGAGACGGTGACGGGGCTCACCCGGTAGCGCTCGACCATGGCCCGGCTGGAGGGCAGCTTTCCACCCACCGGGTAGCGGTCGAGCTCCGACCGGAGGGATTCTGCCAGCTCGGCCACACTGCTACGCTCGTACATGACAGCACAGAATAGCGCTACTGGCCTCGCCCCGATAGCACTCCAGGTGGACGGCAGCACCCGCGACGGCAGCACGCGCGACGGCAGCACCCGCGGACGTACGGGCACGCGCAGCGGTACCGCTCTGGCCCTGCTCGGGGTGGTCGCCTTCTCGCTCACCTTCCCCGCCACCGCCTGGGGGCTGGAGAGCTTCGGCCCCTGGTCCCTCGTCGCCCTGCGCAGCGTGCTGGCGGCGGTGATCGCCGGCGGCTTCCTGCTGGCCGGACGGGTACCCCTGCCTGCCCGAGAGCACTGGGCGGGCCTGGCCGTCGTCGCCGCAGGGGTGGTGGCCGGCTTCCCGCTGCTGACCACCCTCGCCCTGCAGACCTCCACCACCTCGCACGCCGCCGTCGTCGTCGGCCTGCTGCCGCTGACCACGGCCGCCCTCTCGGCCCTGCGCACCGGCACCCGCCCTTCGGGCCGCTTCTGGGCGGCGGCCGTCGCCGGCGCCGCGGTGATCCTCGGCTTCACCCTGGCCCAGAGCGGCGGCTCGGTCTCGACGGGGGACGTCTACCTGTTCGGGGCGCTGCTGGTGTGCGCGGCCGGCTACACCGAGGGCGGACGCCTGGCCCGCGCCATGCCGGGCTGGCAGGTGATCGGCTGGGCGCTGGTGCTGTGCCTGCCGCTGTCGCTCGTGGGCTCGGCGCTGGCGCTCGCCTCGGAGCCGGTGCACCTGAACTGGCACGGGGTGACCGGCCTGGTGTGGGCGGCGGCCGGCTCGACCTTCCTCGGCCTGTACGTCTGGTACCGGGGGATGGCCGAGATCGGCGCGCCGCGCGCCAGCCAGCTCCAGCTCGCCCAGCCGCTGCTCACCCTGGTGTGGTCGGTGGCGCTGCTGGGCGAGCGGCTGTCCCCGGCCACCCCGCTGGCCGCCTGCGCCGTCCTGGTCTGCATCACCGTGACCCAACGGGTCAAATAGCCATGGATCGGCCTAAACTTCTTGCACCGGATCGGACCGGCTCCGAGGGAGGTCAGCACATGCGCGCGACCGAGGGCGACCAGTTGGTGCAGCACGGCAGGATCGTGGGCCAGCACGACAGGGTGGGCGAGATCGTCGAGGTCCTGGGTGAGAACGGCGCTCCCCCGTACCGGGTCCACTTCCCGGACGGGCACGACGCCGTCATGTCCCCCGGCCCCGACTGCGTCGTACGCCACCCGGACGAGTCCGGGGGCAAGTCCGCCGCCCGGCAGTGACTCAGGTCGGCGGCACCGCCGTCGGGTAGTGGTCGGCGACGACCCTGGCCAGCGCTCCATTGGGGTCCGCGACCACATGCTTCCCCGAGAAGTACACGTGGCCGCGGACCTCCGCGTACCGGCGGGCGAAGGTCAGGTGCCGGGACAGTTCCGCGGGGTCGCGCCAGGCCGCGGTGGAGCTGCGGGCGTCGCACAGGTAGAGCGCCTCGCCCACGTACAGGTCCACGCCGGTGCCCGCGACGGTCTTCGCCCACCAGGGCACGACCGTCGCGTAGTCGGCCTGCGGGTGCCCGATGTGCCAGTACGCCTGGGGCGCGATGTAGTCGACCCAGCCCTCCAGCACCCACCTGCGCGTGTCCGCGTAGAGGTCGTCGTACGCCTGGAGCGCACGCGTGGCCGAGCCGCGCCCGTCGGTGCTCTGGTTGCGCCACACCCCGAAGGGGCTCACGCCGAACCGCACCGTCGGGTGGTCGGCGCGCAGCCGCCGCGACATCTCCTCGACGAGGGTGTCGGTGTTGTGGCGGCGCCAGGCGGCGCGCGAGGAGAAGGAGCCGCCGTACTCCGCGTAGGCGTCGTCGTCGTCGAAGTGCTCCCCGGCGACGGGGTACGGGTAGAAGTAGTCGTCCCAGTGCACCGCTTCGACGGGGTAACGGGAGACGGCGTCCAGCATCGCCTTCTGCACGAAGGCCCGCACCTCCGGCAGCCCCGGGTTGTAGTAGAGCCTGCCGCCGTACGCGACGGTCCAGCCGGGGTTGCGGCGAGCCGGGTGCGAGACCGCGAGACGGGAGGGGTCGGTGTGCTGGGCCACCCGGTACGGGTTGAACCAGGCGTGCAGCTCCAGCCCGCGCGCGTGCGCCTCGGCGACCGCCGTGCCCAGCGGGTCCCAGCCCGGGTCTCGGCCCTGCACCCCGGTCAGCCACTGCGACCACGGCTCGTACGCCGAGGGCCACAGGGCGTCGGCGGCCGGCCGGACCTGGAGGACCACGGCGTTGAGCCGGCGCGCCACGGCCGTGTCGAGGAGCCTGATCAGCTCGGCGCGCTGCTCCCGGGCGGGCAGACCGCTCCTGGAAGGCCAGTCGACGTTCTGTACGGAGGCGATCCACATCCCGCGGAACTCCGCGGCCCCGGCCCGGCCTCCGGCGCCGGCCCGCGCCGGGAGCACCCCCGGCGGCCCCGCCGGTTCCCCCGCCCGTGCCGCCGCGCCCGTCGCCGCCGCCGGCCCCGCCGCCGTCGCGGCCAGCACGCCCGCGGCCCCCGTCAGCAGCCCCCGCCGTCCGATGTACGCCATGTGAAGACTCCGTTCCGCTCCGTGACATCGCTCTGCGTGCGCACAGCATGCCCGCCCCGGCCCGCCGCCGGAGGCAACGCCGGAGTAACGTCGTGGGGCGTGGCGGGCGCCGGGGTGCAGTTACCACTGCCGAACACGGGGGACCCGCGATGGATGAGCAGCGAAAGGCACGATGTGACGGACCTCTCTACCCTTCCGACCGACATCGCACGGGTCGGCGTGGTGGGCTGTGGCCAGATGGGCGCAGGCATCGCCGAGGTGTGCGCCCGCAGCGGTCTTGAGGTGAAGGTCGCCGAGACCACCGGCGAGGCCCTGGAGATCGGGCGTACCCGGCTGCACAACTCGCTGACCAAGGCCGCCGAACGCGGCAAGATCAGCGAGGAGGAGCGGGACGCCACCCTGGCCCGCCTCAGCTTCACCACCGACCTCGGCGAGTTCGCCGACCGCGACCTCGTCATCGAGGCCGTCGTCGAGAACGAGCAGGTCAAGACGGAGATCTTCCAGGTCCTGGACCAGGTGATCACCCGCCCGGACGCGATCCTCGCCTCCAACACCTCCTCGATCCCGCTGGTCAAGCTGGCCGTCGCGACTTCGCGGCCGGACCAGGTCATCGGCATCCACTTCTTCAACCCGGCGCCCGTCCAGCGGCTCGTCGAGCTGATCCCGGCGCTCACCACGAGCGAGGAGACGGTCAAGCGGTCCGAGGCCCTGGTGCGGGACGTGCTGAACAAGCACGCCGTCCGCGCGCAGGACCGGTCCGGCTTCGTCGTCAACGCCCTCCTCGTGCCGTACCTGCTGTCCGCGATCCGGATGTTCGAGTCGGGCATCGCGAGCCGCGAGGACATCGACAACGGCATGGAGCTGGGCTGCGCCCACCCGATGGGCCCGCTCAAGCTGTCCGACCTGATCGGCCTGGACACCATCGCCTCGATCGCCGATTCGATGTACGCCGAGTACAAGGAGCCGCTGTACGCCGCTCCCCCGCTGCTCCAGCGCATGGTCGACGCGGGCCGTCTGGGCCGCAAGACGGGCTCGGGCTTCTACCCGTACGGCTGAACCGCCTGGGGCGGCCCGGCCGCGGATGGCGCGCCGGGAGGGCCCGGCCGCCCCGTCGGCGGCCGGGCCCTCCCGCGTCCGCCGGCGGCGGCACGGCAGCGGCTGACGCCCCCTCACAGGGGGACGCGCAGCGCCCCGTCGATGCGGTACGCGGTCTCCTCCGCGCCCGCGCACCCGCTGCTCAGCAGTTGCTCCCGGACGGCCCGCAGCCGGTCCCGCAGGCGCAGCGACTCCATCCCCTTGGCCCGCTCGGCCATTTCGGCCGCCGAGGCCACCGCCCGCTCGGCCTCCCCCTGCCGCAGCTGGATCTCGCACAGCATCGCGAGGCGGTGCACCCGCCCCCGGTCGTGCGCCGGGGTCCCCACCGCCTCGGCCGCCTGCTCGTGCGCGCCGGCGAGGTCCCCCAGGCTCAGCAGCGCCTCCGCCACCTGTACGTTGACCAGCCCCGGCTGGACGTAGCCGGTCTCGGCGGGCTCGGCCCCGGGCACGATCCGCCCGGCGGCCGCCTCGGCGCGCCGGATGCCAGCCAGCGCCGCCCGCCCGTCGCCGAGTCGCGCGTACGCCTTGGCCTGCATCGCGTACAGGTCGGCGCCCAGCGCCGGGGTGACGTCCCGGCCGGCGGCGCGCAGCGCGGCCTCGGCGAAGGCCACGGCCTGGCGGTAGTCCTTCAGGTGCAGCGACTGGTTGACGAGCAGGGCGATCACGTACGCCCCCAGCCCCCGGTCCCCGCTGGCCTTGGCGAGCCGCAGCGCCTGGTGGAAGTAGCGCTGGGCGAGGCCGTGGGCGTCGGAGTCGTACGCGCATATCCCCGCGACCGCCACCAGGGAGCCGCCGGCCCGGTGCAGCGGCCGGCCGATCTCGTCGGTGTAGCTCCCGCGCAGCATCGGCGCGGTCTCGCTGCCGAGGAAGCGCACGATCCGGGCCCGGGTGGCCATCCCGCCGGCCCGGCGGTACATCAGCTCGTAGTGCACCCGGGCCGCGCGCAGGATCTCGACGTGCTCGGGGCCGATGCGGTGCGGGCCCTCCCGGGACACGTCGGCGTCCTCGGGCGGGTTCTCCCACTCCCACACCGGGATGACGGCCGGGGTGCCGGTGAGGGCGTGCGCGGTGAGCTGTGCGGGCCGGCCCAGCTCGTCGGAGCGCCACAGCGCGGTGGCACGGTCGACGAATCCGCTGAGCCGGGTGGTGTGCGGGCTCTGCCGGCCTGGGATCCCGAGCCCGATGTCGTCGAGTGCGACGGGACGGTGGAGCCGCCCGCCCAGCACCTCGCAGATCAGGTCGGGAACCTGGCCGCGGGGGCGCTGCCCCTTCAGCCAGCGGGAGACGGCGGTGTGTTCGTAGCGCAGCGCGAGTCCACGGGACCGGCCGGCCTGGTTGACATGCGCGGCGAGTCCGGCGTGGGACATGCCCGCCTCGGCGAGGAGGGCGTCGAGCAGGGCATTGGGCTGCATGGGCCCCTCCAAGGGCTCGTCGCCCTCAGGCTAGTGGCTGAGCGGTGGGCTCGGGGGCGTTCCGCGTTTCCTTCACACGGGGTGTGAAGTGAGTGCGCGCATAAATGCGTTGCGCACCCTGCCGCGCGGGGCCCCGGGGGCGGTTCACTGAAGAGCCTCGCCAAGGAGGCAGCCCGGTCGTCGGCTCCCCCTCGTACAGTGCGACGACCCGGCACCGCGCCGCCCGCCCCTGCTGTCTGCCCGACACTCCATGGCAGGCGCGGGCGGCGCACCACGGCTCCGAGGGGTCCGGTTGGTCGCCGGGCCCGCCGGGGCCGGGCCGGTTCCGTACCGGGTCCGTCCACCGGCCCGGTACGGAACGGCTCCGCCGGTGACAAGGGTCCGCCCGGGCCGTTCCACTCCCCCCGGGACGGGCGGACCCGCACCGGTCGGCCGCGGCGCGGCACACCGGGGGCGGCGTCGACGGTGGGGCCGCCCTCCCGGTGCCGTGCACGGCGCGCACGCCCGCAGCCAGCCGCGCGGGTGTGCCCGTGCGCGGGCGCACCGCTGCGCGGAGCGGTCAGGCCCCGCAGGGTCCGGGGTGCCACCCGAACGGGTGAGGGGCGCGCCCGGTGATCCGGACGCGCCCCTCAGCGCGGTTCAAGCGGCGGCGGCGTTACGCTCCCCGCAGCACCGCTCCGGTCCGCTCGCCGGCCAGGGCGACGGCGGCGTCGCGCGCGGCCGTGGACTCCTCGGCGGTCAGCGTCCGGTCGGGCGCCCGGAAGCGCAGCGCGTACGCGAGGGACTTCTTGCCCTCGCCGACCTGCTCACCGGTGAACACGTCGAACAGCCGCAGGGACTCCAGCAGTTCGCCGGCGCCCTTGCGCAGCGCGTCCTCCACCGCCGAGGCGGGGACGGAGGCGTCCACGATCAGCGCGACGTCCTGGGTCGCCACCGGGAAGGTGGAGATCCGGGGCGCCTGCACGGCGCCGCCGCCGGCCGCCGCGAGGCGGTCCAGGTCGAGCTCCATGGCGCTGGTGCGGGCGGGCAGGCCCATGGCCTTGACCACGCGCGGGTGCAGCTCGCCGGCGTGGCCGATGACCTGCTCGACACCGTCGACGGTGACGACCAGCTCGGCGCAGCGGCCCGGGTGCCAGGGGCCGTACTGGCCCTGGCGGACGACCAGCTCCGCACCGGCCTCGACGGCCAGCGCGCGGGCGGCCTGGACGGCGTCCGCCCAGCCCGCCGGACGTCCCTTGCCCCACCAGCCGGCCTGCTCGCGGGCACCGGCCAGCACGACCGCGGCGTACCGCGGCTGCGCGGGCAGGGCCGCGTCGAGGGTGGCGACCTCCTCGTCCGTGGGACGCCGGTCGACGGGCAGCCGTACGGCGACACCCGGCTCGGCCGCGGCACGGAAGACCGAGCCGGTCTCGAAGAGCGCGAGGTCGTGGCTGCCCCGGCTGTCGTTGCGGCGCAGCGCGCCGAGCAGACCCGGCAGCAGCGTGGTGCGCAGCGCCGGCTCCTCGTCGGAGATCGGGTTGACCAGCTTGACGACCTGGCGGCTCGCGTCGTGCGCGGGCAGCTGGAGCTGGTCGAAGACGGCCTCGCCGATGAAGGGGTAGCTCAGCGCCTCGACGTAGCCGGCGCCGGCCAGCGCGCGGCCGACGCGGCGGTGCAGCTGCTGGCGCGCGGTCAGGCCTCGGCCGGAGGGGACCTGCGGGAGGGTGGACGGGAGGTTCCCGTAGCCCTCCAGCCGGATGACCTCTTCGGCGAGGTCGTTGGGCTCGGCGAGGTCGGGCCGCCACGAGGGGACGGTGACGACGAGCTCGTCCTGGCCGTAGACGTCGCAGCCGATCTCCTGGAGGCGGCGCACGACGGTCTCGCGGCCGTACTCCATGCCCGCGACCCGGTCCGGGTGGTCCGCGCGCATCGCGATGGTGCGCGGGGCTCCCGGGGCGGTGAGCTCGGTGACGCCGGCCTCGGCGGTGCCGCCGGCGAGCAGCACCAGCAGGTCGACGGTCCGCTGGGCGGCCGCGGCGGCGGCCTGCGGGTCGACGCCCCGCTCGAAGCGCTTGGAGGCCTCGGAGGAGAGCTTCAGGCGGCGGGCGGTGCGCGAGATCGACACGGAGTCGAAGTGCGCGGCCTCGATCACGACGTCGGTGGTGCCGGTGACGGCGCCCGTCGACCCGGAGGGATCAAACGCAGTGGTGACGGAGTCGGCGATCTCGGTGTTGGCGCCGCCCATGACACCGGCGAGCCCGATGGGGCCGCTGCCGTCGGTGATCACCAGGTCCTCGGCGTCGAGCGTGCGCTTGACCCCGTCGAGGGTGACCAGCTCTTCGCCCTGCTCGGCCCGACGAACACCGATCTGGCCGTTCAAACGCGAGCGGTCGTAGGCGTGCAGCGGCTGGCCGAGCTCCAGCATCACGTAGTTGGTGATGTCGACGGCCAGCGAGATCGGGCGCATGCCCGCCTTCTGGAGGCGGCGCGTCAGCCAGATCGGGGACCGCGCCTCGGGGTCGAGGCCGGTCACCGTGCGGGCGGTGAAGCGGTCGCAGCCCTGCGGGTCGGAGATCTGCACGGCGTAGCCGTACGAGTTCGGCGCGGGCACGTCGAGCAGCGCCGGGTCGCGCAGCGGCAGGCCGTAGGCGGTGGCGGCCTCGCGGGCCACACCGCGCATGGACATGCAGTAACCGCGGTCCGGGGTGATGTCGATGTCGAGGACCTCGTCGACGAGCTGGAGCAGCTCGATCGCGTCGGTGCCGGGCTCGTACTCCGGCGGCAGCACGATGATGCCGTGCGTGCCGTCGTCGCCCATGCCCAGTTCCTCGCCGGAGCAGATCATGCCGTGCGAGGTCCTGCCGTACGTCTTGCGCGAGGCGATCGCGAAGTCGCCGGGCAGGACGGCGCCGGGCAGGACCACGACGACCTTGTCGCCGACGGAGAAGTTCCGGGCGCCGCAGACGATCTCCTGCGGCTCGCCGGTGCCGTTGGCGGAGCCGACGTCGACCGTGCAGAACCGGATCGGCTTGCGGAAGCCCTCGAGCTCCTCGATGGTCAGCACCTGGCCGACGACGAGGGGGCCCTTGAGGCCGGCCCCGAGCTGCTCGACGGTCTCGACCTCGAGGCCGGCGTCGACCAGCTTGGCGGCCACGTCACGGCCGGTCTCGCCCGCGGGGAGGTCGACGTACTCCCGCAGCCAGGAAAGCGGGACGCGCATCAGATCTCACTCCCGAACGGCCGGGTGAAGCGCACGTCACCCTCGACCATGTCTCGCATGTCTTCAACGTTGTGACGGAACATCAGCATCCGCTCGATGCCGAAGCCGAAGGCGAACCCGCTGTACTTCTCCGGGTCCACACCGCAGGCGACGAGCACCTTCGGGTTGACCATGCCGCAGCCGCCGAGCTCGATCCAGCCCTCGCTGGAGCAGGTACGGCAGGGGCGGTCGGGGTTACCCACCGACTCGCCGCGGCAGACGTAGCACTGCATGTCCATCTCGGCGGACGGCTCGGTGAAGGGGAAGAAGTGCGGGCGCAGCCGGGTGGTGGTCTGCTCCCCGAAGAGCTCCTTGACCATGTGGTCGATGGTGCCCTTGAGGTCGGCCATGGTCAGGCCCTCGTCCACGGCGAGCAGCTCGACCTGGTGGAAGACCGGGGTGTGCGTCGCGTCGAGCTCGTCGGTGCGGTACACGCGGCCCGGGCAGACGATGTAGACGGGCGGCTTGCGCTCCAGCAGCGAACGCGCCTGCACCGGGGAGGTGTGGGTGCGCAGCACGACACCGGACTCGTCGCCCCCGGTGCCCTTGGGGCCCTGGACGAAGAAGGTGTCCTGCATCTGGCGCGCCGGGTGGTCGGGCGTGAAGTTGAGGGCGTCGAAGTTGAACCACTCCGCCTCCACCTCGGGGCCTTCCGCCACCTCATAGCCCATGCCGACGAAGATGTCCGCGATGCGGTCCATCAGCGTCGTCAGGGGGTGGCGGGCGCCGGCGGGCACGCGGTCGTAGGGCAGCGTGACGTCCACCGCCTCCTCGACCAGCACCCGCTCGTCGCGCTCGGCCTCCAGCTGCACCGTGCGGGCCCCGAAGGCCTTGTTCACGGCGCCGCGGGCCTGTCCGACGCGCTTGCCCGCCTCGGCCTTGGCCTGGGGCGGCAGGGCGCCGATCTCGCGGTTGGCGAGCGCCAGGGGCGAGCGGTCGCCCATGTGCGCGGTCTTCGCCTCGCGGAGCTCGTCGAGGTCGCCGGCGGACGCGAAGGCGGCGAGCGCCTCGTCCCGCATGCGCTCGATCTCTTCCGGTTTCAGTGCCTCGACCTCGACAGGGTCGTACGACTTGTTCGGTGCCGACATCTCTTCCCGTACTTCCGATGGCTGGCTGGTGGGTCCCCGCGCGACCTGGATCGAAACGGCTCGGATCGATCGGCCCAAGGACACAAAGGTGCCAAAGGACGAGTCTAAGGGCCGCCGGGGGTGGAGGAGCCCGTGGGCCGCCTGGCGAGACCGTTCGCAGGGTTACTGCGTGAGGTAGGCCGGGGCGCTCACGGGCAGGATAAATCGGAACTCGGCTCCGCCTCCGGGGCCTCGGCCGACCGTGATGGTGCCGCCGTGGGCCTCCACGATGCCCTTGACGATGTACAGGCCCAGGCCGGTGCCGCCGCGCTTGCTCCCCCGCCAGAAGCGGGTGAAGACGCGGCCCATCGACTCCTCGGGGATCCCGGGGCCTTCGTCGGTCACGGTGACGGCAGTTCCCTTCTCGTGCGGCGCCACGTCGATGGTGACCGTTCCGTCACCGTGGCGCACCGCATTTTCGAGGAGGTTGCCGAGGATCTGGTCGATCTTGTCCGGGTCGGCCCACAGGTCCGGCAGCGGGCTGCTGACCCGTACGAGGAACCGCTCGGGCGCCTGCCCGTTGGCGGTGAGCGCCTGGACGTGGCGGCCCACGGCGGCGGCGATGTCGACGGGCTGGCGGCGCACCTCCAGGCGGCCGGAGTCGATGCGGGAGATGTCGAGGAGCTCGGCGATGAGCCGGGTGACGCGGTTGGCGTCGGCGTCGACGGTCTCCAGCATCAGCCGCTTCTGGTCGTCGGTGAACCGTTCCCACTTGGCGAGCAGGGTCGCGGTGAACCCCTTGACCGAGGTCAGCGGGGAGCGCAGTTCGTGCGCCACCGTCGCGATCAGCTCGGCGTGGCTGCGCTCCGTGCGGCGCCGGGCCTCGGTGCCGCGCAGCGTGACCACGAGGCGGCTGAGCGGGCCGGTGGGGTGGGTGCGTACGTAGCGGGCGGAGACGAGCACCTCGCGCCCGCCGGGCAGCAGCAGGTTCCGCTCGGGCTGGCCGCGCCGGGTGGCGAGCCCCCCGTACGGGTCGGTCATCGCCCACCAGCGGCGGCCTTCGAGGTCCTCCAGCGGCAGCGCGCGCTCGATGCGGGCACCGAGGGCCTGGCCGGCCGCGATGGCGGTGATCCGGGACGCGGCCCGGTTGAAGCAGACGACGTGCCCGGTGTGGTCGGCGACGACGAGCCCGTCGGGCAGCTCGTCGGGATCCATCCGGAAGGCGTCGCCCCCCTCCCCGGGAGCTCCGCCGGGCCCCTGGCCGTTGGCACCGGGGGCACGGCTCCCGCGGCCGGCGGGGCCCGCCTGGGGCGGTACGGAGGCCAGGGCGTCCGGGGCGGCCGGCGGAACGGGCGGCGCGCCGCCCGGGGGCCGGGCGGCGTCCCCGAACCGCTCCTCGGCCGCGTCCGCGGCCCCTGGTGAGCTGTTCGTACCGACGGTCATGTCCCCGTACCCCGCATCTCCGGGTAGCTCAGTGGGCCCCCGGGCGGCCACATTACTAGCTGGGGGTCACGGAGCGGCACCCTCCGGGCGCCCGCTGTGCGCGCGCGGACGCGTAGAGGCACACGGCCGCGGCCGTCGCGAGGTTCAGGCTCTCGGCCTTGCCGTGGATCGGGACCCGGACGACGGCGTCCGCGAGGGCGCGGGTCTCCTCGGGCAGGCCCCAGGCCTCGTTGCCGAAGACCCACGCCGAGGGCCCGCCCATGGTGCCCGCGTCCAGCTCGGCGTCGAGGTCGTCCTCCCCGGCCCCGTCGGCCGCGAGGATCCGTACCCCGGCGGCCCGCAGCCCTTCCACGGCCTGCTCCACCGGGACTCCGACGGCCACCGGGAGGTGGAAGAGAGAACCGACGGAGGCCCGTACGGACTTGGGGTTGTACAGGTCGACGGAGGCGTCGGTCAGCACCACCGCGTCGGCGCCGGCGGCGTCCGCGCAGCGCAGCACGGTGCCGGCGTTCCCGGGGTCGCGGACGTGGGCGAGGACGGCGACCAGCCTGGGCCCGGCCTTGAGGATCTCCTCGAAGGGGGAGTCCAGGAAGTGGCAGACGCCGACCAGGCCCTGCGGGGTCACGGTCTGGGAGACCTCGGCGAGCACCTCGTCGGAGGCGTAGTGCACCCGGGCCCCGGCGAGCAGCGCGGCCTCGACGATGTCGGCGTAGCGCTCGGCGGCCTCGACGGTGGCGAACAGCTCCATCAGGGTCGCGCCCTGGGCCCCGCGGTGCTCGACGGCCTCCCGGACGGCCTGCGGGCCCTCGGCGATGAACCGGCGCTCCTTGGTGCGGAAGTTGCGCCGCGCCAGCCGGCGGGCGGCGGCCACCCGCGGGGATCGGGGGGAGATCAGCTCGGTGGGGTGACCCATGGTGTCTGCGGTTCTCTCTCGGGTTCTGCGGGGCGGGGCGAAAGCACACGGACCCGCAGGCGGGAAGCCTGCGGGTCCGTGGGGTGCCGGTCGCGTGGAGCGGGCCGGCCAGGCGCCTTAGGCAGCGGCCTTGGGCGCGTTCACGTCGGCCGGGAGGGCCTTCTGCGCGACCTCGACCAGCGCGGCGAACGCGTTGGCGTCGTTGACGGCCAGCTCGGCGAGGATCTTGCGGTCCACCTCGATGTTGGCGGCCTTCAGACCCTGGATGAGGCGGTTGTACGTCATGCCGTTCTGGCGGGCAGCGGCGTTGATGCGCTGGATCCACAGCTGACGGAAGTCGCCCTTGCGCTTCTTGCGGTCGTTGAAGTTGTAGACCAGCGAGTGGGTGACCTGCTCCTTGGCCTTGCGGTACAGGCGCGAACGCTGACCGCGGTAGCCGGAGGCCGCCTCGAGGATCGCCCGGCGCTTCTTGTGGGCGTTTACTGCCCGCTTGACGCGTGCCACTTTTTACTCCTTGTAGCGGGGCCGTGGTTGTCTTCACACGGCCCGAAATTCGATGGGGTCCCGGTCCTGACGTCCCGCTCCCTCGGGGGGAGCGGAGGACATCAGATGCCGAGAAGCTTCTTGATCTTCGCGGCGTCGCCGGGAGCCATCTCCGCGTTGCCGGTCAGGCGACGGGTGATGCGGGACGACTTGTGCTCGAGCAGGTGGCGCTTGCCGGCGCGCTCGCGGAGCACCTTGCCGGAGCCGGTGACCTTGAAGCGCTTCTTGGTACCGCTGTGCGTCTTGTTCTTCGGCATGGCGCCGTTATCTCCTCGTCGGTGGCGCCCCCGCCGGTCCGGCGGGACCGGCACGCGGGAGCGTCATGTTGTTGGGTGATCCGGGACGGGCTGTCCGGGATCAGGCCTCGGCGTTCGCCTCGGCGGAGCCGTCGGCCTCGACCTCGGCCTCGGCGGCGGCCTCCGGGGCCTCCTCCTCGGCCGGAGCGGCCTCGGCGGCGACGCCCTGGCGCTCGGCCTTGCGCGCGGCCTGCGCCTCGCGGGCTTCGGCCATCGCCTCGGTCTTCTTCTTGTGCGGACCGAGAACCATGATCATGTTTCGGCCGTCCTGCTTCGGGTTCGACTCGATGAAGCCGAGGTCCTCGACGTCGGAGGCGAGACGCTGCAGCAGTCGGTAGCCGAGCTCCGGCCGGGACTGCTCGCGACCACGGAACATGATCGTGATCTTGACCTTGTCGCCCTGCTTGAGGAACCGAACGACGTGACCCTTCTTGGTGTCATAGTCGTGCGGGTCGATCTTCGGCCGGAGCTTCATCTCCTTGATGACCGTGTGCGCCTGGTTCTTGCGCGCCTCACGGGCCTTCATGGCCGACTCGTACTTGAACTTGCCGTAGTCCATGAGCTTGCAGACCGGCGGGCGCGCGGAAGCCGCGACCTCGACCAGGTCCAGGTCGTATTCCTGTGCGAGCTCAAGCGCCTTCGCAAGCGGGACGATGCCCACCTGTTCGCCGCTGGGACCGACGAGTCGCACCTCAGGGACTCGAATCCGATCGTTGATGCGGGGCTCGGTGCTGATGGATCCTCCTCGGTAGCACCACACGGTTGCCTGGCAGACAACCGCTGACGTCTTTTGTCGTCAGACCTCACCGCGGCGGAGAATGAAAAATGCCCCGCCGGGCACAGGCAGGGGCTCCAAAACAACCGGAGCACCGCCGCGTGCGAACCGCGGGGCGCATATCGACGGCTTTCCATCGTCCGTACGGAACGATGGATACCGTCTGACCGGATGACCCGCCTCCCCGGAGGGTGGTCGGGTGGGAGATCGGAGCCTCCACTTGTGGGCCGGGCACGCATGTGTCCGGCCGGTCGAGCTCCATACTACCCCACGCATTGCAAGGCCGCCGCACGACCTATCGTGGAGCGCATGACTGACGCGACGCCCTCCGATTCCACCCCTCCCGACTACGACGAGATGACCCGCGACATCGCGGACGTCCCGGCCGTCGAGGTCATCACCACGGTGGCCGTCCACCTGCTGAGCGCCGCGGCGGTCAACCTGGGCCTGGACAAGCCGGACTCCGAGCACAAGGACCTCGACGAGGCCCGCAAGCTGATCACCGCCCTGGCCGGCCTGGTCACCGCCAGCGCCACCGAGATCAGCTCCTTCCACGCGGCCCCGCTGCGCGACGGCCTGAAGTCGCTCCAGCTGGCCTTCCGCGAGGCCTCGATCGTGCAGGACGAGCCGGGCCAGGGCCCGGGCGAGAAGTTCACGGGCCCGGTCTACGCCTGACCGCCCTCCCGCACGTTCCGCTTCCGTACGCCGAAGGGCCGCCGCGACACGTCGCGGCGGCCCTTCGGCGTACCGGATCCGGGCGGGTGAACCTCAGCGCGCGAAGAGCGGCTCCCCCGGCGGGACCGGGCCGGCGGCCGGGAGCAGGGCCAGGTCCAGGCCGCGTACGAGCCGGCCGCGCAGGGTCTCGTCCGCCGCCAGCGCTTCCGCCACGCGACGGGCCGCCGGGGCGGGCTCGGCGTCGGCCGAGAGCACGACGGCCAGGGTGCCGTCGGCGTCGGCGCCGCCCCGCCCCAGGTGGGCGCGGAGCACGGCGGGCTCGGCGGCCACGGCCGCGCGTACGGCCTCGCGCACGGCCGGGTCGGCCAGCGGGTCGGCGTCCGTGCGGCCCTCGGCGAGCGCGAGCAGGGCCGGGCCCGTCAGCTGGTACGGGACGGGGCCGGCCAGGTCGATGACGACCGTGTCGGCCTTCTCGTGCGCGGCGGCGGCGAGCGCCTGGTGCAGCGGGACCGCCACCGGTCGGGCCGCCGGGTCCCACAGGGCCAGCGAGGCGATCGAGGTGAAGGCGGGCAGCGCCCGGCGGTTCCCCGCCGTCAGGGTGGGCACGGCCATGTCGCTGGTCTTCTCGCGCTTGAGGCCGGTCTCCGGGTCGGTCTCGACCTCGCCGAGCATCGCCACGACGGGCACCAGCAGCCGGGCGTCCTTCAGCGCCGCCAGCAGCCGCGGTTCGGCCGCCCGGTCGGCCGCCCAGGCGGCCAGGGCGGCGCTGAGCCGGGGGTCGGCGGTGCCGTCGTCGTCGGAGAAACCGGGGTCTGGAATGTTCTTGGTCGCCACAGTTACGCGACTCTATCCCGCCGTGCGGCGCGCGGGCGCCGGGCCAGTACGGCGGCCAGCACCAGCAGGGCCGCTCCCCCGGCCGCCGCCGCCGGCACACCGGGCACCGTCCGGCGCCCGGACGGCCGGACCGGTTCGGGGCCCGGACCGAAGTACCGCCGCCCGGCCGGGACGGCGGCGGGGACGGGCGCCTCGGGGCGCAGCGCGGCGCCGGCCTGGAGCGCGGCGACGGGGTCGACCGTGCCGTGGCCCCGGGCGTCGTCGTGGCCGCCGGCCGGGCGGTCGGCGGCGGTGTCCTCCAGCAGCTTCTTGACCTGCGCCGGGGACAGGCCCGGATGGGCGGCCCTGACGAGGGCCACGGCGCCGGAGACGAAGGCCGCGGCGGCGCTGGTGCCCCAGCCCTCGTAGTAGGAGCGGTCCGGGTCGGCGATGACCACGTCGACGCCGGGGGCGCTGACGGTGGCGTACCAGTGGCGGGTGGAGAAGGGTGCCTTGCGGCCCTGGCGGTCCACGGCAGCGACGGCGATGACTCCGGGGTAGGCGGCGGGGTAGGAGGTGTGGTCGCCGCGTTCGCCGCCGTTGCCCGCGGAGGCGACGACGACCACGCCCTTGCCGAGGGCGTACCGCACGGCCTCGTCCTCGGCGGCCTCGTGGTGCGCGGAGTCGCTGTCGTCGCCCAGCGAGAGGTTGATCACGTCGGCGCCGTGGTCGGCGGCCCAGCGGATGCCTTCGGCGAGGGCGCCGGCCTTGCTGTCGCGGGCCTTGGCCCGGCCCGGGTCGCCCTCTTCGAGGATCACGCGGACGGGCAGGATCTTCGCGTGGGGCGCGATCCCGAGGACCCCTTGCGAGCGGTCGGGGCCGTGGCCCCGGCCCGCGATGATGCCGGCCATCGCCGTGCCGTGGCGGGCCCAGGCGCGGTCGCCGCGACCGGCGCCCATGCCGACGAGGTCGGTGCCCTCGAGGACCTGGCCGGCGAGGTCGGGGTGGGTGGCGTCCACGCCGGTGTCGAGGACGGCGACGGTGACCCCGTCGCCCTGGGTGGTGCCCCATGCCTCCTCGGCGCGCAGGGCGAGCAGGCCCCACTGGCGGTCGCGGATGGTGTCGGCGGCGGCGGGGTGGGCGGCGGACCCGGCGAGGAGGGCGGCCGCGAGGGCGGCGGCGGCCGCCGTGCGCAGGGGGGCCGGTTTCATCGGGCGGACCCCTTCGTCGGCGGGGGCGGGACGGGGGCCGTGGTCGAGGCGGGGGCCGGGGCGGGGCCGGAGAGGGGGCCGGAGGAGGAGGCGGCGAGGCCGGTGAGGGCCTGTGCGGCCCGGTCGGCGGCGGCCTTCGCCGTGTGGCCGAGTCCGGCCTCGGCGACGGTCCCGGTGGCGCCGGACCGGGCCGCCTCCTCGGCGGGGACCGGCGCGTCGACGGTGCGGCCGTCGGCGAAGGCGGAGACGGCGTAGACGACGGCCGGGGCCTCGGCGGAGACCGTCGCGGTCCAGGCGGCGCGGCGCGCGTCGGCGTACTCGTAGGCGGGCGGGACGGTCAGCCGGCCCCGGAGGCCGTCCATGGCGGTGGCGTCGGCGGGGGTGAAGACCAGGCCTACGGTGACGAGGGAACTGCGGGTGGCGTCGGTGTAGGTGGCGCGGAGCACGCGGGTGCAGCCGGTGGCGGCGAGAGCGGCCCGCCAGTCGGCGGGCAGGACGGCCGCGCAGTCGGCGTCCGGTGCGAGGGCGATCCGGGTCCAGCTGCGGTCGGCGCCGCCGGGGCCGGATCCGGGGGCGTCCAGCACGGGGGGCAGGAGGCCGTCCACGGGGGCCGACCGCCACAGCGAGGCGGCCTGGCGGTAGGCGGCGTCGGGGGGCAGGGGGCGGTGCGAGGCGCGGTGGTCGCGCCAGGCGGTGGTGGCGGCGCCGGCGAGGAGGGCGGTGCCGAGGAGGGCGCAGAGGATGGCGCTGACGACCCGGGCGGGGTGGCGGCGGGGCGGCGGTGTCGGTGCCGGCGGCTGCTCGGGGTCGCCCAGGACCTCGGTCCGTGGTGTCGTCGTGGTCATCCGGCGGCTCCGCCCCCCGTTCCGTACGGCTGCCTGCCCGTACTCTACGGGGCGCTCGCCGCTGCCCCGGCCGGGCCCTTGCCCTGGCCGGGCGGTTCGGGGGTGGGGTGGCTGCCCTGCGGACGGCTCCGGGGTGGAGGGTGGTGCCCTGCCGGGCGGTTGCCCTGTGGGGCGGGGGTTGGGGTGGGTGGTTGCCCTGTCGGGCGGGGTGCGGTGGGGTGGCTTCGGGTGGGTCGGGGGGGGGGGGGGGGGGGGGGGGGGGGGGGGGGGGGGGGGGGGGGGGGGGGGGGGGGGGGGGGGGGGGGGGGGGGGGGGGGGGGGGGGGGGGGG